>NZ_BBQF01000001.1:0-600000 GCF_000813345.1 Sulfurospirillum arsenophilum NBRC 109478 | reverse complement strand
ACCATATCACCTCAGCCATCGGCGCAGCACAAATCGGCTGGTACGGCACAGCAATGCTCTGCTACGTTACACCAAAAGAACACTTGGGTCTTCCAAATAGAGAAGATGTCAAAGAAGGCATCATCGCCTATAAAATCGCCGCCCACGCCGCCGACCTCGCCAAAGGTTTTCCGGGAGCGCAAATCCGTGACAACGCCATGAGCAAAGCGCGTTTTGAATTTCGCTGGTACGACCAATTTAACATCGGCTTCGACCCAGATCGAGCCCGTGAATACCACGACAAAACCTTGCCAGTAGAGAGTGCCAAAGTCGCTCACTTCTGTTCTATGTGCGGCCCAAAATTTTGCTCGATGAAAATCTCGCAAGATGTCCGTGACTACGCCGCTAAAATCGGTGCTGAAGATGTGAGCGTTGCGTTAGAAAAAGGCATGGAAGAGCAAGCCGAACACTTTAAAGAGAGTGGTGGACAGATTTACATGTAAAACAATTTGCCCTTGTTCTCGCAAGGGCAAAATGATCTATAATTATAACCAAGATGGTTTAGCTTCAGAAGGAACACCATCCGTTTGGGTAAACCCTTCAAGACTGTTTGTTTTTCCTTGAACACAGATAAAGCGAAGAGAAGATGCATTGTCCGCTTTGATACAGCGTTCTCCTTTAGGATCAATGCGAAATGCATCACCCTCTTTAATTTCAAACTCATCGCCATCAATATATAACCAGCCTTTACCACTTAAAACAACATAGACCTCTTCGTTATTTTTGTGTGTATGGACGAAGGGAACACTCACACCTGCGGGTAATTCATTGATAGAAACTTCAGAGCCAGTAAGCTCTAATGCATCGTGAAGTACAACACGACCAAGGGATTGGATATTGCCACATGATATAGCTTTATAATTTTGTCCTGATTTATTCATAGTATTTTCCTTTTTATTTTTTTTTATTTTTGTTGGTAATTCAAAACAAGTATGTGACGATTGCAAAGACCTCCTGATATATGTAATTTTAAATAATTCGATATCTAACTATATAAACAAATATTTATTCTTGCTTCTCAAAATTAACAATAGCTTTTTCAAGCAATTTTTCTAATAATAATGCCTCTTCCTCTTGAACTCCCCTATAGGCAAGCTCATTTAAATCCCTCGAAATCATTTCAAACATAGGCTTAAGTTCGAACCCTTTTTCAGTCAATGAAACACGGGTAAACCTTGCATCTGCATCCGATTTGATGCGTTGAACGTAGCCACTTTTTTCAAGCTTTTCGACTAAAACGGTTACTGTGGGTTTTGTTCTATGAATCTTTTTTGCTATTTCACTCATTTCATAAGCATTACCATCAAACAAAAGGTTGAATATGTCGCCATGGCTTGGTGCAATATCAGAAAGCTTACATTTTCTGAGTTCAGCAATGATAAATTTATTTGCTTTCTCAGCTAGCCTACTTGAAAGTGCTATTAGTCTTTGATTTTTCATAAGTGACATTATAGTTAGATATCTAATTAATGTCAAGGGTTGTTAACATCAATAAAGGAACTGAAGCAAGGGAAAAGGGGTCAGCGCTAAATTTTTAACTTTCTTATTCCTACGTTATAATACATGTAAAGACAAAATATTATAAGGTTGTATTTTGAAAGCTCTTATACTTGAAGATAAAAGAAAATTGGTTTTAAGGGACAGAGACACTCCATCATTTTCTGATGCTGAAGTCTTAATAGACATTGAAGTAGCAGGCATTGGAGGAAGCGAATATCTTGGGTTTAATAATCCTGGTATTCGCCCTTTGCCACATATCATGGGACATGGCATTACAGGGCGTACTCCTGAAGGAAAGCGTGTTGCTATTTATCCACTTCAAGGATGTGGAAAATGTATCTACTGTAGAGACAATCATGTTCAATTATGCGATAAATGGACGCTTATTGGTGTTCATTGTGATGGCGGATTTGCCCAAAAAGTGGCTATTCCACGTGAATTATTATGTGAACTACCAAACGAGCTTACATGGGAGCAGTCAGCATTTATTGAGCCTTTCGCCAATTCGATTAACGCATGGGAAATCTCTCAAGCATCACGAGAAAATTCAATAGCCATCATTGGTGCAGGTAGTTTAGGTTTAGGACTTGTTGCATGTGCTTATGCTGAACAATGTCAGGTCATTGAAGTGAGTGATTTATCAGCGTCTAGGCTTGATGCTGCAAAGCATTTGGGAGCCACAAAAAGTGCTCAACACCTCAATGGTCAGTTTGATATAGTTTTTGATACCGTTGGCACACAAGAAACAAGAGCTTTAGCAATCCAGTTAAGCAAAAAAGGTGGAAAAGCTGTCTTCTTAGGCTTTGCCACACCGATGTTTGAAGTAAATTTTGCAGAACTCATTCGACACCAAAAACAATTCCTTGGCTCATTTGTTTACTCAAAAGAGCAATTTAAAAAAGCAATACACCTTGCAAAAAACGGTAAATCAGAATGGGTCACCAATCTCTCCTTTATGGAAGTAGAAGCACAACTAGGGAAATACCTTAACAATGATTTTACCACTGTCAAAGCAGTACTAAGACCGAATCGATAAAAGCTTTTTCTTTACATGTAAAGAGATATCACCCGATGTCTCTTTCTTTTCCAAACACTCTTTTGAACTGAAAATTACCACCAAATGTATTGATAACAAGTCCTGAGACAATTAACATACAGGCCATGATCTTTAAGCTTCCTATAGGCTCATTAAACACAAAGTAAGAGCCAAGTAAACCAAATATAGGCACCAAAAGCGATAGCGGTGCTACGCTTGATGCTGGGTATTTGTGCAGGAGTGAATTCCAAACCCAGTATCCCATGAGTGTTGTAGGATAAACTTGAAAGAGAATGGAAAAGATGGCTCTGCCATCGAGATTTTCAAAAAAGTTTACAAACACAACATCACCTTGTGTGAGGTATGCCAACAAAAACAGAGGTATTGGCGAAAAGATGCTGGAATAAATTAAAAATGCAAAGACCTCTTTAGTTCCTGCTTTTTTGACAATGATATTGGCAACACTCCAAGAGAGCGCACCCACAAGGACCAAAGAAAGTCCTAAGTAAGTAACGCTACCATCGGTAATGCTGATGATAAAAGCAATCCCCGCAAGCGCAGTTACAAAGCCAAGTTTTTTATGGAGTTTGATTTTTTCATGCAAAACAATAGCACCTAAGATGACTGTAAAAAAGGCACTTAACTGCAATACCAAAGAAGCAACGCCAGCTGATATACCAAAGTAAATTCCCAACGAGACCATCCCCCACAGTCCAACGCCAAAGATGAGCCCATAACTTACGATATAGACCATTGATACATTGGGCTTTTTGATAAAAAATATCAATGGTATGGCACAGAGTAAAAAGCGAAGCCCTGAGAGCATAAAGGGATTTAAGGAGATGAGCCCTAACTTGATAATGGAAAAATTAATCCCCCAAACGAACGTAATGAAAACAGCCAGCAAGAAGTCTTTTTTTGGCATGAAATTCTCCTAATAATTTAGAATTGGTGACATCATAACTGTAAATCAAAATTAATTCTTCACTATTGTTGCTCTAAAAGTTATCTATTTGTGCTCGTAAAATTGCCATACTATGCTAAAATTCTTACATGTAACGGATAAGGATGCGCGAATGCGACGAAAAGAGACCAATTTAACGCACAGTAAATTAGCCAATGATCTTCTCAATTACATCAATAACCATATTGAAACGCAGATCAATATTGACGAGTTGGCAACTGAGTTTGGGTTGAGCAAATTTCACTTTCACCGCATTTTCAAAGAGCAGACGGGTAGCAACATCTACGAGACCATTCGCTCTATTAGGTTGCAAAAAGCGTCTAATCTACTCATCACCAATAAATACTCAACCATCACGCAAATCGCTAATATGTGCGGATACAGCTCTCAAACTTCATTTATTCGGGTGTTTAAAGAGCGCTTTCATCAAACGCCAAAACTGTGGCGCAATGGCGGATATAAAGCATACTCCAATGCCATTTTAAGTGGCACGTGCAATGCCTTGCTCACCCATACTGACTTTTCACATTTGGAAGCCAAAATAGTCAGAACCAAACCCAAAAGTGTTTACTATATCAGGCAAAAAGGCTACAACCATAATGCGGTGCAGATATGGCAAAAGATGATGGCTTGGGTCTATACCAATGAGATAGAGCAGTACGAGCAGATCGCCATTTACCATGACAACCCCATCATTACGCCACTTCATGAGTGTTCTTACGTAGCGTGCATTGCACCCTTTGATGGCAAAGAATTGAAACATACCAGCTTACCTCTATTTGAAATGTACGATGGACTTTGTGCAACGTTTGAGGTAGAGGGACAATACAACGATATGCTCAAACTCATCCAATGGGTTTACCACGAGTGGCTTCCAGAGAGCGGATTTGAAGCGATCACGATTCCCTCGTATACGATCTTTGAAAAGAACCATTTCTTAAGTGAAGATGGACTTTTTAAGTGTACGTACTATCTGCCTGTGCGGTATGTTTAGTCTTTACATGTAAAGAGTTTTATCTTCAAAAATAGCCTTTATTTTTTAGATTGGTAAGCAAAAAGTTAAAAGGCAAGCCCTAACCCCTTTTTAAAATCGGTGCGGAAGATGTTGCGGTTGCGTTAGAAAAAGGGTTGGAAGAATAAGCAGAACACTTTAAAGAGAGTGGTGGACAGATTTACATGTAAAAAATTTCGTCTTTGCTTTTCAGCAAGGACAAAAAACATAACTTATTTTTCATTCAAAAAATTAAATATTTAAAAGCACTTTTTTGTTAATATTATTTTTAGCTATAAATAATTACAAAAGGGCTTGTACCATGAATGAAGCATTTGTTAGACAAAGAAGAAATTTATTAATCTCAAGCATAATTGTTTTTTTAATTAGTTTCGCAGGAATTGAATTAGATAAAATAACACTCTTAGGATCAGAATTTAAAATATCTGACCCTATTATGATATATATTTTTCTTTGGCTAATGCAAATATACTTTTTTGTACGATATATTCCATTTTATGTTGAATTAGATGAAAACCATAAAGACTATGGGTTTTATAAATACCCTTGGGGAGGATTTTACGAAGTATATTTTGAAAAAAATGTGTCAATTAAATCAGTAATAATAACTATATGGTTAACTCTTGTTTTTTTATTTCAAAATATAATCGGTATATTTGGATTTTTATTCCATACTATTTTTTATAAAAATTTTACTGAAAATATTTTTCCCATACTCTTTTCAATTTTTGTCTTTACAAGTTCTTTTTATGCACCATTCACTAAAGAAAAGCTTCCTTTAGCTCATGATAAAATTAATCAATTGAATAATGTAATTAAAGAAGAAACGTATGGGAAAATTCTTACATATTGCAACGATGAAATTAATCAATATAAAGAGTCATTAAATTCCTACTATCGATATTTTACAAACAGAGATTTATTTGAAATGGAACAATCAGTTAAAGAGTCTAGCCTCAAATTTTATATCAATTTTGAAAATATCCCATAATAAAAGAAGAAAAGGACTAAATTTTTAACTTTTTCTTTTACATGTAAAACGTTTCACTTCACTCCATGATGCGGATTATCGCCTGTTCGATCTACAAGCTCGTCCATATTTTTCCCACCGATAAAATATGCCTTGCCAAACCCGAAGGTTGCTTCACCGTAATTGACTTTAAACTCGTACAGGTTAAAGTCGGTCATCTTTTTCAACGTTGCAACCATTTTAGCATCAAACTTTTTTGCAAATAAGGCTAGTACCGATTCAAAACGCTCATCCACTCGTGCTATTTTTTGGCTATCGCATTGCAAACTGACACGTTTTCGCGCAAATAAATTTTCCGTTTTACTTTCATCTTCCACGAAAAAGAGGGAAGCTTTGGGGTTAACTTGAATATTTTTGGCGTGTGTTGCAATATCGGAGATGTAAACGTAAAAACGGTTTGCATCGTAAATGTAAGGTGCGTAAGAACTAAAAGGGTGGTTATTTTTATCCAGTGTTCCGATAATGGCGGTTTGAATGTTTGCTATAAAATCTTTCATCATGACTCTTTCTTTTATGTTTTTATACGCATTTGAAGTAAAGCTTCAAACACTACGCTAACGCTATGTTTTCTTCGGCAGAAAGCCACGTGCTTTTAGCGCTTTTGCGTTCATTCTACCATGCTACGACTAAAGGGCAAAAGTGTCCTAAAAATTAAACCGTTTGCTTCAATTTGCGTTACAATACCTTTTAAAAATCTTTACATGTAAAGCTTGACTATGAACATAGCACTCTCAATTCTTGCCATTTATGTCTTCATTTTACTAGGCTACATCGCCAAAAAAATCTTCCAAGAAGAGTTAGCAGAACGCGGTATGGTCATTCTCTCGGTCTATTTTCTGCACCCCATCTTCTCTTTTTGGGGACTTTCCACCAAACCTATGAGTTTAGAACTACTGCAAGTGCCCTTTTACTATGTGCTTTTTTCACTTTTGACTATTGCTGTGGGGTTTATTTTTGCGAGAATGTTTTTTGAAGATCTCAAAGAGCGCTCCATCATGACCATATCTGCGGCAATTAACAACACCGGAAATTTGGGCATACCTCTTGGCATCGCTATCTTTGGGGAAGCGTCCATCATCTATACCAGCATGATAAGTGTTGCCAACACCCTTATGACTTACACACTAGGTGTTTTCTTCTACTCCGCAGGCACGTCGAGCATGAAGCAGGCGTTTTTGAACATTTTTAAACTGCCTGTCATTTGGTTTGCAGCGCTTGCGATGACACTTAATTTTATGGGCATAGTGATTCACCCCATACTTTTTAAGTCGTTGGAAATGGGCGCCTACTGTACCGTCGTGCTTCAACTCATCATCTTTGGCATGTACCTTTACAACATGAAACTGGGTGAACTCAACTTCAAACTGCTTTTACATGTAAACTTTATGAAGTTTTTCATAATGCCCATCATTACGGTGTGGTTGCTCTTTTTTGTGCTTCCATTAGAGCCATTTGTTGCTTCGGTGATTTTCTTAGAGCTTATCGTTCCACTTGCCGTTACCAACGTGAACATCGCCGCACTTTATGACTGCAAGCCCGTGGATGTCGCTAGCCTTATATTCTTTACATCAATTCTTTTTATCCCTTTTTTACTGATAATCAGTTACCTGCTTTCCTATTTTGGCATTGCCCAAATGGGTTAAACTTTTTAAAACAGATTTTAAGATAATGACATATACACTAAATTCATATTATCCTCAAGGAGACCTCAATGAATTCTCTATTTAAAAAATACCTCATCGTTTTCATTGTTAGCATAGCTATGTCCTCACTTCTAGCACAAGAGATACCGTCATCTAAAATAGGCGTCGTGGTCATGCATGGGAAAGGAGGATCTCCAACAAAGTTTGTTGCGCAAATGGCTGGTTTACTTCAAGAAAAAGGCTATCTTATTGCCAATCTTGAAATGCCATGGTCAAAAAAGCGTGATTATGATGTTGATGCTACGATGGCATTGAAAGAAGTCGAAAAAGCACTTGAGGATCTGCGAAGCAAGGGTGCAGAAAAACTTTTTGTCGCAGGGCATAGCCAAGGAGGCTTGTTTGCTTTGTGTGTGGGAGGTTATCTTGTAGCTGATGGCATTATTGCCATTGCACCGGGTGGAAATGTTGGTAATGCTACCTTTAGAGAGAAACTTGGGAATTATGTAGAAGAAGCCCGCTCACTCATTGAAAAAGGTAAGGGTGATGAAAAAACAACTTTGTTTGATTTTGAAAATGCAAAAGGAACCTATCCCATTGTCACAACTCCTCGCATCTATCTTGGTTGGTTCGACCCAGAAGGTATGATGAATCAAGAAAAAGCGATCAAAAAACTAAATCCTAAAAACCCCGTTTTATTTATTGTACCACAACATGATTATCCGGGCTTATTGAAAGTCAAACAGAGTATGTTCTCTGAGCTTCCAAAACATCCCTATACGAAACTTTATGAACCCAATACCGACCATATTGGAGCACCATCAGCATCAACCGATGAAATTGTCGCGTGGATAGATAGAATCGTCAATACAAAATAAACTAAACTTTTTGGTACAGATGAGTGAGTTTCACGTAGTCGTAAAAATCACTGAGCAAAAGATAGCGCATACCAATGTCAGAAAAACGTTTAAGAACGACAACATCGCCTGCATTGTAAAGGTTTGCAACGTCTAAAAACTCGTGCGGATAGCGCTTTTTTTCAAACGGATACTCTAAAAAACAGTGCATAAAATTTTCAAAAAGATTGTTGATAATGAGCTCTTTGGCAGGACTTGGATGGTGCAGATAGTCCTTGACCTTTTCAAATTCCCTGCAAATATACTCTAGGCATTGTTGCATGCATCACTACTTAAACAGGCGTTGATATTTTCAGGGGTTGGCATCTTTACATGTAAAAGAGAATTGAGCTTGGCGATGTCGAAACCACAGAGCTTTACTTCACCTATTTGCAAAAGTGGGCGACGAATCAAAATGGGTAGTTCTAGCATTTTTTCGATGAGACTCTCTTTGGTGTAATCTTCAAGTTTAAATGTGCCCTCTTTAAGTTGTGGGGCAAAAGGGTTGAGCATCTCTTTTGGCGTTAATCCTTCAAAAAAAGCTTCTAATGTGGCTTTCGTCCATTTGGTATCTAAAAGACTTCTGACATCAAGGCTGATGCTCTGTTTTCGCAGAAGTTCTTTTTGCCGAGCATTGCCACTGCAACCCGTTTTTTCGTAGAAAATGACCTGCTTTGGTGTCGATTTAAACATCATCACTCCTTTGCGTTTCCTAGGTCTATGCAAATGTCATGCCAAACATCATAGCACTAAAATCTAGCTTAATAAACAATTTAAACAAAATAAACTATAATAAGGCGTATATACCAAGGTTTGGAAGAGTTTTTGCTTACATGGGTTAACTCATCTTTAAAGGAATGGCATTGGACGCAGTCGATCAAGAATATGTCGCACGCAAACTTCTCTCAGGGTTTGAAAATCTGTTAGACATTAGTGTTGACTTTGTGGCAGAACTTGGCACGACCAATATCACGATACAAAAACTTCTCAAGCTTGAGAAAGGCTCTGTTATCGACCTTGAAAAACCTGCTGGTGAGAGCGTTGAACTCTACATCAACAATAAAATCTTTGGTAAAGGAGAAGTCATGGTCTATGAAAAAAACCTTGCTATCCGTATCAACGAGATTTTAGACTCCAAAACGGTCATCCAATACTTTAAAAAAGAGAACGTATGAGAATTTTCTTTGCACTCTTCGTGTTATGGTCATGGGTAAATGCTTCTAATCTATTAACCTACAATGTCTATGAGAGAAGCGATCGTGTCGATGTAATGCTCTCGTTTGATGCCCCGCACGAAGGTGGTATCTCTCAAAAAAGCGATGCAAATTCCATTACGCTTACCATTAACGATCTTAGCTACGACAAGATGATTGAGAAGAGTATTAATTCCAATATTATTCAAGAACTGACTATCATTCCAGAAAAAAACAACACCCTAAAAGTCGTACTCAAAAGCGATAAAAAAGTAAGTGTCGTTGCTTCTAAAACAGTCGATGGTTTTGGACTTCGCATACGAAGTAGCATTATGCAAGCACCAACACAAAGTTCAGAAGCAGCTACAGCATCTGTACCAACAGCTTCCACATCTTCAGCTGATTTCATCGATACACGCTACATCATTGTCATTGTTGTTTTACTTTTTCTCATTGCCTTGATGCTATGGATCAAAAAACGTTTAGGTATCCAAACCATCAGACCAGCCTCTTCAGCTTCCAATGGCGGTGGAAAATCATGGCTCTTTAACCAAAAAACCGGCAATTCTCAAGAAGTCAATGTGCTTCATAAAAAACAGATTGACAACCAAAATAGCGTCGTTCTTTTTGAATACGGTAGTATCAAATACCTCGTCATGACAGGAAATTCCAATGTTCTTTTGGAAAAATTTCAAAACGGTGAAGTCAAAGATGACAACGATTTTGAAAAAGTCTTTGAAGACAATCGCAGACGTTTGGATGACTATCTCAAACTGCAAGACAATAAACTCAGTACCTATAAAAACAAGGCTTCTGCTGATTACACTCCAATAGATGAGATGCGTTAAGACCTTATGACCATCGCCATTTCCATCTTGTCCATTTACGCCTTTATTTTGCTTGGATTTATGGCAAAGAGGATGCTCAAAGAGGAGATGAACGAAAAAGGGATGATCCTTCTCTCCATCTATTTTTTACAACCTATGCTCTCTTTTTGGGGCCTTTCTAGCAGACCCATTGATTTCTCACTTCTGCAAGCACCTTTTTGGTATTTAACTATCTCTTTAATTTGTGTTCTTATAAGCTCAGTAATTGCATTTGTATTCTTTAAAGAGGACATCAAAGAAAAATCTATCATCACCATCTGTGTTATCATTGGCAATACAGGTAATCTTGGTATTCCTTTAGGCATTGCTCTTTTTGGCGATGCATCAATCTTATACATGAGCCTCATTAACATTACCAATGTTTTCATCGTTTATACTCTTGGCGTATTTTTCTACTCTAGGGGCAACTTTAGCATCAAACAGTCCCTCTTTAACATTGTAAAATTACCTGTGATCTGGTTTGCAACATTGGCACTTTTGATGAACATCTTTGATATTAAACTCCATCCTGCAATGCAAAAGCCTTTGGAAATGGGCGCATACTGTACAATGGTTATTCAACTTGTCATATTTGGCATGTATCTTTACAATATCAAACTTCGTAGCATCAACTACAAACTCCTTTTACATGTAAGCCTTATCAAATTTTGTATGACACCACTCATTGCAGGTGTTATCCTTTATGGCTTGTTAGATTTGGAACCTATGGTTGCAACCTTGGTCTTCATTGAGCTCATTGTCCCACTTGCTGTCACCAATGTGAATTTAGCGGCACTCTATGAGTGTAAACCACTTGATGTTACTGTCTTAGTCTTTTTCACATCCCTTATTTTTATACCCTTCTTTATTCTTATCAGCAATCTTTTACACCACCTTAATATCGTGAGTCTACCATGAACATAAACGATAAAGACGCAAGAGTTAAATACATCAGAGCACTTGAGCGCTTTTTAGGAAGTTGTGTCAGTGCCCTTAAGAATGAAAATTTTGATTTTGGCTTATTTGTGAAACGTGCCGAAAAAGGGCTTAAGACCTTACAAAAAGTTGATCCTATACGACTCGATTCGACCTATACCAATGGACTGCAAAATTATGCCAATTTAGTTTCTAATAGCATTGTGAACCTAGAAGGAATAGACATTGAAGAGACACACAAACGCCTCTTAAAAGAGGCTAATTTGCTAGAAAAAGAGAAGTATCGAGGGAGTTATAAAAAAGAGAAGCACAAAGCGCAAGGCTTTAGCGACGGTTATTGAGCAAAAAAAGTAGCAATCGTTTCACGCATCAGTGCATCATCTTCGATACGGTTTATTTTATCTCGAAACTCAGACGCTTCACGAAAACCTTTTGAGTACGTGTGTAGATGTTTACGAAAAATGGAGTGTCCTTTTTCTCCATAAAAATCTACCATAGCATCGAAGTGTTCTAAAACAATTTCTAAAATTTTTGTTTTTTCAACGTGTACTAGCTCATTTTTGATCTGATAAAAAATCCACGGATTACCCACAGCTCCTCGTCCTATCATCAAGCTATTACAGCCTGTTACCTCTTTTACATGTAACGCTTTTTCATAGCTTGTGATGTCACCATTAGCGATCAAAGGAATGCTTACAGCCTCACGCGCTCTTGCAATCGCATGGTAATCGACTTCCGCTTTATAAGCCCCTGCACGCGTTCGGCCATGCATACTCATAAAATCAACCCCTGCACTTTCACACGCTTTGGCGATCTCCTCAGGAATCTTTGTCGTAAAGCCTAGACGCACTTTTGCGCTGGTGTAGCGTTTATTAGAATGCTTTTTAATTGTCTCAATGATCTTTTGCATATGAGGAAGGTTGAGCAAGAGTGATGAGCCAGCTTCTTGTGAAATAATTTTTGGCACAGGACAACCACAGTTAAGATCGATCCCATCAATGCCCTCAATGTCATTGAGAACCAAAACAGCCTCTTTGATGGAGTCTAGGTCTGATCCTGCAATTTGAACGATGTAAGGCGTTTCTAGTGGGGATTTGGTAAGCATCTTAAAGGTTTTCTCAGAGCGGTAACGCAAAGCGTTTGCACTGATCATCTCAGAGAAAGTGACATCCGCACCAAATTTCTTAACAACGGAACGAAAAGGAAGATCGGTAAAGCCTGCAAGGGGAGCGAGGGCTAGAATGCCTCGCTCAAAGTCTATCTCGTGATTCATACGCGCAAAAATTTGTCGATGTCGATATTTTTTCCATGATCTCGTAAGAACATAATGGTTTTAAACTTCACAAAGTCTTCAGGATCAGAGTTGAGTATAAGCTCACGAATTTTATCAATCATTTGTAAATCATACAATACATAAAGGTACGCATCTGCTGCAACATTACCTTTTGAGTTATACAGTTTTTCAAACAGTGCAATGAGCGCATCTGGAGTCAATTTAATTTTAATTTCACGTGCCAATTCAAGATAATCTGCGCGATCAGCATTAAACTGCTCTAGCATATCTTCAATCGATTTAATATCCATATCAAAACTATCATCTGCATCCAAGTAACGCTCCATCATACGACGGAAAGTACGTTTATCTTGTGGGAAGTCATAACGTTTAATTTCGTTAAAACTTGCAAAATCAATCAATGCATCGTATGCTTTGCGGCAAAGTTCACTGTCGATTTCTTTACAGTTTTTAAGGACTTCTAATGCAAAGCGAGGTTCGATTTTAAGACGGTTGATACTGTTTTGAATCACCATAGGATTCGTTTTAGCAAGTTTATATTTTTTAAGATCTTCATAATTGCCATTCGCAACACTTACCGCAACGGCACATGCTTTTGAAACTTCTTCCTCAATAAACGATGTTGGCAATGTAGCATCAAAACGCATACACTGCAATACTTTACCCACAAATTTAAAACCATCCGTTTTATAAGAGGTATTGACTTCTTCACCTAAAATACGATTTTTAGCAGCTTCTTGAAAAAGTTCAATATCTTTTTTCAAGGCTCTTTTGTATAAAAAATCTTTGAAATTATAAAAGACCAAGTGCCCGATAGAAGCAATGACCAATAACAATATAGGAACAACCATCCAAAATGCTATTGGAAGGCTCAATGAGAGACCAAACAATTCAAGTGTATAACTCTCGCCATTAAAACTATAAACATACAGTCCAATGGCTAACATATAAATTAGTGTTACAAGAAAATAACGTTTGATTCCCATGGCGTCCTACCTACTTATTTTTTGCTGATTTTTCAATGATCTCACGGCACACAATGCAGTAACGTGCATGTGGCTTAACTTTGAGACGTTGAAAACCAATGTCTTCTTCACACATTTCACAAATGCCATAACTGCCATTTCTGATTTTATTGATTGCAAACTCTATCTCGTTGAGTTCTCTCATCTGCTGTGCACTAATGGCTTGTTCAATCATACGATCTGTACTGACCGAAGCATGATCTGCCTCGTCACCGACATCTGTATCTTTAAGATCTTCGATTTCTCTCATTGAGTCTTCGATATTTTTTTTGATTTGGACTCTTCTCTCTTTAAGAATGTCCTCGAAATGCTTTAGCTCGTGTTCTCTCATCCTTTGTTTCCTTTACAAAAAATTGACCTGAAATTGACCCGCATTATAATCAACTATTTATGATAGGGATGGTTGTTTTTTATACACAATCCCCTATAAATCTGCTCAAATAAAACCACTTTCGCGATTTTGTGCGCATATGTTAATCTACTTAAACTTATAATCTTTTGAGTTTGACCTAAAAAAGCCTCTTCAAACCCAAAAGCACCACCGATGAAAAAATTGACATTCACATCTTGGTCAAAAAGTGCGCTAAATTGCTCACTACTCAGTTCTACTCCCTCTACGTCTAACGCTACATTATACCCTTTTAAATGAGGTTCGTATGCTTTCGTGTAGGAAGCTTTAGCCTCTTTCTCGCCTATCATTTGGGCTGAGGCAATCTGCTTATTAAAGATCTTGATCTCTTCAACTTTTGCAAAGCGAGAGATCATTTTGGTGTATTCAGAAGCGATAGCATCCAGTGCTTTATCGCTGCTTTTTTCGATCGTAAAGACCTTTATATTCATGCTTTGAGTCTTAACTCAAATGCATCATTTTTACAATTCTCTCCTAAAAGCTTTAACAAATCTGCCACCACCTTTTTCATGTCAGTACGTGTTACGATCATATCTATCAAACCGTGGTCTAACAAGAATTCCGCTTTTTGGAACCCTTCTGGTAAATCGGCTCCAATGGTCTGCTTAATAACCCTCTGACCTGCAAATCCTACAAGTGCGCCAGGCTCTGCCATGATTATATCGCCCAAAAAGGCAAATGATGCACTTACCCCTCCCATTGTTGGGTCGGTAAGAATCGAAATGTAAGGTAATTTAACCTCAGCCAATTTGGCAAGCGATGCAGATGTTTTAGACATTTGAAGTAAAGAGAATGTACTCTCTTGCATACGAGCGCCACCACTAGCACTTACGATAATTAGACCCTCTTTGTTGGCCATAGCGCGATTGATTGCGCGTACAATTTTTTCACCTTCAACGGAGCCTAAACTGCCACCCATAAAGGCAAAGTCAAAGACGACTATTTGTGCATTCACACCCTCAATAGTGCATGAACCACAGACCACTGAAGAGTTTTTGCCTGTTTTTTCTTGTGCCTCTTCAATACGTTTTTTATACGATTTTTTATCCACAAATTTTAGGGGATCAATCGGTATTAAGTTGGTATCAAACTCAACAAAACTTCCCTCATCACAGAGCTGTTCAATGCGCTGTTTTGCGGAAATCCGCATGTGGAAACCACATTTAGGGCAGACATTGAAACGTTGTTCGATCTCTTTGTAATACATTAAAGATTGACACGCACTGCACTTAACCCAGTGGCTTGGAGCTTCATTTGGAGTAGATTGTGTTTTTCGGATCTTAGAAAAAATTTCTGCAAATCGCATAGGTTTTTATCCTCTTTTAAAGCTAATTGCTTATAAATAAACTTTTTATTTTATCAAAAATTTCCTTATCTTTGCTTACGAGGAAAATATCATCCTCATACAAGGTGTAAAGATCCTCGCACATAAAGAGTCCTGCTTCAACATCGTAGGTACGCATAACGCCCTCATAAAGCACAAACGAAACATCGTGTGCATAGGCTAAGGAGAGTGCAAATGCTCCCGGAGAGCGATACTTAATAGAAGCACTTTGAAGCTTATCATGAACACGTACTGAGCAGTAAGAGCGCTCAAAGATTCCTACCTTGGAAAAAGCATTACATGTAACCAAACTAAATGTATTTTTTCCTATTTTTCCTTGGCGTAAACCGTTTGCATCTTTTATAAAAACATCACCATTGGCTAAATTAGTGATGATAGCTTTTGTGCATTTATCGTGTTCAAAATAGGCAATGGAGGTACCAAAATAAGGAAGATGTGAAAGGAGGTTATCACTGCCATCAATGGGGTCAAGGACAATGCGAGCAGAGGTATTGGAGCTTTGTATCACCCCACTCTCTTCGGAGATAATCTCGCCAAAAGGCAAAAGATGTTTCATAAAAATTTGCTCAGCCTCAAGATCAATGCCAGAGCTAAGGTCTCCTCCTGCTCCAATGTCGAAGGATTGGTGCTGTGATGCACTCAACCCTTTTACATGTAAAAGATCCGATACTTCAAGATTTGCCCTGAGTGCGGCTTCTATAAAACTCACGTCAGCCCATTATCCAAGCAATTTTTTTATGATGCTAAGTGCGGCTTCTTTGCCCTCTTTAGCAGCGGTTACCACAAGGTCTGAACCTCGTTTACAATCGCCTCCTGCATAAACACCTGATTTGCTTGTTTGGTATTCGTGGTTGACGACGATACAACCTGATTTATTAACCTCTATGCCATTTTCGGCCAAGAAAGTAGGTACAGCTGGTGTAAAGCCAAGTGCGAAGATGATGACATCGGCATCGACTCTAAAATCGCCACCTTTAACGATCTCAACACACTGACGACAGTTTGCATCTTTAGCACCCAAAATCGTTTTGTGCATATCAATCCCAATCGCTTGTCCTTCTGAGTTCACCAAAATCTCTTTAGGAGTAACGTTATAAACAAACTCCGCACCCTCTTCAATCGCATTTTTAAACTCTTTTTTGGAGCCTGGCATATTGTATTTATCACGTCGGTATAAACACGTTACACTCTTAGCACCTTCGCGAATAGACGTTCTTAAACAGTCCATTGCTGTGTCACCACCACCGATGACCACAACGTTTTTGCCTTTGACTTCAAATTTTTTATCGTAGCTCTCATTGAAAAGTTTTTTCTGAATTGAGCGTAAAAAATCGATTGCCATAAAGACGCCATTGGCATTTTCATTCGCAATGTTGGCTTTACGAGGACTTTCCGCACCAATGCCTAAGAAAAGTGCGTCATGGCTGTGCGCAATCTCATCAAAACTGATCTCTTTACCCACATGCGTATTTGCATGCAAATCCATACCCGCATCTTGAAGCCATCTAACACGACGAGCAACCACGTCTTTATCGAGTTTAAAGCCAGGAATTCCATACGTTAAAAGTCCACCCGCTCTGTTTTGTTTGTCGTACATACTGACCGCTATACCTGCTCTTAAAAGATAGGTCGCACAGGCAAGTCCAGCAGGGCCAGCACCAATAACTGCCACTTTTTTCTTAGTGGTAATGCCTGGAAAACTTGGTTTCAACCCTTTTTTAAAGCCCTCTTCGGAAATAAAGGTCTCAATGGCACCGATGGTAATCGCACCATGTCCATCATTGAGCGTACAATCACCCTCACAAAGACGATCTTGTGGACAAATCCGCCCTGTAATCTCTGGATAGGGGTTTGTCTCATTCGAGAGATTAAACGCAAGATCACGTTTCATCGCACTGGTCGCTTTTAACCAAAAAGGAATGTAGTTGTGCAAAGGACATTTGCTATGGCAAAAAGGATCGCCACATTGAATACAGCGATCGGCTTGCAAAGATGCATCTTCTTTACTCAAAACTTCATATATCTCTTTAAAGTCTTTAACTCTATCACCGGTTGAGCGTTTTCTAGGCTCACATCTCTCTTCATTGACAAAATTTTGCATCTTAGTCTCCTTGCTCCGGATTGAGTGGCACCTTCGTCATATCTTTAGGTCGCACCATCCAAAAATCTCTTACCGCGTGGCGGAAATTCTCTAAAATTTGTGTTGCTTTAAAACTTGCTGTCTCATTAATATGGGTTCGTAAAAGTCTCTTCAAAAAGTGACGCGCTTCGTCCATATCATCGGTATCAACGCGTTCTGCAATGACAAGCTCTTGGTTGAGTTTATCGATAAAATCACGTGTCTCATCATAAACAAATGCCACACCACCCGTCATACCAGCGCCAAAGTTAACGCCTGTATTTCCAAGAATTGCAACAACACCGCCAGTCATATACTCACATGCATGATCTCCTGTTCCTTCAACCACAGAAGTTGCACCTGAGTTTCTCACACAAAAACGCTCTCCTACAATACCTGCGACATACAACTTACCACCTGTTGCACCGTACAGACATGTATTTCCCGCACACGCATAACCTCTGCCTTGGTATTTTGGAGCAATGACAATTTTACCGCCATTCATTCCTTTACCCACATAGTCATTCGCAGTACCTTTGAGGTTAATGTTGATACCATTGGCTAAAAATGCACCTAACGATTGTCCGGCAACACCATTGAGTCTAAAGACAATGCTATCATCCTTAAGTCCCTTGTTACCATAGAACTTTGCGATCTCACCACTAATGAGCGTACCAAAACTTCGGTTTGTATTGCAAATATTTTTATGCAAGACAATTTTTTCATCTGGATTTTCGATAACTTTGTAAATGTCTTTTAAAATATCTTTTTCAAACTCATTTTTATCAAAAGGATCATTTGACTTACCATTGTGCGTATCTGGACCTTCTAGTCGCATAAGGACGGATGAAAAATCAAACTTCTTCGCAAACGCATCATCGATTACGCTTAGAAGATCACTTCGCCCAATAATCTCTTCCATATGCGTGTAACCAAGGTGCGCCAAAATTTCTCTCACATCTTCCGCTAAGAGAGTAAAGAAGTTAATGAGTTTATCCACCGTTCCTACAAAATGCTCTCTCAGCTTCTCATCTTGTGTTGCCACACCCACTGAACAGCGATTTAAGTGACAAACGCGAAGCACTTTACACCCAATGATGGTTAAAGAGAGTGTTCCAAACGCGTAACTCTCGGCACCCAAAAGGGCTGCTTTGATGACATCCAGACCCGTTTTTAATCCACCATCGGTTTGAAGATGAACACTGTCTCTTAAGTGGTTTGCTTTCAGGGCATTGTGTGCTTCACTTAAACCAATTTCCCACGGATTTCCCGCAAATTTGATGGATGTAAGAGGTGCAGCACCCGTACCACCGTCACCACCAGAGATGATGATCTTGTCGGCATACGCTTTAGCCACACCCGCTGCAATCGTTCCAACACCTGCAGTTGAAACCAATTTAACGGTAATAATCGCCTCTGGGTTAATCTGTTTCATATCAAAAATGAGCTGAGCCAAATCCTCGATAGAGTAAATATCGTGATGAGGCGGTGGTGAAATCAGTGTAACACCTGGGATCGTATAACGTAAACTTGCAATCAGTGGTGTAACTTTATGACCTGGAAGCTGTCCACCCTCACCTGGTTTTGCACCTTGCGCTACTTTGATCTGTATCTCAGTCGCACTGCGTAGGTATTCAGGCGTTACACCAAAACGACCCGATGCAATCTGTTTAATGCGTGAGTTCTTATTGGTTTTAAGACGCTCTGGTGATTCACCACCCTCACCTGAGTTACTCATACCACCAATCTTATTCATGGCTTCACCCAGTGCCTCATGCGCTTCAGGAGAGATAGAACCTAGACTCATTGCTGCGGTTGCAAAACGTTTAAAGATAGCTTCTTTAGATTCTACTTTCTCTAATGCAATTGGCTCACGATCGGATTTGAGCTCAAAGAAATCTCTGATCATCTTGAGTCCACGATGATTCACCATCTTTGTAAACTCATGGAAATCTTTTTTATCTCCCGTTACCGTTGCTTTATGGATCGCGTGAATCGCATGTGGATGATAATCATGGTACTCTTGTCCATCAATGTATTTGTAAAAACCACCAATCTCAAGAGGAAAAAGTTTTTTCGTGATATTAAGTTCATAGGCTAAATGATGATTACGACCTAAACGCTCTTCAACATCTTCATAACCCAGTCCTGGAATCAATGAAATAGCACCATCAAAACACTCATGAACGACATCTTTACCAAGACCTAAAACATCAAAGAGTGCTGAATTGCGATACGATGCAATCGTTGCAATACCCATTTTTGACATAACTTTTAAAAGTCCTTGACCAAGGGCATGATTGACATTTTTAAGTTTTGTTTTGATCTCATAAGAGCCCATCTCGCTTTTTTTGCATTCGTCTAAAACGGTTGCATAAAGTAAGTATGGATAAATAGCACTGGCACCAAATCCAACCATACATGCACACGAATGCGTATCAATCGCTTCACCCGAAATGGCAACAATTGAAGTGAGTGAGCGAACACCCTCATCAAGCAATATTTGATTCACTCGACCAATGACCATAATCATCGGCATTGGTTTAAGTTTTGCAGTAATACCACGATCATCGAGGAAAATAATGCGTATGCCATCATTTTTAACCGCTTGAGCAATGTCGTATGCCAAATCTTCAAGGCTTCCTTTGAGGTTATCTTCAAAGAGCGTCGAAAAATAGCGATTTTTATACTCATCTTTATAGCGTGGTTTACTAGGATCACCAAACGAATCTAGTACTTCATACTTCTCCTGCATCATAATCGGTGAAATAGATTTAATACGTACAGCATGTCCTGGGTTTTCTTCAAGAATATTGCGAATTTCGCCAAAGCTCGTATTTAAACTCATAACCACTTTTTCACGAATCGGATCAATCGGAGGATTCGTTACTTGTGCAAATTTTTGTTTAAAATAGTCGCTAAAATTGCGTTGTACTTTACTAAACGCAGCCATAGGCGTGTCATCACCCATAGAGCCAACACCCTCTTTACCATCTTTCATCATCGGCTCAATGACCATATTTTTCACTTCTTGAGTAATGTTAAAGTAACGTTGCTCAAGTTCTAAGTTTTCACGCACATAGTCTGTTGTTTTGGAAAAAGGAATGTCCACAAACTCTTGCAAATAAACAAGTCCTTTGTTCAACCATTCGGTATAAGTATTTGAGCTTTTAAGGTAGTCATTGATGTCATCATTTTTCATGATCTTGCCAAATTTAAGATCAAGACCGATCATTTGACCACTTTGTAAACGACCACGCTCAATGATGTTATCTTCTTCAATGTCTAAAACACCATACTCAGATGAGATGATAATACGATCATCTTTGGTGATGATGTATTTAGCAGGACGTAACCCATTTCTATCCAAAACACAGGCAATATGGCGACCATCGGTTAAAGAGATAGCCGCTGGACCATCCCATGGCTCAAAATTGATACTTGAAAATTCATAAAAGGCTCTAAGTTCTGAGTCCATATGCGGTGCATTTTGCCATGGAGCTGGGATAAGTGAACGAACGGCTTTGAAAAAGTCAAATCCATTAATCAGCATAAATTCAAACATATTGTCTAAACTTGCACTATCGCTGACATCATTAGTCGTCAATGGATAGAGTTTTTGAAGCTCTTCATCAGAAAAAATACCACTTTTGATACATTCACTTTTAACTTGAGTATAGAAACGATTCGCTGAAATAGAGTTAATTTCACCATTGTGTGCTAATGTACGGAACGGTTGCGCCAATTTCCATTTTGGTAAGGTATTGGTTGAAAAGCGTTGGTGAAACAATGCAAAGGTTGCTTTAAAATCACTGTCGCTCAAATCTGGGAAAAAGGTTTTGATGTAGGTTGGCATCACCAAACCTTTATACGAAATCACCTTGCTTGAAAAAGACGCAATATAAAAATCAGATTCAGTTGAGAGTCTTTTTTCAATCATTTTGCGAGTAAGATATAAAAGTGCTTCAAAACGTTTGGTTGCAACCAAAGAAGATGACGTTACAAAAGCTTGTACGATTTGAGGTAAAGAATCCAGAGCCAATTTCCCAAGTGCTTTCGTTTTAACAGGAACATCTCTGTATAAAAGAACTTTAAGATCGTTTTGCTCACAGGTCTCTTCAAAAATTCTTTTTTGTTCATCGGTATTTAAGAAAATCATAGCAACAGCAAATTGCTTTGGAAGATCCACACCTAATTTGTGCGCTTCTTTTTTCATGAAGTCTTCTGGCATGGAGAAAAGGAGTCCACTACCATCGCCACTTTTGCCATCTGCAGCAATAGCGCCTCTGTGCATCATTCTCTCTAATGCCGTGATAGCATCTTCAACATTTTCATGGGTTGGAATGTTTTTAATGTTTGCGATTAATCCAAAACCGCAATTGTCTTTAAATCCAGTAATAAGATCCATTTCACAAGCCTTTTGTGGAATTTTCATCAAAATTCTGACGAAATCTGACAAATTTTTAAGCTAAAAGCGAGGGATAATACATAAATAATGCTTATTTTTCAATTAAACACTGTTTTTCGAGGTTTGCAGTCTTTTCTTATCGTAATTTAAATTAATTGTCAATAAATTTTAAAATATAAATTAGTTTACTTAATTTTAAAATTTAAGAATAAAAAAATACAGAGATGCTAAAATTCCCTATGCAAGGATACATCATCAATTTGAATCGTGTTAAAGACGAAGATTTAATTGTCACCATTTTAACGCAAAATAGTATTAAAACAGTTTATAGATTTTATGGTGCTCGCCATTCTACGATCCACTTAGGCTATAAAATCGACTTTGAAGCGATTCCATCTCTTAAATCATCTATACCACAGCTTCGCTCCATCATGCACCTTGGAACGCCTTGGAACAACCATAGAGAGCGTATGCTCATCTGGCAACCATTCATCAGACTCTTTTACACGCATCTTAAAGATATAGCCACTCTTGATAGCTTCTATTTTGATCTTTTAGAAATGTGCTCAAGCATCTGGCAAAAACAAAACCCTAAACGTATTGCTATTGAAGCGTATATCAAGCTTTTAACCTATGAGGGAAGATTACACGATGATTTTATCTGCTTTAACTGTGAAGAAGAAATTTTAGAGGATTTAACACTGATTCGAGCTTTTTTACCCGCACATAAAACATGCGCATGGAATCAAACGTTTGAGCTTTTACATGTAAAACAACTTTTTGAAGAACAAAGTACCATAGCACTGGATGATGAACAGATCGATGTGCTATGGAAAATTTTATTGGAAGGGTTTTAACCTTTACGCGATGGCTAGGCAAAACCTAACAGCCTACGCTGCGCTATGCACTGAAGCTTGCTTCTTTCGAAGCAGATCTATTCCGTTATATTATTGCTCTAAAAAACGTGCATCGCTAAAGCTGGATGTTTGAATATTCTCAAATGCTTTTTTGAGTGAAATAAAAAGATCGGGGTTCTCTTTTTCCATGTTAACAAGCATCTCTTTCGTACGAGCACGCATAACAGGCATTTTGACGTCAAAACGCATTGCAGGACAAGCCTCATCTCCAATAATTGGCATATTGGCATCCATTGCACAATCGCGTAGTTGACGCTCACGTACATGAATAAGCGGACGAATCACCTGTAAGCCATTTTGTGCTTTGTAGATGGGGGGCATTGAGCGAAGTGCTCCATTGTGTGAAAAATTCATAAAAAAGCTCTCCACAGCATCATCAAGGTGATGAGCAAGTGCAAGTTTACTATAACCATGCTCAAGCGCATAGGTGTAAAGGGCCCCTCGCCTCATACGCGAAAAGAAACTACAAAAAGAGGAATTTTCACGAATTTTATCTTGCGCGAGATCAAAAATCTTCGTATCCACAATCTCGTGATCAATTTCATGTTCCAAACAGTGATTATGCAATGTTTGAAGATCTTCACCCATGCCATACGCAATCGTAACCGCTTTAAATTCAAAATCAAATGGAGCAACCCGTTGCATGTGTTTTAAAACATGTGCAAGGCTTAGGGAGTCTTTGCCCCCGCTAAGACCTAGCAATATCTTGTCGCCTTCGTTTATGAGATTGTAGTGGGCATTGGTTCGTCCTGCGATGCGTAAAAGGCGTTTACTAATTTCGATCATGACTGAGTTCGTCCAACATTGCAATAATAAACTGAGCACTCTCTTTTGCAGAACTGACTAAGAATTCATCAAAACTAAATCCTGCGTCCATATCAGCAGCATCACTGATGGCGCGAAGCACACAAAAAGGAACATTGAGTGCGTCACACACAACAGCGACTGAAGCACCCTCCATCTCAGTGGCATCGGCATTAAATGTCGTGTGAATCCACTCTTTTTTAACACCATCGCAGATAAACTGATCGCCTGTGGCAATAATGCCCTCAAGCAATGGAATCTTTTGAGCAGATGCTACTTTTTTAGCTAATGCCGTGAGTACTTTGTCTGTTTCAACATAAACAGAACCCTCTGGCACATAACCATGTGGATGACCAAACGCTGTGATATCTAAATCATGTTGAGCGAGTTTGGTTGCAACAAGCAGATCGCCTACTTTAAGTGAAGGATTGAGCGCACCTGCAACACCTGAGAACAGAAGCTTTTGCGCTCCAAATTTTTCAATGAGCGTTGAAGCAGTAAGGCTTGCATTGACTTTACCAATCTTGCTGTAAGCAATGACTAAATCCATTCCCTTATACGATGTTGTATAGTAACGATTCTTTGCATGCTCAATTGTTTCATATTTTCCGAAAAACTCTAAAAGTGGCGTGATCTCTTCAACCATTGCACCCATAATTGCTATTTTCATATTTTTCCTTTTACAGAAGTGCAAGCACTTCTTCTAAACTTTTCATATCGGTAATGCTATGCGTTGGCTTTTGGCTAATTCGTTTATTAAGACCTTTGAGAACAGATCCACCAAACTCAATAAAACAGTCTACGGAAGATTCTACATGTAAAATGGATTGTTTGTATTTTACAGGTGAAACCAACTGCTCAGACAAGAGTTTAGTTGCCTCTGCCTTACTTTGATACGCACTTGCTGTAACGTTTGAAATCACAGGCATTGCAAAACTCTCTTTGAGCCATTTTTCTAAGTAGGCTTCAAGTTTTGGTTGAGCCGAGCTTAAAAGTGGACAGTGGCTTGCGACTGACATTGGAAGAAGCACCGCTTTTTTAGCACCCGCATCTTTAAAAAGTGGTTCTAAAGATGCTAAATCATCTTTATTTCCAGCAATAACAATCTGTCCATCGCCATTGTAATTCGCCGCCCAGACTTTTTTACCAAGCTCTCGCTCTTTACATGTAATCGCTTCAACACTTGTATCATCCAAGCCAAGAAGCGCCATCATACCTGCATTAATTCCTTCACACGCTTGCTTCATTAAAAGACCACGTTGATGTACAAGTTCAACTGCATCTAAATAATCCATAGCACCTGCTGCACTAAGGGCAGAAAATTCGCCTAATGAATGACCCAGTACCGCTCTAGGTGCTACTTTGCACTGCTCTGTAAAAAGACGATATGCGATGAGGCTTACCAATAAAATGGCAGGCTGTGAAAATTCTGTTTGATCAAGGCGATCATTCTCTTCAAATAAAAGATTTGTAAAGTCAAATCCTACTCTTTGGCTTGCTTTTTCGATCATCTCTTTCGCAATAGAAGAGTGATCATAAAAATCTTTTCCCATGCCAATTTTTTGGCTACCTTGTCCAGGAAATATAAAAATACTATTGTTCATTGATTAACCTTTTGTATTTTACATGTAAGCATTTTTCACGATGCGCTCATGCAAAAATTTAGTCTATTTTTAATCTATCTTTGTAATCGTTGATTTTTTTACGCAGGGTATTTCGATTGAGTCCAAATTTTTCACTAATGGCAAGTTGTGAGCCAAATTTAGCGTAACCACTTTTAATCATGGGAACGTCAAAAAGGTATAAAAGATCGCGATAGTCGTTTCTTCCGCCAATATGTTGGGATAAAAATCGCTCCATCATTGCTAAAATTTCATCTTCCCCAAATGAATTCATTAAATAAGCATTGTAAACGGATCGTCTTAATGAATAACAGTTTTTGCTAAGATCAGGAGTAATCTCTTCTAAACAAGGGGCTTCACCAAACTCTCCATCAAACATCATGCATGCCTCAAGAGCGAATTTCTCCATCAAAGGAACCACATCTTCTTCACGTTCACGTAAAGGAGGAATCACAATTTTGAGGCTGAAAAACTCATCCATTAAAGGCTCACCTATAGGTAAGCTTGATGTTGCAATAATGCGTGTTTTATGAACATCTAAAGCAATTTTGAGTTTTTTATAATTTGTGATTTTATGAAAATTTTTGACGATGAGACTACTATTGGTTTCAATAAGTGCTAAAAGTTCATTGAAAGCACTCGCATCGACAATGGGGGCAGAAACAATATGCTTAGCAAGTGTCTGCTTCCCTACACCACTTTCACCTAAAATAAGCGCACTAATGGTGACACTTTTGAGAAGATTGGCAGATTTAAGAGCCTCCATAGAGGCTCTTGATTTTGCTATATAATTAGTGTGATCCACAACATCCGCCACCATGAGAGTGACTTTCGCCGCCGCAGCATCCACCTTCGCCATGTTCATGATCGTGATCATGTCCACCGCAACATTCATGTTCATCGTCATCTGTAGTGTGGCAACTGCCACCTGATCCACATCCACAACCACCATGTCCACCACCGACATAACCGTTTAAGATTTCATCGGCTGTTGCTTCACGTACTTCTAAAATGCTAATTGCAAATAAAAGATCTTTTCCTGCTAAAGGATGGTTGAAATCAATTTCAACTGTTTCATCGTTAAAGCTTTTAACAATAACTTGAACTGTCTCACCATGCTCACCTTGACCATAAAGTGTCATGCCAACTTGAAGCTCAAGTCCAGCAAATTGCTCTTTTGGTAATGTTTGAACAGCATTGTCATCATAAATGCCATAGGCATCAGCAGCCATTACTTTAATGTCAGCGTTCTCACCAGCTTTAAGCTCTTTAATTTTTGCTTCTAATCCTGGAATAATTTGACCTTTTCCAACAATAAAAGAAAGTGGTGCTGCATTAATATTACTATCTAAAATTTCACCATTATCAACATTTCTAAGCTCATAATGGATTGAAACTACTTGATTATCACTAATACTCATATTTTCTCCCTTAATTTATAAACAGAAGATTTTAACATATATTTGTTGTATATGCCCTTAGGCAAAAGTTTTAAGTCTATTTTTTGTGCAAAGAAGTGTATAAAAAAAGTTATTTAACTTTTTTTGCTTCAGGAGAATCAGGATAACTATCTTTGAGAGCTTTGTAAAAACCTTGTGCTTCTTTGGTTTTACCTAGCTTTTCAAAAGATGCGCCTGTATGATATAAAAGGGTTGGAGTATATGCAGCTTTATCAAACAGTGCTATGCTTGATTTATAGTGTTCAATAGCCGTACTGTAAGATTTTTGGCTATAAGCAATTTCACCAAGATTAAAATTGACTTTTGCTGGTTTATAATTACGATTCAAAAGTTCTGTATAGAGTGCTTGTGCTTCAGGATAGGATTTTTTTTCAAAATAATCATCTGCATCTTTAACAAGAGTTGCACTGTCTTTTGTGCTTAACTCTTTAGCAGAAATTGTCTTTGATGGTGGTGTCGATGTTGCAGGAGTCTCTTTTACTGCATCTTTTTTTACTGGTTCTGCTGCTGGAGCTGCTGTTCCTTTAGCAGTTGATCCTTTACCGCCTCTTACTTCATTGGCAAGTTGATCAAATTTATCTTTAGGAACATAATTTTTATTAATTGAATCAATAAGTGACCCAAGTTCGCCAACAACAACTTTAATTTTGTCTTGATTATCTGTTTGAATTTTACGACTTTCTTCGACATACTCACGAAGTTTTTTCATCTCTTCTTCAAGTTGTCTTATACGTTCATCTTGTTTAGCAATTTTAGTAGCATAACTATCTAAAACTGAGCGTACACCTTCATATTGTTCAGAAATATTGCTAATATCCGCTTTACTACTACTAGTATTTTCATTAAAAATGGCTGCTTTTTGGCTATTCTGAGGTTTTTTGTCACTAACACTGACAGTATTACTATAGGAGGTAGTTCCGCTACTAAAATCGCTGGATCCAAAAGCTGAGGGTTCACTCGATAGCGCTGCCATAGGCAGCAACGCTATCGATAATAGAAAAATCTGTTTTTTCATCAAAGCAAAGATTATGGAAGAACTTTAAATTCTGCTCTTCTGTTTTTAGCCCAAGCTTCTTTATTGTGCTCTGTGCTAGCAGGATTACTCTCGCCATAGCTTACAACTGTAATTCTATCAGCAACCATACCTTTAGCAACTAAACCATCTTTAACACTTTTTGCTCTTTTAAGACCAAGTGCATAGTTGTATTCGTCTGTACCGAATTCATCACAGTTACCTTCAACTTTGATTGAAAAGCTTTTAGCTTCTGCAGAGTTGAATAATGCAGCGTTTGCATCAATATTTGGTTGTTGATCTTTTTTGACGTTGTATTTATCAAAATCAAAATAGATTGTTTTAGAGTTAGCCTCTAAAGAAGCAATTAATTTCTGAAGAGCACTCATACCATCAGAAGCACCTTTTGTATCACTAGTTCCTTTAGTCATATCGACTTCTGGACTTTTTTGGCTACAACCTGTTAAAACCAAAACCGCTACTGCTAAGCTTGTTAAAGCTAATTTACCCATTATTAGATCCTTTTTAAAAGTTCAAATTTAAAAACTTCGGAATTATACCACATTTTTTTTAAAAAATCACCAGTCAATTGACTGAAGTTTGCCTGTTTTTAATGGAAAATGATATGTTTTGTTTGCATTTAGACGAATTATGCCCAAAGCACTCTGATTTCCTAACTGTTTTATAAACATAATTGTATCAGGATCCTTAGCAAAACGAGGATAAAGATTTTCACCTGATGCTGTTAATTGTCGTAGATAATCTGTTTTTGTTGAAATTAAGTAGAGATTAAAGGTATTTCTTCCAAATTCGCTGTCACTTTCTCTACTCGAATAAACAATATAATTATCATAAGTTGATATTGAGTTTTTATTTTTTCCATGATAGACAAGTTTTTCAAAACTTTTATCATAAATTCCTTGAGCAAAAATATCAGGAGTACCTAAACGATCAGAAACAAACGCTATACGTTTGTCATCATCAATAAAATTACCATTGACATCAATACCAGGATAATCTGTTATCTTAGTAATTTTTCTGGTTTGTAAATCATAAAGGTAAATATCTGGCTGATCTTTTGGCGCCATTGTTAAGAGTAATTTATTGCCGTCTTTTGAAACATCTGAACAAACGATCATTCCTTGACTTGAAATAATGCTCTTTCTACTACCATCTTTTAAATCATATTTATAAATAGTTGGTTCTGCGCCACTGTAAGAAGTGTAAAAAAAGCCACTTTGTTCTGCATTGGACCATTTTGGAAAAACGTTTAAACCGCCTGTTACAATAACTCTTTGATAGCTCAGCGTATAATCTGAGATAACAATTTCACTTTTCTTTGCTTCTGTATATCGTGCAAATATAACAGACTGCTCCATCCATTTAACAGAAGGAGCCCCAACTTGATCATTTGCATCGACTACAATTTTATGTGCTAAGAAAGGGTTTCTTTTTTTATCCGTAATACTATATGATTTTTCAAATGTTGTCACACCTGTTTTTGCATTGATCAATTTTACATTAGCAGAAGCGGCATTTAAATCTTGTCCTAAACTAAAGCGTAAAATCATATCTACTTTTTTATCAGACAAAAAATTCTCTAACGGACCACCTTCATAACTACTTTGTAAATAGTCATCGAGTACATTAAAATGACTGCTAACGCGTAAATCTCCAGCGATAAGTTTGAAAAAGCTTTTTCTAAACTCTAAATCAACATTTTTCGGACTTGCATCTTGTATTGCAATTTTTGGAAGGACATCTATCTTTTTTACAATTTCCACTGTTGCATCAGCAGCAAAAGAAAAAATTGTCAAAAATAAGAAAACAGCTAATTTTTTAATCATGTTTTACTCCTTAATATCTTTGAATTCCACTTGCATTTCAAAAAGTGGCCCCTTCTCGTATTTAGGGAACTCCACTCCTTCCATAACTTTTAGGAATTCTTTAAGCTTATTGTTAAAGTCATTATTATAAGACAACGAAACTATTTTATAACTAAAAGTTCCCTTGTCACTTACTTTGATGACAACTTTTGCCACATTGCCATTTTCAGTATCAATTGTTTTTTGCCAATTTTCTTCCAAAAGCTCTTGTACTTTTCCAATAAATGGATCGTATTCGCCACCTTTTTTCGTATCAATCAAATGTTTTTGCTCTGAAAAATTCAAAGAGTTTGCAATTTTAGATGCAGCACTTTCACTCTTCTCTTTTGTTTCATCTTTATTAGGCTTGATACGCGTTGGTGCAGTTTGAGTTTTTTTCTGTTCTTTTGCTTCAGGTGGTAATTTTGAAGTATTAATATCTTCAAAGAGACCTCTAAGTGATTGACTTTTTACAGCTTCTTTAGGAGAGGAAGCAACTTTTTTCTCTTCGGCAGGTTTTTCAACCGGTTTTACAACAGGTTTTTCAACCTCTTCCTTTTTTCGTTCCTCTTTAAGCTTTTCAGAATCATTCTTTTTACGCTCGACTAAAGCAACATTCATAGGATCTTTTTGTGAAGTATAATTTTTGATGGTATCTTTATGAGAGCTTAAAACATAGGCAAGACAAACTAAAAGGCATATATAGAGAAGGATGGACATAGCCCATCCAAAAGAGGCATATCTATTCACACTTGACACAGTATCTATCCATTCGTTTCTAAAGATACATTCGTAAAACCAGCTTGCTTAATAGTTTTGAGTACAAACATTACGTCTTTGTAAGAGAGACCTTCATCAGCCTTAATATAAACAATACTTTTAAGAGGGTATTTACTTTTTTGCATCATAAAACTATCGGGAAACTCGGCGAGCATAAAGCTATCATTTTTAATATAAACTTTACGATCCTTCGTTACCCTTATTTCAAGTTCAGGAAGTTTACTAACAACAGATGATTTACTTCCATCAGGAAGCTTAATGACTTCTTCGTACACCAAGGCAGGTGTTGTAACCATCAAGATGGCTAGGAGCACTAACATAATATCAACTAAAGGAGTAATATTTAGTTCAGGCACTTCGTCCAATTGACTCATCATTAGTTATCTCTTCTTGTCTCATTAGCAGAGAGTAAAATATCCACTTCTCTTTGTACATACACAATAACTTCATACGCTTTTCTTCTGAGAAAAAGATTTGCACTGTATGCAGGAATAGCTACAAAAATACCCGTAGCTGTTGCCACCAACGCTTCACTGATTGCAGGAGCAATAACGCCTAATGACGCACTACCCGATTGACCAAGCCCACTAAATGTTTCCAGAATAGAAACAACGGTTCCAAACAACCCAATAAATGGTGCAGTAGAAGCAATAATAGAGAGCATCCATAAACCACTGGTTGCATTTTTTTCAGCAACATTCTTACAGACATTTAAAAGTTTTTCAGAAGCTCCTGAATGACCTGAACATTTTCGTAAAATCGAATCATCACGTACATTTTTAGAACCCATAAGCATTGACTCTAAAGAATTTTTTTCGATAGAAAGCCAATGCCCTAAATACAGGTATCTACTGAAAAAAATACCGAATGTAATGACAAAATAAGCTGATAACCAGATTAAAATCACCCATGTAAAAAAGCCACTTCTTGCAAAATAATTCAAGAACAATTCAAAAGATGACATAAGATTTAAAATTTCCTTGTTTTTGCAATAGATTCAATTTTTGCTGTTGCCATAGCAATAGCTACGTCTGAATCACTAATACTCTCTAAGAGTTGTTTAGCTGCTTCTAAGGACTTTGCTACTTCACTTTCACTAGCACCGCCAATTGAGACTGCGCCATCGGCTAAAACTGTTACAGAATTTTCATCTACTTTGACATGTCCCCAATTAATAGCAACAACATCATGATTACCGTCTTTAAGCTCGATATCAATCACACCTGCTTGTAAAAGCGTTACTAAAGAAGCGTGGTTTGGTAAAACACCAAACTCACCCTCTTTACCTGGAAGCGTAACACTTTTTACATCGTTGGCAAAAATCTGACCCGTTGGAGTCACAATTTCCAATTTTAATGTATTCATTTTTTAACCTTATCGCTTCTTAGCTTTTTAGTTTTGCAGCTTTCTCAATAACTTCTTCGATACTTCCAACCATATAAAAAGCAGCTTCTGGTAAATCATCATATTTACCATCAAGGATACCTTTAAATCCAGCAATTGACTCTTCAAGGGTAACATATTTTCCAGGGCTTCCTGTAAATACTTCTGCAACGAAGAATGGTTGAGATAAAAATCTCTCAATTTTACGAGCACGATCAACAGTAACCTTGTCTTCTTCACTAAGCTCGTCCATACCAAGAATTGCAATAATATCTTGAAGATCTTTGTATTTTTGAAGTACTGCTTGTACACCACGAGATACGTTATAGTGTTCTGCACCCAAAATTTCTGGATTAAGCATACGTGAACTTGAATCAAGAGGGTCAACCGCTGGATAAATACCTTTTTCTGCAATTGCTCGGTTAAGAACGGTTGTCGCATCTAAGTGAGCAAAAACAGTCGCAGGAGCAGGATCAGTTAAGTCATCCGCTGGTACATAAACTGCTTGAACAGAAGTAATTGAACCTTTTTTAGTTGATGTAATTCTCTCTTGGAATTTACCCATTTCACTTGCAAGTGTTGGTTGATAACCAACCGCTGAAGGAATACGTCCAAGAAGTGCGGACATCTCAGCACCTGATTGGGAGAAACGGAAAATGTTATCGATAAACATCAAAACATCTAAACCCATTTCATCACGGAAATACTCAGCCATTGTTAGACCAGTAAGTGCAATTCTATTTCTTGCTCCCGGTGGTTCACTCATTTGACCATAGCACAGTGCAACTTTATCCAAAACGTTAGAGTCTTTCATTTCGTGGTAAAGGTCATTACCTTCACGAGTTCTTTCACCAACACCTGCAAATACAGAATAACCACTGTGTTTAAACGCAACGTTGTGAATGAGTTCCATAATAATAACGGTCTTACCAACACCAGCACCACCGAAAAGTCCAACTTTACCACCCTTTGCATAAGGAGCAAGAAGGTCAACAACTTTAATACCTGTTTCAAAAATTTCTGATTTAGTACTTTGCTCTTCAAATTTTGGTGGTTCTCTGTGGATTGACCATAATGTTTTTCTTGAAACATCTGATCCATTATCAATAACCTCACCGACTACGTTAAAGATACGTCCTAGAACTTCTTCACCTACTGGAACTTGAATTGGATTTCCTAGCGCTTTAACAACAATACCTCTTGTTAAACCTTCACTCATATCCATTGCAATTGTTCTTACACGGTTGTCGCCTAGATGTGCTGCTACTTCAAGAATTAACTTTTGTTTCTTGCCTTCTACTTCATAATTCACTTCAATCGCTTCATTGATTTTAGGAAGGTAACCATTAAAATCGACGTCAACAACTGGACCCATAATCTGGCTAATTAATCCATTCATTGAATATTCTCCTTTTATTTTTTACAGAACAGTTTATTTCATAGATTCTACACCACTGATAATCTCAATGAGCTCAGTAGTAATAGACTCTTGTCTAGCTTTATTGTATGCTAATGTTAAAATGCCAACACGCTCTTTCGCGTTATTGGTTGCATTCTCCATTGCTTGCATTCTCGAGCTGTGTTCAGCCGCTAATGAATCAATGAGTGCATAGTACATATTGTATTCAAAATACTTTTGTAGCAATGAATCTAAAATCTCTTCACCACTCTCATCTGGCTCTAATTCCATTAGAGAACTTGTTTCGAGTGTTTCAAGAGGAGATTGTACAGGTACAATATCCACGATTTTCAACTCTTGGGAAATCATATTTTTATAACCATTATGTATCAAGATAACTTTGTCAGTTTTGCCTTCGACAAAATCATCAATTGCACTTTTGATAATTTCTTGTGCTTTTTCATAACTTGGAGATGAACTTACACCTGCATAGGAGGTTAAGAGTTCAATTCCTTGAAAATTGAAAAACGCCATACCTTTTCTACCAACTGCACGTAATCTTACAGTTACTTTTTGTTCTGCATATTCTGCTAAAAGTTTGCGAACTGCTTTAATGGTTTGAATATTAAAGCCACCACAGAGACCTTTGTCAGCTGTCACAAAAATGACATCTACAGTGCCTGGAGTCTCATTTTTATCAAAGAAACGACTCTCAACAGCACCATTTTTGTACTGGTTGATTTTATAAGCAATTTCAGTTAGTACTTCGTTAATTTTAACGGCATACACACGTGATTGCTTAGCAGCCATTTCGGCTCGTTTCAACTTTGCAGTTGAAACAAGCTTCATAGCTCGTGTCGTTTTTTGAGTATTTTGAACACTCTTGATTTTTCTTTTTATCTCTTTAAGGTTTGCCATAGCTTATCCTTACTTGACTGCAAACGTCGCTTTAAACTCGCTCAATGCCTTATGTAATAGCTCTTCAAGCTCTTTATCAATCGCTTTTTTAGCTTTAAGTTGTTCAAAAATATCTGCATACTTTGCTTCAACATAAGAGTTAAGTTCCGCTTCAAAACGGCCTACTGATTTAACATCAATACTATCTAAGTACCCTTTAGCACCTGCAAAAATAATCAAAATCTGTTTTTCAACAGCAATTGGCGCATAAGGAGGTTGTTTCAAGAGTTCAACCATACGTTGACCACGCTCTAATTGCTTGCGACTTGATTCGTCAAGATCACTTGCAAATTGTGCAAACGCTTGAAGCTCACGGTATTGAGCAAGATCAAGTCTCATTGTACCTGCAACTTGTTTAGTTGCTTTAATTTGTGCAGCACCACCAACACGAGAAACAGATAGACCAACGTTAATTGCTGGACGAATACCTGAGTTAAAGAGATCTGATTCCAAGAAAATTTGACCATCTGTAATTGAAATAACGTTGGTTGGGATATACGCTGATACATCGCCCGCTTGTGTTTCAATGATTGGAAGAGCTGTTAATGAACCTGCACCTAATTCATCATTAACTTTTGCAGCACGCTCAAGAAGTCTGGAGTGTAGATAAAAAACGTCACCTGGATATGCTTCACGGCCCGGAGGACGTCTAAGAATCAATGACATCTCACGGTAAGCAACTGCGTGTTTTGAAAGATCATCATAAACGATTAAGGCATGTTTGCCACTGTCTCTGAAAAATTCACCCATAGAAACACCCGCATAAGGAGCCAAGAATTGCATAGCAGCAGAATCACTTGCACCCGCATTAACGATGATTGTGTATTCCATAGCACCGTGTTCTTCAAGTTTTTTAACAACTTGGGCAACAGTTGATTGTTTTTGCCCGATTGCTACATAAATACATGTAACATTTTGACCTTTTTGATTGATAATGGTATCAATCGCAATCGTTGTTTTACCTGTTTGTCTATCACCGATAATAAGCTCTCTTTGTCCTCTACCAATTGGTACAAGGGCATCAATCGCTTTAATACCTGTCTGAAGTGGTTCATGAACTGATTTACGTGCCATAATACCATGTGCTTTTTCTTCAACGAAACGTGTCTCAGTTGCGTTGATTGGACCTTTCGCATCAATAGGGTCACCCAAAGAGTTGACAACACGTCCAACGAGTGCTTCACCAACTGGTACACGAAGAAGTTTTGACAATCTTTTTACAGATGATCCTTCTTTAATATCAGTACAACTACCCAAAACAACGATACCAACGCTTGATTCTTCAAGGTTAAGTGCCATTCCTCTCTCGCCATTTTCAAACTCAACCATTTCACCGGCCATAACGTTTTTCAAACCATAAACGTTTGCAACACCATCCGCTACAGAAATAACTTTTCCTGTCTCTTCGATATCTACATTAAGCTCAAAGTTTTCAATACGCTCTTTAATGATTGAACTGATTTCATCAGCTTTCATTTTTGCTCCCACAAACTACTCCTTAACTTTCTTTTTATCTATTATTATTGTTAAATTGCTTTTAAGATATGCTCTGTCATTTGAGCTTTAAGACGCTCAACGGAGAAACTTACTTCAACACCTAAATCATCTAATTCTACTTTAATGCCCGGATAACTGTTTACATTTGCGTTTAATTTGATCTTAGCATTAAATTTTTTACTAAAATTTTCTTCTAACATCGCAATTTGTGATTGACTCATTTTAAAGTTAGTTGAAACACTGCCTTCAAAAGTATTGTTTTTCAAAGAGAGCTGGTATTTTAGCTCTTTTGCCACAACGGGAATCAATTCTAATCGATCATTGCTATTCAGTAATTTAATGAAATTTTGAAATTTCACATTTTTGGTTTCGACTAAAGATAATACAAGTTCTTCTTTAGTTTTCGAAGAAACATCTGGAGAGAGAACAATGTTATTAAATTTCTCTATCTTAAATGCTTCAGCCAATTGAACTAACAATCCATAAGCCGCTGTTAATTCACCTTCAGTACATCCACTCATGAGAGCATTAACATATTTTTTTGCTATTGCTCCACTCATTATGCAACCTTCTTATTAACAATTTTAACGATTTCGTCATTATCTAAAGAGATTGAACCCTCTTTAAACATCTCATCTAGAATTTCGCACACAATAGCTCTTTGCATTTTACGACGCTCAATACTCACACGATCGTCAAATGCTCTCTCTAAGCTTTCAATTTCTGCTTCTGCATCTTGTACAACTTTCTCACTTAAAAGAATTGCCTCTTTTTTTGCTGTTTCCACAAGAGCTCTTGCATTTGCTTTTGCTTCTTCAACTTTAGCAAGTGCAACTTCTTTTTTGCTGTTTGATTCTTTAAGTTTTACTTGAATAGAATCTAACTTTGTTGCAATCTCATTTTTACGTCCAACATACCACTGCTTAGCCGCATCTGCAACGTAGTAATACATAATTGCAGCAAAGATTAGAAAGTTGATGGTTCTAGGAAGAATATCAGTTGATCCACCACTTTCACCACCATTGGCAAAAAGCGCTATTGGAGCTAACAAAAGTAAAAAATAGTTCATTTTCATTGGCATACTCCTTAAATATGGCTTAGTTTAGCAGAAACACTCTCTTTGAAAAGAGGCATTTGTGCCAACAGACCATTTTTAAACTCATCTTTTTCTGACTCTAAAGTCTTCAAAAATGCAACACCTTGAACTTCAAGATTACTCTTTTTTTGCTCAACTTTTTTTGCAGCTTTTTCTCTAGCTTCGTTTAGCGCAGCTTCTCTAATTTTCGCTGCTTCCATTTTGCCCTCAGACAAAATCGTTTCTACTTCTTTATAGTAGGCTACAACATCACTGGCATTTTTCCCTGCATTTTCTAAATCACGATTAATAGAGTTATTTCTATTGTCGATAAACTCCAAAAGGGGTTTATAAAGCGTTTTGTTAAGAAGTATTAACAAAACTAAAAATACAGTTCCAGTCACCAGTAACAGTGCTGGGATAATATCCAACATATTTCTTGCTCCTTTAGCTCGAGATCAGACTCAATTTTTAAGATTTTTTAGCACAAACAAGATTGCTGTATTCAAAATTTTGCGCGAATTGTAACACAGCAAAGGAAAATAGTTTATTAAATTAACCAAAACAACTAATTATATTACTTCAATTGCTCCAAAAAAGTATAGATTGCTTCACCGTTTTTAAAATGGATTGTAATCGTATTCGCTTTTGGTGTAGCCTCAAAGCCAAGCTCTTTTAGCCTACTTTTAAGTGTTTGAAGTTCTTCTGGAATAGCAGGTGCGGTCTTTTCTTGTTTACCAGTTGTATCATCAGTAGTTTTAAGTTTTTTAACCAATGCTTCAGTCTCACGAACACTGAGTTTTTGACCTAAAATGGTATTGACGACCGTCTCTTCATCTTTAGGTTCAAGTCCCACAAGAACTTTCGCATGACCTTGTGAGAGGATACCCTCGGCAAGATATTTTTTAGTTTGATCACTTAAACTTAAAAGTCGAATTGTATTCGTAATTTGTGTTCGGCTCTTATGAATGATTTCAGAAAGACCATCTTGGGTTATTTTATACTCTTCAATCAGTTCTTTATACGCAATCGCAAGCTCAACTGGATTAAGATCTTCTCTTTGAATATTTTCAATGAGGGCTAATTCACGTAGATTCTTTGATTCGATGTCTGCAACGATGGCTTTGATTTTTGTAAAACCTGCAAGTTTACTTGCACGTAAACGTCGCTCACCCGCAAGAAGCATATAGCCATCATCTTTAGCAACAACAATGATCGGCTGTAATAATCCATGTCGTTTAATCGATTCACTGAGTTCTTTTAATGCAACTTCATTAAAATGCGTACGTGGTTGGTATGGGTTAGGGGTAATGCGCTCAATGGCAATGTCACGTACCAAATCTTTTGCTTGCTCAATATCTTGCTTGTACGCTTCTTCTACATCTTCAATAATGGCACTTAAACCTCGTCCTAAGACTTTCTTTGCACTCATCACCTTAACTCACCAAAATCGAATTAGCAAGATTTTGGTACGCTTTAGAACCAGGTGATTCTACGTCGTATAAAATAATAGGTTTGCCAAAACTTGGGGATTCCGCAAGTTTAATATTGCGTGGTATTACCACATACGAAGCACTCTCTTTATCAACAAACAATTTACTTTTAAAATGCTCCTTGAGATCTGCAAAGACTTGTTTAGAGAGATTGTTTTGGGTGCTGTACATGGTTGGTAAAAAGCCTTTGATTTCAAGTGTCGGATTAATCGTCTTTTTAATTAATTTCACCGTATTAAGCAACTGCGCCAAACCTTCAAGTGCAAAGAATTCGCACTGAATAGGAATAATCACAGAGTTTGCTGCACTCAAAGCATTGATCGTAATGCTTCCAAGTGCTGGAGGTGAATCAATGATAATGTAATCATATTGATCTTTAATCTCTTCAATTTTTGTTTTCAAAATGAGCTCGCGCCCTTTCGTGTTGTTGTCATAAAATTCTTTTTCAACACCTACAAGACCAATATTGGACGGTGCTACATGTAACGTTGAAAGTGATGTCTCAAGGATAACTTGCGAGAGACGTTTTCTGCCGATAAGAACGTGATAGATGTTGTACTCATAGTCACTTCTGTGAAAACCAAGGCCTGTTGTAGCATTGGCTTGAGGGTCAATATCGATCAATAACACGCGCTTTTCAGCAACTGCTAAGGAGGCAGCCAAATTGATAGCGGTCGTTGTTTTACCAACACCACCCTTTTGATTTGCTATCGCTATAATCTCACTCATCGTAAACTGTACACCTTTTTATTTTCTAGCTCTATAGAGCCATCATCACACAATATCGCGTCACGCAACGAGACCAATTTGCCATCCAAATGGAAAGAAAAGTTTCGGTTTTGATCAAATTCTATCTTATATTTACTAAAAACTTTCTTCCACGATATTTTTTCCTCAACCTTTCTAATTAAATCTTCGGCTAAAGCATTTGGTGTAACGATGATATCTAAAGTCCCGAAATTTTCAGGTGCAATGCTAAGATTAAGACCTATTGAGCCTACAATCGTAGCACCAATTTTGGTGGTAATCATACCTCCAATTTTTGTGTCATTACAGTAAAAATCATTGGGCCACTTCAACCACACCTTCGAGCCTTGCTCCTCCAAAATCTGCTTCATTAAAGCAGAAAAATAGATCGATACAGAGGCTAATGGTAAATCAAGTGGTAACTGTTTCTCTTCTACACAAAACGAGAAAAAGAGATTTCCTGCTTCTCCGATCCAGCTATTTCCACGACTTCCAACTCCATTGGTCTGTTGTGAAGCTCCAATGGCACATGGTGCAAGAAGTGTACCTTCGCGAAGTGAGGCGATAAGATATTGATGTGTAGATTCTAGGGTATCAAACCAGTGTATCACCAATGTTAAGCCTTTTTCCACGAATATAATCAAGCGCATTCATCGCATTTTTGGAGATAGGCTGAAGCGTTTTAAGAAGGATGCAACCTTGTTTACATGTAATGACAACACCTTCAGATTTTATCTCTTTAATCACACCAAAAACAGCTTCATCTTCATGATTAAAAAGTTCAAGCTCAAGCAGTTTTAGCCCAGACTCGATAAAAAGACCTGGCCAAGGAGAGAGCGCTTTATACCGAGTGAGGATACTTTTAGCACTTTGTTCAAATGAGATGAGGCCATCTTCTTTTTTGATCTTTTTACAGTGTGTTGCATTCGCACTCATTTGGGTCAAAGGAGAAAGCGATGTAAAGTTTTTGAGTGTCACGCGCGTAAGCTCTGCTGCTAAATTGGCTAAAGTCTCAAATAAGATGGAAGCATTGTGTTCTGGCTCAATTTTCAAATACAAAAATCCCAGCATTGCTCCTGTATCTAACCCTTCTTCCATCAACATAGAAGTAACACCTGCGTAGGTTTCATTCGCAAGGAGGGTTGACTGAATAGGACTAGCTCCACGGTATTTTGGAAGCAAAGAAGCGTGAAGATTGATGCATGGTGCAATATCAAGGACTACCTTAGGCAATATTTGCCCGTATGCAGCAACCACAATAAAATCGGGTTGATAGGAGGCAATTTTTAGCTGTGCCTCTTCTGAACGCAGAGATTTTGGCTGAAAAATTTCTACATGTAAATCTTGCTCAAGGAGCCATGCTTTGATATGAGGAGGTGTCAGTACTTGTTTTCGACCAACGGGTTTATCCTCTTGTGTGACGACAAGTACTACCTCAATATCTGTATCTTTAAACAATGCTTCTAAAATAGTCGTTGCATAAGAGGGTGTCCCCATGAAAACAACGCGCATCTTAATCCTTACATGTAAAGAGTGTTCCGCCTTTATGAACGCCCTCTAGCATATAACTTTTGACATCGCTTAAATCAAAACCACTGGCAATAAACATCGATTTCTTGCGCTCAAGTAAAAAGTCTGCCGCTTTGAGCTTGGTGACAATGCCACCCGTTGCAAAAGCAAAATTGGCTGATTTTTCAATTTCCAATTCGGAAGGTTCAATCTCATGAACGATTTTACGCATGGTAGCATCTGCATGTTTATGAGGATCTTTATCGTAGTAACCATCAATGTCTGAGAGTAAAATAAGAAGGTCTGCCCCAAAATAGTAGGCGACACGAGAAGAGAGTTGGTCATTGTCACCAAAAACAAGCTCTTCCGTTGCCGTTGCATCGTTTTCATTGATAATAGGGAGAATACCATTTTCAAGCAACGTGTCAATCGTACATTTAGCATGGTAACAGCGTCTTCTTGAGTCAAAATCATCTGCTGTTAAAAGGAGTTGAGCACCACTTTTCCCAAATTTTTCTAATTTTTTATTGTACGTAGCCATGAGTTGTGGTTGTCCCACAGCAGCAATGGCTTGACGATTGTGAAGCAATTTTTTATCCAGTTTTAAGACAGAATAACCAGCAGCAACAGCACCTGAAGAGACTAAAATCACTTCATGGTTCTCCATAAGTGCGACTAAAAATTCAACTAAATTGAGAATGCGCTCTTTGCATAAACGGTTCTGCTCGCTGAGCACATGCGTACCAACCTTAACTACTACTCTTCTCATCACGAACCTTTGTTATGACATCAGATAGGGCATATTTTATAGGATCAACATTGATATTAGAAACGGAAGAAATTGGCATCACAAAAAAGGGCAATGCTCGCTCTCTTTCATGTACATCTTGCCCATAAGAATGTAAATCTTCCCTAGTCTTATACTTACTCGTAAAATCATTGGCTTCAAGCCCTAAGAGTTTTAAAAATAGATCAACTTTTTCATTGATCTCTTCAGGAGTTAATGTATCACAACGTGTAAGCGCAACAGCATAATCACGATGTGCCAATTTTTCAGAAAACTTGCGAAGCTCTTGTTGAAGCGTGTAATATTGCTCTTTAAGATCACGATAATTGGCAAGATCAACCATGAAAAGTAAAAATTTCGTACGCTCAATATGGCGCAAAAATTCAATACCAAGTCCTTTTCCTTCGCTCGCACCTTCAATAATACCAGGAATGTCAGCCATAACATAAGAGCGGAAATCATCGGTTACAACAACGCCTAGTTTTGGTGTTAAGGTTGTAAATTCATAGTTAGCAATTTCAGGTTGTGCGTTAGAAAGAACGGAGATGAGTGTTGATTTTCCAACATTTGGAAAACCTACTAGACCAACATCCGCAATCAATTTTAGTTCAAGCTTAATCTCTTTAGTCAGTCCAGGACGTCCTGGTTGTGCAAATTCAGGTCTTTGATTGGTTGAGCTTTTAAAGTGAGTATTACCAAGTCCACCCATGCCACCTTCCAAAAAGAGTTTTTTCTCATTATCTTCGAGAAGGTCTAAAAGTACTTCACCTGTTTCAGCGTCAAGGACTTGGGTTCCAGGAGGAACGGTTACAATTAAATGCTCACCCATTTTGCCATACATCTTTCGACCCATACCAGCTTCGCCATTTTTGGCTTTAAGGTGTTGATTGTTACGAAAGTGTGAAAGAGTATGGGTGTTTCTATCGATTTGAAAATAAACATTACCACCACGACCACCGTCACCGCCATCAGGTCCACCTTGAATAACATGTTTTTCCCTACGGAAAGAGACAGAACCAGGGCCGCCTTTGCCAGAACTAAGTGTCAGTGCTACATTGTCTATAAACATCGTAAAAACCTTTTAATGTGAGTAATACCTTTAATCATTACAGTAAACGTATAATCATTAGAGGTATTTTTTGTTTTTGAGGAAAAAAAAGAGGGTGGAGCGAACTCCACCTTTAAATTATAAACTTGCGGGGATAACAGAAACTTTGTTTCGTGTTTTATCTTTACGTTTAAATTGAACAAAACCATCGATCAATGCATAGATAGTGTGATCTACACCAATACCTACGTTATTTCCTACATGTACTTTTGTTCCACGTTGGCGAATAATAATATTGCCTGCACGTACAAACTCGCCACCAAATTTTTTAACACCCAGTCTACGTCCAGCTGAGTCTCTATTATTCTGGGTACTTCCCTGACCTTTCTTGTGAGCCATTGGTTACTCCTAATCTTTTCTTTTGTAACGCTTGTGGGTTAAGCTTTAATGCTTACAACTTTTACTCTAGTATATTGTCTTCTAAAACCACGTTTGACTTTTGAGTCTTTACGTCTACGTTTTTTGAAAGTTATAACTTTTTTGTCTTTGCCTTCAGTAACAACTTCGAGTTCTACTGTAGCACCATTGACGAATGGGGCACCCACTTTGAGTTCGCCATTGTTCACAGCTAAAACTTCCGTCACTACTATTTTCTCTTTTGGCTGAGCGTCAAGTTTGTCGACATTTAAGTAGTCGCCTTCTTGAACTTTATACTGCTTCCCGCCATTTTTTATAATTGCATACATCCGTATGTCCTTCTTGGGAGAGATTTATTTTGAGGGTTGGATTGTACCTAAACCTTCTTTAAGGTAATATTAAAACAAAACGTTTAAGCCTACAGGAATCATTCCAAAAGGCTTAAATCGCTTCTAATATTTTTTAGAGAACCATATCGGTGTAGTATTCAATCTGTGCTTTTTTCAAGATACGAATAAAGTTTGTACTTCCTTCAACACCAGCTGGGTATCCAGCAGTAACGATATAGGTTTTTTCTTTATCGATGACACCACGTTCAATGCCTTTTTGAAGCGTTTTACCAAGCATCATATTCAGATTACTTGCCTCAATGTTCATAATTGGCTTAATACCCCATGCAATCGTCAAAGAACGCGCTGTTCGCTCATCATGTGTAACAGCATAGATGTCTGCTTTAATACGGTAACGTGCTAGTTTACGTGCTGATTTTCCTGAGCTGGTCAATGAAATCATCGCTTCAACACCCAAACGATCTGCTAGGCGCGCTGTTGATGAAGAGATAATATCGGTTTCATCCAAGAAAGGATAAACCTCAAATTTACCATAAGGATAAATCATCTCTGTTTCTCTAATAGTATTGGCCATAACCTCAACAACATGGATAGGATTGACACCAATCGCACTCTCTTCGGAAAGCATAACCGCATCGGTTCCATCAAGGACAGCATTGGCAACATCACTAATCTCAGCTCTGGTTGCCATCTCTTTTTCAGCCATAGAAAGAAGCATTTGCGTTGCTGTAATAACGGGCTTAGAAGCAGCATTGGCTTTTGCAATCAACCTTTTTTGAATACTTGGTACTTTGTAGTAAGGGACTTCGATACCAAGATCACCCCTTGCAACCATGATACCGTCACTCACTTCTAAAATTTCATCAATTTTTTCAACCGCATCGAACTTCTCAATTTTTGCAAAAATATGAGAACGTGATTTGTGTTCTTTCAAAATTTTTCTTACATGTAAAATGTCTTTGGCACTTTGAACAAATGAAACAGCTACAAAATCAACACCATGTTGAGCACCCCATAAAAGGTCAGCTTCATCTTTTGGTGTGATCACTTCAATATTAATAACGGTGTTTGGAAAGTTAACACCTTTATTTGAAGAAAGTTTACCGCTATTTTCAATTTCAGTTACAATTTTAGCGCCTGACTCGATGACCTTAGCTCTGATATTGCCATCATACAGATAAATATATTCACCCTCTTTGAGCATATCCAAGATTTGAGGTTGATTGATGCAAAGTTCATACTTTCCCTCTTCAAATTTCTTACCAACGATTTGCTCTTTCGTAAAATAAAGCTTATCACCTACCTCTAAGTAAAAATCATCTTCTAATTTACCGACACGAATTTTAGGGCCACAAATATCTTGTAAAACACCTACTTTTTTCTGTACATTCTTTTCTGCTTCTCTGATTTTTGCTAATGTGCTGGCATGATACTCATGAGTTCCATGACTAAAATTAAGTCGAAATACGTTAACACCAGCTCTAATTAATCCTTCTAAAACCTCTACGCTATCACTTGCTGGTCCGACTGTTGCTAGGATTTTTGTCTTTTTATCCATATTTGTTTCCTTTTTCAAAATGAGTTCTATTGTATCACTTTTTTGTTACAAAATTATATCATAAGCGTTACATGTAATGTCTAAAGTGGTGATGAAGTTTTACACACAGATTCGTTTTCTATGTCATCAAAAAGAAGTCTGTAAATCTGCTCAGCTCTACTTTCGATATACTCAAATGAGTGTGCTTTTTTGCACAATCCTATAAAATGACCCATGACTGCTTCATTAATTTGTATTTGTGCTTTTAGCAGAGCTTTAAGAAGGTACGTATAACGCTCACTCCCATGAGATATATCTAAATGATATATCTCTATCACTTTCGCAGCATCTTCTTCCCATATATGCCATTCATACGGAAGTTTCTGTCGTAATATTTTTTTGAGTTTTTGAGTTGCTTTTTTAAAAACATCGAATTTAATCGTATAACTTGAAAAGAAAATCAACTCTTCAAGCTCTTTGTTTTTTTCTATGGAAATTTCGTTTGCAACATATGCACTAACGGCTTCATCTATATCTGCAAAACGAGATTTCATCGACATTTACACCTCATATTTTTCTTAATCCTTATTATAGCGTTAGATCAATTCAATAAAATTAAAAGCTTTCTGTGCTATCATCCCTACTCATAATCCTAATTAATATAAACGGTTGAAACAAGGCCATGACAAATACTATCCAACATTCTATTCTCATTTTTAATTATAACGAAGCGGTCCTTGATAACCGAAATACTGTTCTCTACAACACGATTCTAGGACAAAAAGCTGCTTTAAAAGAAAAAGATATTAAGGGTATTCTCGTTTCGTTAAAAGATACTCCCTATTCGCCTCTGGTTAAAGAAGATCCAAACTTAGCAAATCTCGTTATGCAACTCGAAAAGCTTAGTCATGCTATCGATCTGCCCGTAGCCATTGGTGACTACAAGCGCGACACTTTTATGTATCTTAAAAAACTCAGTTCCGATACATCGGTCAAACTCTTTCAAAACATTAATACAGCACTCCTCTTTTTTAACCCAAAAGCACTTAAAAAAGAGCTTGCTGTGCTTATTTACGATGATGATAAAGAAAATGCAGATAAAATTTCAACCGAGCTTGTCAAGCTTGGCTATTCTATCGTTCATGCTCAAAATGCGGAAGATTTTAAGATCAAAGCGTCCGCTAAAAAATACGATATGACCATCACTCATTCTGCCATTAATCAAGCCAAAAGTAAGCCTACCGCACAAAGCTTAGGACTTTCAAAACAACTGGTAATCAATCTTCCTGTTTTTATCGACACAGCAGTAAATTCGCTTGTCACTATTACAGGATTAGAAGCACAAAAGATTAAACATGAGATTCGCCCTTTTAATGAAAAAATTCCTTCTCAAGTTATCATTGCTGCAATGAAGTTTAAAGGCGATATTAGTGGCATTTTCTTTCTCATCTTTCCACGAGAATTAGCGCTTGTTGCACTTGATGCTATGCTGGGAGAGGAACTTGATGCTGATGATACGGCAGCCATTGTGGATGGTGTTGCAGAGCTTTGCAATATCATTACAGGTGGAGCAAAAGTCATTTTTTCTAATAAAAAACTCAAAGTGCTTTTTGAACTTCCTAAAACTTACCTCTCACTGCAAGTAGCACTCAGTGATACGCTAGGATCTAATGGCGTTTGGATCGATATGCAGTTAGATGAAAAACCTTTTTATATGTTTATCACTAAGTAATTATTTCGTTTGTAAAACCCGCAATGCCTCAGAAAGAGGGAGATCTTCCTCTTCTTTTCCTTGACTTATCTCGATATTAGGTATCACCCCACTTGGCCAGACACTTTTTCCCTTAGGGGTACTCCAACGTGCCGTTGCAAATTTTACGGCTGTGGTGTTGGTACTAAGAGGAAAGAGTGTTGCAAATGTGTCTTTGCCAAATGTTGGCGTTCCAATGATCGTAGCACGATTGTACTCTTGTAAAACCGCAGAGACAATCTCTGCACTACCCGATGAATCAGCGTTAACCAAGATAACCAAAGGAACATGTTTTAAAAAACTGAGCGCTTCAATTTTTTCCACGTACTCTGTGCCTTCATAATCTTGTGGTGTATTCTTATACTGCTTTTTTTCCTCTTTATTACGACTTTTGACTGTTAAAATCACCTTTTCATTTTCTAAAAACAGAGACGTTATCGCAATACCACTATTCATAATTCCACCAGGATTGTCTCGAAGATCTAAAATCATGCCATTGATTTTGTGGTGTTGTGCCTCATAAAGTGTAGCGACATCTTCAAGCATTTCAGACAATGCATCTTGTGCAAATGAGCTAATTTTAAAATAGGCAATATCGTGTTCAAACATAAAAGAGCTAATGAGATCAATGGTAACCACTTTACGCGTCAACTGAAGTTCAATAGGCTTGGAACTTTTGGCTTTTAAAACAGTTAATTTGACTTTAGTATTAGGGGAGCCTCGAAGTTCTGCGACTACTTTATCAAAACCAAGATCACGCACTAAAATGCCATCGATTTGTACAATCTCATCTCCTTTTTGAAGATTCGCTTTATCTGCAGGAGAGCTATCGACGACGGATTTAACTAAAATTCGGTTACGTTTTTGGGTAATAAATAACCCAATACCAGCAACTGGTTTAGAGCTTAAATAGAGTGTTTCATACTCTTCTTCATTCAAATAGCGTCCACTCTTATCAACACTGGTGATCATCCCTTCTAAACAACTATCCATCAGTCGTTTTTCATCAAAGGGGTGAATAGATTCTTCTTTAATTTTTTGGACAACCTCTTGGTAAAAAAGAGACGGATCACTCGGAGCACTTCCAGCATTTAACACCGTTATCATCAAGACTAAAAAACCAAAAACCGATCTCAAATATATCCTTTATTTTTTATAACTGTATAGTACTACTTTTAGTTTATTTTTTCCAAACAAGAAACTTAGTTCTTTTCATGAAGCAGTAAACGCATCGGTTGCATCACAGAGTTTGTAAAACCAAAGCGCTTGTAAAAGCGATGTGCATTATCATTGTCCAAATCGCTTAAGAGTGTAATACGTTTACATGTAAACTCTTTGGCATAGGCTATAGCATGTTCAATTAACATGGAACCCGCACCTTTTCCTTGCCATGAAGGCTCGATAATCATATCTTCCAAAAACGCTACTCGCCCACCCAAAGCGGTGCTGATCGTCCATAACAGACTAACCATTCCAATGATGTTTTGCTCATTTTTAAGAACCAATACAGCTCCTACCGTTGCATCTTCCAAAATCATTCTTAGCCCTGTTTGTTGCACATCATAGTTAGGTGTAAACTCAGCTTCTTTGGAAAACAGTACCGTTAACAATTCGCTTAAACGCTCAATATCTGAGAGCTTTGCCTCTTCAACAACCAACATAGTACTCCTTCATCCTAACTGACATTGCACATTATTCTATAATTGTAACATAGGAACCTTTTTTGCTTGTTATACATTACAATGCTATAAGGAGTTTTTGATGACTATCAACGATACTCAAAATAAGATCGGTCAATTGTTTAGCAATACGCTTACACAAACTAAAAATGAAAGTTCTTCTGCACTCTCTTCGTTCGCCGAGGAATTTCATAAACAGCTTGCTGCCAACAGTAATACCAACACCAATCCAAACAAACCTGCTGCAACCGAAACAAGCGAATCAGATGCAATGGTAGAAGAGTTCAAAAATACGCTAGGTACCAAAGGAGCCCTGACTTTTTTCCAAGATTATAACAATGAAAAAATCGAAAAAATGATTGAAGAGAAAAAAGCAGAATTAGAAGGCAAACTAGGACTAAGTGCCGATACGCAACCTCCACTCACTGGCGATGCAAGAGCAGAAGCACTTACAAGTTTAGATCAGATGTTAAGTGATTTCCGTAAACAATTAATGGATAAACTAAACGCTGACAATAAAATTGACCAGCAAAATTCAACACTTAATACATTTTTACAAAAGATAGTTTAACGTTTTTGCAACACTAAAATTGTTTTATCAGGCTCGTCACCAAATAGCGTGACGGACTTGGTAGAACACAGTTTGAATGCTTTCAACTTCTTAAAGAATGCGAGCGAATGAAAATATTGCGTTATTGAGCCCTCAACTTTGCGGTAAAACTCGTCCTCTTTTTCAAACAAAACAATGTTGGTTAAAAGCTCTTTGTTTTCAAACGTTGCATCAACACATAAAAACTGATCACCTTGGTCTTGACACATCACACCTTCCGCTACACCTTCAAAACCATAAAGTGTATTGACATCACAGATAAAATAACCCTCTTTGGGTAAAACTCTTGCCACCGCTTCAAAAAAAGATTCTAACTCTGTTGCAGGGATATAGTTGAGTACATCAGCAATCGCAACAACACACTCAAAAGAAGCTTCTTCAAACGCATCTAACTCTTTGGTACTTGCATCCACACCTAATGCAAGGGCACGTTCAATCATTGCAGCACTTCGATCAATACCACATGCACTCAATTGTCTGCTTTGCAAGTGCTTTAAAAATTTACCATTACCACAACCTACATCCAAAATTGTCTTTACATGTAAAGAATTTAAAAGGTGTAAATAGATTTGATAGAGTTTTTCATACTGGGCATCAAAGCCAATGAGTGATTCGATTTTAGCGTAAAGGTCAAGAGGATTTATCATGTGTAAGCTTTATGTGGGGCTTTGAAATCAAAGCCCCAAGTAGATTTAGTCAACGAGTTCTTTTTTGAAGAGTTCTTCATCAAAGGTTTTGCCTAAGTATTCACAAACGATTCTAACGTCACGTCGTGCATTACCAAGACAGCTAGTAGCTCCTGGGCTTGGTGTCATGTTAAAGATGATACCCGTACCTGGATTGATACTTGCTTCTCCCAACATCAATTTTTTCTCTGTTTTATTGATAACTTGAGGTCTTACACCACCAAAGTTATGTGCGTATTCAAGTTCATCAAGTTGTAATGATGGAACAATTTTACGTGCATCTTTAATGAAAAGCTCTTTACCAAATTTAGGAATTTCAAAGAGGAAATTTCTAAAGATATAATTTCGAATGTCACTGTCTTTCATCAAATCCCAAAAAACTTTTGCAACTTTGCCATCAAATTGGAGTGTCTGCCAGAAATCAAGATACGTACCACCCGTGTAACGCTCTAATTTTGGAAGAACCAATGCTGTTGGACCAAAACGTGTACAACCATCCGCTAAAATATCAGGATCGCCATGCAATGCAGCAAATGGAAGTTTTGGATGTTGAACCATGTAAACTTTACCATTAAGCATTTTTTTCTTTGTCATGTAGAAACTACCAGCAACAGGTAAACATGCAAAGTCAAGACCAAAGCCCATTTCATGCGCAAGATAAAGTGAATGAGCACCCGCATTTACCACAACGAAATCAGCCGTAAACGTTTGATCTTTTGTCATAACAACGTGCATATCACCTAGCTTGGTAATATTGGTTACTTGAGAGTTCAAAAATACATCAGCAACTTTGCCTTCAATTTTTTGAGCTTCTTTTACCAAACTTTCAGTCATTTGACCAAAATCAACCGTACTGTATTCGCCACCTTCAACACCAACACCAATGATGCTATCTGGACGCTCTTTACCATTTTCATCGTAAATAAGCTTTGGCTCAATTTTAGAGAGTTTTTCTTTGTCAAAAACTTCCAAATACGGATAGAGTTCTTTAAACTCTTCGTACCTATTTTTCATATATGCCACTTCGGTATCACCCACACCGATTGCCATTTTTTGATGTGCAAATAGGAATTTCCCTTCATGCCCATGATTTACGCAGTATTTTGAGATCATACTGGCAGTCTCTTTGACTTTTTTGGCTTTGTCTAGAGTATAGTTTGTCTCTATGTCACCACAGTGAATGGTTTGAGAATTTGATGTTCCAGCAGAATTGAGTTTTGCTAAACGCTCATATTTTTCGACTAGCGCAATGCGCTTAACATCTGTATATTTTGCAAGCTCATAAAACAGAGCTGCACCTGAGATTCCGCCACCGACTACTAAGACGTCATAGTGATTTTTTGTCATGCTAAATAACTTCCTACTCTAAGATTTTAGGGTGCGACATTCTATTATAAAAAGTCCTACAAAAACTTTAAACGAAGTTTATTTAAGACTTTTAAAATAAAATTTTTACTTTACTGCGATTGCTTCGATCTCAACCAACGCATTTTTAGGCAAGGTTTTCACACCAACTGTACTGCGTGCAGGTTTATGCTCTCCAAAAAAAGAGCCATACACACCATTCACTTTTACAAAGTCATCCATATTTGCTAAAAAGATGGTTGTTTTAACCACTTTTTGCAAACTACTGCCCGCTTCTTTAAGTACGGCTTGGAGGTTTTCTAACACTTGTGTGGTTTGAGCCTCCACATCCCCATCCAAAAAGCTACCATCTGGCTTGAGTGCAATTTGTCCAGAGGTAAACACCATATCATTCACAACAATGGCTTGTGAATACGGACCAATCGCAGCAGGTGCGCTGGTCGTTGCAACAATCTTCATACATCTTCCTTTTCAAAATTTTCAATCACATTTTTAAATACTTCGACTAAAGACTCTACTTCGTGCAATGGACAACATTCATTGGGTGCATGAATGGTATCATTGACCACGCCACACTCTACGGTTGCAATGCCAAAAGCACCAAAAAAACGTGCATCGCTAGTGCCTCCTGCGGTGGAGAGTTTAGGCATTTTACCTTTTACATGTAAAAGTGCGTTACTAACTGTTTTGACGATTAAAGAGTCTTTACATGTAACAAAAGGTTGTGCACTTTCACTCAAATGAAGGCTAAAGTTCATGCCTTGAAGAACGTCTTCCACATAAACGCGGATTTTTTCCCTCTCGGTTTTGGTAGAGTTGCGGACATTGAACATAATTTTAAGATTTCCAGGCGTAACATTGCTCACTTCCATACCACCACGAATGTCGGTAATCACCATCTGCGAAGGGGTGAAATCCTCATCACCAGAATCAAGTAAATGACCTGCTAGTTTATGCAGTAGCGGAGCTACTTGATGCACAGGGTTGATCGCTTTTTCAGGATAAGCCGCATGACCTTGCTTACCTGTAATTTCAATCATACCGTTAATAGAACCTCTGCGTCCAATTTTGAGGGCGTCACCAAACACTACTTCACTCGTTGGCTCTGCCACAATCGCATAATTTGGTAAAAAAGAGCGGCGCTCTAGCTCTCTAAGGACTTCAATCGTACCATGTTTTGCATCACCCTCTTCATCACTGGTAAGAAGTGCTGAGAGTGTACCTTTGAAATTTTCTGCTTGTTTGAGTGCTTGTAAAAATGCGCACACACCACTTTTCATATCTTGCGCACCTCTGGCATACACGATGCCCTCTTTCACAAGAGGCTCAAATGGTTCACTTTGCCAACCGTGACCTGGAGGAACAACATCAATATGCCCAGCAAAACAGAGATGTGGACCTTCCCCAAAGCGTTTGTATAAAAAGAGATTTTTCGTTTTTTCGACATTTACTTCAATGACTTCAAAGTCATTCAGGTACTCTTTTATAAACGCAAATGCGCCACCATCATCTGGAGTGACGGAGACAAAGCGTAAAAGTTTTAAGAAAAGTTCTTCTGTTTTCACCATAGTACCTCTATTATAAAAGACTCTTGTTTAGATTATATATTATTTTAAAGTTTATGATCTTCCATCAAGCTTTTTTAAAGCTTAATCAATGTGGCGCCATAACCGCCCATATTGATAGGAGCATCGCCGTATGAAACCAAAGAAGGATACGTGCTTAAAAACGTTCTCACCGCGTACGCTAGTTTTCCCGTTCCTATGCCATGATAGACTAACACCTCATCAAAGCCACTCATAAGGGCGTCGCTTAAAAACTTATCAAGCCTTTCAACCGCTTCATCAGCTCTTAGCCCATGCAGATCCAAAATCATTGAGCTACTCGGGGTCTCTTTGGAGATGACAACACCTGATTTGTGCACTTTAGGCTGATTGCCTGTGCGTTTGAGCTTGGCGAGTGGCACACGAAGGCTTATGCCATCGCACTCGATCATTGCTTCTTCTTTTTTAATGCCTTTAATCACGCCCTTAGAGCTTCCATACTTGATCTTATCGCCTACATGTAAGGGTTCAGATTTTTGATCAGGAATGACTCTTTTTGTCTCTTGATGCAGTTGATTAGCCTTATTTAAAAGGCGATGCGACTCTTTGGTATCGGAACTCTTAATCGCCTTTTTTGCTTCACCAATCGCTTGATTGAACTCTTTAGACATCTTCGAATAGGCATGGTCAAACTCTTCTCTTACACGATCTTTTTCATCGCGCAATGACTCTTTGAGTTTTTCCACTTCACGGAGTCTTGCATCCAGTTCTTGAGAGGTTTTACGCATTTCAAGCTCTAAGTCGATATTTTTTTGGATCAACTCATTAAGCTTCTCTTTGTCTTCTCCGTACAAAACTCTCGCTTCTGCAACCAATGACTGAGGAATCCCATAACGAAGGGCTGTCTCAAAGGCGTAACTCTTTCCAATGGTTCCTTTTAAAAATCCATACGTTGGACGTTCGCTTTTTTCATCGTAAATTGCCGCTAAGAGTTCAACCTCAGGGTGCGTTGCAAGCAAGGATGCTAAACGTTTATGGTGCGTGGTAATGACGATTTTCATCTCTTTGTCGATGAGCTTTTCGATCATGACTTTAAACAGATTTGCTGCTTCATCGGCATCCGTTCCAAGTTCTATCTCATCCACACCAATCAGTGCTACTTTTTTACCAAAAAGCTTACTAAACTCACTCATCCGTCCCGCAAAGGTAGAGATGTCATTTTTAACATTTTGAGGATCATCCAAAATAGCAAACACTTCTTTGAAGGAACCAATACTTGAATACTTTGCATCAATGCGCATAGGAAGCAAATACTTACTCAAAATTGCAGCGGAGAGGATAGACTTTAAAAGCATCGTCTTTCCACCTGCATTCACACCCGTAATCATCAAAACCTGCTTGGAAAAATCAATCGTAATAGGTTTTGGATTGGCTAATGCTGGATGGGCAAAGTTTTCCAGCTTAATGATATTGCTCTTGGATGGGAGCACAAACTCCATATCTTTTTCTCTCGCGTATGCAACTCTGGCATAGTAGGCATCAAAACGGTCGAACTCTTTGTTCACAAAACCTAAAAATTTGAGCTGTTTAGTAAAAACCGAAGAGATCTGTTTGGCGTATTTATACACAAGCTCTTCTTTACGATCTAACAGTTCACTTTCCCGACTCACCAGTTTGGCTAAGGCTTCAGGTACGACATAGAAAAAGCCACTGCTGCTACGTCCAATGACGTTGCCTTTTAATACATGGTTAAAACCACCACGCATTAAAAGCGCTTCTTGATTGTTAATGTAATGGATTTGCTTGTCTGCTAAATAAAGTGCAACCTTTTCCGTTGAGATCAAACGGCGAAGCGTACTGTTCATCTCATCTTTAACCATCTTAAGGCTTTGAGCGATATTCGCAAACTGCTCATCCACACTAGATTTCAATTCACCTTTCTCATCAAAATAGTTACAAATTTGGGTAATTTCAGCGGGGATGAGAATACGCTCCATCCATTCGCCAAGGCTTTGGTCGTTCAGCATATTTTTAAGGTACAGCATATAGTTAATAATCTGAACAAACGCAAAAATCTCGTTAAGACGAAGCATTCCCATTTTGCTCAGATGCATGAGCGCTACATCTAAAGAAGGAACTTCTGGCAGAGGCTTCAGACGATCACGCGTAAGAAGTTCATGAATCAGTTTATAATGTAAATTGGCATCGCCCTCCATATAAAGAGGCTTTTCTCGTGCTAAGAAATGTTTAAAACCTGTTGCATAATCAACAAGATCGAGTTTAGAAAAGAGCTTTTCCATCAACGCTCTAATTTACATGTAGACATATCGATGACGATGCCTTTGTCATTTTTATTTTTATCGTTAGGAATAAAGCTTAGCGTTCCACTCACAAAGACAAATGTCGCTGAGCTAATCTCTTTGTCTGTACAGTAGAGTGTTTTCCCCTGTTTAAAGGCACTGATCATCAAACGATTTTGCTCACTTTGATGTGCGATATTTGCTTCATACATCCATGCAAAGAGAATGAAAATAGCAAGGGCTAACACAAGCCCTACTTTTGCTTTTTTGGAGAAGGTACTCTTTTTTGCATAAATTCCAAATACAACAAGAAAAACCACTGCCAAAACAAGTAAAAGTTGCATTACATCACTCCTCGTAGTTGATAGGTAATATCACCCGCTCCAAAACTAATCACCAAACCTTCATCAAAAATGTGCTGATTCGCTTCGCAAGGGAATATTTCAATACTATCATCTTTTCGGTAAACGCGCGGTGGGAAAAGTGGAGAGTAACGTGCAAACTCGTTTTCAAAGTCAATGAAAACCTCTTTTTCACCAGCTTTCCAAACCGGCAAAATAATGAGCTGATCGACCCCTTCAAAGCAGTTCACAAAACTCTCTAAGTTATCAATGGTGCGAGAGTATTTATGCGGTTGCCAAATCGCTGTAATCTTTTTAAGTCCCATGAGTTCAGCGTATTTTGTGGCTGACCCCAAAGTCGCTTTAATCTCGGTTGGGTGATGGCCATAATCATCAATCAAAGCAAAATTTTCATGCTTGGTTAAAAGATCAAAACGTTTTTTGATTCCTTTATAGTTTTTGAGTTTTTCACGCGCTGTCTCAACATCCATCTCATGAATACTTGCTAAAATTGCCAAGGAAGCATCCAGAGCCATATGTGCGCCAATGCCCCATACTTCAAAACGTCCCAAATCTTTGAGCATAAACGAGGTAAATGGCTCACCATCGCGCATAAGCGTTTGAATATCCGTAATATCTCGGCTCGGATAAAGACGAATCGCGTCTAAATCTGTAAGTGTGCTTAGAAACTCATCTTCAGCGTTGATAACACGAATCTTTGCACTCTCTAAAAAGTGGCGGTATGCCCCGTAAAAACGGTTAAAATCGTAGTTATAATACTCCATATGCTCAGGTTCAGCATTGGTGACAATTGCAATGTACGGATTGGAATTCAAGAAGCTCTCATCGCTTTCATCGGCTTCAAAGATGACATTGTTGCCCTCTTTGTAGTACATATTGGTGCCATACTGTTTACTCTCTGCGCCAATGACCAAAGAGCCCTCAACCATGGAAGCGAGCATCGCACTGGTCGTACTTTTGCCATGCGCTCCACAGACAGAAAAAACACGTCTATTTTTAAGGATAAAAAGCAATGCTTCACGACGTGGCATAATGCTCATTCCCTTTTCGCGTGCGCGTACGAGTTCTATGTTATCAGATTTAATGACCGCAGAATAAACCACTAAATCTTGGTCTGTGATGCAATCAGGGTCGTGTGGAATGCGTACATTGATACCCATCTCTTCTAAACCCGCTGTAATTTTCGTTGCTTTTATGTCAGAGCCTGTGATCTCATAACCCTCTTGTTTTAAATATTTTGCTAACGCGGAAAGCCCAATGCCGCCAATTCCTACAAAATGAACTTTTTTCAATTCAACCCTTTACAAAAATCTTTTACTTTTTACATACTTTACAAGCAAAGCTTGAAAAGCTACACCGTCTACTTCGAAGTAGAAATAAAATCCCTAATCTCTTTTAAAATCGCTTCTGTTTTCACACTGTTTTCCACAAGCGCAATGCGCACATAATTCTCGCCAACGCCACCCCGTCCTAGAAAACGACCTGGCAAAACTTTGATATTTTTCTGCTCATAGAGTTTACATGTAAAGCTCAAATCATCCTCAACTTCCAACCAAACGTAAAACGTCGCATCTACTTCTGGAACACCTAAAATTTCATGTGCAAGGCGAAGATTTTTCGCATATTGCGCACGCGTAAGCTCTACATGTTCCATATCGCTCCACGCCACAGCAGAAGCAATTTGAAGTGGTAAGGGAATGCCTGCTCCCACATAGGTGCGGTATTTTGCATAACCATTTAATATTTTCTCATCACCTGCTATGAAGCCTGACCTAAGCCCTGGAGCAGAACTGCGTTTGGAGATCGAGTTGATGACCAGTACGTTTTTAAAGCTAGGATTCCCTACATGTAAAGAGGCTTCCAATAAAGAAGCTGGTTTTTCACCCACATAAATTTCACTGTAACACTCATCGTTTAAAAGCACAATGTCGTATTTGAGGGCAAATTTCACCCACTCACCGAGTTCATCAAGACTTAAAACAGAAGTAGTTGGATTGTTGGGAAAATTGAGAATAATCAAATCTGCCTCTTTTAAGGCAGGCAAATTAATATCAGGTTTAAACGCATTCTCTTTGGTGAGGCTCAAATGCACGACACGAGCGTGGCTCGCAATCGCTGCACCTTCGTAAATCTGATAAAAAGGGTTGGTGTATGCCATAACAGGATTTGGCTTGCCATACAAAAGATACTGAGGAAAGTTAAAAAGCACCTCCCTTGTTCCAAAAGTGGAGAGCAGTTCACTTTGCTTTAGGTCAACATTAAAACGGTTTTTGACAAAACTACGTTGCGCATCATTCACATACGCTTCGCCTGAAGATTTTGGGTATTTATTCAATAATGCACTATTGTTTTTGAGTGCTTCTTGTATAAAATCAGGTGTTTCAAACTGCGGTTCACCAATAGTGAGACTCACCGCTGGATACGTACTATTTGGTGTGATATCTTTGAGCAATTCAGTTAATTTTTCAAAGGGATACGGTTCAAAATGCAATGGTTTTCCTTTTACATGTAAACGTTTTCATCAAACGTTTGGCTTATTTTGGCATTCCAAATTTTTGGGTGATTAACTCACCCTCTTCGTTGATGTACAGATAATAAAGCAAATCTTTTTTAACACTCAGTCCCGCTAAATAGCGCAATGCTAAGTTAGCTTGCAAGGATGCGATGTGCATCACAATGGGTGCAGCAATGCCGGAAGGCGTTTTATTGCTGATCTGGAAAGCTTTAAAACTACTCTGTTCAAAAAAACAGACTTGCCCATTAAAAGCCTCAACCGAACCATAAAGCCAAGGAGTGTTCACTTCTTTGGCATACGCATCAATCAGTCCTCGTGTGGGTAAATTATCAGTTGCATCAATGATGAGATCGACGTTTATACCTTTACATGTAAACGCTTCTAAGCGTCCGATGTGTGCATAAACTTTCACAAAAGGGCAACGACTTTCAATGCTCTCTTTGACCACATTGGCCTTGAGTTTTCCCTCATCACCCACTTTAAACGCGATCTGTCGGTGAATATTATGCACACTCACTTCATCAAAGTCCACGAGGTGAATTTCGCCAATTCCGGAACTTCCAAGCGCGTACGCCAAAGAACTTCCAAGTCCACCACAGCCGATGATGACGATCTTCTTAGTTTGTAAGCTTTGTTGTGTCTCTTCTCCCCACAGCTGTACTTGCCTGTGGAAATAGTGCATCATAACGCTTCCCTTTTGCTCACCTGTTTCTTCCAGCCCCAAAGCTTTCGTGCATCAGCAAGGCTCTCTTTTTCGATGGTTGCAACAAGCATTTCTTCTTTATCGCCTAAGGTCAGTTCTACATCGCCAAAAGGTGAAATCAAACTGCTATGCCCGTAAAACTGCCATGTCTCTTCTTCTTTGTAACTTCCAACACGGTTTGCTCGTAAAATATAAACGTTGTTCAGCATAGCTCGCATTTTTAAAAGTTCTTCCCAACGCCTAGCCGAATCAAATGTCGAAGAGGTAGCGGTTAAAACAACATCCACATTTTTCTTCATCACTTCCGCCCACACAGCATCAAAATGAAGCTCATAACCACTCACGATTCCAAAACGAATGCCTCCGTGCAAAAAGATAGGAAGGGTGTACTTCGCAACGGCATTGGCAAAAAATTTCTCTTCGTTCCAGTGTTTATAATTGATCAAAAATTGCTGATCGAAAAAGTGCACCGATTTTGGAGAGAAATGAGCATTGCATTTGTAGCAAAATTCACCCTTAACATTGACGATAGGAGCAATGACATGTAAATCATAATCAGCACACAGTTTTTTAAGGACTTCTATTTTATGGTTCGATTGCTCTTTGATCATTGAGATTGGCATGCCTTCCAACTCTTTGAAAAAGCTGTTGAGTGCATACTCGCTGAGTAACACCACTTCAACCTCTTTTTGCTTGCAAATGCGAAAGTAATAATCAAGTTTTGCTTCGCTCATCGGAAGCGTGCTGAGTTGCAATGCCGCTATTTTCATGCCAATTCTTCCTTCTCTTGCAATTTGGTATAGGTCAATTTTGCCTCTTCAAGCATCTTAGTTGCTTCTTTGAGAATCGCAATACCCTCTTGGTACTTTTTCATTCCCTCTTCTAAGGAAAGTTCAGGGTTGGAGAGCGTATCTAAAATAACTTTGGCGTTCTCAAGCTTTGCTTCAAAACTTTGCTTCTCTTCGTGCATGTTATACCTTTGCTTCCAGTGCTTTTTTTATGTAAAAATCAAACTTATCGTACTCTACCAAAAAAGCATCGTGTCCATAATGACTGTCGATGCAGACATAGTCTACCTTATCGCCTCTGCCCATATTTTCCATCGTCGTTTTGATAAACTCCATCTCTTCGTGCATAAAGAGACAATCACCTTGAAAAGAGATGAGCGTTAACTTCGCTTTAATATGTTTAAGCGAATCTTCGAGTGAGTCATAATTACGTGTTGCATCAAAAATATTCATCGCTTTAATGATGTAAAGATAGCTTAAAGGGTCAAAACGTTTGGCAAAACTGTAACCGTTATACTCCATGTAACGTTCCACTTGAAAACGTCCAAAAAGTTCGTACAAACCGTCCGTCTCAACATAATTGCGCCCAAATTTTTTATTCATAGAGTGCGGGCTTAAAAAGCTGATATGTCCCGCCATTCTGCCAATCGCAAAACTAAGCAGTCCCTCTTCTTCAAAATCTTCCAACTCGTAATTACCATTTTTAAAACGAGGGTCTTTGACGATGCCCTCCATGGCAATTTTATTCCACGCAATCGCCCAAGCACCCGTTGCATACGTGGTTGCAAGGAGTATCACACGTTTAGCAAAATTTGGGTACTCAATCGACATACAAAGCCCTTGCATGCCCCCCAGTGAGCCTCCAAGAATCGCATACGCCTCTTTGATGCCAAGACGCGTAAAAAGATTCATTTGAGCCTTGACCATATCACTGATAGTAAGAACGGGGAATTTCAGACGTAGTGGCTCTTTGGTTTTAGCATTCATGCTCATAGGACCCGTTGATCCAAAACAGCTTCCCAAAATATTGACACAAATGACACAATATTTTGTCGTATCAACGATTTTGCCGTCCCCTATAAGCGGATCCCACCAACCAGCCTTTGTCTCGCCTTCATAGCGACCTGCAGCATGATGACTTCCCGTGAGCGCATGAAACACAATGATGACATTGCTTTTGCTCTCGTTCATTTCACCATACATCTCGTATTTGAGATCATAGGTTTCTAAGATACGCCCACTCTCTAAGTAGAGCGGTTCGTCAAAATGTTCTACAAAGGTTTGTATTTTCACAATTGACCTTATTTAAAATTGGGGTCAAATGACCCCGTTACTCATTAATTAACGCGATAATTTGGTGCTTCGTGTGTGATGATAACATCATGCACGTGGCTCTCTTTAAGGCCCGCACTCGTAATTTCAACAAATTCAGCTTTTTCTTGATAATCAATAATATCACGCGCACCCACATATCCCATAGATGATCGCAAGCCTCCAACCATTTGGAAAATGACATCGCGGATCGACCCAGCATGTGGCACACGTCCTTCAATTCCTTCTGGAACGAGTTTGTCAGCAGCCGTTCCCTCTTGGAAATAACGATCGCTACTTCCTTTGGTCATCGCACCAATACTACCCATACCCCGATACGTTTTGTATTGACGTCCTTGATAGGTAATAAACTCACCTGGACTCTCATCGGTTCCTGCAAGAAGGCTTCCTACCATAACACTTTGAGCACCAGCAGCCAATGCTTTTGCAAAATCGCCAGAGTATTTAATACCGCCATCAGCAATGACAGGAACGCCATATTTACGGCCTACATCAGAGCACTCCTCAATGGCTGACATTTGAGGTACACCCACACCTGAAACGATACGAGTCGTACAAATACTTCCTGGTCCAATGCCTACTTTAATGCCATCAACACCCGCTTCAACGAGCGCAAGAGCCGCTTCTGCCGTCGCAATATTTCCTGCAATAATGTCAACTTTAAGCTCTTTTTTAATAAGTTTAACCGTATCAATAATACCTTTTGAATGTCCATGAGCAGAGTCAAGAACCAATACATCCACACCTGCCTCTTCTAAAGCACGAGCACGATCCAGCTGACCTACACCAATGGCAGCACCAACGCGAAGTCTTCCAAATTCATCTTTATTGGCATGAGGATACTCTTGGCGTTTTTTAAGATCTTTAATCGTAATAAGACCTGCAAGTTTATTATTTTCATCTACAATAGGAAGTTTCTCAACTTTATTGGTTCTAAAAATTGCCTCTGCGTCATCTAAAGTGGTTCCTTTTTTGACGGTAATCAAAGGCATTTTGGTCATTAACTCTTCCACATTTTTGCTATAGTCATTTTCAAAACGAAGGTCACGATTGGTTAAAATACCAATCAAGATGTCATTGTCATCAATAACAGGAACACCAGAAATGCGGTACTCTGACATAATAGTAAGGGCTTCTTTAAGGGTAGCTGTTGCTTTAATGGAAACAGGATCGATGATAATGCCACTTTCACTTTTTTTCACACGTTTAATTTCACGTACTTGAGATTCAACGTCCATGTTTTTATGGATAATACCAATACCACCTAATCTTGCCATCATAATCGCAGCACGGTGCTCTGTAACGGTATCCATTGCCGCAGATACTAAAGGGATATTCAGTGTAATATTTTTGGTAAGTTGTGTTTTGATATCTACCTCTTTAGGTAAAATCTCTGAATATTTTGGTACTAATAGTACATCTTCAAATGTCAATGCTCTTTTTCTAATTTTCATGTGTTTCTCCTATAACCCTAATTCTCTCTCTAAGCTAAGCGCTCCATCCAAAAGTGCTTGCTCACCATACGCTTGACCAATAAGTTGTCCTCCAACAGGAAGCCCTTTGCTGTCCATACCAAGAGGAACGGAGATACCTGGAAGCCCTGCTAAGTTGAGTGAAATAGTATAAATATCACTCAAATACATCTCTAATGGATCTGCTTTTGAACCAAACTCAAACGCACTCGTTGGAGTCACTGGCATAAAGATCAGATCCGCCTCTTTAAAAATTGCTTCATACTGTGCTTTGATAAAATGACGCGCTTTTTGCGCTTTGATGTAATACGCATCGTAATAACCACTGCTTAGAACGAATGTCCCCAAAAGAATTCTTCGTTTTACTTCCTCACCAAAACCAAGGCTTCGGCTTTGAATAAACATCTCTTTGAGGTTTTCATTGCTTCCACGATTACCATAACGAACACCATCATAACGGCTCAAGTTCGCACTCGCTTCTGCGGTGGCAATCACATAATAAGTCGCGATGTCATATTTGGAGTTGATAAAATTACGATAAATAATTTTATGCCCCGCTTTTTCCAATGCACGAATTCCATCCATCATACGCTCGCGCACTTCTGGGCTGGCTTCGTTTAGATAGTTTTCAATAACGGCAATCGTCATCTTACGATCTGCATTGAGCTTATCTGCTACACTTTGGTGTGCCATGTTTGCACTGGTGGAGTCTTTTGGCTCATGCCCTGCAATGATGTCATATAAAATTGCCGCATCTTCAACATTTTGGGTAATCGGTCCAATTTGATCGAGTGAACTTGAATACGCACCCAAACCGTAACGACTTACTTTTCCATAGGTTGGCTTAAGTCCCACGCATCCGCAAAAGGCGGCTGGCTGGCGAATACTTCCACCCGTATCACTACCAAGGGCTGCTATGGCAATGCCACCTGCAACCGCAGCAGCACTACCACCACTACTTCCACCGGGGACACATTTTGGATTGTGTGGGTTGAGTGTTTTACCATAAAAGGATGATTCGGTTGAGCTTCCCATCGCAAATTCATCCATGTTGGTACGACCAAATGGAGAGAGTCCATGACGAAGCATATTATCAATTACCGTAGCATTGTAAGGTGCAACATACCCTTGAAGAATGTTTGATCCACTGGTAACTTCCCAGCCGTTTACTTGAATATTATCTTTAATCGCAATCGGAATACCTGCGCCATACTCACATAAAGGTTTACATGTAAGCTGTTCAACATAGGCACCCAAACTTTTTGTCGCTTCAATTTTTTTCTTTAAATCACTTCTAAATGCTTCTATTTCTTCTTTGGGAAGTTTCAATGCCTCTTTTAAGGTTATCAACGCCTCTCCTTTAATTTCTTCGTTTTAACATTTACTAAATAGACACATATGCCGATAACACCAAAAATGGCACCGACCGTTTCAAAAATAAAACTAAGCTCAATAGGAGCGCTAAAATCAACCATTTAATGCCTCATTACATCTGTGGCAAAGTTCTTCTTCGCTTTTTGCACGGTATTTCCAACAACGTGGACATTTACATTTCGTCGCTTTAAGGATTTTAAACGAGTCTCCTGCTACTTCAAACACACCCATTTCACCCGCTTCATCATGCTCAATCACTTTACTCACCGTAAACCAATCTTCCGCATCTACTTTTTCAAGAGCTGTAATTTTGGTTGAACTTGTTTGAAGAACTAATTCTAAGGTTGATTTGATAATTTTCTCTTTTTTAAGCGCATCAACGATTTCAAAGAATTTCTCTCTCGCTTCCACCATGTAGGCTTCATCAAATGAAGTCGCGATAGCAGGTAACGGCTGATACACAAGATCAAACACACTCTCACAATTTTGTTTCAAAATAGAAGGTGCGTACTCCATCATCTCATCGATCGTATAGGTCAATGTTGGAGCCATAAGAACCATCAATTTCTCAGCAATGAGCGCCATAGCACTTTGCGCTGAGAGACGAAGTGAGTCATTTTTAGCATTACAGTAGAGTCTATCTTTAGAGATATCAAGATAAATTCCACTGAGTTCCACTGCGATAAAGTGGTTTAGAAGTGCAAACCCTTTGGAGAATTCATACTCTCTAAAGTACCCTTCTGCTTCATCAAAAACCGCTTTGGCGTGTGCTAAGATCCATTGATCCAAAACGCCCATTTGCGAAAATGGCATAATCGTTTCAAGGTCATTCACGTTAGCCAACAAAAACCGAAAGGTATTGCGAATTTTACGGTACTGCTCGCTGATCTGTTTTAAGATATTATCGCTGATTTTAAGGTCTGTCGTGTATTCACTCGTTCCTACCCAAAGGCGAAGAATTTCGACACCATGACTTTTTGCGATATCTGTAGGAGCAACAACATTGCCCTTAGATTTGCTCATCTTCTCGCCCTTTTCATCCACTGTAAAACCATGCGTTAAGATTTTTTGATATGGAGCGATGCCATTGTTTGCAGTACTGACCAAAAGTGAACTTTGAAACCAACCACGATGTTGGTCACTTCCTTCAAGATACATTGTCGCAGGATAATGTCCCGCGTCATAGTCAGGAGACTCAAGAACTGCTTTCCATGTGCTACCACTGTCAAACCAAACATCCAAAATATCCATGACTTTTTCAAGGTTTTCAGGGTTATAGCCACTGTTTGCAACCAAAAGGTCTTTAATCTCTAAATCCCACCACGCATCCGCACCTTTTTCTTCAAAGATGTTGGCAATATGCGTAACGACGTTAGCATCAAAAATTGGTTTACCCGTAGTTTTGTCTCTAAAAAATGCGATTGGAACACCCCAGTCACGTTGACGAGAAATACACCAATCAGGTCTATTTTCAATCATCGAGCCTAAACGGTTAATACCTGATTTTGGATAGAAACGCACTTTCCCAAGTTCATCCATTGCCATTTTACGAAGGCTCTCACGTCCGCCAACCGCTTCATCCATCGCGACAAACCACTGTTTGGTTGCGCGGTAAATGACAGGCTGATGGGTTCTCCAACAAAATGGATAGGAGTGCGTAAACTTTGAACATTTCAAAAGTCTTGTTCCCAAAAGCTCCAAGATACGCTCGTTGCATTTAAAAATATGCTCGCCTACAAAACTCTGCGCATCTGGAAGGAGTCCTAAACGAACCACCGTCTCATCGTAACAGCCTCGCTCATCGACCGGCATTACGACTTCAAGACCATAACGAAGCCCTACTTTGTAGTCATCATCACCATGTCCCGGAGCGGTATGAACACAGCCACTACCGCCATCCATCGTAACGTGATCGCCTAGAATTAATTGCGATTTTCGCCCATTGAGTGGGTTGAGTGCAAAACTGTTTTCAAGCACGCTTGCTTTAAACGTTTTCACGATCTCACCGGCAATAACACCTTGCTCTAAAAGTTTTACATGTAAAGGCTCAGCCACGATGTAACCGTCACTGGTAAGCACATAGTTTTCATCAGGACTAAAAGAAATACCCACGTTCGCAGGCAATGTCCATGGCGTTGTTGTCCAGATAATCACTGAAGCATCGCCGCTAATTTCAAGTTTCGCTTTTGCTTCAGGGCTCAGTGCAAATGCGACAAAAATTGAGTAGTCTTCTTTGTCTTCATACTCTACTTCTGCTTCTGCAAGCGCACTACGAGCTGCCCATGACCAATAAACAGGTTTACTTCGCTCAACCAAAAGTCCTTTGTCTGCGACACCGCATAAAGCACGGTAGATATCCGCTTCAAATTTAAATTTCATCGTCATATACGGATTGTCCCAATCAGCAATAACTCCTAAAGATTTAAACTCTTCGCGTTGAATATCAATAAATTTGCGAGCATGTTCACGACACAACTCTCTGATTTTACTTTTAGCAAGTGCGTCTTTTTTCTCTTTACCAAGATTTTTTTCAACTTGTTGTTCGATTGGAAGTCCATGACAATCCCAACCTGGAACGTAACGTACTTTCTCACCAAAAAAGTAATGTGTTTTAATAATCACATCTTTAAGCACTTTATTGAGCGCATGTCCAATGTGAATATGCCCATTGGCATAAGGAGGACCATCGTGAAGAATAAACGTTTGAGTGGCATTTTCTCTATTTTTAATCATTCTTGCATAAGCGCTCTCCTCTTTGGAAAACCACTTTGCATAACGTGCAGGTTCGTTTTGGGGCAAGTTGCCACGCATTGGAAAATCAGTCTGTGGAAGAAGCAAGGTCTCTTTATAGTCCATTAATAATCTCTCCTTAGAAGCTACGGAGTTGGAAAACTCTTTACATGTAAGCGTCTCTTAAAATGAGGCAAGTTTATCTAAAAACGATTTAAGAAGCACTTACGGTATAATGCGAGATACGTTATGATTCAAAGTTTTAGTCTGCCAACGCTGTTGGCAAGCTTTAGTGCCCTAGTGGCTAACGTAGTCAAAACAGTTTTACTTTTTTGACGTCATCAAAATTAAAAAGGTATTCCTATGAAAAGCTCTTTGATCGTAGTCGGTAAAGCACTACGATACAATCTGCCATTTTTGAACTATATCCATGCCACCATTACGAAACATCTTGACCTTCCCGATCAGACTGTTTATATCGATAAAAACGATAAAGACCTCTTTTTTGTTCTCGAAGAGTCTATTGCACATGCCGATGAAATTGTCATTGTCACTTCCAACGACAGCTTCAATCTGGTCAACAAAGTCATTGCAACGCTGGGAGAAGAATCGCTGGAACTCAAAGCGGGCATGCTCATTCCTTCCAAAACAGTACGCTTTGAAGACAATAGTTATCTTTTAGAGCGAGAGGGGAAACACATCAATGTCATTAAAGCATGTGAAAATAAAAAACTTCCACCTGTTTTGATCGAAAACAGCAATAGCTCGGCACTTTTTTCTATTATAAACATTGATGAAGACTCTTTAAAAATCCTCGTTGAGCCGCTTGCGCAAAACTATGAAATTCGTATTACGCCAACGACTATTGTGGACGGTTGGATTATGGTTGAAGCTATCTCCAATAAATATGGCAACCTAGAGAGTTTCTTTAAAGCTATCAAATCACTCCTTCCGACAAAAGTTATCAACCATCCAGATGTTATTGAGCATATTTCCCAATGTTTACAACGAGAAGAAAAAACACTGAGTATTGCTGAGAGTTGTACAGGAGGACTAATCGCGTCCATGCTGACTAAACGCTCAGGTGTCTCTGCTGTCTTCAAAGGTGGCATTGTCTCTTACTCTAACGACATTAAAGAATCATGGCTGGGCGTTAACCCTGATACGATTGAGCGTTTTGGTGCCGTCAGTGAGCTCTGTGTACGCGAAATGCTAGAAGGTGTTCTTAATGCCAGCCTCTCTGATTATGCCATTGCAACCAGTGGTGTAGCAGGGCCAACAGGTGGCACTCTTGAAAAACCAGTTGGCACAGTGTATGTTGGAGCACGCAATAAAGAGGGTGATATTATGATTGAGAGACTTCTTTTAGAGGGCGATCGAGAATACATCCAAACCCAAAGTGCATACCATGCCTTAAAGTTACTTTTACATGTAGGCGAAAGTATTTTTATAAAAAGTGAAAAAATGTCTTGACAAATGACTTTTTTTTCTCTATAATTTCAGCCTCATTACGAGAAGAACGGTGAATGACTCGTTAGCTCAGTCGGTAGAGCATCTCCCTTTTAAGGAGGTGGTCGATGGTTCGAATCCATCACGGGTCACCATTCATTTTTTGTGCGACCCCATCGTCTAGTGGTCCAGGATCCCGCCCTTTCACGGCGGTTACAGGGGTTCAAATCCCCTTGGGGTCGCCAAACAAATTCTTCTTTAGTGTCCCTAATGGTCGTTTAGCTCAGTTGGTAGAGCGCCACCCTTACAAGGTGGATGTCAGAGGTTCGAGTCCTCTAACGACCACCATATGCGCGGCGGTAGTTCAGTTGGTTAGAATATCGGCCTGTCACGCCGGGGGTCGCGGGTTCGAGCCCCGTCCGCCGCGCCACGATTTTGTTTTCCCTCAGCATTTTCTTATTTGTTATGAAACTGTCTGAGCATGACTCGTTAGCTCAGTCGGTAGAGCATCTCCCTTTTAAGGAGGTGGTCGATGGTTCGAATCCATCACGGGTCACCATTGTCCTAAACAAACACACTTGTGCGACCCCATCGTCTAGTGGTTAGGACACCGCCCTCTCAAGGCGGGAACGGGGGTTCAAGTCCCCCTGGGGTCGCCATTTCTTCTTCCCAGTTTTTTAAACTCTATTTCCTCGTTGATTCATTCCTTCATTTTCATACATATCAATTTCACGCTTATACTCTGGGTTCGCTTTTTTAAGCTCTTCATCCATAAATGCAATGAGTTTAGCATCCGCATTACGATGACTTGCAACCAATAAAACAAAATTAAGATAAACCTTGGATATCTTTGGAGCAACCCCCTTCTCTTTCACAGGGAAAGGGCACTCTTGAGCAGCTTTTAAGATAGCATTGGTAAGATCATTGCGTGAAGAAGTACGTTGCGCCACGATATCAATTAAAGCCTCAATAGCGATTTTACGTGCTTTTTCTTCTTGTGCATGCGTATGAGCGACTTCGACAACAACGGTTTTTTGCAGATTGGCGACAACAATAAAAAGTGAGATTAAAACAATGGCAATAACCGCAACAATCGTAATAATGAGATAATTTTCTTGCATTAAGGAAAACCCCTCTTAAGTTTTTGCCTATTATAGCACAACTTAAAAGAGGGGCAAACAATCCCTCTTTTACTCTATAACGTTTTTGTCATCTCGCGTTTAGGATAAGCAAAAGCTATGACAAGTGCAACAATCGCAACCGTATAGTAGACAAAGGTAGGTACGGGAATTGGATCACCTGCGGCGTACGAGTGCATGCCAGAGAGGTAAAAGTTAACCCCAAAATAAGTCATAATGATTGAAGAAAAGACAACGGTTGAGGCAACAGCAAAGACAAATGGCGTATTAAGTTTTGGAATAAACCTAAAATGTACAACAGCGGCATAAAACAGAATCGAAACTAATGCCCATGTCTCTTTAGGATCCCAGCCCCAATATCTGCCCCATGACTCGTTAGCCCAAACGCCTCCTAAAAAGTTACCGATGGTTAAAAGACTAAGTCCTAAAATCATCGCCATTTCATTAATGCGAGTTGCTTCAATAATATTACGATCAATTTCTTGATTGCGTTTAGTTTGCTTTTTGTTGCGCAAGATAAAAAGGATCAGCGTAAAAAAGCCCAAAAGGGAACAAAGACCTAAAAAGCCATAGCTTGCTGTAATCACCGAAACGTGAATATTAAGCCAATAAGATTTTAAAACAGGGACCAAGTTCGTGATTTGTGGATCCATCCAACTAAGGTGTGCTACAAAAAGCGTAACACCCGCTAAAATAGAGGTCAATGCAAGCGATACAACGGACTGGCGTGAGAAAAAGATACCTGCAAGCGCTATCGCCCATGCAATGTAAATCATGGACTCGTAACCATCACTCCATGGTGCATGTGTTGAGATATACCATCTTAGCCCAAGACCTGCTGTATGGACTAAAAAAGCTACAAAATTGATCGCTAAAACAACTTTGGTGATATAGCGAATATTTAAAGATGATTTCACCATTTTAGCAAAGATGAAACAGAGTAAGACTAAACCGCTGAGAAGATAAACGGGTGTGAGACGATCAAAAATCTTTGCGTGGTTAAAGAATGTCTCTGCTTTAATACGACTGCTACTTGGAATAATGTCAGAACCATACTGCTCTTGGTACGACTGTAGTTTATCCAGAGCTTTATTTGCATTCTCCCAACTTCCTTTTTCTAAGCCTTCACCAATAGATTCAAAATATCCACCTAAAAGAGCTCTTACTTCATCGCCCTCTTGTTTAGAGAAGTTCATCACTGCTTCTTGCGGAGCATACCATCGTTTGCTAATGTCATTTTGCTTTGGAATCATTTTAAAGACTTCACCCGTGTAAACCATGTAACAAATATTGACACGCTCATCGACTTTGAGAATATCTTTATCAAACTGGTTACGAAGAGCTGGTTTTTTACGATTAGCTTCTTCCGAATACTTCGTTAACTTAAAACCATGATCGCCCTCTTTTTCAAAAAAGTCATTAAAAGAGGCATATTTTTGATTTTCAGGAATACCTATAATCTTTTTAAGCTCAGGATGAAATACTTTGATAATAGGTAATCCTTGCCATTCAGTAGGAGAACTCATCATACTAAGGGCAACTTGATTTGCACTCATTCCCTCATACGTTGAGCTACCATAGATTTTATTGAGAAGCTCTGTAGAGACAGTATCGATAGGCTTAATTCTTCCATCCACACTTTGCACAAGTAAACTTCCAAATTTATCGGCATGCTTTACATCATACTGCTTCAAAAAAGAGACATAATCTTCTGTAGTGTACGTCGGGGTAGTGGCAGCAGCATGTAAATTGCTTCCTTGCATCACTGCAAGCCCTATAAAGAGCGCTAAAAGAATTGATTTTATCTTAGCCATATCTTTTTGTACCATCCCTGCGAGTTTGCGAAAACGGCTTTTTGGATTGAGTAAATTGAAAAAGAGTCCTATTGATAAAAGAAGGTATCCAAAATAGGTCGGAAGTTTTCCAGGGTCATTATTTACAGACAAGATTGTTCCTTTTTCATCTTTATCGTATGAGCTTTGGAAGAAACGGAATCCTCGATAATCAAGAACATGATTCATATAGATACGAAATGGCATATGAACCCCTTTTTCAACGTCCATAACTTCTACTTCACTTGCATACGACATTGGAGACATTGATCCAGCATAACGATCGAGCTGGAATTCATTGAGTTTAATTGCGAAAGGAAGTGTAAACGTTTGAGAACCCCACTCAAAGATAAAAGGGATACCAGCTATTGTCTCTTTGGTTTGTTTACCTTCGCTTCCTTTACCTTGTCCAAACATGGCAACCTCTTTGGTCTCGCCTTTGAAGGTAACATCGACAAGAAGAGCGGAAATAGCATTGCCTTTAGCCATTGGAGTTTTATCTGCAACCACTTTCTCTTTACCTTTTAAACCAATATAACGTGGTGCAAAATTAACATTGCCAATCGTATAAAGCTGACCTGTAATAAAATCTTCTTTTTTATCTGCATCATATTCGCCACGTTTATTTTCTGCCATTTTAAACCAAGCAATTTTCGTTTTTGAAGTGAAATAAAATTTGCCATCTTCAAGCGTAAAACGTATTTCTTCTTTTGAATGTTGTGTTGGCTTACCATTAAAACTAAAGACATACTCACTTGATTCGTATGTTTCGCCCTCTTTTAAAACAACATTGAGGCTTTCACCGTACCCGCTGAGCATCATTGAAATCATCGGAATACCTTGTGGATCATCAACAACTTTTGCAGTAGCATTAGGTAGGTACTCTTTGAATTTTACAACTGCTTTATCGCCAGCTACATCAAAATTGAAAGAGAATCTATTGCCACCTACTTGAGAAATAAGCTGAGGATGACTGTAACTATAAGGCTTACCCTCTTTAAGAGCACTCACTTGGATAAAAGCATCACTCGACAACACTCTGTTTTCTTCCATTCCATTTCTTACATGTAAAGTTCCCTCAAAGCCAAAATAACGCGTCATGCCAGAACCAATAAGAATAAAAATAAAACTAAGGTGAAAAATAAATGAAGGTAATTTATCAAGAGTATAAAGTTTATATCGGATGATATTGTTAATTAAAATGAGCCCTAATGCCACTTGAAGTAACTCAAACCACCAAGAGGTATAAATCAGTGCCCAACTTGTTTCGACACCAAAATCATTTTCAATAAAAGTTGCTACCCCACTAAAAAGTCCAAAAAACACTAAAAGGATGATTGCTGACTTCATCGAAAAAACCTGCTTCAATACAAAATCCATAAAACTCCCTTGTCTGGAAAAATTGAGTTATGTTACCTTTTTAGAGTAAATAATTTATAAATCATTAAAGAAGAGGAAACCTCCGACGTGAGGAGGTTTACATGTAAAGAGGTTTTGGCTTATCCGCCGAGGTATTTTTTGCGGATGGTATCATCGCCAATCATTTCAGACGCGACACCACTCATAACAATTTTGCCATTTTCTAAAACATACGCTTTATCAGATATTTTCAGTGCGGCAAAGGCATTTTGTTCGACTAAAAGAATCGTAATGCCCTCACTACGTAAACGCATGATGATCTCAAAAACTTCACCAACGATCTTTGGTGCTAGTCCAAGACTAGGCTCATCAAGCATCAACAGTTTAGGCTCACCCATAAGGGCACGTGAAATGGCTAACATCTGCTGCTCACCACCACTCATCGTTCCTGCAAGCTGATGGCGTTTATCTTTGATACGAGGGAAAAGTTCATACATTGTATCTTTGAGATGCTCATAATTTTCGTCGTTATTAAAAGCACCCATGCGAAGGTTCTCTTCTACCGTAAGGTTGATAAAAATCTTCCTTCCCTCTGGTACCAAAGAGAGTCCGTGTTGCACAAGCGTGTGGGTTTTATGGTTACGGGTATCGTATCCTAAAAAATTGATATCACCTGTTTTTTTAACACTGTTCAATAACGCTTTCAAAGTTGAGCTTTTACCCGCACCATTAGAACCGATTAAAGAGATGATTTCTCCCTCTTTAACTTCAAAATCAATCCCTTTAACAGCTTCAATGAGTCCATAATAGACATGTAAATTTTTAACACTAATCATTATGAAAATCTCCTAAATACGCTGCTATAACTTCAGGGTCTTGAATGGCGTCGCTTGGTTTACCCTCAAAAATTGTCTTACCATAATCCAATACTAAAACTTTATCACACAATTGATTGACAAATTTCATATCATGTTCAATTAAAAGAACTGTCAAGTCAAAATCACCACGTGCTTTTTTAATGATCTCTCCAAGCTCTTCCGTCTCTGATGGATTCATACCAGCAGCGGGTTCATCCAAAAGTAAAAGCGCAGGATTGGTAGCCAATGCTCTTGCAATCTCCACTTTGCGTTGTTGCCCATAACTTAGATCAACCGCTTTTTCATGTGCAAATGAACTCATACCAAAATAGTCTAGTATCTCCATTGAGCGAGCTTTTATACGTCTCTCTTCGCCAATAAAACGAGGGAAACGTAAAATAGACTCAAAAAATCCATAACGCGCTTGGAAATCAAAACCGATCAAAATATTATCCAAAACACTCATGCTCGAAAAGAGTCTAATATTTTGGAATGTTCGAGCAATGCCTTTGCGTACAATATGGTGAGGTTTTAACCCACCAATAGCTTCGTTTTTAAAAATGACTTCCCCAGATGTTGGAACATAATTACCCGTGATGATGTTAAACATCGTGGTTTTCCCAGCACCATTAGGGCCAATAAGTCCAAAAATTTCTTTAGGAGCAACGCTAAAACTGGTCTCTTTGATGGCAGTAACACCACCAAAATTTTTAGTGACATTATCAATTTTTAAGATCATTTGTCACCTTTCTTTCGCCATTTCAATAGGTCCGTTAACTCTCTTTTGCCCATAACACCTTCACGTGCAAAAAGCATAATGAAGATAAGACCCAATGAGAAAACTACCATACGCATACCTGGCATCGCTGTTGTTGTGTATCCAAAAAGATGCATAGGCTCATCCAAGAAGCGCATCCATTCACTACCACCCATGACCAAAACAGTTCCAATAATCGCACCTGTTGTGCTACCAAGACCACCCAGTACGATGATAATAAGAAGCTGAAACGTGAAGAAAAAGTCGAAAAGATCGGGAGAAATACTGGTAAGAAGTGCTGCTAAAAGTCCACCACCCACACCTTCAAAAAAGGCACTGGTACAAAAGGCTAACGTTTTAGCTTTAAAGGTATTCACACCCATTGCAATAGCAGCATCTTCATCATCACGAACCGCTTTCATTGCACGACCATATTTTGAGTTGATAATATTAAGCACCACAATAACAGCAATCATCGCAATGCCACCTGTCCAATAAAGATTGGAAAATTCAGGGATATCATTGAGCCCTAAAGAACCATTCGTTACTTCAGGCGTATTGATCGCTAAAATTTTAATAATAAATCCAAATCCCAATGTTACAATGGCCAGGTAATCGCCACGCACTCTAAAAACAGGGAAAGAGAGACATGCTGCAAGCGTTGCTGCAAATGCGCCACCCAAAAGAAGTGCTACTACGAAATTGGCATGAAGCGTTAAAACAAAAGGATATGGATCGACGATGGCATATTGATACTGTTTAGCTTCAGGGCTTACCAGTAAAAGTGCCGCGACATACGCACCAATTGCCACAAATCCATTAGGCTCAAGTGAAAACTGACCTGTAACACCATTGATAAGATTGTAACTGACTGCTAAAATGACGAAAATGGCAATATTATTTAAAATTCTTACCGTGTATTCATCAAAATGTGTGTTGGCAAACCAAATAAACCATAGTGTGATAACAACAAATGAAATTTTCATCCATTGTTCTTTTTTTATCATGAGACTTTTCATCTTAAAACCTACTTTTTTCAAAATCAATACCCAAAATACCTGTGGGTTTAAAAAGAAGGATTAGAATCAAAAAGATAAATGCAAACGCATCTTTATAGCCACCAAGTTCTGGGAAAAAAGCAATGACAACGACTTCGGTAAAACCGATAATTAATCCTCCAAGAACGGCTCCACCAACACTTCCAATACCACCCACAACGGCAGCAGCAAAAGCTTTGAGTCCCACAAGGACACCCATCATTGGCTCAACAGAAGGATAGTTCACTGCCCAAAAGATACCACCAACCGCGGCAAGGGCTGAACCCATACCAAAGACCAGTGTAATAATGCGGTTTGCATCAATACCCATAAGGTTAACGGTTCCAACATCAAACGCAAGGGCACGAATAGCCATTCCATATTTTGTTTTGTAAAGTACCCATAAAATAATAGCCAATAAAAATGCCGTAATGATTGGGACGATAATGGCCGAAACTGGCATCGTTAACCCCACAATATCAACAACATTTTCTAAGTAAGCAGGAACAGGGAAAGCTTTTGGAACACCCCCAAAAAAGACATTGAAAGCATTTTCGAGAAAAAAGCTTACACCAATAGCGGTAATTAAAAGTGATATTTTAGGGGCACTTCGTAATGGTCGATACGCGATACGATCACTCGCCATACCTAAAAGGGCTGAACCAACAATAGCTAGAAGTACTGCTGCACCAAAAGGAAGATCTAAAACAACAATACCAAAATAACCTAAAAATCCACCCACCATCATAATATCGCCATGCGCAAAATTGATGAGTCTTAATACTCCATACACCATTGTATAACCAATGGCAATGAGCGCATACATACTGCCAAGGCTAAAGCCATTGACCATTTGTTGCATAAACATTGTTAAATCCAAATAGATTCTCCTAAAATATTTTAGAGCAATCACCACTTCAAAAATGGAGATTGCTCTAAAATCTCTGCCTTTACATGTAAAGGCAGAGATGAAGCATTATGGGTTTACCGTTGCTTTATAAACAGCTTTACCATTTTGAACGACTTTGATAACAGCTGAACGTGTTGAGTTACCTGTTTTATCAAGTGTAAGAACACCTGACACGCCTTCAAAGTTTGTTGTAGATTTGATCTCTTTGTTAATACAAATACTGTCTTCAGGATTGGCACAACGATTCATTGCATCAACCATAACATTGTACGAATCTGCACCAAGAGCAACAAATGAATTCATCTCTTGCTTGCCAGTTTTTTTCGCATACGCTGCAATAAAATCTTTTGAACGCTGTGTTGGAGGAGCACTATAATCAAAGAAGTCTGTAAACATATAACCTTCAACTGCTTCGCCACCTAAGTCAATAAAGGTTTGGTTAGCAACGCCATCACCTGAGAACATTGGCTTCGTTAAACCGATTTGTTTCGCTTGGCGAGCGATCATAGATACTTCTGGATGGTACATTGGAAGGAACATAAAATCAGGATTTGCCGCTTTGATTTGAGAGACAACCGCTTTAAAGTCTTTATCACCTGAGCTTACTTTAATCTCTTTAACAATTTTACCGCCTGCTTTTGTAAATGCATCAGTAAATGCTTTTGCAAGGCCAAGAGAATAAACTTGTGCTTGATCGACAACAACAACTGCCGTTTTGAGCTTAAGATCTTTTGCAGCATAATTTGCAACAACCGCTCCTTGGAAAGAGTCAGTGAAACAAACACGGTTTGCAAACTCTTTTTGCTCTGTAAGTTTGTCATTGGTTGCAACAGGAGAGATAACAGGAATCTGTTTTTTTTCTGCAATTGCCATAACTTGTGCTGTATTGGTACTGGTTAGCTCACCAATAATTCCTACAACTTTATCAGAACTAATCAATCGCGTGGTTGCATTAGCTGATTCAACTTTGTCACCTTTGGTATCAATGAGTACCAATTTAACAGTATCTCCATTTTTAAGTTTTGGCTGCAAAGAGTTTGCAAACTCAATACCTTCATACGCAGTTTGTCCATATGCCGCAAGCGGCCCACTCATAGACATTGTAACACCAACACTAATCTCTTTGGCAAAAGAAGAGGATGCCAAAAGCGCAACAGATGTAGCAAGTACAGCTAGTTTTCTCACGTAGACTCCTTGTGTAATATATAAAATATAGTACAAAAAAGTTACTCAAGAATGAATGTAAAATTTTGAAGGGGTTGTATAAAAAATATACAGATTAAGAAAAAAAGTGACACACCATCTCGTTATGAGACGGTGTGTTATGAAGTGTAGAAATTAGAATTTGTAGTTAGCTTTCAACCAAAGGTCTTCACCTTTTACGTCTTCACTTTTATCTTCATATTCAGCAGATACTTTTAAACCTTTAAGAACGCCATCAAATTTGTATGAACCATACAATGCAGTATAGCCTTCTTTAGTAGCTGTCGCTCTGTTTGCATTTGTATCTTTATCGACATAAACGTAACGTGTACCAACATTTGCAGCTGCCGTAATGTCATAATTTAAATCAGCCATATATGCTTGAGAGTCAAAGTTATAACCTGGTGAGCTAATGACAGCATCTGTGTATAGAAGATCCGCACCATTACCTAAACCAGAAACAACTGCTTCACCGGCCACTTTGTCGTTACTTGTTTGTGAGTATGCGATAGTACCGTTAATACCTTTAAAGCTTAAGCCAGCTTTTACAGCATAAACATTGATGGAGTCATCTGCATTATTTTTTGGATTGCTGAATTTATTGTAGTAGTCTTGGATACCGAGTACATAGCCTAGAGAACCAATTGTGCCTTCATAAAGTGCTTCAATATAACCAATGTTAATTGCTCCATCAATTAACACAGTACTGCCATCTTTTAAATATGAATCAGCATAAGCATAAGCACCTGTTAATGTTAAACCAGTGATAGATTTATTGATTGCTGCAAAAGTATATGCGCCTTTGTCAAGATCTACGCTTGCAGAAGAACCTGTTGCAAATGTTTTGGTAAATTTACCAACATCACCTGAACCATTGGTTCTAGATTGGAATTTTTGAACATAACCAGCGATCAATGTTGTGTTTGGAAGATCAGTATTGATAACAGCAGCACCTTCAAATGCCTCTTTTGTAATTCTTGAACCACTACCACTTACAAGTGGAGTATCTAAGAACATACGACCAACCATTGCTGTAGTTTTACCAAGAGTGTATGAAAGATATGCTTCAGAAAGAACTGCACCAGTACCATACATATCGCCACTAAATACATCTTTAGCACCATTAACATCTATCGCACCATCTGCAAAAGGAGCAGCATTTCCTTGGAATGTAAAGTTTGCACCAAAACCAGCAAGTGTGTCAGTTTTATAGTTTAACATAATACCAGATGTAAAGATTGACTCATCTCTTGCAGCTGTACCATTTTGACCATTGTCTCTATTAAAGTAATACGCTTTTAATTCACCTGTTACTTTACCATTCTTAAATGCATCAGCAAGTGTATCTGCTGCAAATGAGCTAGATGCAAGTCCAGCAACAACGATAGCCGCCAAGCTAAGTTTAGCTAATTTCATATTTTCTCCTTGAAAATGTTTATTACCAATTGATTACAAGTTGAAGTATACAAAAAAAAACACTAAAGTAAAATAAAATGTGTGATGAAAAAATAAGCTTTTAGAAGAATTAAGAAGATTTTTTAAAGCAGTGGCAAAGTTGCCACTGCTTTGTAGCTTTAAAAGGAACAAATTAGAATTTGTAACCCGCTTTAAACCACAATTCGTCTGTATCTCTACTAGTAGTTCTTGTAACATTAGTACCAGTATATGTTTTTGTATCTGCTGTTTGAGTCTCATATTGTAAGCCAACAGATAAACCTTTAAGCGCAGCTGCTTGAACATCATATGCTAACCCAACAGCTATGTTTGTATTATCAACAGTTGAAGTAACTGGAAGAGCTGTACTTTTTGATTTATATTGACCTTGCTCTGTCCAACCGTATTGTGCAATAGCTGAAAGACCAGTTACACCAATTTTACCGAAATCATAGGTTGCTGCAAAAAGGTATGAATCTGTATCAGCAGTCATAACTTTTGATGTACCACGAATCATAGTAGATGTGTAACTTGTTGGTCCATTACCCATACCAGCAATAACTCCTTGATCATCTGATGTTATACCGGCTGCAAATGATGCGCCAAAACCAGCAAGTTCAGAGATAGAAATACGACCAGCATAGTAATCACCTTCTAATTGAGCAACATCCAACTGAGCACCTGTTCTAGAACCTCTCGCATTTACATCAAAACCAAGTTTGAAACCTGCTACTGGAAGTACATAGTTAGCTTCTGCATAATATACACTAACATTCGCTATTGATGTTCCTGAAACTACGTCATTAACAACTGCATATTGACCAGTTAATGCCAAGTTTGTAATTGATTTATTGATAACTAAGCCAGTATATGCACCATCAAATGCAAGAGCAGTTGAACCTGCGCCAGTGAAGACAGCAGCTTTTTTAAATGTTGGAGCACCATCATCTTGTGTTCCAAAATTAGAAATAGTACCTGTTCTACCTTGGAATTTACCAACATAACCAGCCGCAACTGTTGTTTGAGGTATATCAGTATTTACAAGAACAGCACCTTCAAATGCCTCTTTATAAATACGTGAACCTGAACCATTAACAAGTGGAGTAGCGATGTATTGGCGACCAACCTTAACGTCAGTTTTACCAATTGCATAACCTAAGTATGCTTCTGAAAGAACAGCACCTGGGGCATATTGGCTATCATTATAAAGAATTTTTGCTTCATCACTTGCAAATGGAGTTGCAGCACCTTGGAATGTTGCACCCAATCTAAAACCATTAAGAGAATCAGTAACATATCCTAATTCAATAGCGAAATCAGCAATGTCTTCTTTACCATCGTAAGCAAATGTTTTACCATCAATTGTTTTTGTTGTTCCTTGAGCTTCATTGGTATCTTTATCAAAATACCAAGCTTTTAACTCACCTTTTACTTTACCATTTTTAAATGCGTCAGCAAGTGTATCTGATGCCGCAAAAGAGCTAGATGCAAGACCTGCAACTACCATAGCCGCCAAGCTAAGTTTAGCTAATTTCATATTGTCTCCTTGAATTTTTTTGAAGGCGAGATAAGTCTATCACAAAAAATAATAAATTACAATTAATATTTAACCGAAAAAAGTTTTTTGACAACTTTTTAGCAACTTTTGTAATCAAATAGTTATTAATAAAGAACCAAACAAGTTTTACATGTAAAGTATATTTTACTTAGTGTGTTGCTTGCACTTTTTTAATAAGATCTTCGCCAATAGCGCCATAAAATTGTGGATAAATTGCCTCCATGGCTTTTTGCCATGACTCTTTTTGCTCAGCGCTTAGTGTATGGATTGTAAAATGTCCTGTCGTTTTTGCATACTCTTTAAGCTTTTGGAGTGTCTCTTCATCATCTTGTGAAACTAGCTTGCGCTCGTAAGCTGTTGCTTCTTTGACTGCTTGCACGATCATCGGCTTAAGATCGCTTGGGAATTTTCTCCAAAAACTTTCACTCATAATCACGAGGTAGCCAAGGTAACCGTGAGCTGAGAGCGTTAAGTCAGACTGAACTTCATAAAACTTTTTTGTATAGAAATTAGAGAGTGGATTTTCAGCGCCATCCACAATGCCTTGTTGTAGGGCTCCATAAACTTTTGAAAAAGGGAGTACATACGTATTTGCACTCATTGTTTTAAATTGAGCTTCTAAGACGTGTGAGTTCATAATTCTAAAATTTTGCCCTTTCAGATCACTGCCTTCTATAATCGCTTTTTTATTGGAAGAGAGATGTTTAAACCCTGCATCCCAATAATCAAGTGCAACAAACCCTTTTGCAGTTACTTTGTCTTTGATGATCTGCCCTACTTCACCATCTAAGACTGCATGAACATGGTTTTCATCTCGAAATAAAAAGGGTAGATCAAACAACTGCATTTGGGGAACCATGCTTGTAAATTTTGAAAAGCTAGGCATTGCAATGTGAACATGACCCAGTTTTAACGCTTTAATCTCTTCGCCATCGCCATAAAGTTCTGAGTTTGGGTACACAATGACCTCAACTCTGCCATTGGTCAGTTCGTAAACTCTTTTAGCTAAAAAATCCGCCCCTTTACCTTTTGGGGTATTTGGACTTACCACATGTGTCAGTTTGATCGTATACTCTGCTGCAAAAGTTGGTAAGACTAAGAGCATTATTAGTGAGAAGATTGAACACCATTTCATCATGTTTGATCCTATATTTTTTTTGATTATAGGCGAAAATCTACAATCTTTACATGTAAAATACAAACACTCAATAAATATGTTTTAGAAAGCTTCTTTTGGTAACGCATATATATGGTAGAAAAATTTAATTTAAAGCTTGTACCCAATGCCTTGAATATTTTTCAAAGTGCCTTCAGGTAATTTCTTACGCAAATTTTTAATCATCAAACGAAGTGCATTAAGGCTCATATATTCACTTTCCCACAATTTTTGTTCTATCTCTTCGTAGCTGATAATCGAATCTTTTTGCAATAAAAGCTCAATCAATTTCGCCTCTTTTTTCGTTAGTTCATACACTTGAGTATGGTGAATAACGACTTTTTGCAGGCTGTCATAGTACCAATCAGGCGCTAACTCTTGAAGATGTGCTTTCTCTTTTGACTGTAAAAACTTCTCCAGTGCATCAAAAAGCTTCGGCTCTGTAATAGGCTTCACAATGTAACGAAGCAATGAAAGCTCAATGGCTTCAAGCATAAAGTCCACTTCTGTGTAAGCAGTGATAATAATAATATGCGCTTTGTTATCGATCTCACGAATCTTTTTTGTAAGCTCAATGCCACTAAGATGAGGCATTTTAATGTCCGTAATGATAAGATCGGGCTTATGCTGTACAAAAAGTTTATACGCCTCTTCACCATCGTTTGCCAAATAGACCTCTTTGAAAAGAAGACTGAGCAGTTCATAAACATTTTTTCGCACCCCTACGTCATCTTCTGCGTATAAAACTCTATATGGTGCAAGCTTTTTCAGCATCTTTTCATCCATTCCAATACCCTTTACATTTCTCAAAAGAATCACTATGATACTTTTTCTTTTCATTATTATAGCAGTCGACGTGGGAGTTTTTTATGAAAATTATTAAAGAGAGCAATATCTCCACCATCATTATCTTCAGTACGATCTTTATTATCAGCTCTTTAATGCTTTTTAACGGCTACTTTTTTATCACCAAACAGTATGAAATTTTACAAGCACAAATCGAAGATAGTAAAAAAACCTTCGTCGAAAACAAACGCAATGTTCTTAAACGTGAAGTGGATGCCATCATTGAATTTATTGAGTTTAAAAAACAACGAACCACTCTTAATGACCCAAAGGCACTAGCGGCACTCAAACTGGAAGTGTACGACTGGATTCGCCATATTCGTTACGGTGGACAAGAGCACAACTATATCTTTGTCTATCAGGTTGAACAGATAAAAGGTGGCGATAAATTTGCCAAGATGCTCATCAACCCCAACCGTCCTGATTTAGAAGGTGAGTATATCTCTGATGCTTACACCGATGAAAATGGCAAAGCGTTTCGCAAAATTTTTCTGCAAGATATTCATGAACAAGGGTACTCTTTTGTGGATTACATCTATAAAAAACCCGAAAGCAATATCATCCGCCCCAAAGTCTCTTACTTTAAACTCTACAAAGAGTGGAACCTCATCATTGCAGCGGGTGCTTATACTGATGATATAGACAAAGAAATCGACATTGCAAAGACTGATTTTAAAAAGAAAATGAAGTTAGAAGTAACATCTGCTATTATCATTTTTTTACTCTTTGCGCTCATTGCCAATACCTTTGCCGTGATGCTGGGTAAACGTATTGAACGCTTTTTACAAACCTACCATAAACAAGTCCAACAAAAAACACTGGAACTTGAAAACCTCAACAAAACGTTAGAGAGTCGTGTTCTTGAAGAGATTCAAAAGAACCGAGAGCAAGAACAACTGCTCATTCAAAAATCAAAATTTATTGCTCTTGGAGAGATGATCAGCAACATTGCACATCAATGGCGTCAGCCCCTCTCCCAGCTCTCAGCACTGCTAATGACACTAAAGCTTAAATACAACATGGATAAACTCGATAAATCCGCTATGGAGATCAAATGTGTCGAGGCAGAAAACATTGTTGAATACATGTCGCATACCATTGACGACTTTCGCAATTTCTTTATGCCTAACAAAGACAAAAAAAGCTTTAGCATCCATGCTTCCATCGATGAAGTTTTGCGTATCATCGGTATGTCGATTACCAACCAAGAGATTGCCATTGAGGTCAACATCCTTCACGATGAATATATTGTGGGGTATAAAAGTGAATACGAACAGGTTGTTCTTAATCTTCTTTCCAATGCTAAAGATGCCATCATTGCATCAGGTAAACAAGGGGGGAAAATCACAATTAGCCTACAGAGTGATGAAACAACTGTTCGACTTATCATCCAAGATAATGGTGGTGGCATTAAGATAGAGCCAGTTGAAAAGATTTTTGAACCTTATATGAGCACTAAAGAGCAAAATGAAGGTACAGGTATTGGGCTTTATATGGCAAAATTGATTATTGAAAAAAGTATGAAAGGGAAGCTTGAAGCGAGAAATGAAAATGGAGGAGCTATTTTTACGATAGAGTTAGAAAAGGGTTTCAAAGAGGCGCTTGGCGGATCGCCCCTTTGAGTCTCCATACATTCAGAAGAAAATATGAAATTCGCTAAGAGAAGTATAGGAACTCAAAGTAAACGATCGGTTAACATATCTAAAAACGTATCATTTAAGAAAAAGAGAAGAGATAAACGTGAAGTTAAAAATGAAAGTGGAGGAGTTATTTTTATGATAGAGGTTAGAAAAGGGTTTCAAAGAAGCGCTTGGCGGATCGCCTCTTTGAGTCTCCATACATTTCAGAAGAAAATATGAAATTCGCTAAGAGAAGTATAGGAACTCAAAGTAAACGATCAGTTAACAATCGTAAATCTAATTTAATTTAACAGTCTCTTCTTGTGGAACGCCTACTACTTGGTGTGCTTTATCGCGTTTGCCAGCACCACCATCGTCACTACTTTTACCTGAACTCTTTTTTCTTACTGGTGGTGGCGTTGTCGTTGCTTGTTTTCCACCTTTGTAAAATCCTGCTTTGATAACAAACATCTCAGTCATTCTCATACCATCAAATGAAGCATAGACAAGATCGCCCTCATTGGCAAGAACTGATTTGTGATTGAAGTTAACGTAAGGCAATTTTCCATTGGTGAGTTCGATACCATCAATTTCATAATTCCATGTTTGAGCAACTGGGTCATGGTTTACTGCGCGAACGACACCTTTAATATAATTTTTACCGACAAGCTTAGAAAGCTTTGGGTTGGTCTCTTTTTCGTTAGCATAGGTTTTCAGTGTTGAAGGCGGTGGCGATTTTGGGGCACATCCTTGAACAAATAAGAATAAAAGCACTACACAAAGAGACGATACAATTCTTTTCAATACAAAATCCTTAATACATTTTTGCGAATTATAGCAAAGTTTCCTATTTATTATGGTAAAATACTGTTCTCGAATGGGGCTGACATGGCTTCGACAGGAGTAGTTTTAGCTTATGGCTGCATGTCGGAAGTGAGGGTCTTCCGTTACACAACCTTCAATCAATAACTGCTAACAACAGTAACTATCGTCCTGCTTACGCACTAGCTGCATAAGTTTAATAAATAAGGACTGCTTCTCCCTTTAATGCTATCTAAGGAGGATTGGGAAGTATCATAGCTATGATAGATATACTGCATGAACGCCTTTACATGCAGCGAAGTTAAAGGCTCGTTTTGCGTAGTTTTCTGATTGTTGTACGAAGCAAAATTAAACACTATCAACAATATCTAAGCATGTAGACGTCATAGGTGGCTATTTTTGGACTGGGGTTCAATCCCCCACAGCTCCACCATTCGAATTGATTTTAACTCGGCAAAATGGAAGTTTTAAACTTCTATTTACTCCCTGTTACCTTCCTAATTCTACTTAATTTTTACCCAATTTTTCAACATCGCGTTACAACCAAAAGGAATTTTTACATTATGAATATACTCTCAAAAAACGCACCACTCGAAGTCTCTATTTTAAAAATGGAAACCATTTTAAAAGATCTTGGTTGTGGCATCACTTTTGCAACCGAAAAACACCCGCTAAAAAACTGCTACTCAGTCAATCTTGCCTCTGTTGAAGCACCCAATCATATTTATTCTAACGGTAAAGGCACGCTCTCTGGGGCATCTAAAGCGAGCGCTCTTGGCGAGTACATCGAAAGACTTCAAACCAATAACTGTTTTATCGACTTTCACCTTCCAAATCGTGCGTACTACCCAGACCAAAAAGTGTTCGAGTTCGGCGGAGAGTACTTAAGTCCTTCTTTATATGGTATCTACAACCCATCCAATGAGATGAGCAACGAAGACTTAGTCGACTTTAACAGTGACTATGCTGATAAGATCGTCGCACTCCCGTTTCAAAGCTTTTTTGGAAATGAGCAAGTTTACATTCCTTTAAATATCCTCAGTAATCTTTATGTGAGCAACGGACTTGCGAGCGGAAACACGCCTGATGAAGCCAAAGTGCAAGCACTAAGTGAAATTTTTGAACGTCATGCCAAAATTGAGATCATCAAAAACGGTTACGCACTTCCAAAGTACCCAGAAGATATCATCGCTACTTTTCCGAAACTGCATGCGGATGTGATAGAGCTTAGAAAAGCGGGCTTCATCGTTGAAGTGCTTGATGCCTCTTTGGGTGGCAAATTTCCTGTAACAGCTATCTCACTTATCAACCCACGCAATGGGACATTGTTTGTCTCTTTTGGCGCGCACCCTATTTTGGAAGTGAGCCTAGAGCGCACCATGAGTGAACTAATGCAAGGACGAGGCGTCGAAAATCTTGACGCTTTTGAAATGCCGACATTTGACATGAGCATCGTAGGCGACACGTTCAACCTTGAAGCGCATTTCATCGATTCTAACGGTAAAATTGGCTTTGGCTTTTTAAATGCTACCAAAAGTTTTGAGTATGCCCCGTGGAATTATAAGGGCGAGGGAAGCCAAGCAGAATACGCCTTTTTGTGTGACATCGTCAAGTCAATGGGCAAAGAGATTTATCTACGTGAGTACACCTACTTAGACTTCTACTCATGCCACATGATCGTACCAAGTGTTTCTGAGGTTTACCCAATCGATGACATGGTCTACCAAAATCGTAACTGCGGTAAATTTATCCGTCATGCTGTGCTCAACTTCAAAGAAGAAAATCACGAAACGCTTTTAGAAACCATCGAGCCTTTAGAAGATTCACTCAATGTGGAAAAATACATCGGCGTCATTTTCGAGCAAAACTTTCAGATGATCGACCTCAAAGCGCAAGTCAATCTACTTTTGGAAAATTACGAAGAGGCACAAATGCTCCTCTCGTTTAGTCAAAATCCAATGGGTAAACTTCTCTGCGAAATCCTCTCATTGAGAGAACAAAGACTTGTCTGGGCAGAATACGAAAGTGCCCTATGGGACATTTTTGGAAAAGAGAAAGTCGAACATGCCATGAATATCTTGGATGGTAAAGCCTACCTCATCGACGTAAGCCTGCACCAACACTATGTTAACATCCTCGATATGTACGATAGACTCGAAGTTAAAAAAGCTGCTATCGTCGCTTAAAAACCTTTACATGTAAAAGATCAGGCTTGCCCAGCCTGCTCTCTTAACTTGTCTTTTTTACTCTTGCGTTTGCCTTTGATAGGCGCACTCCCTTTCTCTTTTTGGGGAGTAACGCCTGTCAGTTCAAACCCTTTGATCTGCTCTGTTTCAAGCTTCACACCACAGCGTTTTTGGATGAGTGCAAAATGCGCTTTGTCTTCATGGTCGATAAACGAAATCGCCAAGCCTTCTTTTCCCGCACGCCCTGTTCGCCCAATGCGGTGGATGTAGTCTTCGGTTGCACGTGGCAAATCGAAGTTGATGACACAGCTCACATCGTCGATGTCAAGCCCACGCGAAGCGATGTCCGTGGAAAACAAAACGCGAATCTTTCGCTCTTTAAAGGACTTTAACGTCCATGAACGGTCTTCTTGAAGCAAATCACCATGAAACGATTCCGCCAAAAACCCGTGCTTGCGAAACTTCACAGCGATGTTATCGGCAGCGCGTTTGTTTGCCATAAAAACCAAAACCAGTTCCCATTTGTTTTCACGTAGTAATTGGCGCAGAAGTGGTGCTCGGTTCTCTTTATTGACTTCAAGGGCTCTCTGCTTGATAAGCTCAACCGTTGGCGCTTCCGCTTCAATGCTCACCTCTACTGCCTCTTTGGTGATCTTAGAGGCAATCATCTGCATTTTTTCTGGGTAAGTCGCTGAGAAAAGAAGATTTTGTCGTTTGGCTGGTAAGGCTTCAAGAATAGAACTTAACTCTTGCTCAAAACCAAGATCGAGCATCTTGTCCGCTTCATCGAGTACAAAGAACTCAACACGAGAAAGATCAATCTGCTTTTTGCTCATGATGTCAAGTAGTCGTCCTGAAGTTGCAACCACGATGTCACACCCTTGTTGAATGTCGTAAAGTTGCTCACCGATCTTCTCTCCACCGATGACACTCACCACTTTGGGTTTTACATGTAAGAATTTTCCAAAGGTGACAAACGACTCCGCGACTTGTACCGTAAGCTCCCTCGTAGGCGTTAAAACCAATGCCTTGATCTTCGCTTTTCCCTCGCCTTTACTTGCACTCCAAAGTTCCAACATCGGCAGCACAAACGAAGCACTTTTGCCACTTCCCGTCTGCGCTCTTGCCATCACATCTTTTCGCTCCAAAACAAGGGGAATCACTTTTTCTTGAATGAAAGTTGGTTGTGTATAGCCAACTTCAGCGAGGGCTTGTTGGATTTCTGGGCATAATTTGAGAGTAGAAAATGGCATAAGTGCTGTCCTTTTAGTCTTTATGCCATTGTAGAATAATCTCACTTTAGAAGAGGCTATAGATAATCTTCTCGTGGTGGCGTAAATACATCAACTACTTCACCTGCTTCAAGAATTTCGAGGCTATGGGGAACATTTTCTGGGATGGTATAGCTATCTCCTGTTTCTAACACTTCATCAAAATCATTAAAGGTAAGTCTGTATTTTCCTGAAACGACATATCCACTTTGCTCATTGGGGTGTGCGTGTTTTGGGACATTATCAGTTATTTTATACAGCATTTTGGTCACCATAGATTTTTCTCCATGCGACAACAAAATAAAATCTACTCCTAAAAATGTCCGTGGTTGTGCATTTTTGTGTTTTGTAATCATCTTTTTTTCCTTTTAATTCATTATTCCTGAAATAATCAGTGCGGTGTAGACCAAAAAGGCTGCCATAATACCATTGACACTTTTACGGTAGTGTTGCATCCATCTCGCTAAGAGCGATCCAAAAAAGATCCATGTAAAAAATGAAAATGCTCCAATGGCCGTGATGACAAGCACAAAAAACATCAATTCTACTGGCGTTGTATGATAGGGTAAAATAAAACTTGGGAAAACGGTCAAACAAAAAAGAATTACTTTGGGATTGACAAATTGTAATAAAAAACCTTTTTTAAATGACCCAAACTCTTTTTTTGAACCAGATTTTCCATCCATCGTAGCGATTTGATAGGCTAAGTAGAGCATATAAAGACTTCCAATCCATTGCATCACCACAATAATATTGGGAATAAATGCACTCAGCAAAGCATTAAAAAATGCCGCTAACGCCAAGGAAATCCCAAATCCCACAATCGTGCCATAACAAAACAAAAGAGCTTTAGAAACGCCATGGTGATGAACCGTAGAGAGAATCATGATGTTGGTCGGACCTGGGGTAATAGTCATCATCAAGCAGTATGAGAGAAAAAATGTCATGTTCATCAGGCCTTATCCTTTACATAAGAAAAAAGCATTGTATTCACAAAGAGTTTTTCAGCAAAAGCATCAACACTGTAGCATTTCATACGCTTACTCCTCTATCTTTTAATGAGGAATCATAGCATACATACATTCTTTAAATTGTATGCAAAACAATTATGCCTTTTGAAGTAAATCTCTTAAAATCACCAAACCTTTCTCCAAATTTTCTAAACTTCTCGAAGCGGTAATGGCAAGGCGTATGGCAGAGATGGGCTTCGTCGTTCCCACCGCAAAACGCGCTGAGCTGTAGACTTGAACACCTAAATTAAAGGCTTCTTCTTCGATCTTGTTTGCATCAATGCCCTCTGGCAACACAAGCCAGCGAAAGCTCGAAGAGGTGGCACCTCTCACATCAAAGTCCCCTAAGATTTTATTGACGATGTGATTGCACTCTTTGGCGAGAATGCGTCGATCTTGAACCAATTTTAAGGCCTTTCCTGATGCCATCATGCGAGAAGCAAGTTCCAGTAAAAAGGGTGAGTGGGTAATGTTGAGATTGTAAATTGCATTGGTTAAAGCGTTTTTATAACGCGAAGGGGTCACGATATACGCTAACCTAAGACCCGGAGCGACGATCTTTGAAAGACTGGCGATATAAAAGGTCTGCTCTGGGGCATAGCTTGCAATGGTACTTCTAGGCGTTTCGTTTAAAAGGCTATGAATGCCATCTTCAATGATGATGATATCTCGCTGCTTTGCCACGCGTGCTATCATCTTTTTGCATGCTTCTGACATCAGATGCGTGGTTGGGTTTTGATACTCAGGCATCGTGTAAATGCCTTTGATTTTTTCATTCTCACACGCCAAAATCAAGCTCTCTTCGCTCATTTCATGCTCAATGTGACGAATTGGAACCAGCTGAATGCCCAGCATATTTGCAGCTGACTTTAATCCTGGATAGGTAAGTGGGTCTGTGCCTATCCTATCGCCTGATTTAAACAGACCTGCAAGAATGGCCACAATAGCATTTTGACCGCCTTGGGATGGAAGGATCGTATCAACCGTAGAGTGACATCCCATATGCGCTAAAAATTTCACCGCTGCTTCTTTTTGCCAATGCGTCGCCATAAAGGTTCCATACCCAAAAAGCCTCCCAAACTCAGCCTCTTTGAGCATCTCTTTAATCACCTGCGTTATTTCATCATAGGTATTTTCATCCGGAATCATCGAGCCCATTTCGATAAGAGGAAAGGAGGTCTGCTTGGGAATCAGACTTAAATTGGTTAAGGAGTCATAGGAGACAACCGTTCCACTGCCGATGGTTCCACAGAGCAATCCCTTTTGCGTGCATAGTTTAAATGCCCGTGAAATGGTGCTGACATTGACATCCAACACATAGGCGAGTTCACGCTGTGGAGGCAGTTTAGTACCTGGGAGCAAATTTCCATTTTTGATATCGGCTTCTAATTGTTCCGCAAGAGCTATGTAAAAGGGTTTGTGTGAGGGAATAATTTTAGGCTTCCATGTAAGAGGTAGATGATCAAAGGTAATGTCGGACATTCATTTCTCCTTGCTATAACCACACAATTATAACATTGTATGGTTATTTTCCACTAAAAATCTTTACATGTAAAGCGTGATTCGGATAGAATTTAATGAAAAGACAAAAGAGCAGTTTAGGGTAAGTTTTTGGTGTTATAATGCGTCTGTAAAATGAAAAAAGGATAGACGTTGGAACACTATAAATGGTTGCTTGCCTTTCACATTATAGCGTTGATGTCGTGGATGGCGATGTTGTTTTATCTGCCACGGCTTTTTGTTTACCATGTTGAGCATGCTGAGAAAAAAGAGTTTGTGGACGTTGTGAAAATTCAAGAATACAAAATCTACAAGTACATTGGGCTTCCTGCCTTTTGGGCAACCCTTACAAGCGGTCTTGGTATGATTTTACTTGACCCTCAACTGCTCTCAAGCGGTGGATGGATTTATGCGAAGTTTACCGTACTTATGTCACTCACACTTTATTCGTTTTCACTGGAAAAGTACCGTTTGGAACTTGCCAATGACACCTGCACGAAAGATGGTAAATTTTTCAGAGCTTACAACGAAGTTCCCACAGCGTTAGCCATTTTAATTGTCGGATACGTCATCACCAAAAGCTTTTCATGGGCATTTACGCTCATTACTTTAGGCATTTTTGCGATGATTATCGACATGATTTTGGATGCGAAAAAGAAATCCTAATCTTTACATGTAAAGCGTTTAGTTACTCCATTTTCTTAGGGCGTTGCAGAAGAATTTTAAGGTATAAGAGCGTCGAGAGTAAAAGAAAATACCCCACAATGCTGTACCCTATCCCTTCACGTCGGCTCATCTCTTTTTCGTAAATCGCTTTTTCTTCACTCGATGCCGTTTTAAGTGTCTGTTCTACAACAATGGCATTCTGCGAGGCATACTGTTTTGGCAACCACTCAAGCCCCACGACAAGTACAAAAACGCACATCACGATTGCCGCAAAAATTTTAAGATTTGGCATGAGACTCCTTCCCAGATAAAAAAGGCAAAATGAAAAAAAGTGCCATCAACACCGTGGAGAAGAACAACCCAATCCACAAAGTAAGCGTCGAACTTGGTAATTTTCCTAAAATGGTAAGACCTATCAAAGAGACTACCAACGCCCAAAACCACGCCAAAAAGTAAGGACGCTGATGTGCGGGAATGCGACGAGGGTTTCGATCTAAAAGTGGCATCAGTAAAAGCCCAACATTGACCACCACCAGTGAAGCCATACCGATGTAGGAACCTTTAATCATCCCGATGTCAAAGAAAAAGCTCTTAAGCAACTGCAACATCCATAAAAAATACCACTCAGGATAGATATGGGAGGGCGTATCGCTCGGATTGGCAGGAGTGAGATTGAGAGCATCAAACGCTAACTCATCATGAAAAAAGACACAATAAAAAAAGAGTGCCAAAAAGAGTGTACACGCCAACAATGGCTTTAAAATGGCATTGGAGAAAAACGGTTTTGGCTCTTTGGGTGTGATGTCATGTTTGCTAAAACGCTCTTCTTTGCTTACATGTAAACCTTTGCGATTCCATGAAAGCTTCGTCGTTGCGTACCACTTTACAAAGTCCGTATGCGTAAGCACCATGAGTGTAATGGCTAAAGGCATCACCACAATGTGCAAAGTGTAAAAACGCAGCAACGTAATGCCACTCACACTAAAATCGCCTCGAACCCACAGCACGATGTCTTCCCCAGCTCCGGGGATATACTCCAACAAACTGGTGATGACTTGCGCCGCCCAGTAACTCATCTGCCCCATCGGAAGCACGTACCCCGTAAAACCGATGACCATACAGCAAAAATAGAGCACCATGCCACTGTACCAATACTTCGTTTTACCATGTTTGTAAAAGCCAAAATAGAGCATGCCCAAAAGATGAATGTAGAGCAGTAAAAAGAAAAAAGTTGAGCCAAGCGCGTGGATTTTTCGCCACAACCAGCCGTAATTGACTTCTTGCATAATCGTCGTATGAACACTCTCAAAGGCTTTCTCCGCATCGGGAATATAGTGCATAGAGAGGAAAATACCCGAAACGAGTAACAAAAGGCACAAAACCACCATGATAGCGCCTGTGTAAAGTAAAATATTGAAATTTTTAAGCTTTAAATTCATGCTTTTGATGCCTCCATAAGTTGGAGATACGCCTCGCCTACTTCTCCGACGATAATCGTCTCATCATGCACTTTAAAAGGAGGAATGACTAAGGGCTTTGTCACAGGACTGGCAAGTGCGTTGCCATTGTAGTCAAACTGCCCATTATGACACGGACAGACAAAGCGTTTAACAGTAGCATCATACTTTGGAACACAGCCTAAATGGGTGCAAATCCCCACCATCAATGTGTAATAATAATCGCCAATTTTAATGTCTCGCTTTTTATCGAGAGTCAATGAAGCGTCTTTTTTGAGGATAAAAAGCGGTTTTTTCTGCCATGTCCTATAAGAAATTTCATTGAGTGGTAATGCGTTAATGTCGATAAAGGTAGCCGCATCAAGGAGTGCTTTTTTGGGTGGTTCTAAGGACTGGAACATCGTACCGACCGTGTAATACACACCCGTCCCCGTAAGCGCTAAGAGCGAGTAATTCACCAGTCTTCGGTTTCTATCCATCCCCATTTTCCTTTATGCCATGCTTTACGCATAGCCATTTTACCAAAAACTTCCATTAATAAAATTTTACTGGCTTTTGAGAAGCGCCAAGAGGTTTACATGTAAAGATGGATTCGGATATTATTGCACATCAACAAAGGAATAAAAATGAAATTTGAACTAGAAGATGACTTCATAGAGTTATTTAAACTTCTCAAAGTGACGGGTGTTGCAGAGAGTGGAGCGCAAGCAAAGATGCTCATAGAAGAAGAACAGGTTAAACGAAACGGTGAAGTTGAGCTTCGAAAACGCGCTAAAATCGTTTCAGGAGAGATTATTGAAGTGGGTGGTGAGGTGATTGAGGTTGAAGCTAAAATAAGTTAAAATTTAGTCCTAATCTCTATTTACTTCGCAGTCTATTCTCTTATTTTGCATTGTATCTATTTTTTTCATTAAAAAATGTCATATCTGCATATCCTGCATAGATTTTGCCTGAATGTTTTATACCATTCGGTATAAAATATCTATCCCCTTTTTGAAAGGTATTTTTAACACCATCTATTATTAAATCGATTTTACCTTCAAGAACAATTCCCACTTGACTCGCATGAGAATGTTCGGGCAAATCAACATCTTCAGAAAATTCCATAAAGATAATTTGGTGATTACTGCTTTGTGATAAATAAGCATTAAGACCTTTAATTGGAATATCTGCTTGAGGAAGATTTAATATTGGTTCAGGAAATATCGATTTCATGTATATTTATCCTATCTAACAATTTGTATTTTTTTTGTTTATAATTGATAATAAAATTATAGTTTTATATCATACTAATTATAACATAATTTACAAATGCCCTACTTTGAAATCACCCTATTCGAATCAAAAAATATAAATCTTTTTTAGAATGTCTATTCTATTAGTCATTGCATATTAGAGAGCATAAAGACGAGGGAACCCTTCGTAGAAGAGTTCCCTATCTTTTTTACATGTAAAGTTTACGCAGGTTTTTTAAGCAGTAATTTTTCCACGTCAGATGCCGCGTCATCCGTCAAATGCAAGTTAAAGTTCTCTTGCAAGAAAGCGAAAATGTCATCAGTTACAAATTGTGGTGGTTTTGGTCCTAAGTAGATGTTTTTGATGCCAAGGCTAAAGAGTCCTAGAAGAATAAGAACTGCTTTTTGCTCCATCCAGCTAAGAACGATAGAGACTGGTAAGTCATGTACTGTAACACCAAGGGCGCCAGCAAGGGCAAGAGCGATGTGTACAGCGCCATTGCTGTCATTACATTGACCAAGGTCTAAGTAGCGAGGAATGCCTGTGTCTGCAACGGTTCCAAAGTCGATGTCGTTAAATCTAAATTTACCACAACTTGATGTCAAGATGACGCAGTCATTTGGTAAACTCTCTGCCATTTTTCTGTAGTATTCGCCGCCACTTCCTGGAGCATCACAACCTGCGATGACAAAAAACTGGCTGATTTTACCTGCTTGAACTGCTTCAAGAATTTGAGGCGCAAGACCAAGGATGGTTTTATAGTGGTGACCTGTTACGAGTGTCTCTTCACTGTCAAAGCCTGTTACATCGGGAAGTGCTAATGTTTGAGCGATAACTTCACTAAAGTCATTGTTTTGGATTTTTTTGCCCTCTTTGATGCCTACGATGTCGTAAGTATAGAGTCTATCGATATAAGTTGAGTTTGATTTTGGAGGAACGATACAGTTGGTGTTAACGATGATAGTTCCGCCCCACTCTTCAAAAAGTTTCGTTTGATCAAACCATGATTTACCGATGTTACCTTTGAGGTGAGGGTATTTTTTAAGCTCTGGATACGCATGTGCTGGAAGCATTTCTGAATGCGTATAAACATTGATGCCTTTACCTTCTGTTTGTTTCAAAAGCTCTAAGAACATGTCAAGGTTGTGACCGCTTACTAAGATCGCTTTACCTTCAGCTCTGTTTTGACTGATTTGAACAGGGGTTGGAACGCCAAGGTGAGAAGTGTGTGCATCACTTAAGATGTCCATCATTCTAACACCCGCAGAGCCGATTTTCATCAGTTGAGCGATATGATCGTCAAAGTTGAAGTTGACGTTGGTAAGGGTGAAGTATAGTGTTTGAGCGATGACGTCATCGACTTCTTTGGTATTGGCACCAAATTCATTCGCATGTGTTCTATAAGCACTAAGACCTTTAAGACCGTAAATCATGATGTCTTGAAGTTTTGCCAAGTTGGCATCTTTGCCACACGTTCCTATATCTTGACCTTTAGAACCACAGCCATTGATGGCACTCATAGAGCATTGATCACATAACATATTTAAAGACATTTTTTATCCTCTTTCCAAAAATTTGCGGTATCTTATCAAGAGGAGAGAAGTAAGTCATTGATTGATCTCAATCAAGACTTTTATAGGGATCAGTTAGACGATGCCACCAAAACGTCGTTCGGTTTGAAGATACTCTGAGACGATGGTTTCAAGCTCACCCACCGAAAAATCTGGCCAGAGTGTTTTGCTAAAGAAAAGCTCTGCGTAAGCGGCTTGCCAGAGCAAGAAGTTGGAGAGGCGGCAGTCGCCACCCGTGCGAATGAGGACATCCACAGGAGGAATGCCCGCGGTATCAAGGTTGGATTCTAAGATTTCTTTGGTGATTTCACCGTTTACATGTAAAGATTTGTTGATGGCTCGAAGGATTTCATCGTGTGCGCCATAGTTGATGGCAAGAATTTGTCTAAGTCCCGTACAGTGTGCCGTCATCTCTTTGGCATAAGTGATCTCTTTTTGAAGCGAAGGAGAAAACTTGCTCATATCGCCGATGACATCAAAACGGATGTTATTCTCTAAAAGGGTCGGAATTTCACTGTGAAGATATTTGGAGAGAAGTTTCATTAAAACGCTCACCTCAGCTTTTGGACGATTCCAGTTTTCAGTGCTAAACGCATAAAGAGTCAGGTACTCTATGCCCATCTTAGCAGCATACTTCGTGATCTCACGTACTTTTTTAGCACCTTCTTTATGCCCGAAAGAACGCTCTTTGCCTTGACGTTTTGCCCATCTACCATTGCCATCCATAATAATCGCCAAATGCACTAAATCATTCATAGTTTCAACTTCTTTGTATCCAGTTTTATTGGGTCACATTTTATCTTGTTTGACTTTAGCTTTACTTGACAAATCCTCCCGCTTTGACTAAAATTACGCCATCACTACTTTTTAGAATTCTCACAAAGTAGTCTCATAAAAATCGACTCAAGCAACTCTATCTTTGGGAATCCTTTCACCATACCAAGAGACTCTAGCTTCATGAACGATCAAACTAACAACAAAGAAGGCACAATGAGCGGAAACACTCCTACCTCAAACAATCAACCCTGCGCGAATTCAGCCCAACCAAACGGGAATACTAACGGTAACGGACAAGCAAAACCAACTCACTATAACAAATCACGAACCCACGTTCCCGTTGATGGCTACAAAATAGAGGGGCTAAGAACCACACCTCTGGAAAAACTTTTAGAGATCGCGACAGAACTTGGCATTGAAAATCCAAACGAATTAAAACGCCAAGATTTGATGTTTGAAATTTTAAAATCACAAGTCAACCAAGGCGGATTTATCCTTTTTACGGGTATCTTAGAGATTGCTGGTGAAGGTTATGGCTTCTTACGTGCTACAGATGCTAACTTCTCAGACAGTGCCAATGACGCCTATGTAAGTAGTACACAAGTCAAGAAATTTGCACTTCGTACCGGTGACATCGTCACTGGGCAAGTTAGACCTCCAAAAGATCAGGAGCGTTACTACGCTCTTCTTAAGATCGAAGCAATCAACTATCTACCTCTTGCAGAGAGCAAAAAACGCCCTCTTTTTGAAAACCTAACACCACTTTACCCAACCGAAAAAATCAAACTCGAATACGATCCAATGAAAATCACTGGTCGTGTACTTGACCTCTTTACCCCAATTGGTAAAGGACAACGTGGTCTTATCGTTGCACCTCCAAGAAGTGGTAAAACAGAACTTATGAAAGAGCTAGCACACGGCATCGCTCGTAATCACCCAGAGTCAGAACTCATCGTTTTACTTGTCGATGAGAGACCTGAAGAGGTTACCGATATGCAACGTTGTGTTCAAGGTGAAGTGTATAGCTCAACCTTTGATATGCCAGCGTCGAACCATGTTCGTGTTGCAAACCTTGTCATCGAAAAAGCAAAACGCCGTGTTGAAATGGGCAAAGATGTCATCATCCTTTTAGATTCTATCACTCGTCTTGCTCGTGCTTACAATACCGTAACCCCTTCAAGTGGTAAAGTTTTAAGTGGTGGTGTAGATGCAAACGCACTACATAAACCAAAACGTTTCTTTGGAGCTGCTCGAAATATCGAAGATGGTGGTAGTTTGACCATTATTTCAACAGCACTTATTGAGACAGGAAGTAGAATGGACGAAGTTATCTTTGAGGAGTTCAAAGGTACCGGCAACAGCGAAATCGTTCTCGATAGAAATATCTCCGATCGTCGTATCTACCCAGCGATTAACATCATGAAATCAGGAACACGTAAAGAAGAGCTTCTTCTCACCCCTGATCGTCTTCAAAAAATCTGGGCACTTAGAAGTGCTATCAGCCAAATGGATGACATTGAAGCACTTAAATTCTTGTATGCTAAGATGCTTAAAACCAAGGACAATGAAGAACTACTTTCGATTATGAATGACTAAAAACCTAAAGGTTGCGCTGTGTCACACCAAGTACTTGCTCTAAAATATCGTCCTTCCTCGTTTGATAAGTTGATCGGCCAAGAGTCGATCACCCAAACACTTTCATTAGCACTCAACCAAGATAGGCTCTCACATGCCTATCTCTTTTCAGGACTTCGAGGTAGTGGTAAGACTTCGACAGCGCGCATCTTTGCTAAAGCGCTCGTGTGCGATCAAGGCCCCTCTTCTACTCCGTGTGAAGTGTGTGAACACTGCCTCAGTGCCAATGAAAACCGTCACATTGACATCATCGAAATGGATGCTGCGTCTAATCGCGGAATTGACGATATTCGTGAATTGATCGAAAGTACAAAATATAAACCAACCAGTGCTCGTTTTAAAATCTTCATCATCGATGAAGTTCATATGCTCACCACACAAGCGTTTAATGCACTTTTGAAGACATTAGAAGAGCCTCCAAGTTATGTAAAATTCATCCTTGCAACGACCGATCCTTTAAAACTACCTGCAACGATTTTATCTAGGGCTCAACATTTTCGATTTAAACAGATTAAACAAAGCGATGTCGTCAATCATCTCTGCCATATTCTCAATCTTGAAAACATCGAGTACGAAAAAGACGCCTTAGAGATGCTCTCTCGTGCTGGAAATGGATCACTGCGTGATACATTAACCTTGCTTGATCAATCCATCATCTTCTCAAAAGGCTACATTACGCCTGAGAATGTTGCAACAATGCTGGGGCTTCTTGATCCTAACCAACTTGAGACGATTTTTACTGCCATTTTAAGTGGCAATAAAAGCGAAATGCTTCACCTCATTAAAGAGCTTGAGAGTTATGAGTGTGAAATTGTCATCGATGAGTTGATCGCATATCTTAAAAATGCTTTTTTTGCACAAGATCGCCGTTTTTCAACACTTCTGTATGAGCGTTTTTTCAAAATTCTCAGTGAATCCAAAAGTCTTCTTTACATCAACGCGAACAACGGTTTTGTACTCTCCTTGATCTTCTTTAAGATGATCGAAGCTACGAATATTAAAACCATCGAAGAGATGATTGATTCACTTGAAAATGAGAAATTCCGTGTTCCTACCGCTCACGCTAAAGTTGAAGTGGCAGAAACAAACAATGATGCTCCCGTAGCAGCACAAGAGGAAGAAGAACCTTTACATGTAAAAGATCAAGGCGTCACATCTGAAATGCTTTTTGCGCGTCTTTGCGATAAATTGCTTGATCGTAACGCAGAGCTTGGCGAATGCTTTAAGCATCACATTCGTTTTATAAACTTTGAGGATGAATTATTAGCCCTCACCTCCAGCGCCGAAGGGGAAGCAAGTAAAACGCTCAATACCTACTACAGCATCATCAAACACTTTGTTCAAGAGCTTTTTGGCGTAGAAGCTAAAATAAAAATCACTAAAACGCAAGCGCCACTACCTTCTCTTCAGCCCGAACCTGAACCTTCATATGAACCTTCATATGAACCTAACTACGAATCTGAAATGAGCGAAGCAGAACTGAGTGCAAACGACCAAAGTTCATCCATGATGGAGAGCCTAGAGTTTGCAGATCTGCCTCAAAGTGACAGCTGTGCGACAGGGGCAATGATGGCTGACAAAAAAGAGATTGATGCCAAAGAGGTGCTTAACACTCCTTTTGTTCAAAGAGCCACCGAGCTTTTTGATCCTCAAAAAATTCAAATTCGCCAGAAGGTTTGATCATGGATAAAATCCTTATTATCAATACAGGTGGTACTTTTAATAAACGCTACAATCCTCTTAAAGGCGAACTTGAAGTTCCCAAAGATGGCATTGCGTTAGAGTCTATTTTGCGCTACTGCAACAACACGCCATATGAACTTCTCAATATTATTCACAAAGATAGCCTTGAGATGAGCGAGGAAGATCGGGAATTGATCGTACAAACCATCAAAAACTCGTCGTGTCGTAAAGTTTTGATCGTACATGGTACTGATACGATGGATGTTACCGCAACCTTTTTAGCTTTACATATAAAAGATAAGATCATCACGTTAACAGGAGCAATGGTACCTTTTAGCATCGACACTGTTGAGGCAACAAGCAATTTTATGATGGCTTTGGGTGATTTAATGTGTCGAGAAAAAAATGGGGTCAACCTTGCCATGCACGGCGCGATTGCACGTCATGGAAGTATTTATAAAAACAGACAAAAAGGGATTTTTGAGCTTTGTTAAAGAGCTCGTAAACCCTCGGTTTTACGAAAGATAAAGTGACTCATCACGATCACATAATAAGGATAAATCACCACACCTAAAAAAGGGATGATGGTAAGTCCAAAACAGACCAATGAAATTCCTCTCATCTGCCCTGCATACAACCGCTTTAGCTCTTTATACTCTTCGCTCGAATTAACCATTGAAGCCACATCCAAAACTAAGAGTTTATGAAACAGATAAAAAACAGGCACTAAAAGCGCAAAATTCAATACGGGGATAAAGACTAAAGGCGAAAGGAGCAAAAACATCAGCGTTGTCCACAGAAGCGTTTTAAGCACTATCCACACATAGCTCATCAGTCCCATGCCAGAGAATGCAACACGGGGATAATAGATCGAGCCTATCTCTTTAATAAAATAACCTGCAAAAAGTCCTACAATAACCGAATAAACCATCAAGAAAAGATAATACGTCACCATGGCAGAGGTGAAAAAGAAGAGAATAGCCACCACCGTTTTGGTGATGAAAATGAGTGAGATCATGCTCAAAAACCAACTTTGCTCAACACTTCCCTCGAAGCTTTGCAAACTCTGTGCAATCCACGCTGAAAGTGCGCCTAGACCTCCAAAAAGAAGCCAAATAGCCCCTATAAAAACCAGAATGGTTAAGACAAATGAGAGAAGTGAGACAAGCAAAACTCTTGGAGAGAGTGTATCTCCAAGAGCTAGGGCGAAAATATTGGTTTTAGAGGTTGTGTTCATTGTAATTACTGGATCACTTTGCCGTTAACGCTAATAACACCTTTTTTCATTGAAAGTTCATAGATGAAAAAATCACCCTCAGCCTTACCAAGTGCAAAATCTTCTGCTGTCATAAGTTCCATTTCTTCAAGTGTTGCACGATCGTCTTTGTGAACTTTCACTTTTGAAGTAATGTCTAAAAGTCCCACAAGCGCTAAAGGGCTCTGTGTATCATTGTAGGTATTTTGAGCAATCTCTAAAGTGGTATCCACACTTACATCTTTGAGTTTCATCATCTCAGAACTTAAACCTTTGAACGCGATGCCAAGATCGACTTTCACACCATGATTGACAAGTGCTACAAAATCATCAATCAGCACTTTATCTTCAATCGGTGTTGTTCCAAGCAGCAATGTGTTGTAGTCTGCCTGCACTTTTTTGATCGTATCCGCGTTAAGTCCTCTTAAAAAGAGTTTCGCAAAGAATTTTTCAAGCTTTGCATCATCGGTACTATCAAGCAATACCACATTATCCATGGTGAAGTCTGTTTTAATTTGAAGATCTTTTTTGACATCTTCAACACTACTGATGAGTTTGAGGCTACCGAGATCAAATTTGACATCGGTATATTCATCGTTTATTTCAAGCGCATACTTCCCAATGTTAATGTCGCCTTTGTTGTTCAGATCATCTTTGTACGTAAAATTATAGATAAAGTCTTTAAGCTCGCTTTTGAGCATAAACATCTCACCATTTAATCCAAGATTTTGCTTAGCAACCCCTAAAGCACCTTGGACAACGCCTCCACGCTCATTTAAGGAGAGTTGTTGTTTTTCGGTATCGATGTTAAGGGTTGTTCCTTCCGCTTTGATCTCTTCTTTAATGTCTTTAAATTTTATAGTTTTCAGCTTTTGATCTGAACTAAAGGTCATATCCACAGCCAATACACCGCGTGCTAAAAGGGGTAAAACAGCATCACTGGCTGCTTTATTATTGACAATTTCTTCTTGCATCGATGTTGGTAATTGAGCAAGGCTCAAAGAGACTTTCACGTCGCTTGGTAAAAGATTGGAGTTGGTCATCTCACCTTTGAATTTGAGACCATTAAAGGCATCATTAATGCCTGCATCGGTCTCTACTTTCAAAGACTCGGCAAAAAGCTTGTACTGTGCATTTTTAGCAACCAATAGAGCCAATAAAAAGTCACGTGCTTTTTTAGCATCCACTACTTCAAGACTAAAAGTACGTACACCGCTTAGATAGCCACTTTTACTTAAAAGCTCGTGTTTAAAACCATTTTTTTCGAATATGACGTTATTGGCTTCAATGGTACGATCGACTTGTTGCGAAACGATAAGTGGCGTTACCCCAAGGGCTGCTACAACCACGGCTGAGATAACCAGATATTTTGTCTTAAACATACAGAGCCTTTGTTATTTGTAACCTATGACATAATAGGTATTTTTGTTAGGAACTTTTTCCAAAGTAATTTTATATTTTGCAGCCCATTTGCTAATCAACTCATTCACTTCGTCAATGAGATCAGCGCCTGTGGCTTCATTTTTGATTTTGAAGTAATCTTTATTGCTAGAGAGTGCCACAAAAGAGTGATGAACTTTAAGTGCATCGTGCAAGGTGATAAGATGTTTCTCAACATGCTCAAAACCTACGGTATTGTTGATGACGCGCTCAAGTTGCGCTTCTACGTTTGGGGTGACACTGTAACCTAGTTGTGTTAAGATTGCTTGTTTTTGCATGTTCTGTTTCCTTTAATATATTGATCTCGCCAAAATAACTCTGCTTTTGACGACATTAGCCACAAGGGCACTCAAAAAGCCTCTTAACGCTTTTGTGCGATAAGCACATCTTCGATCATTTTTGAAATATCACCGTCTAAAATATTATTGACTTGAGAGTAAGCAATATTGCTTCGCGTGTCTTTGACTTGCTGATACGGCGCTAAAACATAACTTCGTATCTGATGTCCCCAGCCATTATCACTTTTTTCAACACCATCTTTGAGCGCTTGTTGTTTTTCAAGTTCAAACTCATACAAACGTGACTTCAACATCTTCATAGCCGTTGCTCTGTTTTTATGTTGCGATCTATCATTTTGACACTGTACCACAATACCTGTTGGCATGTGTGTGATACGAATGGCACTATCGGTTTTATTAACATGCTGTCCACCTGCACCGCCTGAGCGATACGTATCGACTTTAAGATCGCGATCTTCAATGACAATGTCAATATCATCATCTACCTCAGGTGAAACCATCACAGAGCTAAACGAAGTGTGACGCTTTGCATTCGCATCAAAGGGACTAATACGCACCAAACGGTGAATTCCGTTTTCAACTTTCAAATAGCCGTACGCATTTTCGCCACTGATGATAAAACTGACATCTTTGAGCCCTGCCTCTTCACCCTCTTGATAATCCAGTACTTCAACTTTAAAGCCTAAGCGTTCTGCCCATCTCAAATACATACGATACAAAATGCTTGCCCAGTCTTGGCTCTCAGTACCACCAGCACCTGGATGAATTGAGATAATGGCGTTTTTATTATCATTTTCGCCACTAAGCATCATGGCAATTTCTAAGTTAGTAATGTGATCTTCAAGATGATCTGCATCCTTATAAAGCTCTTCAATCGTTGCATCATCGTTTTCACTGTTTGCCATTTCATACAAATCCACAGCATCTACAACGACATTTTTAGCTTTGGTATAACGGTTGAGTAGTGAATTGAGTGCTGTTTTTTCTTTTTGCAACTCTGCTGCTTTTTTTGCATCGTTCCAAAATTCGGGGTTTTGCTCAATCGTTTCAATCTCTTTAAGCCTTAAAGTCAAATCTTCTGGCTTAATAATCTGCGCGATGTTGTCCACTTTCGTGGTTAATTTTTTGAGAAGTTCGGTGTATTCGTAACTATCCAAATGGTTTCCTTTTGCTATAATACTCGCTTCAATTTAAAAGACCTCACGTAAGAGCCGTTTCTTAGAAGTCTAGTATTATATTTTACTCAAAAGTGCCTAAAATGAAAATAGTAAAAACTATCACTGAATTATCCCAAGCAAGAAGAGAGCTTCAAGGATCCGTTGGATTCGTGCCAACCATGGGAGCCTTACACAATGGACACCTCTCATTGATGCAAAAATCCATCGCTGAAAATGAGCATACCATCGTCTCCGTTTTTGTCAATCCTACGCAATTTTTAGAAGGGGAAGATTTTAGTAAATACCCACAGCGAATTCAAGCTGATATTAAAATTTGTGAGCTTGCAGGCGTGGCGATTTTATTTATGCCTGCCTCTGATACTATGTACTCAAATATGGAACCAACCATCCTTGCACCCAGTGCTAAAGCCTACATTTTAGAAGGTCTTGCCCGCCCAGGTCATTTTGATGGCGTTTTACGTGTGGTTTTGAAGCTTTTTAATCTTACCAAACCAACGAGAGCCTATTTTGGTAAAAAAGATGCGCAACAACTCTATCTTTTACAGAACATGGTCAAAAGCTTCTTTTTGGATTTGGAAATTGTCCCTTGTGAAATTGTGCGAGAAGATGATGGTCTAGCGCTTTCCAGTCGCAATGTCTATCTAAATATCGAAGAGCGCAAAGAAGCACTTCTGCTCTGTGAGTCTTTGAAAGTTGCTACACATGCACTCATCGCTGGAGAGCGCGATATTGCAACAATTAAAGCTGAAATGTTACATACCATGTCACCTTTACATGTAGAATACGTGGAGATTTTAAATCGTGATTTTGATACAATATCTACCATTGAAATAGGCAACTCTATCATTTTAGTCTGCGCCAAAGTTGGCACTACTCGCCTCATTGATAATTTATGGATTTAAGGAATACATTGAAAAAACTACATTTAGTCTCACTGGGCTGTAACAAGAATCTTGTTGATAGCGAAGTGATGTTAGGAAAACTCCAAGCCTATGAAATGTGTGATGACCCAAGTCAGGCTGACGTGCTGATCGTCAATACCTGTGGCTTCATCGGACCTGCAAAAGAGGAAAGTCTCAACACCATCTTCTCACTCCACGAAGCACGCAAAAAAGGCTCTGTGCTCGTTATGGCAGGCTGTCTTACAGAGCGATACAAAGAAGATCTTACCAAAGAGCTTAAAGAGGTTGACCTTTTTACAGGTGTGGGTGATTATGATAAGATCGATGAGATCATTGCACTTCGTCAAAATCGTTTTAGCCCAGCAACATACTTACTAAACGAAGAAGAGCGTGTCATTACAGGCTCCAATGCTCATGCGTATGTCAAGCTTTCCGAAGGATGCAACCAAGCGTGTAGTTTTTGTGCCATCCCTGGATTTAAAGGCAAACTGCATTCACGCACGCTTGAATCGCTCATTAAAGAGGTTAAAGCACTGGTTTCCAAAGGCTTTTATGACTTTAGCTTTATCTCACAAGATAGCAGCTCATTCCTTCGTGATGTGGGTGAAAAAGAGGGTCTTATCAAACTCATTGATGCCGTTGAGCAAATCGAAGGTGTTAAAAGTGCGCGTATTTTGTATCTTTACCCAACGACAACATCCAACGCTCTCATTGAGCGTATTATCACCTCTCCTCTGTTTCATAACTACTTCGACATGCCGATCCAACACATCAGCGATTCGATGCTTAAGCGCATGAAGCGTGGCGCTGGGAAAGAGCGTATTATTGAGCAGTTAGAACTTATGAAAAAAGCGCCTAATAGCTTTATTCGCACCAGTTTTATCGTGGGGCACCCAGGGGAGAGTGAAGCAGAGTTTAAAGAACTTTTGGACTTTGCCAAATCGTTTGATTTTGACCGTGTCAACATCTTTGCCTACTCGGATGAAGAAGATACATCAGCATATGCGATGGAAGAGAAAATCGACACCAAAACCATCAATAAACGCATTAAACAACTGGATAAACTCGTCCAAGCCAAAACGAAAAAAAGTTTTGAAAAAGAGGTTGGCAAAGAAGTTATCATTTTAGTGGAAGGCGAAAGCAGCGAGCATGAGTATTTTATGGGCGCACGTGAGCTTTTATGGGCACCAAGCATTGATGGTGAAGTCTTAGTCAATGACTCGGATGTTGCAAACATTGAAGTAGGCAAATGCTACCATGCTACCATCACCGAATGTGCTGGAGATCAACTCATTGCAACCATTACTTCAGTTGCATGAAGCAACGCTAGAGTCTTTACGTCACACAAAAAACCTATTGGCATTTTCAGGCGGTGGAGACTCTACCGCCCTCTTCTTTTTACTCAAAGAACATAACATCCCTTTTGATATTGCCCATGTGAACTACCAAACCAGAGAGCAAAGTAACGCCGAAGAGAGCTATGCTAAAGAGCTTGCACAAACGCATCAAAAACAGCTTTTCACCTTTACATGTAAACTTGATGAATCTAATTTTGAGCATCAAGCACGAGGAGCACGATACACTTTTTTTGAGAAAATCATCCAAGAGCAGGGTTACGATACACTGCTGAGCGCACATCATCTCAATGACCAACTCGAATGGTTTTTAATGCAACTGACTCGAGGTGCGGGACTGGTAGAAATGTTAGGCATGCAAGAGGTAGAAGAGAGAGAATCTTATACCATTGTCCGACCACTTTTACATGTAAGCAAAAAAACACTTCTTGCGTATCTACAAGAACATAACATTCACTACTTTAACGATGAAAGCAATGACTCCTTAAAACACCTGCGCAATCAGTTTAGACATACTTATGCTACGCCACTGATTGAAGCCTATGAGGATGGAATTGCAAAAAGCTTTGCTTACCTAAAAGAAGATCGTAAACGCCTTTTACCCCATGAAGTAATGCGCATCAAAGACCTTTTTGTGTTGCCTAAAGATAGTGATGATCTTATCAACATTCGCCATATTGATAAAATAGCCAAGCAACTTGGGGTTCTTTTATCCAAAGCACAAAGAGATGAGATTTTAAAAACCAAAGAGTGTGTTATCAGTGGGAAAATTGCTATCTGTTTTGAAGAAGAGAAGATTTTTATAGCACCTTACCAGACGGAGGATATGGATAAGAAGTTTAAAGAGCTGTGCCGAAAAGAACGTATTCCTTCAAAAATACGTCCTTATTTATATACTGCGGGAGTTGATCCTAGCGCGTTGCGTTAAGATCATAGACTTTTATTTTAAATGTAGAGGTAATACTCTCTTTGCTCGATTCCAAATGAATAGGAAAATCCGCTTGAACAATGCTGTCATAACGGTTAAGACCTTCTAAGAAATTATAGAAATTAGTCGGTGTTTTTAGCATCGAGGTAACGTTAAGTTCATACTCTACAAACTCTTTTTTATACTCCGACTTCGTTACTTCTGTAAGAGAAACTTGAGCAAAAAACTTGCCTGCATAACGCATAAATTCTTCTTGCGTAAAAGGGTGTTTAAATGCAGAAATGATATGCACGTTCTCTGCTTTTAATTTTGAAAGCTCCGTTTCACGCTCATAAAAAAGATTTTCTACTCTGGTTTTATGCACTAAAACACGCTTGTATTCGGCTTGTAAAATGCGGTGTTCTTTGACATTGGGAATAATCAATACGAAAACAAACGTAAATGTGACAACAATGAAGACCATTAAAAAAATGAGTAACTTCATAATATCGATTTTTTCTAAACTTCGATCAAAATTATTCACGCATGCCATCCTCGCCAATAATTTTGTTGATACTCACAAAATTATACCAACCCTCTTTTGTGAGGTAAAAAGTTGTATTGCTGGTATGAAAAATTGATTTCAAAGGTGCTGCTAACAAGAAATTAAAGGTATCTTGTGTGGGAGAAGTACCATAAATCACCAAAGAGTTTCGCTCCATTTGGACTTTTTTGAGCGTGATTTGATCGGGTACTAAATCAAAAAGATTTTTCATACTCTCTTTAAGCAGTGTGTTATTGGAAAAAATCTCTTCAGAAATGGCTTTTTGACGTAAAATAAGACCAATTGTTTCATCATCTTCATCAATTTTTATTTCTAATCTTTCACGCTCTTTGGTCAGATCAACCACACCATGTTTAAAGGAACTCATCTCAATCACAATGTAGAAATTAAAAATAATCATAAAGAGTGACATCAAGCCAATAAATACCACCCACATTTTACTAAAGAGGGATAAGAATGGTTTTGGTCGAGGAGCAATAAAACTTAGTTTCATTTAAAAACCTCTTTGATTGCAATGTCACACATACGATCACTCACGTCCACTTTGTGAATTTCTACATCCATCATAAGATCGTCTTCAAGCTGATGAATCAAATCGGAACTGATCTCGTAACCATCAAAGATAATAATTTCATCAATAAATTCACTTTTATACAATGGATTGTGATAGTACTCTTCAAGGGCAGTTTTAAGGTACTTATAGACCAAAAGATCCCGTCCGTAAAGCTCTAAGCTAATATCTTCTTCTTTAATGCCTTCCATTCCTCTAAACGAACCTATTGCTTTCTCGTCAATATCAGAGAAAGAGTCGGTGGAGCGTAAATCATCAATATCTTCGAGATCACTCAGCTCTCCTAGCTCGCTGAGTTCCTCAATGCCTTCATTTTCGCGCTCACGATCATCTTCTTCGGTAGCCATAGCAGGGATCTCTTCCGAATCAAGGATACCCTCTTCTTCATGCTCATTTTCCCAATCATTGGCATCATTATTGTGCGTAAATGACGTATCGCTTTGTGTTTTGAAAAAGGCACCAAAATGTAGCTGTTTCTCTTCAAAAATAGCCAAAACAAAGAAATCCTGACAGTTAAGAAGGTAGCATGTTGGTTTGTTTTTAAGCTTTTGAGAAACAATAAAATCACTTAAAATAATAAAAGGAGAATAGATAAAATCCAATCCCACTTCTGAGAAAAGATTTTTAGCCCATTTGATTTCAATGTAGGAGGCATACGCTGACCATTGATTGTAAAGTGTCACATTATGGACATTTTGGATATCAACATTGTGTTTACTAAAGCTTGAATTACCACTACCTTCAATAGCCCCTTGACCTAAAGAGTTCAGTAAAAAAGCAATATAGACAAACTGATACTCATCTTGTAAGTTCATCAAATAATTTTCAACGGCTGTATCGAGTGATTCTAATGGAGAAGTAAGTGTAAATGTTTTGGTAAAAGTTTTTGCAATTGCACCATTTTTAAGTACTTTGCAGCGCAGAATACAGTCTGTTTCACTTAACACAACAGCAACAAAAAGATTCTGAAATTTTTTCTGAAGAACAGTTCTTATGCCCATGTTACTGACTCTTTGTTCACATCACTACTCTTGTGTTTATTTGAATTTGTACTATATATTAGACTAATCTTGCTTAAGTTTTGTAAAATATTAAGCAAAAGCAGTACCATTTGGATTAACTGCATCAAACCGAGTGCTCTAACAGACGCTTTTGAATTAACGCTTTGGCATCTTCAAGTGTTAATTCATGGACGTAAAAAGGATCTGCAAAATAAAATTCTATCGTGCAAAAAGGTTTTGGAATGCAAAACTGATCCCAACTCTTCATCTTCCAAGATGATGTCGGGCGACAACTCATCGCAATAATAGGTACTTTTTTCATCATAGCAAGTGCTGCTGCACCATCAGCCACGGTGTGTCTTGGGCCTCTTGGTCCATCCGGTGTCATAGCAACATCACGACCTTTTTGAAGTGACTTTAATGCTTGTCGTAAAACAGAAGCGCCGCCTTTAGAAGAGCTGCCACGAATGGTTCCGCCCCCAAAAAGTTGCATCAACCGTGCTACTAATTCACCATCAAAATGATTACTAACAATGGTGTCAGCTTCTGTACGATTTGTATAATATTTATAAGCTGCCGCAGCCATCAATATCTCTCCATGCCAAAGCACATAGATACTAGGGGTTGCCGAGCCATTGTTTTGAAGATAAAACTTCTTTTTACATGTAAAAAATAAAAGCTTGATTAATGCGTAAACAAGGGGTGGAACAATCCACACCAAAAGTTTACGTTTAAGCTCTTTAGAGAACAATTTCGCCATAAAGGGAGAGTCGTTTAGGATTGGTGATTTTAATGTTTATGGTTTGCCCCAATAAACTTTCATCACCTTTAATCTGAACCAGTGCATTATTGTCACTTCGTCCTGCCAAAAAGCCACTGTTTCGGAGCTCATCGATATAAACAGGGTATATTTTATCCCGTTTACTCTCTGCAATTTCATCTAAAATTTCATCTTGAAGAAGCTGTAATCGCTCAAGTCTAGCTGATCCAACTTCAGAATCAATTTGATTGGTAAATTCAGCCGCTTTCGTAAGAGGTCGCGGAGAATATTTAAACGCAAAAATCTGCTCAAATTTTACTTGCCGTATCACATCAAGAGTATCTTCAAAATCCGCTTCGCTCTCGCCTGGAAATGCTACGATAACATCGGTACTGATCGAGACATCAGGAATCATTGCACGAAGCTTTAAAGCTCTGTTTAAAAACCATTCTTTGCTATAACCTCGTTTCATCTGCTCTAAAATATGCGTTGAACCACTTTGCAGTGGCATGTGCATCGACTTACAGACTTTTGGATTATTGGCAAACGTCTCTAAAAATTTATCATCCATGTGAAGAGGATGAGGAGAGGTAAAACGAATACGCTCGACTTCTGGGATTTCACTGATAAGATTAAGCAGGTCTGAAAAATCCATAGAATGTTCTACATTGCCGCTAAAACGTCTGCCATAGTTATTGACATTTTGTCCGAGTAAAAAGATCTCTTTTGCTCCATTTTGAGCAGCCTTACGTGCTTCATTAACAATAAGCTCCGCAGGAATAGAAATCTCATCACCTCTGGTTTGGGGAACAATGCAGTAAGTACATTTTTTATCACACCCAATGGAGATGTTAACGTACGCTTTGTAAAGACTGTTACGGTACTCGCCAAAAGCATAGGTACTCTCATCATAGTCGGTGTCAACACTGAGAAATCTTTCCGTATTGACGGCTGTAGAGATTTTAGAGACATTGCGCGCACCTATGACAAAACTGACATAAGGAGCACGTCTAAAGATCTCTTTACCCAAATGGCTTGCGGTACAACCACATACACCGATCTTCGCACCCTCTTTTTTTTGAAGGTTATACTTGCCGATCTCTGAAAAAAGTTTACTGACAGGTTTTTCACGTACACTACAGGTATTGACCAAGATCAGGTCTGCTTCTTGTAGATTACTCGTTAAAACATAATTTTCTTTATCCCCAAGTTCAGCGATAATATGCTCAGAATCCCGCACATTCATAGCACACCCAAGGGTCTCTATATAAAGTTTTTTTTCCTCTGAAATACCCAAAATCAAGCCTTAGAGAATATGTACTTCGTACATATAATCGCCCTCACCCAAACCATAACGGATGTCGCGTAAATAGACGCTAAAACCTTGTGCTTCAAAGTGCTCAACAAGTGCTACAAGATCTTTATGAGAGTTCTCTTTATCAAAATAAAAAATCTTTTGTCCCTCTTTTTCGATAATCTCAGTCACTTTGTCCAATGTAATTGTCTTTGGTTTTCCATTAATTTCATTTCTTGCTAATTTGATTTCCATCGTAAACCTCTTTTCTATCGAGAAAATTATCGTGTGTGTCCAATACGCACAAAGATATATCGCGAAGTATACTTTGTTTTCGATAAATTCCTCATTAAAAGCAAATCATCGCCTACACATAAAGAAAAATAAAAGAAGATTTTAGCTATAATCCTTATTCTTCAACCGCAATCGTTTAAATTTCCATTTTGATTTTTCATCATTGCGAATATCACACATGACATAAAAAATATGCATCTTTTTAAGGAAACTTATGGAAAAAATTGTAGACATTATAGAATCTATTGCCCATGAAAAAGGGTTAGACATTAACGAAGTTAAAAATACCGTCACTTTGGCACTGGTCAAGACTGCAAAGCGAATTTATGGCGCAGAATACGAATACGGTGCAGAAATTGACCCTGCAACGAAAACACTTAAACTCTATCAAAAAGTTATTGTTGTCACGCCAGATGATGAAAGACTCTTAGACGGTAATGAAAATTTTATAGCTATAAAAGATGCAAAAGAAGTGGATCCAGACATCGAAATTGGTGATGAACTTACCTATGAACTACCACTCGACAATTTAGGTAGAACCGCTGCTGCGACTCTTCAAAAAGAGCTTGAGTACCACATTCAGCGATTACTAGAAAATAATATTTTTGAAAAATACCAAAAGCTCGTAGGCAAAACTGTTTTTGGAACCGTCGCTCGTGTTGATAACGATGAAAACACCTATATTGAGATCGATGAGATTAGAGCGGTATTGCCACGTAAAAACCGTATTAAAGGTGAAAAATTTAAAGTCGGCAATGTTGTTAAGAGTGTTATTCGTAAAGTACTTATCGATAAATCTCAAGGAATGTATGTAGAGCTTTCTCGTACCAGCCCTAAATTCTTAGAATCTTTATTAGAACTCGAAGTTCCTGAAATCAAAGATGAACTGATCAAAATCATCGGAAGTGCCAGAATTCCAGGAGAGAGAGCGAAGATTGCATTAACATCACTTCACCCAAATATTGACGCTGTAGGTGCGACTGTTGGAACCAAAGGTGTGAGAATAAATGCTGTAAGTAGAGAGTTACATAACGAAAATATCGACTGTATTGAGTATTCAAATGTTCCTGAAATTTTTATCGCACGTGCCCTTAGCCCTGCGATTATTTCCAATGTTAAAATTCAAAATGGCAAAGCCATTGTCACGCTTCCAAGTGACCAAAAATCAAAAGCAATTGGAAAAAATGGTATCAACATTCGTCTTACTTCAATGCTAACAGGATTTGAAATTGAGCTTGTTGAATCAGGAAGTTCTACTCCAAATGAAACCTCAGGTGACGATCAAGCGGAACGCGATCCAAACGCACTTAAAAATCTTTTTGGTGGACTATAATCATCTTTACATGTAAAGCCTAAGTGCTTTACATGTAAAACCTTCTTTCTTCTTTATTCTGTCTTTTCTTTCACGTATTCAGCCCCATGGTTGATCTTCTCTTTCGTCCATTCAGCACCATCTTTTGCATCTTTTTTAATGCCGCCCCATGTCGCGCAACCACTCATCAATACTACTGCTACTAAAGCTAAAAGAATATTTTTCATTTGTGTCCTTTTAAAATTATTTATCCTCTGCGTTTAAAATGAGGATTGAGTTTTGTCAATACCAAATCGGCAATCATATTACCCAGTAAAGTTAAAAATGAAGAGATAATCAGTATTCCCATGATAACAGGATAATCCCTGCTCAATGCGCTCTGATAAAAAAGTAATCCCATACCATTAATGGCAAAAATAGACTCTAAAATCACACTGCCACCAATAAGCCCTGGAAGCGAAAGCCCTAGAATCGTCACAATCGGTGGTGAGAGATTAGGCAAAATAAAACGCATTAAAAGTGCTCTTCCTTCAATACCTCTACTCTTGGCAAAAAAGATATAGTCGCTCTTCAAAATATTCAGCGTTAAGCTTCGTACATACAAAATCAAACTACCAAGCCCGCCAAATACCATCACAAAGATGGGTAAGGCTAAATGCCATGCCATATCCACCATGTAGGCAATACCATTTCCACTAATGCCTTGTGAGTGCAAGCCTGAAATAGGGAACACTTTCCACTGCACTGAGAAAAGAATGACCAACAACAAAGAGAGGTAAAACGAAGGCATCGCATAGCTAATAAGTGCAACCTGTTTAATGCTTTTATCGTAAAAACTTGTTTGCTTCATGGCAGATTTTATGCCCCAGTAAAGCGCTAGAACAAAGACTAAAATCATACTAATGATATTCATCAACAATGTGATAGGAAGGCGCTCTAAAATCTCGTCTCGTACCGCTTTCCCACTGGCAAAAGATATCCCAAAATCAAGTTGAAGCATCGCTTTAAACCATGCAAAAAACTGCACCGATAAAGATTGATCGAGTCCGTAAACGCGTTTGAGTTGCTCTAAGGCTTCGGGAGTAATATTGGGGTTGAGTTCGCCACTGGCAAAGAAAGAGTTTGGAGCCAAATGAATGGCTCCAAACGATATAAGTGAAATAATGCAGAGCATCAGTACTACATATCCAAATTTTTGCAGTACTAATTTCATGCTTTTTCCTTATTTTTGCATATCCCACGCAAGTACAGTATGACCTTCAGCGTCTGTTTCGTCCATACCCATACCCATGATGCTATAACCTGCATCGACGTAATGAATCTCACCTGTTACGCCACTTGAGAGGTCACTTAAAAGATACATACCGCTATTGCCTACTTCATCTGTCGTTACATTTTTGCGAAGTGGTGCATTAATTTCATTCCAGTTAAGGATCATTCTAAAATCCCCTATGCCACTTGCCGCAAGTGTTTTAATAGGACCCGCACTGATTGCATTAACACGAATTCCACGACGTCCAAGATCAACGGCAAGGTAACGTACAGAGGCTTCCAATGCTGCTTTTGCAACACCCATAACATTGTAGTGAGGAACATAACGAGGTCCGCCTAAATAGGTCAGAGTCAAAATAGAACCATTATCGTTCATAACGGGTAAACATGCACGTGAGAGTGAAACCAATGAATACGCAGATGTTCCAAGTGCTATATCAAATGCCTCTTTGGTCGTATCAACAAATTTACCACTTAATGCCTCTTTTGGAGCATAAGCAACAGAATGAACGACGAAATCGATCTTTCCAAAGTCTTTTTCCAATGAAGCTGTTAACGCTTCCAAATGGGCTGGATTATTAATGTCAAGTTCATACACTTTGTCACAACCAAACTCTTCAGCGATAGGACGAACCCTTTTCTCTAACTGCTCGTTAAGATACGTAAATGCTAATTCTGCACCTTGTTCTTTACACGCTTTAGCAATTCCATATGCAATTGATTTATTATTGGCAATCCCTACGATAAGACCTTTTTTGCCTTTCATGACCATACTCAAACTCCTTATTTTTTTACAGTATCCGCGATGCGAATCATCTCGCAAAACGCTTTTTCATTCCAACTTGCGGTTCCCACCAAAACACCATCACATGCGTTTACATGTAAAATCGTTTCAATGTTATCGACCTTCACACTTCCACCGTACAACAAAGGTGCTCCGAGTTTCTCACGAAGCCTTGTTAATACCTCTTCAATGTCTTCTAAACTCGCCGTTAAACCTGTACCAATCGCCCAAACAGGCTCATACGCGATGATGAGTTTAGTGTAGCTAATATCAATACCTTCAAATTGTTCCCAAAGATAACTCATAACTGCATCAATGCCCTGCACTCGAATCTCAGCAGGTTCTCCAATACAGTAGATAATCTCTGCATCTCTGGCTTTAGCAAAATCGTATTTGCTAGCAATAAAGCTTTGAGATTCTTTGAGAATATGACGTCTCTCACTGTGCCCAATGAGCACCGTCTCAATGCTAAATTCCTCAAGCTGTTCAAAGCCGATCTCACCTGTGTAAGAACCATTTTGCACAGGATAAAAGTTTTGAGCACCTACTTTAAGCGTTGCTACCTCATCAAAGCGGTCTAATGCCGTAAAGGGTGCAAAAATACGTACCTGCTGTTCACTTTTTGTTTTTGAAACAAAGGCTTGAATCTCTTTGATAAATGCCTTCGCAGCACCTCTAGTGTAGTTGGTTTTAAAATTTGAAGCAATGATCATGCTTACTCAGTCTCACTTTGGCTCAGTACTTTAACGCCTGGAAGCTCTTTGCCTTCGATAAGCTCTAAGCTCGCTCCACCACCAGTAGAGATAAAGGTCATCTCATCAGCATCACCTGCACGAGCGACGACATCAGCTGTATCGCCACCACCCACAACGGTTGTTGCATGTGCTTCCGCAATCAAGTGAGACATTTTAAAGCTACCTTTTGAGAATTTTTCAAGCTCAAATACACCCATTGGTCCATTCCAAAGAATCGTCTGCGCATCCGCCAATGCTTCTCTAAACAAACGTGACGTTGCAGGTCCAATGTCAAGACCCATCCAACCTTTTGGAATCTCTTGAACCGTAACAAACTTAATCGTTGCATCTTGAGAACATGTTTGTGCAGCAACAACATCCACAGGTAAGTAGAGTTTAACGCCCAAGCGTTTTGCCTCTTCCATCACGCGATTTGCTTCATCAAGGAGTTCATCTTCAACCAAAGAATTACCGATGTCCAGCCCTTGTGCTTTGAGGAAGGTAAATGCCATACCGCCGCCAATAACCAATTTATCGACACGTGGAAGAAGATTAACAAGTGCTTGGAGTTTTCCACTGACTTTACTACCACCCACAACGGCAACAAATGGACGTGTTGGACGACGAAGAAGGTTTTTAGAAAACTCAACCTCTTTTTGAAGCAAAAATCCAGCAGCTGAACTTTTTTCATTGAAATAGTGTGTAATAGCCTCAACCGAAGCATGTGCACGATGACACACACCAAACGCATCGTTGATATAAACCTCAGCCATGTCCGCGAGTGCTTTTGCAAACTCTTCATCATTGGTGGTTTCACCTTTGTTGAAACGTAGATTTTCTAAAAGTAAAACCTCTCCCGCTTGCAGAGCTGCTGCTTTTTCAGTGGCATCTTTACCAATCACATCCGTAGCCAAAACAACCTCTTTATCCAGAAGACGTTTGAGTCTCATCTGAACCGGTGCAAGTGAGTATTTTTCATCAACAACACCTTTTGGACGACCCAAATGGCTTGCTAAAATAACAGAACAACCATGATCTAAACAATATCGAATCGTAGGGATCGCTGAGCGTACACGTCTATCATCAGTGATATTTGCGAACTCATCTAAAGGCACATTGAAATCACAACGAATAAAAACTTTCTTACCTGCAATATCCAAATCTCTAATGGAGCGAATCATTCCCTATCCTTTTTATTTACTTACATGTAAAGCCATGTCGACCAAACGAGATGAGTAACCCCACTCATTGTCATACCATGCCATTACTTTAATCATGTCGCCACCAATAACTTGTGTGAGATCTAGCGCAACAATTGAACTCCACGTACTCGTCATAAAATCTTGTGAAACTCTTTGGTCAACATCCACTTCCAAGATACCTTTTAAAACCCCATTCGCATTTTGAGCAAAAAGAGCATTGACTTCTTCTTTTGTCGTTGCTTTTTTAACAACAACATTAAGGTCAACCATCGAAACGTTAGGTGTTGGAACACGTATACTTTGTCCGTGTAGGCGTCCTTTAAGGTGTGGAAGCACTAAACCAATGGCTTTGGCAGCACCTGTGGTTGTTGGGATCATATTGATCGCAGCAGCACGGGCACGGCGTAAATCTTTACTGTGTTTAACATCTAAAATATTTTGATCATTGGTATAAGAGTGAACCGTTGTCATCAAACCTTTGTCAATGCCAAAGGCATCGTCCAAAATTTTCGCTACGGGGCCTAAACAGTTGGTGGTACAACTTGCATTGGAAACAATGGCTTGTCCTGCATAAGTGTGCTCATTAACACCTATAACGAAAGTAGGTGTATCGTCTTTTGCTGGAGCAGAGAGAACAACTTTTTTGATACCATTGTCAATAAAAACCTGTGTATCTTTTTGCGTTAAAAGAGCACCTGTACATTCAAGCACAACATCAACACCATAGTCAGCAAAATTTAATGCTTTAGGATCACGGGTTGAAAACATTTTAACTTTTGCTTTTCCTATCTGCATATAATCATTTTCTAATAACTCAACTGTTCCAGAGAAAACACCATGTACACTATCGTATTTGAGTAATTGTTTTGTCATAGAACGATCTGCCGTATCGTTGACACAAACCAACTCAACATCGTCTCGTGAATCAATAATTCTTGCAACGCATCTTCCAATGCGGCCAAATCCATTTATAGCAATTTTGAGTGCCATAGGTATTCCTTTTGATATAATAGTCGTTTTAGTCCATTTGCTTTTATTGAAAAGCGAATTATTTTAGCAAAAATGATGTATAAAAAAGTTTAAAAAGTCCATGGAGTCCTAAAGTTGAATATAGCTATTTTTGGAGGGTCCTTCGATCCTCCGCACACTGGGCACGAACTCATTGTCAAAAAAGCCCTTGAAACTCTCGATATTGACAAGCTTTTAGTCGTAACGACATACCTTAGCCCTTTTAAAGAGAGCTTCTGTGCTCCTGCTCCCATGCGCCAAGCGTGGCTTTCAAAGATGTTCCAAGGTATGGAAAAAGTAGAAATTTTTTCATATGAATGCGATCAAAAAAGGCAAGTTCCCACCATCGAAACTGTTTTACATGTAAAGAGCCTCTATCCTGAAGCAAAACTCTTTTTGATCGTTGGAAGCGACAGTTTTACTGCACTCCCCAAATGGAACCGTCACGAAGAACTTTGCTCACTTGTAGAATTTGTTGTAGCGCCTCGTGGAGAATTTACACCGCCCAAAGACTTGAAAATTTTACCAATTAATGTTAATATCAGTTCTTCAAAGCTCCGCTCATTTTTGGATAGAAGATTTATCCCAAAAGCCATAGAAAATGAAGTGATAGCGTTTTATACAAGGAATCCAATGGATAATAGAATAGAGAGAATCGTAACTGCTTTAAGTGACAAAAAAGCAGAAGATATACAAGTATTTGATATGACAGGTAAAGATTATTTTGTCAACACAGTTGTTATTGCAACAACAATGGGTGAGAGACACGGACTTTCACTTTTAGATCATCTTAAAACCGAACTAAAAGGTGCTGGAGAGAATTTTCTCAATGTTGACGCTGATGATAACTGGACTGTTATTGATATGGGAGATGTTTTAATTCACCTTATGACACCTGTTTATCGTGTAAAATACAACTTGGAACTTTTCCTCAAAGAGAGAGAAGATGAGATGAAAAGAGTACGTGGCGTAGAATAAACGTATCAATGTTCCTTCCTAGTTTTGCTAGGAAGGCATGACTTCATTAAATCTTAGCGTCTGGTTTAGGTGTTTTTTCACTGCTCTCTGGAAGCTCAGGATAAACAACCACAGGCTTTCTGCCTTTTAATGCTTTCAAAAATGCCTCAATCTTCGTACTTTCAGCATCACTGATACTAATACCTAACTGTGTACTTCCCATCTCTTTGATCGCATCTTTAAGCGTCCAAATCGCACCATTGTGAAAATACGGAGCAGTCTCACTGATATTTCGAAGCGTTGGCGTTTTAACCATACCGTTTTTATCACCTACAAAATCACCGACTTGAGCAAATTTGTATTTACCGGCTACTTGGAATGGTTGCATCGTACCACCTAAAGCAATACCATTATGACAGCTAGCACACCCTTTATCTATAAAGACTTCAAGCCCTTCTTTTTCAGCTTTAGAAAGCGCATTGTCATTGCCATTGATAAAATCATCAAAACGAGATGGTGTCACCAATGTTTTTTCAAAAATCGCAATCGTAGAAGTAATCTTCTCAAAACTGATTTTTACATGATCTCCGTATGCCCCTTTGAAAAATTCAACATACTCAGGAATAGAGTTAATGCGCTCTTCAACTAATTTTGGAGGAGCTGCCATCTCTGGTCCTGCTTGAACTGGACCTTGTGCTTGGTCTGCTAAGTGCGGGCTTCTTCCATCCCAAAATTGTGCTTTAAAAAAGGCAGAGTTGTACACCGTTGGAGAATTGAGATGGTGCGGATTTGCAGTCCAGCCATGACCAATAGCGGCACTAACGCCATCCGTTCCACCCGTGGCGAGATTATGACAGGTATTGCAACTAATAATTGAGCTTTTAGACATACGCGGATCAAAATAGAGTTTTTTGCCCAGCTCTACTTTAGCAACCGTAATTGGATCCTTAGGATCATCAATTAACTTTAAAATTTCCAGTTGGCTTGCAGGAATTGACTCAATCCCATTTTGCTTGACTTTGTCAACCAAACTATTTGCCCCAAATAACATGGTTACACTCAACGCACAAAGACTTAATGCCTTAGAAATTTGCATTTCCACTCCTTTTTAAGATGTGGAAAAATTATATGAATATTTATCTTAAATAGTAATTAATCTTATTTAGAATTATATATCATTATTTTTGGACAATAAATAGGATAGTTAATATCTTATTAAGTTCAGCTCCTATAAAATTTTATATCATAATAACAAGGAAACGTATTCAATGGATCGATTTAAAGATGTTTTAAAAGCAAGCAACCTCAAATCAACACACCAAAGGCTTGTTATTTTAGATTCAATCGATCAGTTTGGACATGTCGACATTGACACACTTTACGACACCATTTTTCAAAAATATTCTACTATGTCAAAAGCAACACTTTACCGCAATATCAATGACCTTATCTCTTTTCATATTTTAGAAGAGGTCAAGCTTCCACAGCAAAAACAACAATATGAAATCAAGAAAGTGCCTCACATTCATCTTTTATGCTCAGAGTGTGGCAGTGTCGAAGATATGTTTGTAGAGACAAAACCACTTTTAGAGACGATATCTTCTCAAAGTGGCTTTCATATTAACAACAGCTTCATTGTTATGAATGGAACCTGTCAAGCCTGTCAGACTAAGAAATAACATTTCTTACATGTAAAGCATTTTAAAACCAGTTTTGTAGCTCTATTGTTGATTCAAGTCTATCTTCAATATCATCATCTAGTTGGTGTATAAAATCAAATCCACTACGATATTCCACGTCATCTATACTTACCACATACTTTTCAAGGCGCTCATTGGATTTAGCATTTTGCGGAATGATCAAAGAAAGTGTTTTGATCTCTCCATTACCTTTGATCCCGATATATATTTTATAAAAAGCATCTGGAATTTCTACCCAATAAGAATTTTTTAGTCGTACTGTTTTGGCATCAAACAATGGCCCTGTGTAAACCCAAAGCTCTTTAAATTTTGGTGCGAAGGTCTCTAGTTCTATCGCTTCTAAGTGTTGCCATAGTTTTTGATTTAAAGAAGGTTTTTGGGGAGTAATGTTCGTCATCAAAAAAGTCTCTTGCTGAGCTTCCTTGCCATATAAAAGCGCAATCGCATGATTAGGTGCCATGTGACCTCTATCATACCCACTATTGGTATAATCGCTTGATGTGATTAACCCAAAATTGCGCCAATCACTACTAAAACTATCAGGACGTTTGAGGTGATGCGCATTTTCATCTGAAGTTGTTAACTTATAAACAACCCACAAGGGATTGCCTTTTAGATCAGAATAACCTACCATGTAAGCGTGATTTCGGAAAATTCTTGTAGAGGTCTGCATCGAACTCTCTCTAGCGGTAGGAATACCTGCAAAGGACATAGTATCACGCGCGATGAAGCATTCATAAGAGTAAGATAGCCCTCCTAGAAGAAGAGCTACCAAAAATAATTTGGGATTTTTAAATAAAAGTGTGAGCAAGGAAACGCTAAAATGCAATTTTTTCACAATCACACTCTACATTTTATCTTTTGCGTTAATACCTATGAGTTTAAGTCCTACACGGAGTGAAAGTCCCACAACTGCAAACAGCTTAAGAAGTTTTTCTTCATCACTGCTTCCAACAACGCGATTTTCATTGTAAAATTTATGCAAACTCGCAGCAAGATTTTTAAGGTACTCTGTCACTTTTTGTACTTGTCTTGAGTGAAAAGCATCTTCCAAAACTTCTGGCAACAATAGCGCACTAAAGAGAAGATTTTGAGCCTCTTCGCTAAGATTTTCCAGCTTCACGTTTTGTACATCACTAATACTTTTTTCCGCTTTTGCAAAAATTTGATTGATCCGTGCATGCGCATAGTTAATGTAAAAAATAGGGTTGTTACTATCTTCTTGTTTAAAGACATCGATATCAAATTCAAGATGTGTGTCTGATTTTTTACTGAGAAAAACAAAACGTAAGGCATCGCTTCCTACTTCACTCACAACATCACTCATCAAAATAAAATTGCCTGCGCGTTTGCTCATTTTATAAGGCTCACCACCTTTTAAAAGTGAAACCATTTGCGCTAAAATAACTTCAAGTTTTTGCTCATCATACCCTAAGAAATTAATGGCTGCTTTCACACGAGAAATGTATCCGTGGTGATCAGCACCCCAAATATTGATATATTTATCATAACCTCGTTGAAACTTATTATCGTGATAGATGATATCGCCTGCAAGATAGGTAGGTCTACCATCTTCTCGTACAACCACACGATCTTTTTCATCGCCAAGTTCTGTAGAGCGAATCCAAATTTTTCCACCATCTGTATACGTTTTATCGTGCTTTTGAAGTTTTACAAAGCTCTCGTCCCATTTGTCATAAAGTGATTTTTCACTGACAAATTGTTCAAATTCAATGCCAACGTCAGCAAGGTTAGACTTGATAAGCTCTAACATCTTATCTTTGCCCCACACAGAGAGCGTTTTGATGTTAGCTTCATCTTCGAAAATAGCATTACCAAGCTCTTCTTTTGCAACGTGAGCTAAATCAACAATGTATTCGCCTCGATAAAACTCTTCTGGCCACTCTACCGTTAAGCCAAGCACATGTTCACGTCCTGCAAGGTACAAAGAAAGGCCTAAAAGGTCAACTTGATTACCTGCATCATTCACATAGTATTCTGTAGTAATTTTATAGCCCAAATGCTTTCCAAGACGAGCTAAAGCATCACCTATAACGGCACCTCTGGCATGACCAATGTGTAAAGGACCTGTTGGATTGGCACTCACGTATTCGAGTAATATAGACTCCGTTTGCTCATCTTTTCCAAAAAGAGCCTCATTTTGAATCGCCCACGTAGCATACTGATCCAAAAAACTCTCGCTGAGCTTAAAGTTAATATACCCTTTGATAGGTGTGACTTCTTGAAAAATATCGCCAGTATCAAACTGTGTGACAATCTCTTCAGCAATGGCAATAGGAGATTTTTTTAACTCCTTTGCAAGAGAAAAGGCGATAGGGGTTGCATAATGACCAAAAGAGAGGTTGGTAGGTTTTTCTAAAACAAACTCTCTTTGTAATTTTTCTTTAATAGCATGAATAACCGATTTTTTCAATACATAACCTTATACAGATTTTTTTTCATCTGCGGGTGTTGATGTTGTAGCCGTAGGTGCAGCACCAGATTCAGGTTTTGCTTCTACTTTATCTACAGTAGTTTTAACTTCTTCATCTTCTTTGATAGCTTTTTTAAAATCTTTCATACCTTGACCAATACCTTTTGCAAGTTCTGGTATTTTTTTAGCACCAAACAATAAAACAACAACGGCTAAAATGACTAACCAATGACCTATACTAAATGAACCCATACTCTCTCCTTTGTCTTGATGACTGTATACTTAATAATATGTTATTGTATCATTTTTTTATAAACAAAAAATGAAGCAGATTTTTTATTCGATATTTGCCCATGCGCTGATAAATTCACCCAAATCCATTAGTTCCATTTTTTTACGCGAAGCATAAGCAATTGCCAATAAATCATGTAACGCAGTTTTAAAATCATCGTTTATCAAAACATAATCATACTCTCTAATACGTGTCATCTCTGAAACTGCATTAGCTAAACGTTTTTCGATCACTTCATTACTATCCGTCCCACGATAAACCAATCGTTTTTGAAGACTTTTTTGGTCAGGAGTAGTGAGAAAAACAGAGGTAATTAAATTTCCAAACTTTTCCCGTGCAATTTTATGTCCTTGCACATCAATATCACAAATGACCAATTTTCCCTCATGCAACTCTTTTAAAATAGGCTTGAGCGATGTGCCATAATAGTTGTCATGCACTTTTGCCCATTCCAAGAAAAATCCTGCGTCTATATCGTTTTCAAACTCTTCTTTGGAAATAAAATGGTAATTGACACCATCAATTTCACCTTCGCGAATAGGACGTGTTGTACTGGAAATTGAGAAATAAGAATCCGTAATTTCGTGAAGTACTTCTTTCATCAAAGAGCTTTTACCCGAACCACTCGGGCCTGAAATCACTAAAAGATTGCCTTTCACCATTACTCTTTTTCATCAAAAGTAATAGAAATATTAAGACGCATTCCTTTTAATGCTTCACGTAAAATATCGCTTTGTGCTAAAGTTGAGATACTTCTGGCAATACTACTCTCAATCTCATCACGAATGACTTCAATTTCTTGATTTTTTTGTGCAGGAACTGTTGGCGTAGAAATCTCTTCTTCTACAATTTCTTCACCAAACGCTTGTTTAAGCATATTTTCATTGAGGTCATCAAGCGAGTCTATATCATCTATTTCTGAACTATCAAAACTAACACCAACTTTTGGAAGAAGTTCCTCTTCTTCTAAGGCTTGCTCTTTTTCTTCCTCAATCTTTTCATCAATCTCTTCTGCAAAATCATCTATAATCTCTTCTTGTGCTTCTGGAGTTTCAGCAATAGCTTCTTCTTCCTCTAGATTTTCTGGCTCAAGAGAAATATCTTCAAAGGTTAAATCAGAGCTATCATTAAGCTCTATGCCCAAGGGGTCATCTTCTAATGGTACTTCTTCTTTTAACGCATCTTCTTCAAAAAAGAACGTACCTGCTTCATCGTCTTTATCTAAATCTAACGCATCCAATGACAACTCGGAAATTTCCTTCTCATCGTCCTCATCTTCACTTTCATCTAAAAGTTGCTTGACTTCGTTAATATCATCTTTATCTAAAATAGATGGATTTACAGACTCTTCCAACGTATCTTCTGACTCAGATTCATGTGCTGAAGATTCAACGTGACTCTCTTCTTCAAAATCAAAATCTTCAAAAGGTGTTCCTGCCTCTTTTCCTACTTCTTCCTCTAACGGCTCGGAATCATCAAATGAGAATGGATCTTCTACTGAAGTTTCACTTTTCAAGCTCTCTTCTTCTGCAGAAGAAGCATCGCCTTTCTCCAAACTTAGGTCATCTAATTCAAGATCCTCAAGAGAAAGGTTCTCACTGGCATCTTCATCTTCTTTGAAGTCATCTTCATTCTCTTCTAAGAGATTGATTGGGAGCATGTCATCTTCGCTTTCCAGTGTATCAATCTGATCAATATCGAAAGCATCTTCCATTTCTGTTGATGGAGAAGATGGCAGTGAAGTGGAATCTTCCTCTACGTCTTCTGATTTATGACTTTCAATCACGTTTTTAACTTTATCAAGAAGCACTAAAAAATCTGTTGGTAAAAACGGTTTTTCAAGAGCGACATTGACGGTGTCAGGTTTTTTAGCACCTCTTTGGCAAATATAAATGATATAGTCGCATCGTATGTTTTCACACAGTTCTGCTAATGCTGTCTCATCATAAAGTTCATTGTCAACTAAAATGACATCATAAGTAGAAAGCGGCACTAAGCCATAGTCTTCAAACTCATCTAACTCATACCCTGCTTTTTCGGCACTAAGTTTGATCAATCTAGAAACAGCGGGATTATTATTGAGTAGTAACAGGCGCATGCTCACTCCTGAATGAGAATTATTAGCTCTCATTGTAGTATAAAAAAATTTATGATTGCTTTAACGCACAAAAAGAATAGTCAAATGATTCATCGCTTCGATAAACTCTTTCTTAAATAACAGCATAATAGAGCTAAGTGTCGCAATAAGCACCACAAAAGAAACCGTAATTTTAATAGGAAAACCAATCACCAAAAGATTAAATTGTGGCATTGTTTTCATCAACATTCCAAAAACAACATCTAAAAGTAGAGAAAAGGCAACTACGGGAAAGGAAAGGATAAAGCCATAGACAAACATTCCAGTCATCGCTTTAAGCAAATAAGTCAACATGTTAGTCTGAGGATAAAAACTCCCCAGTGGCAAAAGGCTCAGTGAATCTGCGATAAACAGAAGCATTTGATGATGTCCATTAAATGCTAAAACAACCATCAGACCTATCATTGAAAGCAATTGTGACAATATAGGAATAGAAGAGCTCGTTTGGGGATCAATGACACTTGCCATGGTAAAACCCATGATAAAGGAAATTTGCATTCCAGCCATTTGCAAAATAGAAAGGGTAATGGTTAAAAAAAGTCCTGCAACAAAACCTATCAGTAATTCCCCAACGATTGCGAGTGAAAGATTGAGTAAAGTTGGCGTTACATGTAAAGCTGGCAAAAGAGGAAATAAAAAAATAACCATAAAAAAAGTCATCGAAGTTTTAATGGTTAATGGAATATTTGCGTGCGAAAAAAAAGGAAAAAAAGCAAAAAGCCCACTGATTCTTGCAAATAGCAAGAAACAGAGTATCACCTGTTGTTCACCAAAAAGTTTTACAAGTGATTCCACGTTATGCTTCCTCTTTAAGTCCATCCACATGGAGATGTCGTACATAAGTACACTGTTTGGCTAACTGATGATTGTGCGTCACTAAAAGAAGCGCTGCATTCTCTTTTTCGATGTATTCAAATAAAACATTCATCACTTCTTGAGCTGTTTTATCATCAAGGTTACCTGTTGGCTCATCTGCAAAAATAATTTTAGGTTTTTTAGCTAAAACGCGTGCAATGGAGACGCGCTGTTGCTGCCCACCGGAGAGATCTCCCACACGGTAGTTCATAAAATCTGCAATACCTAAACGCTCTAAAATACCATTATCAATTTGCTTATCACTGATAAAAGAAGCAAGTTCAACATTTTCATTGGCAAAAAAGCCTTTAAACAAGTAGTGTGATTGAAAAATGATACCGACATCATAACGTCTTAGTTTTAATCTTGCGTCATCATTATCGTTGTAAATGTTATGATCACACAAAATTACTTCCCCATGATTGGGTTGGAGCAGTGTTGAACAGATATGTAAAAGTGTTGATTTTCCACTTCCACTAACGCCTAAAATCGCCATTGATTCTTTGGGTGCTAATTCAAAATTGACATTTTCAAACAGAAGATAGTCAAAGGCATGGGAGATATTGTGTGCGTGTAGTAAAGACATCAATGTCCTTCAAAAGAAGGGGTGAAGAGTCTCCTCTTCACCTCAAATAATTTAATATTTATTTAAGTTGCTCAGCAACTTCAGAAGCGAAGTCACATGCTTTTTTCTCTAAGCCTTCACCAAGTTCAAAACGAACATAGCCTACAAGCTCAATTTTACCACCAAGCTCTTTTGCTTTTTCTTCAACAACTTGTGCAACGGTTTTTTTATCATCCATAACATAGAATTGACTTAAAAGTGTGTACTGTTGGTCAAGCTGTGTATTGTCAGCGATAAAGCGATCAATTTGTCCAGGAATAATTTTATCCCAGATTTGCTCAGGTTTACCCTGTGCTTTAAGTTCTGCTTCCATCTCTTTTCTAGCGTTTTCCAAAACAGCATCTGTTAATTGTACGCGAGAAACAAACAATGGCATACGCTTAAGAGGTTTTTGAAGTCTTTTCAACTCCTCATTCTCTTTTTCAATGTCTGCTTTAATACCAATCGTCTCTTTTTCAACAAACTCAGCATCAAGCTCAGTGTAGCTTAGAAAACTTGGTTTCATCGCTGCTGCATGCATACAAAGATTTCTGATAAATTCACCTGCTGCTGCTGCAGTTTTTTCACTATCACAGCTTGCTGCGATAAGAACACCAACACGGCCATTTGAGTGAACATAACCGTTTACAACACCATTCGCTCCCGCTTTTAGTGATGCAAAACGTCTAACTACAAGATTTTCACCAATAGTTGCAACTTTTGTAGCAAAATATTCTTCAAAAATAGTACCATTAATCGTTGTTTTCATCAAATCTTCAACACTTGCAACATTGCTTGTTTGAATATGTGAAGTTGTATCTTTTGTTAAATTAATAAAACCTTCATTTTTTGCAACGAAGTCGGTTTCAGCATTGATTTCACTGACAGTCGCTGTTTTCAAGCTTGCGTCAACGTATACATTGACCAAACCTTCACTTGCAAGTCTGTCAGCTTTTTTAGCCGCTTTACCAAGACCTTTTTCTCTTAAAAGGTCTTTTGCCGCTTCAAAATCACCATCGGTATCGACAAGTGCTTTTTTGCAATCCATCATACCAGCCCCAGTGGACTCACGTAATTCTTTTACTAAAGCAGCGGTAATCTCAGCCATTATTCGCCTTCCTCTACAGCAAATTCTTCTTCACTCACTACTTCACTAATTAATTCTTTTTTTTCATCTTCACTAATGTCAGAAGCTTCTTCAGCTGCTGGAGCGTCTTTTGAGCGGATTTCATAACCTTCAGTCATCGCTTCACACATTTCTTTACAGAAAAGTTGAATTGAACGAATCGCATCATCATTTCCTGGAATTGGAAGATCAACAACATCTGGATCACAGTTTGTATCAAGTGGAGCTACAACAGTAATTCCAAGTCTTCTTGCTTCTTGAACCGCAATTTTCTCTTTTACAGTATCAATAACGAAGATCATATCTGGTAAGTTTTTCATGTTTCTGATACCACCAAGGTAATCAAGAAGTTTCTCTTTTTTTCTTCTAAGCATTAACGCTTCTTTTTTAGTAAGAAGGTCAATTTGTCCATCTTCTTCCATTTTCTCGATGATGTCAAGTTTACGAATTGATTGTCTGATTGTTTGGTAGTTTGTAAGCATTCCGCCTAACCATCTGTGGTTAACATATGGCATACCGCATTTTTCTGCGTACTCTTTAATCGCTTGACTTGCTTGTTTTTTTGTACCAACGAAAAGCATTGTTTTGCCTTCTGCTGCTGCATCTTTAACAACATTGTACGTATATCTAAAATAACGTAGTGTTTTTTGTAAATCTACGATATAGATGTTTTTTCTCTCACCGAAGATGAACTTTTTCATCTTTGGATTCCAACGTCTTGTTTGGTGTCCGAAGTGTACACCGCATTCTAATAGATCTTTCATGGTTACCATGAAGCGCTCCTTGTGTTTTTTTTGGTTTAGCCTCCACACCCATCAACAGGGTTACCTGCAACCGTATAAGGATTGGTGTGTGTGAGATTTGGACGGTGATTATAGTCAAAATAAGATTAAATTTTGCTTGTTTTAATCTAAATATAAGTTCTATTTACATACCTTTATTTACTTTAAATCAAAAAAAGCCTATAATTGCGCAAATTTAAAAAAGACAGAGGTGATATTTTGCGTTTACTCTTAGCCTGTTTATTGAGCTTTTCGTTCCTTTGCGCAAGTGAATATATTGGAACGACCTCATATGCCAATGATGATTTTGAAGCGGAGTTTAATGCAAAAGACAATGGAAATCTTTTTGATCCACTCAGCGGTTATAACGAAATTATGACAACCTTTAACGATAATTTTTACGAATACCTTCTCAGGCCAACAGCACAAGGTTACGCTTATGTCATGCCTCAAATGGCACGCAATGGTATTGCTAACTTTTTTGATAATCTATTTTTTCCTATCCGTTTTGTAAACAACCTTTTGCAACTAAAATTTTACAATAGCTGGGAAGAAACTGAACGTTTTGTACTCAACTCAACCATGGGAATTTTAGGCTTTAGGGATGTAGCAGGCGAAGAATTGGGCATTAAAGCACATGATGAAGATTTAGGACAAACACTTGGGTATTATGGCGTTGGTAATGGTTTTCACGTTGTTCTTCCACTATTTGGTCCATCAAATGTCCGTGATATTGCTGGACTTGCTGGTGATATGTGGCTTAATCCAATCAATTACGTCAAAGCACGTGATGCAAATTTGCTGGATAGTACAGAAGAATCTCTTGCAACTACAGCACTGTATACCGTCAATAAAACCTCTTTACATGTAAAAGAGTACGATAACTTTAAAAAAGATGCCATCGAACTCTATCCTTTCTTGCGTAATTTTTACGAAACAAGAAGAAATAAACTCATAAGTGAATAATACCATGAAACGAATTCTTGCCTTAGTGTTCTTAACATTCTTATGTTCACATTCTCTCGTAGCCATAGAAGAACATGATATCTCGACTTATATGCAAAACAATATTGATCTTGCAACCACTATTTTGCGTGATAAAAAACTTCAAAAACCTGAAAGATCAGAGAAACTTTTTGTGATTTTTGATTCTATCTTTGATTATACTTTGATGTCACAACTTGCCATTGGAGGGAAACAGTGGGCATCACTTTCATCTTCTAAGCAAACTGAATTCACCAAACTCTTTGAGCAAAAGCTCAAAATATCGTATATGGAAAAACTCGATCTTTATACGGATGAGAAGATTGTTATTAAAAATTTGGAAAAAATAAAAGATGCACGTATTCACTTGACCACTCACCTGATGAAAAACAGTGAAGTGTATGAGATCATTTATAAATTTTACAGAGATAAAAATAATAGCTGGATGATTTATGATGTTGATGTTTTAGGAGTAAGTATTATTCAAGCGTATCGTACGCAATTTGCAGATATTTTGGCAAAAGAGCCTTTTGAAAAACTTCTTGAAAAACTCAGACAACCAGATGAACCAACACAAAAGAAACAGTGACACCTAAAAGTGCCACTGTATGAATGAATAGATTATGCGTTAATTTTTTCTTTAATAATTTTTGCTTTTTGTGCAATGGTTGCGATTTTCTCCGTTGCACTTAAATTTTCATTGAGCAAGACTTCCACAAAAGCACTTCCCACAATAACACCATCAACGCCACGAGCACGCTCTTTTGCTGTTTTTTCATTCACCCCAAAACCTACAAACAAAGGTGTGTTACTCTTCTCTTTAATCGCTTGAATAGTTTTCGTTAGATCTTCACTCGCATGTGCTCCCGTAATACCTGCATACGCTACTAAATAGATAAATCCTTTGGCATCTTTAACCACTTTGGCTATACGCTCTTTACTATCCGTTGGTGCTACAAAACTGATAAGCGAAAGGTTGTACTGATCCATTAAAGGAACATAAGGAGTCGCTTCTTCATGCGGAAGGTCAGGAATAATAAACCCTTTCACACCAAATTGTACTGCTTTTTGTGCAAATGTTTCGACACCTTTGTGATAAAAAGGATTAAAATAACCCATCCAATAGGTATCAATTTGAGGAGCGACTATTGAGGAGATTTCAAAAAGTGTCTCCATCTTAAAACCATTCTGTAGTGCATGTAAGTTAGCAACCTCAATGATAGGGCCATCGGCAACTGGGTCTGAGAAAGGAATACCCAGCTCTAGCTTGTCCACACCTGACTCTTTGAGGGCAGAGACTAAATCTAATGAAAAATTTTTATCGGGAAAACCCGCCGTAATATAGGCAACTAATTGCTTCACTCTTTCTCCAACGTATGAGGTACTTTTATAATTAAGGGATTTAGAACCGTGAAAAATGGCGCGTCATTTTCGACATCTTTTCGGTATTTTTCAAACTGATCGCTTACAAGAAGCAACCAATCAATAAACTCTTCGCTTGCAGGGCCTTGCAATACACGTGCTTCTTCAACAATATCTTCGCACAATACCGCCAATTTTATAATAGGATCGAGTTTTAAAAATCCTGCGGCTGATTTCATATTGTGAAAAATGCGAAAAAGATCTCCAATATTTTCAGGATAACGCTCTTTTCTACCGAGCCCAATAATCAGAGGCTCCATATTTTCACACATAATGGCATAGTGAGAGATAAAGTCTCCTACAATTTCGATGTCAAAATCAACTTCCAATTGTGCCAAAACACCCATGTTGCTTACCTCCGAAGTTGCTCATTGTACCATGTTTTTTATAAATTATCCTTGTCTTAGATGTAAAAAAAGAGGGTATAATTCCTCCATGAAAACAATTACATCTATTAAACAACACAAGGGACAAACACCCCTTACTGTCATTACAGCTTATGATGCACTTTTTGCTTCTTTGTTCGATCAAAGAGTTGACATCATTCTTGTTGGCGATAGCCTTAATATGAGTTTCAATGCCAAGCCAGATACACTTTCAGCCAGCATAGAAGTAATGTTGTACCACACTAAAGCAGTGTGTGCAGGTGCTAAAGAGACCTTTATCGTTTGCGATATGCCTTTTGGTACGTATACGGATGAAAAGATGGCATTGCATAATGCCTCGCTTGTATACAGCCAAACCAATGCACATGCTGTTAAAATCGAAGGTGGTGTGAGTCGGGCTCATATTATTAGGGCACTGACCCAAAACTCTATTGCTGTTATGGGGCACATTGGACTTATGCCTCAGTATGTACGTTCAGAAGGTGGTTATAAAGTACGTGGACGCAGCGAAGAAGATATACTTGCATTGATCGAAGATGCTAAAGCTGTCGAGGAAGCAGGTGCATTTAGTGTAGTCATCGAAGGTGTTGTTGAAGAAGCCGCACGTCGTATTTCTGAAGCGATCTCAATTCCAACCATTGGTATAGGCGCTGGAAAATATACTGATGGTCAAGTTTTGGTGTGGAGTGACATGCTAGGTTTTTTCCAAGCATTTCAACCTAAATTTGTAAAACGCTATTTAGAAGGAGCCACACTGGTTCAAAATGCCGTTGATGCGTATGTCAAAGAGGTGCAAGAGCGAAGTTTTCCCGAAGCTCCTTACACCTACACAAAGTGAGTGTGATGGAACGCATCGTCGAAATCGAAAAAATCTCCTTTGAAAATGAGTATGAAAAAAGCTTACGCCCGACTTCATTTGAGGACTACATTGGACAAGAGAAAATCAAAAAGAACTTGCAAGTTTTCATCCAAGCGGCACAAAAACGCTCAGAATGTTTAGACCACATTCTCTTTTTTGGACCTCCTGGTCTTGGTAAGACGACTTTAGCGCATATCATCTCCAATGAAATGCGCTCCAATATGAAAATAACCGCCGCTCCGATGATCGAAAAAAGTGGTGATTTGGCAGCGATCTTAACCAATCTTCAAGAAGGAGACATTCTCTTCATCGATGAGATTCACAGGCTTTCTCCTGCGATTGAAGAGATACTCTACCCTGCCATGGAAGATTTTCGCCTTGACATCATCATCGGCTCTGGCCCTGCGGCACAAACGATCAAGATTGACTTGCCTCGTTTTACGCTTATTGGCGCTACGACACGTGCAGGTATGATTAGCTCGCCATTGCGTGATCGTTTTGGTATGCACTTTCGCCTACAGTTTTACACCAAAGATGAGCTTTCACTTATTATCACCAAAGCGTCGCATAAACTGGAGAAAATCTGTCTTCAAGATGCGGCAAGCGAAATGGCAAGACGTTCACGTGGGACTCCTAGAATTGCGCTTCGTCTTTTAAAACGAATTCGTGATTATGCCGACGTGGTGGATGAAGAGACTATTAGCATTGAGCGCGCACAATATGGCTTAAATGAGCTGGGTGTCAACGACCTTGGTTTTGATGAACTCGACATCAAGTACCTTGAGCTTTTACTGCAAAGTAAAGGTCGCCCTTTAGGTTTGAGTACCATCGCCGCAGCACTTAGCGAAGATGAAGGAACCATTGAAGATGTCATTGAGCCTTACTTGCTTGCGAACAGTTACATTGAACGAACAGCACGCGGAAGAATTGCAACAACTAAAACGTATGAGCTTTTTCGTCTCACACCACCAGTATTACAAAGCACACTCTTTGAGGATAATGTATGAATGAACATCGCTTTTTTTTAACGGCTATTTTCTTAGCCGTTCTCTTTTCAATTATTAAACTTTATCAGCCTTTTTTGATGATTATTGCTATTGCATCTCTGCTCGCAATGGCTACATACAATCTCAACCTCAAACTCCATGGGCTCACTAAAAATAGGCATCTTGCAGCTGTTTTATCCACAATGCTTCTTTCCTTGCTTCTCTTTGGTCCTATCGTCTATACTATCACTTCGGTTGGTAGCATTGTGAACAATTTTGATTTTTCAATGATTGAGCGCGTTCAAGCGTATCTGCATACCCTTGATTACCAACTGCCTGCACCTCTGGCTTTTATGCAAGCACCTTTGGATGATTTCATCAACTCACTGAACATCGCTCAGCTCTCAAGCACGGCTCTTTCTTATCTTGGATCTATCGGTAAAAATAGTGCTGGCTTTTTAAAAGATATGCTTCTGATTGTTGTCTTTTTCTTTTTTGCACTTCTGAATGGTAAAGATTTAGTGGATTATTTTAAAAGCGTGATGCCCATTGATGCCAAAGAGGTAAACATCGTTTTTTCTGAAGTAACCAATGTGATGAGTGTGGTTTTCTACTCCATTTTGCTCAGCGCCATTTTTCAAGGTGCGCTGTTCTCATTCATCGGTATGTACTTTGGCTATGATGGGCTTTTACTGGGGATTTTTTACGGTTTTGCATCGCTCATTCCTGTTATTGGAGGAGCGCTTATGTGGATTCCACTCTGTGCAATTGAAGTAGCACATGGCAATACAACCACGGCGATTATTATCGCGACTTATTCGATTGTGGTGATTTCCATCATTGCAGACACCTTTATCAAACCACTCATCATCAAGTACATCAATGACAAGATGGTCAAAACACCAACCAATGTCAACGAGCTTTTGATTTTCTTCGCTATTTTTGCGGGACTTACAACGTTTGGTTTTTGGGGAATGATACTAGGACCTGCGATTACAACGCTCTTTATTTCACTTCTTAAGCTCTACAAACTACTCAAAGAAAAACATTACATGTAAAGAGGTTTGGCTTTTTAGCCAACCTCTTTTAAGAGACTTTCAATCGTCTCAATCATTCGGAAATGTCTTGCTTTTCGCTCTTCTAAAAACGCTACTTTTTCTTCTTTAATCGCTGTAAATTGGCTGATCAAGCGGTCATAATCTTTATTGAGAAACGTATTTTTTGTATTCATCATATTTTCAAGCTCATAGAGATGAAACGATGTTCGAAGACGCTCTTTAATCTCATCAAGCTTGGGTACATAGAGTGAAAATTTTGTTGGATTTTCTTCGTAGAGTTTTGCCGACTTTTCGATCTTGTTTTCCAAAAACGCTACACACACTTCGGTTGCATTTTGGTAGTTAAAACTCACTGCACTGGAAAGATGGTTAAACTCAGAGCTGATCTTCGCGTAGGAGTTTGCAATCTCATCGTTAAAAGGCTTTAAGATGCTCTCGTACGCCTTAGAAGCAAAACGACGCATATTGGCAAATTCAATATCAGAGTGAAGCTCTTCATTTTTACGGATTACCTCATACGGTGTTTGCCATTTTAAAATGCCCTGCTCGAGTGAGCGGTACACCAAACGGTTTTTATCGTTGACTTCATTTTGAATGGAGAGAAGATTTCGTACGTACTGTTTAAACATCTTACCGATGAGATTCTCTTCATAAAAAAGACTTTTATAAATAAGATCGGAGTTAATTTTAGGCGCTTGGTACTCAAAGGGCATGTAGGTTGCATGCTTACTAAAAAGCCCTGCTTTTTGCGCTTCATAACGAATCTGTTTTTCGGTTGTGATTTGATTGTAAATGGCATCAGCGATGGTTTCAATAATTTGCTCAATACGCATAAATGCACTTTTAAGATCATGTGAGAACTTACCTTTAAGCTCAGAAAAAAGATTTTTAGCTTCGGCTTCAAAACGTACAATTTCGTCTAAAAGCTCATCGTAAATGGCTAAGAACAGCTGATGTTGCGCAATAAGTTTGGTAGAAATATCTTTAATCTCTTTGGTAATAGCAAACTCTTTGGATTGTGTTGATTTAGGCTGAATTTCGTTACGAATGAAATCTAAAACTTTGTCGATGTTTGACTCTTCCAAGAGTTTGAGATTTGCACCCAAGTCACTTTGCAAAATAGAATCAAGCGTGGCTTGATACGCTTTAAAATCGTGCTCAACACCAGCAAAATCTAGCTTCTCTCCACCGCTTTGAAGCTTTACATGTAAATCATGCATAAACTCATCAAGCTTCTCTTCCATCATCACTTTTTTGTCATGGCTGCGTGATTCTAAAGCTTGACGTGCCGAGATAGGAATGACATCGCTAAAAAACTCTTTAAACGCTGTTTTAACATAGTTGGTCGTCTCTTCGATTTGTTGTGGCGTAAATTTATCTTTTTGATTGAGTACGCAAAGCGATTTGTTTTGGTACTTACCAAGGTACTCTTCCAAAACTTGAAGCTCACTCATTTTTCCTGCATTGTCGATAAGTGTCAACCAGATAATACCATCGACCTCTTTGAGTACTTTCTCGGTCGTTTGCGTATCGGTTGCGGCTTGTGAGTTAAGACCTGGAGTATCGACAAATACAACGTCTTTGAGAATGTTGAGTGGGGCATACAATACAAGATACGCAATATCTTCGACATGTTCTCTCTGATCTGTAAAATGAGCAATTGTGTTGATGTCATGGTACTCATCTCTGCCATCTTTGTAGCGCACACGAATCTTAAACTCTTCGCCATAGCGAATGTAATTGACTTTGGACGTTACAGGCGTGATACCTGTTGGTAAAATACTTTTGGCTAAAAGAGCGTTGAGAAACGTTGATTTTCCACTTGAAAATTGCCCTGTGATGGCGACTTTCATCGGCTCTTCTGAACGCATTTGAAGACGATCAAGTGCTTTTTTAAGTTGGATAGACGGAAGTTGGTGTTCTGCAAGAAGCACATACTGTACTTTTTTAAGTGCGCCTAAAAGCGTTGCATCAAACTGGGGTACCACTTTTAAAAAGTGCTCTTTATACGAAGCGACAAAACTCTCTAGTAGACTCATTTTGGCTCCTTTGTTGCACTTAAATCATTGAGTACTATACCCATCACACGCTCTTTTTCTTTGATCTCTAAAATGCGCGCCTCACGGTTAAGTGTTGCATCTTTCATCTGATGCATTGCACGTTCAATCAACTCTTCTTCAGCACTGAACCTTTCTTCTATGAGACGAGCAGGTGCTTCACAGAGGCTTACAAATGAGCCTAAAAGCTCTTGGTTAACTTTCTGCAGTTTTTCGCCAAGCATCTCTTTGATACCTGAAAATTCTGTACCAAAAAGTGTATCAAGCAGTGATGAAAGTGTACTAAGGTCATTTTTACCGTATTTTTTAATAGCATCATTCACACCAGCAATAATCACCGTGCTATTTTTAAAAATCAAAAGTGAGCCTAAATGCTCTTCACAAAAAGCTCTAGCATCAAAATGATGTGCTCCCGCATCACTTTTAAACTCACCATACTTTGCATCCATATACTCTAAGGAACTTTGCATCTTTTTTTGAAATTCGTAGCGGTAGTCACGAACAAGATCGACCATGCCATCTTTGATTGCCGTTTCAATAATAGAGCCGATGCGTTCTTCTTTGGGTGCTTTTTTATTTTTACTAAATTCATAACTTACATCGTCTGTAATTCGCCTTTTCACAACATTTTGAAGTGTATCGAGGCGATTGTTTGCAAATTTTTGAAGGGTGCTAAAGTAGTGTTGCATCTCTTCTTTATTTTGAGCGATACTGATTTTGATTTGCTCCAAAAAGCTTGCCATCACCTTTTTTTCTTCTTGATTTTTGGCGTATGCTTGTTCGATCTCTTCATGCGAAATATTTAAGAAGTGAAGTTCTTGCTCAAACGATGTCATGGATTCGCTAATGACAGATTCAATCTCTTTACAATTGGCAGAGATAATGAGATTGGCTTTTTGACTGTTTGCACCAAAAAGAACATCTTCAAGGTATGCTTCCACCAGAGGTAAACCTGTGCGCTCCATATCATAACCAAGGGCAAGAGCTTCATCTGCTTGACCCAATTTATGCATCAGAGCCAGTTTTCCTGCAATTGGGATAAAGACAATTTTGGCAATAATCTCATCGAGTTTTGCACCCTTGTTTTGCTCTTTTAGACGTGCTTCGATGCTTCGTTTGGTATAGGCGATGACCTCCGCAAGCTCTTTCTCTTTAATCGCATCGATACGTGTAATGACGATTAGTAAACGCGCCACATTGCGGTATAACAAAGCATCAATGATGAAATCTACATCTTTTTGTGTTGCTGCTTGTGCTGCGTTCATCAGATGGATCATCAAATCGCATTCGCTTAAGTATTCAAGGGTAATCTCTTCACGCTGAACCACAGGGTCATCAAGGCCTGGCGTATCCACGATTTGGACGCCATCTTGGACAAATTTAAGATCGGTGTAGAGTTCAACACTTTTGACGAGATTGCATTTTTTATCGGAATGTTTTGCGGAAGTGTAAAGTGCTAAATCTTCGACTGAAATGGACTCACTTTCACCTTTTGGCGTTACTAATGTACTAAATTTTTCACCAAAATGCTCACGACTCTCTTTAACAAAAATCTCTAAACTTTTAAGGCTTTTAGCACCCTCCTCGATCTTGCTCCACTCTTTGGCATTCCAAAAGTTGACAACGGCGTAAGGATTTTTAGCGTATTTTATAAGTGTTAGGTTTGCGGTCTCTGGAACAACGGAAGTGCCTAAAACCTCTTGGCCTAAAAGCGCATTGAGCATGGTAGATTTACCCGCGTTCATAACGCCTGTAATACCGATGGAAAAACGTTGATTTTCTAAGCGTTCAGGGATTACATGTAAACGCTCACTTAAGCGTGGAGATTCAACTGCAAGTTTTAGATTTTCAATGGCAGTTAAAAGCCTATGAAGTGCTGTTTTGTAGTAATTTTCTTGTGTTGTTGCACTCTTTACATGTAAAGATGCCACTTCGATTTTTTTCTCTTCAATAAGACCGAGAATACTGCCTAAGGAACGTACAGTGTCATAGGAGATAATCCCCTCTTTTTTTAAAAGTTCTAAGCGTTTAAGAATCGCATGATTGATCTGTAAATTGCCAAGAAATAGCAGATAGCCAAGCAGTTGGCTTTGAGCATATTGTATGGTTTCTTTACTAAAGGTTGATTGTTGAAACAGTGTATTTAAAGCAGTTTTAGGTTCTTCAAGGGTTGCCATATTGGCAAAATTCTGAGGGCTTGTGATAAGCAAGATGGCGACACCATCACAGAAGTTATCAAAAGCAGTTGATAGGGTTTGATCGAGGAGGGTTTTATGTTTTTCATCGAAAACAGCGTGTTGGCTTAACCTCTCACCCCAAATGAGTAAGAAAAAATCATTGATGACATGCATGGGATACTATCTTTAAAGTTTTTTTGATTATATCAATATTTCTTATAAGAGAAACAAAAAAGCAAGACTAAATGTCAAGATTAAGGCAAGGGATAAGACAAGTGTCTTATCCCTTAGAAAAAAGGCAAACTTATTTGAGAGCGACTAGCTTTCTTCTCATATAAGCAATTTTTGATTGAAGTGGTAAGTGTTTTGGACAGTTGTCTTCGCACGCAACAAGACTCATACATCCAAAGATTCCATCATCATCACCGACAAGCTCATAGAAGTCTTCATCGGTTCTTTCATCGTGTGGATCCATTGCAAAACGAGCAACACGGTTCAAACCAACGGCACCAATAAAGTTTGGTCTCATCAATTTTGTACCACATGCTGCAACACAGATACCACATTCGATACAACGATCAAGCTCAAAGGTCTCATCAGCCAATTTTGGCTCCATAGGCGCTTCAAGTTTAGAAATGTCAGGTTTGTGGTTTGTGTGAATCCAACTCTCAACACGTTTACTCATACCATTCATCCAGTTACCTGTATCAACAGAAAGATCTTTGATAAGTTTGAATGCTGGCATAGGCATTAATTGAATAACACCATCTTTAAAATCTTTTGTCAAAGTACGGCATGCAAGTCTAGGAGTTCCATTAACCATCATACCACAACTTCCGCAGATACCTGCACGGCATACAAAGTCAAAAGAAAGGTCAGCGTCCATTGTCTCGCGAATTTTTGTAAGCGCGATAAACAGTGTCATACCGTCTGTTTCTTCAAGTTTGTACTCTGCAAAATGCGCTTTAGAAAGTTTTGATTGTGGGTTATATTTCATAGCCCTTATGGTAATAGTTCTACTCATTTTGCATCTCCAAATCTCTCATTTTTAGCTTTATAATATGGTTGAAGCTCAAATGGCATAAGCGCATCTTGGATCTCATGTCTGTCTTTGCCTGCTGCTTCCATCTCTTCACGAATTTTATCAACAACCTCTTGTCTTTGTGCACTAACAGGATGCTCGATAATATTTCCTTTAACACCGTAACCACGGAATGCTGGTGGAATTTCCATTTTCATAATGTCAAGTGGTTCATACGTAACTGTTGGAAGAGTAGAACCCTCTTTCCATGAAGTTAGTGTACGGCTTAACCAGTTAAGATCATCACGTTTAAGGAAGTCTTCTCTATAGTGAGCACCACGACTCTCTGTTCTATCTCTTGCACCAACTGCTACACAAAGAGCAAGTTTAAGCATCATAGGAACACGGTATGCTTCTTCAAGTTCTGGGTTTGCAGATGCTGTTTTAGATTTAACATTAACATCATGAGATTTTTTGAGAAGTTCTTCAAGTTCATTAACCGCTTCAGCAAGACCTTTGCCATCACGGAAAATTGCAACTTTTTCCCACATAATATCTCTCATTCTGTTTTTGATTTCAAAGATATTATATTTACCTTTGTTAGTCAACAAATGATCAATGAATTCTTTTTGTTTTTTAATTGCTTTTTCAATCGTTGCAGTGTTAACATTCACTTCATTTGCTAAACAATAGTCAGCAAAATAATCACCAACGATCATACCAGCAACAACGGTTTCACTTACAGAGTTACCACCAAGGCGGTTAAATCCGTGCATATCCCAACAAGCAGCTTCACCAGCAGAGAAGAGACCTGAAAGTGTTGGAGACTCACCGGTTGCTTTTGTTCTAATACCACCCATTGAGTAGTGTTGCATTGGAAGAACTGGTGCCCAGCCTTTTGGACCTTCATCCGCAGGATCGATACCGTTAAAGATTTGACAAATTTCTTGTACATCTCTTAGGTTTCGCTCAATATGTGCACGACCAAGAATAGAGATATCTAACCACAAGTGCTCGCCATATGGAGATTTAACACCTTTACCTTTACGGATGTGTTCCATCATACGACGACTTACAACGTCACGACTTGCAAGTTCTTTTTTCTCTGGCTCGTAGTCTGGCATAAATCTATGACCATCAACGTCACGTAATAGACCACCATCACCTCTACAGCCTTCTGTTAAAAGGATACCTGAAGGAACAATTGGGGTTGGGTGGAATTGTACTGCTTCCATGTTACCAAGTGTCGCAACACCTGTCTCAAGAGCAATAGCAGCACCAATACCATCACAAATAACCGCATTGGTTGTTTGTTTGTAAAGTCTACCGTAACCGCCTGTTGCAATCAAAGTACCTTTAGCAACGTAAGCCCAAAGCTCGCCAGTTACTAGATCTCTTACAATCGCACCGTAACAACGGTTGTTTTCATGAATAAGCGCAATCGCTTCTTTTCTATCTTCAATATTTACGTCAAGTTTCAACGCTTCGTTCGCAACACCAAAAAGCATGGTATGGCCTGTAGCATCCGCTGTATAACAGGTTCTCCATTTTTTAGTACCACCAAAGTCACGAGAGTGGATATAACCATGTACTTCTTCGTCTTCAACGATAGTCGTTCTCTCAGCATTAATGATAGCTTCTCTGCTACCTTTAGCAATTCTTGTCCAAGGCACACCCCAACCAGCTAACTCACGGATAGCTTTAGGAGCAACGGTAACGAACATACGTGCAACTTCTTGGTCACAACCCCAGTCACTACCTTTTACAGTATCAGCAAAGTGAACATCTTCGTTGTCACCTCTACTCATTTTTGAGTTACCAAGACTTGCTTGCATACCACCTTGTGCCGCAGCAGAGTGAGATCTCTTAACTGGACAAAGACTTAAAACTGTTGTGCTAAGACCTTTAGATTGCGTTGCAATCGCCGCTCTAAGACCTGCTAAACCACCACCGATTACCAGTGCATCACAATATTTTACGTTCATTTTTACGCCCTAACCTTCACATCATATCTTGCTTCTACTTGTGCCGTTGGTTTATACGCTTCACCAACATTATTTCTGTGCTCGTAACCGATTTTGACATACGCAGCAAGTGTTAAAAGACCAAGTGCTAAGAAAAATACAGTCACAGCCCATTTAACTTTTTTAAGATTTTTACGAGAATCTTTTGCGTGTTCACCTTCAAACCATCCCCATTTAACACAAAGACGATAAAGGCCGATACCACCGTGGAATTCAACTGCTAGAAGAAGAAGAAGATAAAATGGCCACATAAATTCGCTGTACATTCTATCTGCTGAACCGAATGGTCCAATTTTATCTGCTTGAACCGCCATTGTAAAGAGGTGAGCAGAACCAAGGAAGAACATTGCAAAACCTGTGAACGCTTGTGTAAACCACATAGTCGTATCATCATGTTTCATCATGCCCATGTGTGTTTTGTATGCTTGATATTGTCTAAATGTAATAGGCAATTTTCTCATACCGAGCATTGCATGTACAATAAAGACTGCAAATACAAACAATACAATTGCAGAAACGATTATAGGCTGTGGTTCGCTTAGGAACAAACTGCCTTCAAACATTTTTGTTATTGTGTACATAAAGTCTTTGCTGATCAAAATAGTTGATACAAAGAACATATGTCCCCACATAAACAAACCTAAGAATAGTCCTGTTGCACTTTGAACATAGTCCAATTTTGCAGGAACTCTACTCTTTTTTCCCTCAACGCTCGTACCTAGAAAACCTTCAAGTAGGTCACTCACATTTTATCCTTTTTGTGAAGTTTTATAAACACTCATAAATGTGCAAGATAACACACTTATGAATGTCAATCTCTAACAAAGTCCATTTTAAAGGCATTTAGAAGAAGTTTAAACACATCACAACTATGTTATTTTGTACATATTAGTTGAAATTATAATATACGAAAGGGGATTTAAAAGGGATTTTTTATCCCCGTTTACCCCGTTTGATGATGAAGCCATAGAGGAGTAAAGAAGCAATTATCATAAGGATAGAAAGCGCTTGACCTTTACTCATCCATTCACCGTACACAAAACCGATTTGAAAGTCTGGTTCTCTCCAAAATTCTGCAATAAAACGTCCCAAAGAGTAGAAAAAGCCATAAAGTGCGATGAGCTCACCATCGTATTTTTTAAAGTTTCGGTAAAAATAGAGTACCACAAAAACCATCAATCCCTCTAAGAGTGCTTCATAGAGTTGCGAAGGGTGACGAAGCACACCATCAACATAGATACCCCATGCCACATCGGTTGGTCTGCCGAAAAGTTCTTGGTTGAGAAAATTACCTATGCGTCCAAAGATGTAACCCACAGGAACGCTTAGGGCTACCACATCAAGAAGTCTCCAAACATTGATTTTATGTTTGAGATAGAAAAACCAAGTACCAAGAAAAAATCCAATAATTGCACCATGATAACTCATACCACGAATGCCCACAAACGTACCATCCATAAAAGGATTAAACATCTGCCACGGATTGGAGAGGTAATAATCCACATGCGGATCGTAGAAAAGAATGTAACCAATGCGTGCACCCAAAACAATACCAATTTCAATCCAAATAAAATAACTCTCTAAAATTTGATTCGTAAAGCCAAGATTGTCACGTTTGACAAACCATTTTGCAGCATAAAGCGCTCCAAGAAGGGCAAGCATATACATAAGCCCATACCAATGAACGGCAATAGGTCCTAATTTAAAAGCAACAGGGTCAAATTGGCTGTAAATATTATTCCAAAAAAGCATTCAAATCCTTACATGTAAAAAAGATATTCTACTGCGTTTACATTAAGAGAGAGTTTAGGAAGAAGGTAGATTGCACGCATATACCTCTACTTCAACACGGTTGCGACCATTCTCTTTTGCACGGTAAAGTGACTCATCCACTCGTGCAACCATACTTGTTTCATCATCATTTAAATGATACGTTGCCACACCAAAACTGGCTGTACGACTCCCTGCATACGCAAAATCTTCTCCTTCAATGACAGCACGAAGTTTCTCTGCCAATAAATGTGCCTCTTCAACATTACTACTTGGAAGAAGAATCAAAAATTCTTCTCCACCCCATCTTCCTACAGCATCTTCCAAGCGGACATTTGCCTTTAAAAGCTTTGCTATCTCTTGCAATACACTATCGCCTACTTGATGCCCATACGTGTCATTAACCGATTTGAATTTATCAATATCAAGGAGTAAAATCGAAAGAGGTGTCTGATGACGTTTGGCAATACTCAGGTAATAGGCAAAGAGTTCATCGAGTTTAAGACGATTATACAAGCCTGTCAAACGATCGGTAATAGAAAGTTCTTCAACTCTTTTTTTATCGGTAATATCATGTCGAATGGCAGTGTACCCTACTAAATAATACTCTTCATTGTACCGAGGTTCAATAATCGTTTCCATCCAATAAACAGATCCATCTTTACGTCTGTTTTTGATCTCCCCACTCCACGAAATACCTTTTTTCAACGTACTCCACATCTCTTGATAAAGAGTTATAGGCATATCTGGGTATCTGACGATATTGTGGCTTTTCCCAATAAGTTCTTCTTTTGTATACCCTGAAATCTTACAAAATGCCTCACTTACATCCGTTATAATCCCCTTCAAATCTGTACTCGAAGTAATCACATGCGTATCAATAATTTGAAGGTATTTTTCAAGTTCATGTTTTGATTTACGATACGCAGTAATATCACTAAACGTAATCAACACCGATGTAATTTTGTCAAAATCATCCGAAAAAATGGGCTGAGCATTCGTTTGAACCCACAAAAGAGAACCATCTTCTCGCCTAATTCCCATAATGACATTATTTTGTGCTACTCCCGTATGAAATGCTTTAAAAGAGGGACGCTCTTCTATGTCAAACACCGAACCATCTTCATGAACAGCATTCCATTTAGTATCGCTACCCACTTTACCAACAATGTCACTTTTAGCAACCTTCAACATCTCTTGTGCAGCCAAATTACACTCTGCAACGATGCCTTGATCGTTCAAAACCACCACACCCTCTTGCATTGTCTGAAAAATGGAGCGGATTTCAGCCTCGGACTGAGCAAGAAGTTTTGTCTTTTCATCGGCTATTGCATATGCTTTTTTTCGTGTATGCTGAAGCACATAAATCAATCCGCTCAGTAAACTAAATAAAAGCAGACCAAAAATCATTCGGAACCATGGAAAGTAATGACTGTTGCTCATTTCTAACACATCTTTGGCTTTAAAATGAATCGTCCATGTCTTTCCGTAAATTTCCAAAGAGGTATACTGGCTTAATCTTGGCTCAATCAGATCAGGATTGGAATTATAAAGAAGGTTTTGCGCTAAAGGTACAGTTCCATCGTAAATTTCAAAATCAACTAAAATATAATTACTTTGTAAGAGTTGTTCAAACATTTTTTTAGAATCAATAGCGACATAAACAACCCCTTTTACATCCTTCAAACGCTCTTCTTCTGAAGATGGAATTTCTCGTGATTGGTATAAAGGGAAAAAGATCAGAAAGCCAGCTTGATGGTCGGTAATGTATTTTTGAAGCAAATCAATTTTAGAAGAGAGTGTCGCATCTGCTCGCATCAAAGATTGATACAATGCCTCTTTTCGTATGCCCTCAGAAGCCAAATCTAATCCAAAGGCTTTTTCATTTAATTCAGATAAAGGCTCTATATAGGTTACGGGGAAGAGTGCAGAATTTGATGAGGCATTGATTTGGAAAACAGTGTAGTGAGAAAACCCTTCTTCACGAACGCTTTCTTCATGTTTGAGACGATTATGGGGTTGAATTAAAGGTGCATAACCAAATGCACGAAAACCTAAAAACTGCTCATTGATATGGTTTGAAAGGGCATAATGTTTCCACTCCTCACGCGATACATCGTCAGAAGCATTCATAAAAGCTGCGGCACTGCGTAAGAGTTGAATATGTGCTCTGAGCTCTTTTTGAATTAAACTTGATATATGATTTGAAGCGGCTTGAAAGCGAATCTGTTCTGTCTCTTTAATCCAAAGAGCGCTTTTCCATGCAATAAACAAGGAGAATGCTACCCCTAAGAATAAGAAAACCCATGGTAAGAGTGTAGATTCCCACAAGCGTCTCAAGAAACTTCCTTTGCCCCGATTATTAAAGAAGATTGTAGCGTAAATTAGGAAAAGGAATCTACCGCATATCAGCAGAGGCAAGAGTTTACCCTTGCCTCAAAGTCTTTTTATTTGACTTGGATTTTTTTCACTTCGCTTTTTTCAACTTTCAGTTTTGGAAGCACGACTTCAAGCACACCATCTTGGCTACTTGCTTCGATATTTTCAACATCAACATTTTCAGGCAATGCAAAACTGCGTTGGAACTTACCGTAACTGCTTTCAACTTTGTAGTAGTCTTTCTCTTGTCGCTCTTCTTTAAAACTTCGCTCTCCTGAAATGACGATTTGATTATCTTTAACATCGATGCTGATGTCCTCTTTTTTAACACCAGGAAGGTCAATTTCAACATGGTAAGCAAATTCGCCCTCACGTGTACTCACAGTAGGTTTGAACGCTGAGATGCCACTTTCATCACTTTCAGCAGGATAATAATTGAACAGCCTGTTCTCCAACTCTTTAAGCTCTTTATACGGATTAAATCGTGTAACTAACATGTTAAACTCCTTAAATTTTATGGGAGAAGTTTATTACATGTAAAAACGTTTGTCTGCCACTTAAGTGGCATAAAATGGCTACTCTTCAGGAAGATGTTCAAGCAAGTTTTGAGAGTCTTTTATGAAAATCTCTTTGCGTTTGACATCAATAAGCCCTTGCTTTTTTAACGATTGTAAATTGCGATTGAGCACTTTTCGTACTGTGCCCACAAGGCTTGCTAGCTCTTCATGCGAAAGATTATTGATAAGTTTGAGTGTCTGCTTATCTCCTTGTTTTTCAATGTTTTTAGCGATCAACTTCACCAAGCGTGTAGTAGTGTCATAAAGCGATAAATCTGCTGCCAAGGTTTCAACATCACGGAGCTGTTTCGCAACATACGGTAAGAAGAGTTTGTTAAAGGAAGGCTTTGTTTCGATCCACTCACGAAAAAGCTCAATGGGAAAAACAAGAAGTGTCACATCATCGAGCGCCATCGCCACATTTTCATGCACTTTGGCATCTAAAAGGGTAATGATGTCGTACATATCACCTTTGGTGAGTAGATAAAGTATCTGCTCTTTGCCATTTTCAAAGTTGATCTGCGAGATTTTGACACGCCCTTCTAAGATGACAAAAAAGTGTTCCATGCACTCTTCAGGGCGCATCAGAATTTCACCCTTTTTAACATGCACCACACGACCAAAATGCTCTATGTCGTCTTTGAGTTCTTGCTGTATAACGTCAAGTGCGTACATAACCTAACCTTTGACTTCGCCATCGACATACATCCACGCTTTACCAAATCGCTTAAACCGTGAATGCTCTTCATGCAAACCTTTCGCACCATTTTGCACAAATGAAGCACGAAAAGAGACTTTGCCTACTTTATCCTTTTCTCCACCTTGCCACGTCTCTAAAACTTCAAGTTCTGTCCAGGCTAAACCTTTACATGTAAAGGCAATATCCTCTTTGAGATTTTTTGCACGATGGCTTGGATGCGTGGTTTCAAACAGATAATCCACCAATCCAAATACATACGCAGCGTAGCGTGAACGCATCAATGCAACGGCAGTTGGAGCATTATGATGTTTATGGTACGGCTCACAACACGCTTCATAGGTTTTTTCACTACCACAAGGGCAGAGATTTTCTTCTTTCATTCGTCCTCTTTTGATTACATGTAAGCGATTATTATACAAATATTTCGTTAAATCCCCTCTGCAATTGCACCCTTTCAACTGCTTCTAGTGAGTGTTTGGCTACAATAACCGCTCATTTACCAAAAGGCTTTTTTAGTATGTTTGCTTCGCTTTTTTTCTCATGGAAACCATGGCTTCCAGTCGTTTGTCTCACTATTTCAGCATTTATTTTTAACACCACCGAATTCGCTCCTATTAGCTTACTCACTGACATCGCGAGTGATTTTAACATTAGCGAAGCTCAGACTGGGCTTATGATGACCGTTTATGCGTGGGTCGTAGCCACAACATCGTTACCATTGATGCTTCTTACCAAAGATATGGAACGCCGAAAATTACTTCTGCTTTTATTTTCTTTTTTTATTGCTAGCCATATACTCTCTGTCCTCGCATGGAATTTTTGGATTTTGATGTTCTCACGCATTGGTATAGCGTTTTCTCATGCCATCTTTTGGTCGATAACCGCTTCACTGGCTTACCGCTTAGCCCCACAAGGTAAAAAAACACGCGCCCTTGGCATTCTAGCGACAGGCACATCCCTTGCCATCGTTTTGGGTTTGCCTCTTGGTCGCCTCATCGGTCAGAGTTTGGGCTGGCGTACAACCTTTGCCTGCATCGCTTTAGTCGCCTTTGCGATGATGTTTTTTCTCATGAAACTTTTACCACAACTTCCCAGTGTCAATGCAGGTTCTCTAAAAAGCTTACCGCTTTTGATCAAACGACCTGCGCTTATGGGCGTTTATCTTTTAACCGCTTTAGCGATTACTGCGCATTTTACAGCCTACTCGTACATCGAGCCGTTCGTGCAACAAATCGCCTTTTTAAGTGCTGACTTTGCAACCGTAACGCTCTTTATTTTCGGTATTGCAGGAATGCTTGGCAGTACGATTTTTGCGCATTTCAAACACAAATACCCCTTTACGATCATCGTAAGTTCACTTGGAGCACTCATCTTATCGTTACTTTTGATGCTCCCACTTGCACCACACACCATTCCCTTTAGTCTTTTGTGCCTTCTTTGGGGCATTGCGATTTGTCTCATTAGCCTCATTCTTCAAGTCACCGTTTTAGAACTCACCCCTGATGCCACCGATGTTGCAATGTCCCTTTATTCGGGCATTTATAACATTGGCATTGGCGGGGGCGCTTTTGTGGGAAGTTTGGTTATATCTCAGAGTTCAATGGCAAACGTGGGGATGTTCGGAGCTTTGTTTGGAAGTGTGGCGCTTGTGTTGGCGATTTGGATTTGGAAGAGGTATCTTTTGATCCGAAATTAGAGGTTTACATGTAAAGAATTGAATATTAAGTTAAACCCCGCAAAAGGTTTTCTTTTAAAATAGTATCAACTAAGTATTTATAATATTATTTCTTTTTCCAATCTTTTATTATTCTATCTTTGAAAACCGCTGTTATGTTTCCTTGATGGAGATATTCAATGACGCCTATGAGCTCTTGAGCATAATCAATAGTAAATATAAGTTTCTGTGGCGGCATAATTTCATAATCTACTGTATAGGCACGAAGTTTAAAATTCGTAGTACCATAGTGTATATAAGCATCCTCAAAATTCTCTTGATTTGTAAAATTTCCATACTGATTGCTTTTAGAATCTAATCTATTAGCTAAATCATGCAATGAATATCTTTCTCCATTTTCATAATTTTCAATAAATATTTCGTTGTTATTAGCTCTAAAATTCAATGGTTTTGACACATCAACATCTGTATTCTTCTGAACCCAGTCTTTGTCTATAAACGGCTTGAAATTTGTAATTTTTGCTGGAGATAATACATGTATATGTATTTCAATGATTTTGACAAGTGGATTACCGTTTTCATCTTGCCAGTCATTGGAATTTTCTTCTCTAACAATGAGTAAATCTATTTTATTTTGACGTGCTTTTGCCTCAGCACCACTTTGATATCCTATTTTAGTCGCAAATATAGGTTTGATATCTGGTAAATCATGAAGTTTCCCGATAAGAGCATCTATCTTTTCAATCGATATTTTTGAAGAATAATCTTTACACTCAATAATTGTTTTGTATGTTATGCCTGCTAATTCATATTCCCAATATAAATCAAATTCTCGTTCTATTCCATTATTATCAATAATTTTTTTGTTTCGTTCCACTTCAATATTGTGTTGTTTTGCAAATGGTTCAGAATCTAAAAGTGCTTGCTGTAATATTTGAACAAATTGTTCATAATTACTTCCCATTTTTGCCATCCATATCCTTTATGCGGTCATTTAAAGTTTAGGAGAGAATTGAATTAATTGCTTTGCGATATTTTACATGTAAAACCTCTCAGCCTTACATGTAAACATTTGACTTACCCTTCTCGAAGCGCTTTAGCAATCAATTCGATTGGGTTTTTGAAGATGACATCGACTTTTTGCCCGTGCATCGCATCGCCCAGTTGCATACGACACGCACTACACTCTGCACTCACATACTCAGCACCCGTCTCTTTAATCATCGCGGCTTTTGGTAGTCCTGCGGCTTTGGCAAAACGGTAATTGCCTGTTTGCATGGTGACACCACCAAAACCACAACAACGGTTCGGATCGCTCATCTCTTTCATCACATAATTTTGTGAGAGTAAGTTTCGTGGTTCTTTCCAAACCCCTTGCATTTTGCGCGCGTGGCAAGGGTCGTGGTAGGTGATCGTCTCGGATCTACGAGATTTACTGGCTAAAATCTCGGCTAAATTTGTCTTTTTCTCTAGGTATTCTGTAGCCATAAAGATGTGTGGGGCAATCGCTTTAGCCCTTGCTTGCCACTCAGGTTGGTCGTGGAAAAAGTGAACGTAGTCTGCTTTGATCATCGCGCTACAGGTCGCTTCAGGAATGATGATGGCATCAAGTTCGCCCACAAAACCTTCGATGTACTCGATGTTAAACTTCGCGAGAAAGTCCACACTGTCAAAATCACCCGTGAAGTACTGAGGGGCACCACAGCATTTTTGTTGTTTAATAAGGTAAGCGTCTATCTGTAACTCTTTTAAAATCTCAAGTAAAGACTTGCCGATGTCGGTGTACATGTAATTGGCTAAACAACCGATGAAAATGCCCACTTTGCCTTTGCCACCGTTATGAATGACATCGGGATGTGAGTTTAAGAAGGTCTTTTTTGCCAAACTTGGAAAGAGTCTGTCCATCTTGATGATCGGAAAATTACGCAAATACATTGATTTTTGTTTTTCGACCATTTTGAAACCACAGGTTTGAAACATGTAACCAAAACGAGCCAAAACGTCCATAATATTACGGTTGCGAAGCAAGAAGAAGGCGAGTTTTTTGTACCAAGCAAGCCCAAATTTTTTGCGAATGTCATTGCGCGCTTGCTCAATGAGCATATCCACAGGTAAATCGTTCGGACAGACATCCACACAATTCGTACACAAAAAACAGCTCTCAAAAATGTTTTTAGCATTTTTATCGAGTTCGAGTTCACCTCGTTGGTACGCACCGAGAAGGTCTAAAAAACCTCTTGGAGAAGTAACTTCATCACGGTTAACTTCGTGAATCGTACAAACAGGAATACACTTACCGCACTTGACACAGGCATCACTCGTTACATTGAATTTAAACATCTGTTACACCGTTTTACTGAAGCGTCGTTTGTCTTCAGGTATTTTTTGGAGGTACGCATCAAAAGGCATCACGATATTTCGAATCAGCAGTGTGCCTGTTGTATTGACTAAAATCTTTTTAGAAACTCTATCAACCACAACCAAATCTTCTTGCTCAAATGGTTCAAGCGCTTTAATAGCGTCTGCAAAATAGTCGAAAAAGTTAATGCCAAATGCTTGCTCAATGCCGGCAATGTTTAGCTTAAAGTTGCTCATCATCTCCATGATGACCGCTTTTCTCAGCACGTCATCATCATTGAGTGTAAGCCCACGATGTACTGGCAATACACCTGCATCGATGGCTTTTTCGTATTCGTCCATCTCTTTGAAGTTTTGCACATAGTGTTTCAAACCCTCACCGATGCTCGTCAAACCAATGCCAATAAGATCTGCGCCACCTTTGGTCGTATAACCTTGAAAATTGCGGTGCAACTCCCCTTTTTCAATCGCCAAGAAAAGCTCATCATCAGGCTTTGCGAAGTGATCCATACCGATCATTTTATAGCCATTTGACTCCAAATAGTCGATGGTGTAGCGCATAATGGCAAGCTTGACACTCGGATGCGGAAGCGTGGTCTCATCGATCTTGCGCATGGACTTTTTCATCCACGGTACGTGGGCGTAGTTAAAAACCGCTAAACGTGTCGGATCAAGTGAAACTGCCAAACGAAGGGTCTCTTGAAAACTCTCAAACGTTTGGTACGGAAGTCCGTAAATCAAGTCCATGTTAATCGACTTAATCCCTGCCTCTTTAGCCATTTTCACGGCATTGCCCGTCACATCGTAAGGCTGGATACGGTGAATCGCTTTTTGAACCTCATCGTTAAAGTCTTGAACCCCATAACTAATGCGGTTAAACCCATTACCTGTCAGAACATTTAACTGCTCTTTGGTTAAAAAACGTGGGTCAATTTCACAACTGATTTCAGCATCTTTCGCAAAGTTTTTAAAATAACGTTTGATGGAGCCAATAATGCGCTCTAGCTGTGTTGTGTTAAAAAAGGTTGGCGTACCACCACCAAAGTGCATCTGAATCACTTCGCGAGAGGTATCGAGGTGTTTGGAGAGAAGTTCGAGTTCGCGCTCAAGATAGTCTATGTAGCGCTCTTTTTTATCTTCCTTACTGGTGTAAACGACGTTACACCCACAGAAGTAACAGGCACTTCGGCAAAAAGGAAGGTGAAAATAAAGTGAGAGTTTACGGCTCTTATCTTGGGTTGCCAAGATGCTCTCATAACTTTTATGCGTAAATCCTTCATGAAACTCGGGCGCTGTTGGGTAACTTGTATACCTTGGACCCGCTTTGGAGTACTTGGCAAATTTATCAAAATCAATCATGCTTCATCCTAGCGCTCTATCGCGCTGATAATACTCGCCCCTTCAGGCAAATAGAGATCTTTCAGGTCTAAAAAGAGATTTGGATGATCTTTTTTGATCTTTTTGACCAATTTATCAAAATCAATTTCGCTTTTTTTACTCTTTTTGATCTCTTCTGTTGCTACTGTCCAAACGTCTTGAAAATCAAGTGGCAATTGCTGCAAAATGCTTTTCTCTAATTTGAGAAAAAGTGTCTCTTGCTCCGCTTTTTTAAAGTGCTCTATCATTTTAGTGAGTGTGTCAATAGAAAGCAGTGCATGAAGTTTTTGCTTCTCATCGTACACTAACCATGGCTCTTTTAGATTATCCCATGCGCCATTTTTGAGGCGTAAAAGCTTCGCGTTTTCTTCTTCACTTGGCACAATCTCTAAAACCGTCTGTTCTTTTTGTTTACTGAGGCTGAGGCCCTTAGAAATTTTTTCTATCATCCTGAACTCTTTTTTTCGTTTAAATTCCATTAGCTGTTTCTATGCCTATCGAGCCATACCATCACGGCTTTTTGGGCATGAAGTCTGTTTTCTGCCTCATCAAAAATCTCATCCGCATGTGCTTCAAAGACACTCTCACTTACTTCATAGTCACGGTATGCTGGCAAGCAGTGTAAAAACATCGCATCTTTTTCTGCCAAGCGCATCATCGCATCATCGACCATATATCCTTGGAATGCTGCCACACGCGCAGCTTTTTCCGCTTCTTGCCCCATGGAAACCCATGTGTCTGTTGTCACAACCGTAGCACCTTTGATCGCCTCTTTTGGATCATTGCCGATTTTAATGACCGCACCACTCTCTTTTGCAAAAGCAAGGGCTTCCGCTAATATTTTAGCATCAACCTCATACCCTTTTGGTGTAGCAACACGAAGCTCAAAACCAAGTTTGGAAGCCAGCATGAGCCATGAATGGGTCATATTGTTGCCATCGCCTACATACGCTACGATCGGATTGGTCGCTTTATTATACTCAACCATCGTGAGATAGTCTGCCATCAATTGAACAGGATGGTACGCATCACTTAGTCCGCTAATGACGGGTACACGTGAATACGCTGCAAACTCTTCAAGAGTGCTTTGAGCAAACGTGCGAATCATCACCATGTCAACCATACGGCTAATCACACGTGCCGTGTCTTTCATAGGCTCGCCACGTCCCAATTGAAGGTCATTGGAAGAGAGGAACAAACCTACACCTCCAAGCTGATGAATACCCACTTCAAAACTTACGCGTGTTCTGGTACTGCTTTTTTCAAAAATCATACCTAATGTTTGATCTTTCAGGTAAGGCACATAATTTTTTGCTTTTGCCTCTTTTTTAATGGCAATAGCAAGATCAATCATCTCTAAAATCTCTTTCTTACTAAAATCTTTGAGTGTTAAAAAATGTCTCATCCTATCTTCTCCTTAATACTTCTGCTACTTCTTTCGCGTGATAACTGATGATAATGTCAGCCCCAGCACGTTTAAACGCAATCATGGTCTCCATCATCACACGCTCATAATCAATCACACCCGCTTTACCTGCGGCCTTGAGCATCGCGTATTCGCCACTCACGTTATAAATACACAAAGGGGTCGAGGTGGCATTGCGTACATCACGAATGATGTCAAGGTATGCAAGGGCTGGTTTGACCATCAAAATGTCTGCACCTTGCATCTCATCTTCCACGGATTCTGCTATCGCTTCTCTCCTATTTGCTGGGTCCATCTGGTAGGTTTTACGGTCTCCAAAAGAAGGAGCAGATTCTGCCACATCACGGAATGGTCCATAGTAAGCACTTGCAAATTTAGTCGAATAACTCATAATCGGCAAGTTTACAAACCCTTCGCTATCAAGGGCGTCGCGTAACGCTTCGATCATGCCATCCATCATGCCTGAAGGGGCTATCATATCCGCTCCAGCGTGTGCGTGAACGAGAGCTTGTTTGGCTAAAATTTCCAGTGTAGCGTCGTTGTTGACACTCTCATGTTCGATGTCTAAAATGCCACAATGTCCATGGTCAGTAAATTCACAAAAACAAAGATCGGTGACGACAAACATTTTTGGGTATGCCTTTTTTACGGCTTTTATAGTGCTAGCAATAATGCCATGTTCGCACAGCGCGTCACTTCCCACACTGTCTTTCACCTCAGGAATTCCAAATAAAATAATAGAGTTAATGCCAAGTTCTTGCAAACTTCCACACTCTTTAACAATCTCATCAATGCTCATCTGATACACACCAGGCATCGAGCTAATCTCTTTTTTAATGCCTACGCCACTTTTAGCAAATAACGGATAGATAAAATCATCCATGCTGAGTGTTGTTTCGCGTACTAAGGAACGAAGTGTTGCATTCATTCTAAGTCTTCTAAATCTTTTAAACATTCTTTTGCCTTATCTTGGTTAAAATTAGACCTCGTTATAAAAAGTAGTGATTTTAGCATAACTGGATATAAAAGAAAATGAAAATAGAAATTTCCGAGGTTGCGAACCTTCCCTCACGTTTTGGGACGTTCAAAATCCAATCGTTTAAACAAGGTATTAAAGAGCATCTTGTGGTATTTAAAGAGCCTTTAGGAGAGATTCCATTGGTACGCGTTCACAGTGAATGTTTAACCGGTGATAGTATGGGAAGTCTTAAATGTGACTGTCGCGATCAGCTCGAATTTGCGCTTACAACCATCGAAAAAAATGGTGGAATGGTTATTTATTTACGTCAAGAAGGCAGAAACATAGGACTGCTCAATAAAGTCAATGCGTATGCTTTGCAAGACAAAGGTTTTAACACCATTGAAGCTAACCATCAGTTAGGCTTTTTGGACGATGAGCGCACGTATGAAATGGTCGAATTTGTGTTGGATTATTTTAAGATCACCAAGATCAAGCTTCTCACCAACAACCCGAAAAAAATTGAGAGTTTGAAAAATATTGAAATTGTCGAGAGAGTTCCTGTCATCATCCCTTCCAATAAGTTTAATGCAGGCTATTTGAAGACGAAAAAAGAGCAGATGGGACATCTTCTTTAGGATATAAACCATGATACGTACTGCGAAAGTTGAAGATGCTGACGTTATTGCTGAACTTCTTACTCAACTTGGCTATGAGAAGACGTTATCTTTTATGCCAAACCGCATCCTAGAGCTTTTAGACAACCCTGATGCGATGCTTTTTCTCTATGAATCTGAGGGCAAAGTCGTTGCCCTTCTCTCTTTACATGTAATCCCTCAAATTGCACTTTTTGGTTCATTTTTACGCATCAGTTATTTTGTGGTGGATGAAACAGTAAGATCACGTGAAATTGGAGCGGAACTTGAAGCTTTGGCAACTAAAATTGCTAAAGAAAGAGCGTGTGACCGCATCGAAGTGCATTGTCATGAAAGACGAAAAGATGCTCACCGTTTTTACGAGCGACATGGGTACATAGAATCACCCAAATATTTCATCAAAAATCTTTACATGTAAAGAAGGCGAGCCGAAACTCGCCTTTCATTTACGCTTTTAAATTTGCGTTTGCAAAATCCCAATTGACAAGATTTTTCAAGAAAATATCCAAATAATCTGCACGCTTGTTTTGATAGTCAAGATAATAGGCATGTTCCCACACATCTACCGTTAAAATCGCTTTTTGACCGTGTGCTAATGGTGTGTCAGCATTGCCAGTTTTAGTGATTTTGAGTTTTCCACCCTCTAGCACAAGCCAGGCCCAACCGCTACCAAATTGTGTCAATCCCGCATTTTTGAAGGCATCTACAAACGCTTCGTAACTTCCAAAATCTTCTGTGATTTTAGTAGCAATAGCACCACTTGGTGCTCCACCGCCACCTTTTTTCATAGAGTTCCAGTAAAAGGTGTGATTCCACACTTGCGCAGCATTGTTAAAAATACCTATTTTTTCAGGTTTATTGGCAACCGCTACAATAATCTTTTCAAGACTCTCATCTGCTAGCTCACTTCCTTGGATAAGATTGTTCAGATTGGTAACATAAGTCTGATGATGCTTTCCATAATGAAATCCAAGGGTATTGGCTGTAATATAAGGTTCTAATGCATTAGCCTCGTAAGGAAGTGCCGGTAAAGTAATAGCCATAAAAAACTCCTTTGTCTAAAATTTGTTCATACTTCCATTCTACTCCGTCTTGATAAATGAATGTTAAATAACTGAAACTAATTATCTTGACTTATGTCATGGCTTTTTTTTTGAAACCAATGAATAATAGAAACTTATATTTATTTTACGTAGGAGAATTAGATGCGAAGAACCATCAAGCGACAATTAACCTTAGTCTCTATTGTCGTCGTTTTTGTAGCATTACTGCTTGGTATTAAAACCATGATGGATGGGCAGAGTAAACTGCGTAATATCCACGATTTGCAAAACATTGTCACGCTTTCAACCAGCATTAGTCTGTTTGTGCATGAGAGCCAAAAAGAGAGAGGAACGAGTGCTGGATTTATCGGCTCAAAGGGCCAAAAATTTGCAGATAAATTAGCTCCTCAGCGCCAACTAACCGACAAAGAGCACCAACGCTATAAAGAAGCACTCCAAGCGATTGAACTTAAAAATTACCCACAATCTCTAAGTGATAAAATCAAAACGATTGAAGAAATGCTACAAAAACTTTCTTCCATTCGTAGTCGTATTGATAGCCTCAATATCAGTGCTTCAGAGCAAGTGGATTATTACACATTACTGAACAAACACCTTTTAGATATTGTTGCATCTACGGCACTCCTCTCTTCCGATCCTGAGATTGTCAAACAACTTGGTGCTTATGCCAATTTTCTCAAAGCAAAAGAGCGAACGGGCATTGAGCGAGCTGTTCTTTCTAACACTTTTGCCGCTGGGCAATTTGCGCCTAATATGTTTGTTAAGCTCATAACATTGGTTTCAGAACAAGTCTCGTATATTGACTCTTTTACAGGAACAGCATCTCCTACATCCATTGCTTTTTATGAAAAAACGATGCGTGCTCCTCTTGTGGAAGAAGTGCAAAAGATGCGCTCCATTGCCATTGAAAAATCAAGTGTCGGTAATTTTGGTGTCGATGCAACCCATTGGTTTGATACGATTACCAGTAAAATAAATCTCCTAAAAGAGGTCGATGACACACTTGCCAAAGAGATTTCGGCATCCCTTTCAGCCCTCAAAAGCAGTGCACGTACCCAAATGCTCATTGAAGGTGGTGGACTTGTTGCTATCACCTTTTTTATCATCATTTTACTCTATACAACATTTCAAGATGTCATTCGTGCGATTACGACTTCAGGCAAAAAACTAGAATCCATTGCATCCAATCTCGACCTCACCCAATCGTTAGCTCTTGATAGTGACAATGAGATTTCCGATACCATGAAACAGGTACAAAAGCTTATTTTTAATTTTAAAGAATCCATCGGCAAAGCACTCGACACTTCCAATCAAAGTGTTGAAGCCAGCAATTCACTGAGTAATGTCTCTTCCAACCTTGCTTCCAATATTGAAGAGCAAAACCGCTCCATTCATAGCATTCAATACGAAATGCAATCGCTTAAAGAGAAAGAACTTGCCATGAAAGAGATGTCTTTTAAAACATTTGGCGACCTTGAGCAGACCAAAGAGGTTCTTGACGCATTTGTCACCAATATGAGTAAAGTCGTCGATCTCATCGCTCAAAGTGCTCAAAAGCAGCATGACCTTGGCGGAAAAGTCGACTCGCTTTCAAGCCAAGCAACGCAAATCAAAGATGTTCTAAGCATCATCGGTGACATTGCCGATCAGACCAATTTACTAGCACTCAATGCCGCCATAGAAGCTGCGCGTGCAGGTGAACACGGGCGAGGTTTTGCCGTTGTTGCCGATGAAGTACGAAAATTGGCGGAGCGTACCCAAACCTCGCTTTCAGACATCAGCGCAACAACCAATATTATCGTTCAAACCATTCACGATGTCACGTCTGAAACAGAGAGCATTTCTCAGTCTTTTTACCATCTCTCAAAAGAGACCAATATTCTCATTGTTGACTCTCAAAATACTTCTGAAAAACTCAGCAATACCATCAAAATTTCGCAACACCAAACTTCAGAACATACCGCTGTTGCACAAACCGTTGAAATGTTTATGAAACATATTGATGATGTGACAACACTCTCTGAAAACAACAACACACTAGGTGAACAAGTTAAAGAAATTTCCAATCACCTCTGTGGAAAAGCAGAAAGTGCTAATGTTGAGCTCAGACGATTTCGCATTCAGTAAATCTTTGCCTATAGGCTCTCTTTCGAGCTTATAGGCACAATTTGAAATATTAATCGCTCATTAATCGCCATTTGGGTAGGATATACCTTTAACTCATATGAAAGGTTTTTAGGCATGGCTGCATATTCGCTTCCTGATACATTTTGGCAAGACGTCGATACGTTTACGACACTTTTGCTTCAGTACAACCAAACTCACAATATTTCAGGTGCTAAGAGCAAAGAAGTAGTGCTGAAAAATGTTGAAGATAGCATCTATCCTTTAGAATATTTACATGTAAACGAAATTAAAAGCGCTATTGACATAGGAACAGGGGCTGGATTTCCAGGATTGCTTTTAGCACTTGCCTTGCCACATGTTCATTTTACGCTGTTTGAACCCATTGCGAAAAAAAGCGCTTTTTTACACCTTGCTAAGACAACACTTGAACTTAAAAATGTCGATATTGCCACAAACAGAGTCGAGAAGGTCGCCCCTTTTAAAGTCGATCTCATCAGTTCTCGAGCGGTCACCAATACTAAAATGTTGGTCAAGTTATGCAAACATTTTATTGATCCTTCCACAACACTTCTTTTTTACAAAGGTGAATTGGTGGAAGAAGAGATCAAAGGGTTATCAAATTGTCAGGTTTACCAACGTGACAAACGCTATTATCTTGTTATGAAGGATGTTGATGCTGCTTAAAATTGCACTATTTGCTGTTATAATTTTTCTAATCTATATGTTTTTTTTCAAAAATAGTCGTAAGGAAGATATCCAAAAAAGTGCTTCTAAAAAAGTCTTAGAGGGTGAAACGATGGTAGAGTGCCAAACGTGTTCAACTTTTATCAGCCATAAAGAGGCAATCATCAAAGATGGCCTTTTCTACTGCTCGAAAGAGTGTGCGAGGTTACCCTAATGTTACTCATTGGTCATGAACTTATCCCTAGCGAGCCTTTTTACCGTGTTGCATCTATCGAAGAGATTGCTAAAACACCATCAAATGCGGTGGTTTTATTTGATTTTGAACCGACACTTTCAGCCTATTGTGTGTCACAAAACGTTTCGTTTGCTTTACATGTAAAGCATATTAAGGAGCTTGTTTTGGCAAATGCGCTAGGTGCAACGTATTTCATTGTCGATAAAAGCTTAGCATTGCATGCACAAAAAATTGCTGATGATTATCTCTTTGATGGTAAAGTATTGCTTCTTAGCAATGATGACAATGAGATCGAATTTGCAGCATCTCATGCCATCGATGGCATTCTTTTTGAAGCAGGTATCGTAAGCCTATAAGCTAAATAATCTTTCGTTTTAACGCCGGATATAGCTTGGTGATGATCTCATAACTAATGGTATGAAACTGTTGCGCTAAAGGATTGGCATCATCAAACATACACACGTTTGGTGCATCACCACCAAGGCAAAAACTGTCCATCGACATGCGTCCTTTGCTCAAGCTTCCATCCGCCATTACCACAGGGTCAAATCCATCAAAGCGAAAGAAACCATCCCCATAACCAATGTCATAGGTTGAGATAAGCTCATCTGATTTTGCTTCATAAACACCGCCATACCCTACACGTTCACCTTTTTTGAGGATGCGCGTACTAAGCCTCTCCGCCCAAAGAGCAAGAACAGGTTTAAGATCAAACGTAGCAATTAACGGATCGAGTGTTGTGTAACCATACATAGCAATGCCCGAACGAGCATAGTCATCATCGCCTAAAGAGTGCGTACGAAGTAAGCCTGCTGAGTTGCACGAATGAAATGAAGTTTTAGGTAATCCATACTGTTCAATAAGTGCTTTAATGCGTTTTTTAAACCGCTCAAAATTGGCACGTTGCCAAAAAAATTCACTGCTTAGTTCATCAGAACTTCTAAAGTGTGTAAAGACACCTTTTAAGCGTAACTTTTTAGCATGAATAAGTGCCATTGCCTCATCAATTTGATCTTCTTTAATGCCGTTTCTGTGCATTCCAGTATCTAGGCTTAAATGAATCGAAGTACCAATAGGCAGAGCTTGGAGTGCTTCATATGAGTGTGCCGCAAAAGAGATGGAAGGGGAGAGTTTTTGAGATGTTGGGTGATCGACTAAGACCAAGACCTCTTCAAAAAGATCGGCGATCATTTCGGCTTCTTCGATATTTTTAACCGCTGCTTTGCTTAAGCCATACTCCGAAGCAAGAGAAGCCATAAGCCTCAGATCATGCCCATAAGCGTTGTCTTTTAAAACCGCCATAAGCTTCGTTTTTCCCCCAGCCTTAGCGCATAACACATCAAGATTGTGGAAGAAATGCGCTTTGTTAATCGTAATAAATGCCATTGTTTTACGCTTTCACCCCAAGGTTACGAATTACAAAACCACGAATTTTACGGGCTTGATAATCGAGTTTATAAAAATGCTCATAGATAGCTTTCGCATCCAACGTTGGATGATTGGAAAAATCAAAGGCGATACCATTTTTCTCTTTTGGAACATTCGCATCGATGTAAGCCATAAAAGCATCTCTCGCATCGAGAAGCTTATCGAGTTCTTTGTCAATCTCTATCTCATGTGGATTCATGATGTATCCTTATTTCTCTGCCAAGATTTGCATCTTGTCTCCCACCAATTCGATATAAAGCTCTTTCTCACCTTTTGAACCAAAAGAAGGGCTTTTATACGTTTGGAAAAATGAAACTTTAAAAAGTTTGCGATCGTCTAGTGTTGGATACGGAGCAATAGCAATATGTTCAAAAACAATCGTTTTGTTCTCTTTACGTGAAAAAATCTGTTTTTTCATATTGGAAAATTGCAGCTTGCCTGATCCATCTGATTTTTTAAAATCATTCGAGTAGAAATTCAAATACGCATTAATGTCATTGATTTTCCATGCGTGTTGCCATTTATAGACTTCACTCATAACAGAAGCCACTGCCTCTTTGGTCAATTTTGGAACTTTACTCTCACCAATGATGATCATGGCACTTTCAGCGTTAATTTCAGTATCAAGAACAAGAAGGCTATTGTTTTCAAATGCAACACATCCTTTGGTACGATCATCACGATCTTTGCCATCAATTGGCATACCGTGAATCCAAATACCATCACCATTTCTACCTCTAAGGCTATCAAAAAGGTTAGGATACGAAAGCACAAATGCTAAAGGTCCGTAAAATTGATCCATCGGTTTAAAACGTTTCGTGATTTCATACACACCAACAGGCGTTTTAAGATCGCCTCGTTTGACTTTATCACCACTTTTACCCATGATGACATCGTGTCCACGAATCAATTTTAAACCATCGTCTTCATTGTGATAAACTTCACAACGCTTTCGATCTTTTTCACACACGATGAGTGATTCGACATCTTCATAATAGCCATAACTAACATCAATGTTTTTAAATTGTTTCAACCAATAATCGCGTGCCATAGACTCTTTTTCTGTTGGGACTTTTGGTTTAACAAGCTTTTTTTGACCAAGTTTAATGACGGGTTCTTTAATCTCTTCTTTCTCTTTTTTAACTTCTTTTACAGGAGCTTCTTTGACCTCTTTGGATTCAAACTCTTTTTTGAGAAAATCCTCAACGGCATTAATGCCTTTTGTTTTATAAATTTTATAAATATCCTCAGCTGTCGCTGCATATAAAGCAAATGCACATAAAGATAAAAAGACTAGATAACGCATACAACCCCTCTTGCTAATTACAATTTTTGGAGGCTATTTTATAAAAAAATGACTTAAGACCTCCTCTTGTGAGGAAATAAAAATTGATTTTCTTTTTTTACGTGGATTTTAAAATTCTTTGGCTATTATCAAACCATCGAACTTCAACAAAAGATGCGCCCATGTCATTAGAACTCATTTTGGCCTCATGTATCGTCGCTCTACTGGTTATACTGCTTCCTACTCTTTTTCTACTCAGTCAAAAATTAGGACCCTCCAACGTTGGCAATAAAGCTAAAAATAGTGTGTACGAAAGTGGTATCAGCTCGCCTATTGGAAACAGTGAGAGTCGCTTTAGCGCCAAGTTTTATCTGGTTGCTATTTTATTTGTCCTTTTTGATGTGGAAATTGTTTTTATGTTCCCTTGGGCAGTCAATGTACGAGAATTAGGCTTTTTTGGGCTTTTTGAGATGTTTACTTTCATTGGACTGCTTCTGTTTGGACTCATTTACATCTACCGTATTAAGGCACTCTCATGGCAGTAGGCGCAGAAGCAATTTTTGGCGAAAGCCTCATCACCACCAAACTAGACAGTGCCATTTCTTGGGCAAGAGAATCTTCCATGTGGCCTTACATTTTTGGAACGGCATGTTGCGCCATTGAATTTATGAGCGTAGCAAGTAGCAAATACGACATCTCTCGCTTCGGCGCCGAAGTGGTACGTTTCTCTCCACGCCAAGCCGATCTACTTATTATTGCAGGAACGATCAGCTACAAACAAGCCCCTATTTTAAAAAAGATTTACGATCAGATGAGTGAGCCTAAATGGGTCATCAGTGCGGGAGCATGTGCTTGCAGTGGAGGCTTTTACGACAACTACACGACCCTCCAAGGCATTGATAGCATCATACCTGTCGATGTCTATGTTGCAGGTTGCCCTCCTCGTCCTGAAGCTTTTTTAGACGCCCTTTTGGAAATTCAAAAAATCCAAGCAACGCAGAGCCTCTTAGAGGATCGCGCCAAACGAGTTTTCAAAGGAGTGCTTGATGCCTAATGCATTTAAAAAACTCTTTGAAGAACATTATAAACTAGATGCTTATGGTGCGTATGTTCTCCCCAAAGAGCTCATCTTACAGGTGTTGCAAATACTTCAAGAAAAAGATAACTACACTTTTTTGGTCGATATGACCGCCATTGATTATTTACATGTAAAGGATCAGCCTGAGCGTTTTGCCATCGTCTATATTTTACGCGATCACCATTTTAAAAACCTCATCACCCTTAAAACCTACATCGACAGCTCTTTGGCAACGCAAAGTATTACCTCTTTATTTAAGAGTGCCAACTGGGCGGAACGGGAAATTTGGGATCAGTATGGCATTCATTTTAAAAACCACCCTAACCTCAAACGCATTTTAAATCATAAAGAGTTTGTGGGGCATCCGTTGCGTAAAGATTATCCCATTACGCAAGGACAATTGTGCCATCAAAGCGATGACCTGATGGATGAGATGACACCACGCCTCAAAACCAAAGGTTACACGTCTCAAGATGAACTTATGTTCCTCAACCTTGGCCCTGCGCATCCTGCAAGCCACGGAACGATTCGCACTTTTGTGGCACTGGATGGTGAGAACATCACCTGTGCGGTCAGTGAAATCGGCTACTTACACCGAGGGTTCGAGAAATCATGCGAAAACCATACCTATAACCAAATCATTCCGTATACTGATAGGCTTAATTACTGCTCAGCAATTTTAAACAACATCGCTTATGCGCACGCTGTTGAGGGTATTTTAGGTGTTGATTTGCCAGAGCGTGCAAAGTTTATTCGCGTTATCATCGGTGAACTTTCACGTATCATCGACCATTTGGTCTGCTTAGCTGCCATCTTAGTCGATATGGGCGCACTCACAAATTACTGGTATCTTTACAATCCCCGTGAAAAAGTTTACGATCTTCTCTCAAAGCTGACAGGAGCGCGCCTTACCAACTCTTATATGCGCATCGGTGGAATGAGCCACGACTTGTACGATGGGTTCGAGCATGACTTAAACGTATGCCTTAAAGAGATTGAACAAGGGGTAGGAGAAGCGCTTAAACTCATTGAACACAACCGTATTTTCCATGATCGTACTCAAAATGTCGGTATTATCACCAAAGAAGATGCCATCAACATGGGAATTACAGGACCAAATCTAAGAGCATGTGGTGTTCCTTACGATCTTCGCGTCACAGCACCTTATTATCATTATGAGACGTTTGATTTTGACATTGCACTGGGCAGTGTTGGAGATGTCTATGACCGTATGATGGTACGTTTTGAAGAGATCAAGCAAAGTACACGCATTATCAATCAAGCGATGCAACGCTTACCTGGTGGGGCTATTTGCGTGCAAGACTCTGCGATCTCCTTGCCTGCTAAAAAAGATGTTTATGGCAATATCGAAGGATTGATGAATCAATTTAAACTGATTTACGAAGGGGTTAAAGTACCCACTTCCGAGTATTATAGAGCTATTGAAGGTGCGAACGGCGAGTTAGGCTTTTTCGTTGTCAGCAATGGCAGTGGCACACCGTATAAAGTTAAAGTTAGACCTCCTTGTTTTTACGCAATGGCAGCATACCCAAGCCTTATTGAAGGTACCATGATTGCAGATGCCGTTTTAAGCCTTGGCAGTCTCAATATCATTGCAGGGGAGTTGGATAGATGAGTATCTTTTCGTTCAATCAAGAAAATGAGGAAAAGTTCAACGCACTTCTTGAACGCTATCCCGATAAAAACTCTTTAATGCTTCCTTCTTTGTGGATGGTTCAGTACCAAGAGGGATGGATCAGCCTTGAAGCGATGCAATTCATTGCCAAAAAGTTGGAGTGTTCTGCGATGGATGTCTACTCTGTCGCCTCTTTTTACACGATGTTTCTCCTCCAACCCATCGGAACATACCATTTGCAACTGTGCAAAACACTCTCGTGTATGCTTGCAGGCTCTAAAACCTTGCAAGAACATTTGCAAAACCGCCTTGGCATCAAAGCTGGAGAAACGAGCAAAGATGGTAAATTTACCCTCACCTTAGTTGAGTGTTTAGGCTCATGTGGCACAAGCCCTTGTATGCGCCTGAATGATGACTACATCGAAAACCTCACCCTTGAAAAGCTCGATGCGCTTTTGGAGGAACTTTCACATGATCGTTAAACTGGTAAGCAAAAATTTTGATATTCCCGAAGCCTACACGCTTTGCGTAGCACAAGAAAATGGCAGATATGCCTCTTTAGAAAAACTCTTTAAAATGAGCCCCGATGAAGTCACCACTGAAGTCGAAAAAAGTGGACTTCGCGGTAAAGGCGGTGGTGGAGCACATACGGGTGAAAAATGGCGACTGATCTCTCCTCAAAACACCAAACCCGTTTACTTGGTTATCAATGCTGACGAGGGCGAACCGGGCACGTTTAAAGACCGCCAGCTTTTAGAGTTTGACCCGCATCTGCTTATTGAGGGTATCATTTGCTCAAGCTATGCTATTGGCGCGCATCATGCGTATGTGTATATCCGTGGCGAATATGTCTTTTGGATGCATCGTTTGCAAAGTGCTATCGATGAAGCGTATGAAGCAGGCATTTTGGGAGAGAGCATTCTAGGGCATAACTATGCTTTACATGTAACAATTCACAAAGGGGCTGGTGCATACATCTGTGGTGAAAAAACCGCTCTTTTAGAGTCCTTAGAAGGCAAGCGCGGACATCCTAGACTTAAACCTAAAGGCAAGGAGCCGGAGTGGTTTTTTGGTAATCCAACGGTCGTGAACAATGTTGAGACCATCGCGAGTGTTCCCTACATCATCAACGAGGGCTATGGCGCGTACCAGATGTATGGCACCAAAGAATCTCCTGGCACGATGCTCTTTGGCATCAGCGGTCACGTAGAACACCCAGGCGTGTATGAACTTCCTTTTGGAACTTCCATGAAAGAGGTCATTTACGATCTGTGCGGTGGTATCAAAGACGGCAAAAAACTTAAAGCCATCATCCCCGGTGGTTCATCGGTGCAAATTCTCAGAGCCGATGAAATCGAAGATATAACGCTGGACTACGAAAGCCTCAAAGCGCATGGCTCATCCCTTGGAACAGGCGGCATGATCGTGATGAACGAAGACGTGAGCATCCCTGAAGTGATGAAAAACCTCTTTGAGTTTTACCACCACGAATCTTGCGGACAATGCACACCATGTCGTGAAGGCACAGGCTGGGTCGATCGCATCTTAGCCAAAATCTTAGCTGGCAAAGGGACTAAAGAAGACTTCGACACCATCCTTGACGCGTGCGATATGCTCAATGGCAAAACCATCTGCGTTTTTGCTCCATCGGTGGCTTTTATTGCGCAGAGTTATATTAAAAAATTCCGTGAAGAGTTTGAAGCATTGCTCAAATAGCCTTTACATGTAAAGGCTATTTAATAAACAACGACATATACGAAAGTCTTGCCGTATCGATCAAGAAGTCGACTCCAGGGAAGTAGGCGATAAAGGTATTGCCAATACCTCCCCAAATAACGGCTATAGCAATAACGCCAATCGTAATAGGCGTTATACCTCTCAAACTTGGAACATCGTCCCATTCTGATTCACATGCAGGGTAAAAATACATCAATGCGATGAGTTTGAAGTAGTAATAGATCGAGATAAAGGTCGCGATGATACCACAGACGGCCAAGAAGGTATAACCCGCTTCAATAGCGCCAGTGAAGATGTAAAACTTACCCACAAACCCAATGGTACTAGGAATGCCTGCTAAGGAGAGCATAAAGATGCTCAGCATCGCTGCCATATACGGATGTACATGCGCAAAACCACGAAAATCTTCATAGGTGACACGAATGTGTTCATCCGCTGCTATGTAAGAGATCAGTCCAAATGCGCCCATGGCGGAGAGAAAGTACGCTATCAAATAGTAAATGATGGAAGAAGAAGCACTCTCGCCTGCGTAGCCGATGGAGACAAAAGCGATGAGCAGATAGCCTGTATGCACGATGCTCGAAGCGGCTAACATACGTTTTAGACTCTCTTGGATGATCGCTAAGAATGTACCATATAAAAGCGTTGCCAAAATAATGACGATAAAAAGTGTGTCCCAAATGTCACGAATGGGGTCAAGGTCGATCAGCATCAAACGAAGGACAAAACCAAAGATCGCTACTTTAAACGTTGCTGCCATAAATGCCGTTACAGGTAGAGGCGAGCCATCATAGACATCAATTGTCCAATTTTGAAAAGGGAACGCGGAGATTTTAAACAAAAAGGTGACCAATATAAACGTCGCTCCAATGATAATGAGCGAAACATCTTTACCCATCAACAGATCAAGCGCTTTTCCGATGTCACCTAAAATGGTCGTGCCAAGACCCGCGTAAATGAAAGCTGTCCCTAAAAGGAAAAATGCTCCTGAGATGGAGCCAAGCACTAAGTATTGATAGCTTGCTTCCACTCTCTTGTCATGAATTTTCTGAAATCCTATCATCACGTAAAGGGCAAGTGAAGCGATCTCAAGTGCGATAAAAGCGGTTAAAAGCTCATTAGCGTGAACTAAAAGCATCATGCCAAAAACCGAAAAAAGGAAAAGAGAAAAAAACTCTTTTTTGAAGTGACGTTTGATTTGAAAATAGTGTGTACCAATCAAGGATGTCACCAACGCACCACTGAGGATGAGTGCATCAAAATAGACCGAGTAACTATCGACAATGAGCATTTTAGAGAAAATCTCTTGCATCGGGAAAGAGGTAAAGAGTTCGCCAAAATGGTAAAAATCAGCCCCTAATGCCAATAATAAAATAAGAAAAGTAAAGAGTGAAAAACGCTCCATAGAAAGTCGCTCAAGCGGAGAAAGAAGCATTAAAAGAATAGCTCCACTACCAACAATGATGAGTGGCAAAAGATAGCCCAGTTGTATCCACTGCATCATTTCACTCCTACATGTAAAATATCAATCAAATAGTGTTGTAAACTTGGCTCGATCTTATATAAGAAAAAATCAGGGTAAACACCCATTGCGATGATAAGCACCGCCAAAGGAAGCAGCCCTAAAATCTCGTGCAAACTCAGGTCTTTCATGTTTGAGACATTGTTATCGCTTTTAACCAAAATTGCTTTTTGAAACACCCAAAACATATAGCTTGCCGCAACCAATACCGTAAGAGCCGATAAAACACCAAGATAAGGGTTGTAATGAAAGATGCCCAAAACAATTAGAAGTTCGGCAACAAAACCATTCGTTCCAGGAATTCCCACCGTACAAAAAAGCATAATGGCAAAGAAAAGTGTAAACCATGGAGCCCTCTCAGCAATGCCTCCAAGAGCACTCAGTGAGCGAATACCAAGGTGGCGCTCCATCACACCCACCAGCAAGAAAAGTCCACCTGTTGCGATGGCGTGTGCGACAATCAAAAAAGCACTTCCCATCATTCCTTGAAGATTGAGCGCAAAAACACCCGCGGTAATGAAACCTAAGTGCGAAGCGGACGAATAAGCAAACATTTTTTTAATGTTCATCTGCGAAATCGCAGCTATACCAAAATAGACCAATCCAAAGATACCTAGTGCTACAAAATAGAATGAAAACTCGACAAACAGATCTGGGAAAAGGGGAATCATAAAACGAACCAGCGCATAAACTCCCAGTTTTGCCATGATGGAAGAGAGGAGGAAAACACCGCCCGTTGGTGAATTAGAATAGGTTTGAAGCAGCCATGAGTGAAACGGGAAAAGCGGAATTTTGATCGCAAAGGCAAGCATAAAGCCAAAAAAGAGCAGTATTTTTTGCTCACGCGCAATGGTTGTAATATTCACCAAATCAGAAAGTGCAAAGCTCCACATACCAAACTCATAGTAGTGAGCCACGCCCAAATAAAGAATACTCACAAACATAAAGAGTGAGCCCATAATGGTATAGATGGTGATTTTAAGCGTAGAAAAAACGCGATTGCCCGAACCAAAAAGACCGATAATCATAAAAACAGGCAACAACATCGCTTCCCAAAAAAAGTAAAACAAGAACAAATCAAGCGAGAAAAGTGTTCCACTGATACCTGATTGGATGAAAAGCATGCTGATCCAGTAACTTTTGGAGCGTTCATTTTTCCATAAAAGCAGATACGCACTTGGGATAAGCGTAGCGATGAGCATTAAAATAATGAGTGAAAAACCATCAATGCCTAAGCTGTAAGAGATTCCATAACTTTTAATCCAAGGATAAAATTCTTTAAATTGAATGAGTCCAGAGAGTTCAAAATGTGTGTAAATATAAAGGGCAAGGGCAAAAATAGCAAGCGATACGCCAAAGGCAACGTTACGTGTTGCACGTGAAGGCAAAGGCGTTACCATGAGGATGAAAGCTGCTACCATCGGTAAAAATATAATGATTGAGAGAATTCCTATACTCATGTTTTACCCTATTACCAAGATCAAATAGCATGATGCCGCACTAATACCTAGCATCATAATCAGTGCATAAAAACGTACATGCGCGTTTTGCACAAGCGCTACCACATGCCCCAGTTTTATAAATCCGTGACTGAGTCCCATAATGAAGCGATCGACAAAATTGACATCTAACCCCACAGCAATAAACTCGCTTAGCTTTCGAATAGAGCGAACAAATAAGAAGTCATATACTTCATCCACGTAAAATTTATGATAAACGATGCCTTTTACCTCTTGATGTTTTGAAAGATCATACGCATAGAATTTTTTATAGGCAATGCCCATACCTAAAAGTGAAACCGCCACATTAAGCGCTAAGAGCTGCAACTCAGTTTCATGGCTTACATGTAACGCTCTCATGCCCCACTCTCCTAGCCAAGCTCCAATGAGATGACTTCCGCCCAAAAGCGAAGGTAAGCCCACAAAACCTGCGAAGAGTGAGCCAACGGCGAGTACTACTAAAGGTGCTTTCATCACCCATGAGACATCGTGCGGATGGTTTACATGTAAAGCATTTTTACCCTCAAAAACGACAAAAAAGAGTCGGAACATATAGTAAGCTGTCAACACAGCACTACACAGTGCAATACCCCAAATAAGATACTCACCACTGCTAAAAGCTACAAATAAAATCTCATCTTTACTAAAAAAACCTGCAAACGGGGGAATACCGCTAATTGCCAAAGTAGCCATCAACATCGTGACATATACAACTGGCGTAACATGGCGCATTTTGCCCATCTTAAAGATATTTTGCTCATGATGCAACGCGATGATCACCGCACCCGCACCCATGAAAAGAAGCGCTTTAAAAAAGGCATGGGTAAAGACATGAAAGAGAGCACTACTGTAGGCTCCAAGTCCAACGGCGATAAACATATAGCCCAGTTGTGACATCGTCGAATACGCTAAAATCTTTTTAATATCACTCTGTTTGGTGGCGATCACTGCGGCAAAAAGCGCACTAAACGCTCCAATATAGGCAATGAAAAGACCGATGTTTGGGATAAGCTCATACAAGAAAGAGAAGCGTGCGACCATATAGACACCCGCTGTAACCATGGTTGCGGCGTGAATCAGTGCCGAAACAGGTGTCGGACCTGCCATGGCGTCGGGTAACCAAACATACAGTGGAATTTGCGCGGACTTGCCCATCGCACCGATGAAGAGCGTAATGCCCACAATCTCTAAAAGCCACAGAGGCATAGAAGCGATTTTGAGTGCAATATTTTCATAGCTAAAGCCTGCGTCTGCGCAGTAAAAAAAGAGAATCGCAAGACCGATTAAAAAGCCTAGATCTCCCACACGGTTGACTATGAAGGCTTTATTTCCCGCAACGACATTGGAGTTATCTTGGAAATAAAAACTAATGAGTAAGTACGAGCAAAGCCCTACGCCTTCCCATCCAATAAACATAATAAGTGGTCCATCGGCAAGAACTAATAAAAGCATCGAGCTTAGGAAAAGATTGAAGTAGAAGAAAAACTTGCCATAACCCTTATCGTCACTCATATACGCTGTGGCGTAAAGGTGAATGAGCCAGCCCACAAACGTGATAAAAAGAACCATAAACAACGAGAGTTTATCGCCTAGAAAACCCATGTAGATTTTGTATTCGTCCACACCTAGCCATAAGTAAGGCTGAAAATGAAGGGCTACATCATACTTTGCAACATAAAGAAAAGCACCTAAGCCTAAGATAAAACTGATCAAAGGAGAAAGCAGTGCTGGAAGGGTAAACGATCGTTTATGTAAAGGTATTTTAGTAATGGAGAGCATATACAAAAGGCCTATGATCACCGAAGAGAGCAATGGTGCTAAAACAATTCCCGCTAAAATAGCACTCATACGGCCTCCTTTTGCGACAAGGTTCTAAAGAGATCCGAATCAAGTGATTTTTTGCGTTTGTAAAGTACCACAATGAGTGATAAAAAGACTCCTGCTTCTGCTGCGGCAATGGCGATGACCATCATTGCCATCACTTGCGCACCCATATCGTGGTGATAATTGCTAAGGCTTACAAAAATCAGATTGATCGCATTGAGCATAAGCTCTATGGACATGTAAATCACAAAAATATTTTTGCGGCTAATGACGCCTAAAAGGCCTATGGAAAAAAGTATCATCGCAACGGCAATATACATAAAAAGAGAGTTGGCGATCATGCTTCGTCCTTTCGTCCCAAAACAACGGCACCGATAAGGGCAACGAGCAGTAAAATGGAGATAAGTTCAAACGGCAATAACCACTGCGTGAAAAGCTCCATTCCCAAAGGTTTAATCTTGCCAAAATCCTCTTCAAGAGGGGCACTTAAAAGTGGCATTTTATAAAACGCGCGTAAAATCAAAAAATTGAACGGTAAAAGCGCAATCGCCCCTAAAAAGAGAGTGATGTTTTTATTGGGCTCTTTGGGTAAATTAGCCTCTTTGACATTGAGGAACATAATGATAAAGATAAAAAGTGTAAGGATTGCCCCTGCATAGATGATGATCTGCACCATAAATAAAAAAGAAGCGCTTAGGAGTGCAAACAGCCCTGAAAGCGCAATAATCGTTAAGATAAGACTCAGCGCACTGTGTACGGGTTGATGAAAACTGACCATGCCTACAGCGCCAAGAATAGCGAAAAAACTGAGCAGCAAAAAGAGTATATCCGTCATGCTTTTTTCTCCTCATTGGCTAAAAGTTGCTCTTTAGTCAGAACAAAGTCTTCGCGTTTTTTGCCGATAAAACTAAAAATGCCACTGTCCATACGAATCGCATCACACGGACACGCTTCGACACACGCACCACAAAAAACACATTCTAACAAGTCAATATCAAAGCGTTTAGGCATCTTTTCGTCAACCCCATCTGTGCGCTCTTCCGCTTCAATAAAGATACACTCCGCAGGGCACGCCGTTGCGCACATAAAACAAGCAACGCAACGCACACTGTCATCCTCACGCTTGGTAAGACGATGAACCCCTCTGTAGCGTTCACTGATGTCATGCGGCATCTCTTCTGGGTAATTGATGGTCTGAATCGCTGGGGTATCACTTAGATTGGTTAGTAGATGCGAAAGCGTTGTTTTCATACCCCCAAAAATGGCAGGAAGGTAAAGTTTTTCTTTGAGGGTATTGCCATGACGGTGTACGATTTTGATACCCATCTTACAGTCCCCTTACCACGACAACGATAGCGCTGATGAAAATGTTAGCAATCGCCAAAGGCATCAACACTTTCCATCCCAGCTCTTGCAACTGATCGTAACGAAAACGAGGCAATGTCCAACGTACCCAGACAAATACAAAGTTCATAAAGAGTAGTTTCAAAGCAAAGGTTGTGACCTGAATAACGGCTGTTGCAACATTGGTCGAAGTCTCACCAAGCCCTAAGAAAAGCACGATTCCAAGCCCTATAATGATAAACACGTTAATGCCAATCAACCCTTTTTGTAAAAAAGCACTCTCTTGATTTCGTATATCGCTCGCTTTATGCCAGCGGTTGTGTTTTTTGATCCAACGTATCGCGTAAAAACTAGCCAGTGGAAGAGCAATGATGACAAAACTCAAAATGTAGGGCATGTATGTCTGAAGTGTTTGCGTGTTAAGGTATGGGAGATGATAACCGCCCAAAAAGAGTGTCACGATGAGTGCGCTTGATGCGCTCATGGCAACATATTCACCAACAAAAAAGAGTCCAAAACGCATCGCACTGTACTCGGTATGAAAACCACCTACGATCTCGCTCTCGCCTTCGGCTAAATCAAACGGTGTTCTGTTGGCTTCGGCAAACGCCGTGATAATAAAAATAAGTGTCGCAATAGGTTGGACAATAATGCCCCATGCAGGAATAAATCCAAACAGTAATTGCCCCTGATAGGTGACAATATCTCCCAAATGAATGGAGCCATAGGTAATGAGCACCGAAACCAAGGAGAGTCCCATCGCCGCTTCGTAACTGATGACTTGAGCACCTGCACGCATCGCGCCCAAAAGGGAGTATTTGTTACGACTTGACCAACCACCTAGCATAATGCCATAGACACTAAGACCCGCAAACGCTAAAAACCAGAGTACGCCTAAGTCCATTGGTAAACCCTGCATAATGAAACGCTCACCGTTAATGATGAGATCATCCGCAAAAGGCATCACCATAAAGCTTAAAAAGGCTGAGGCAAAAACGATGACGGGCGCTAAAGAGAAGAAAAAACTCTCCTTGATGGCTTTGGCCTGAAAATCCTCTTTGAAGACAAGTTTGAGCATATCGGCAAATGACTGAATGAGCCCGCCCAAACGAATACCGTTAATATGACAACGATTAGGCCCTAAACGATCTTGAATGAGACCTGCTACACGACGCTCAATCCAAACTAAAATAGGTGCCGCACCTAAAGAAAAAAGAAGCGCTAAGATAATATTGATGATGACGATAAAGACGCTTATGGTACTCATAGCGCTATCTTTGGCGTGGTTTTAAGTGACTCAAACGTAATCTCTTTGAGCACTTCATAAAAGAAAAGTTCGGCTTCCCAAACCTCTTTACATGTAAAGAGTGCATCGCCAATAATAGGGGCTAAAATACTCAGAAGCGTTTTGTGTCCGTGCTCACTTTTAATAGCACATGGGCTGTGTTGAACATAACCATCGATGTTGATAAAACTGCCTTCGCGTCTGGTATGCGAAGCGATAGGCAAAACAAGTTCCACCTCTTTACATGTAATCTCACAGGTCGAACATAAAATCGCAATATTTTTATCGTTAAAACCCATCTCTTTGACCAGCTTGGCATCACTTCGCCCTAACAAAACCACTAGTTCAGCTTTACTTAAAGCCTCTTCTAATCCCTCTTTTGAATCATCGATGCCAAGAAGGGGAAGGGCTCTTGCATTGGCAGATCTGTCATTGCATTTTAAAAAGTCATCGCCAAAACTCGCATCAAAACGTGCCGTTTCATACGCACTTAAAGCGATTTCATACAATTTTGCCAGTTTTTGTACCCGAACCATCTCTTCCAAACTGAGGCTTGAAGAGATCATAAAAACCGTTTTACCAAGGTGACGTTTTAAAAGACGTAACAGTTTTCCCTCTGCGTATTCGTATTCGCTTATTTTGCCACGAATTAGGGCATGAAACTCTTGGTTATCGTTCTCTTTGCGGTAACTCAGCCGTCCTGCATCACAGATAAAATAACCATTGATTTTGTCATTAAGACGTGGTCGGTAACGGTAAATAACCTCATCTTTGTATTTTTCTTTGTGATGATCGACAAAAATAGAACAGCCTCTGCCACAGTGATCGCAAATCGCCTCTTTAGAATTTAAAAACCAAACCCGTTTTTGAAAGCGAAAGTCTTTGCTGGTGAGCGCACCCACAGGGCAAAGATCAACCACATTCATAGCATAAGGGTTGGAGAGTTTAGCACCAGGAAACGTTGTAATGACCGAATGATCGGCACGGGAAAGTACACCTAATTCACTGGTCTTCGTAATGTTTTTGGTAAAGCGTACACAGCGGGTACAGAGCACACAGCGCTCTTGATCGAGCACGACATTGGCGCCAAGATCGACATGCTTTTGCCCTCTGGTTTTTGGAGTGCTTAAACGGCTCTCATACAAACCTACATCCATATAGTAATTTTGTAAGGAACATTCGCCAGCTTGGTCGCAGACCGGGCAATCAATAGGATGGTTAATGAGTTCAAGCTCTAAAATCGAGCGTTTAACGCGGTCAATATTCGCACCCTTTGTTCGAACAATCATACCTTCTTTAATGGGCGTATCACAAGCAATTTGAGGACGTTTTTGTCCCTCGATTTCCACCATGCACATACGGCAATTACCATCTTTCCCAAGAGCTGGATGATAACAAAAGTGGGGGATATTGATGTTGTTTGCCAGAAGTTCTTCGATCAACAAAGCACCCTCTTTAACCTCTAATACCGTGCCATCTACCGTAATATGCGCCATTAAATTGCTATCCTCGTTTGGACGTAATGTCTCAATTCTAGCGAGCATAAACTTTAAAATAGCTGTCGCGTCGAGTTTACTAAAAATTCAATCAAGAGATGTTAAACTCCACATACAACTTTTTCAAGGATATCTCATGCCCTCACTTCGCTTTTTTAAATGGCTCACGTTAGAAATCGTTGCAGTTTTACTGATTGGTGCTTATATTTTAATTGACTCCCATGATGTCTATCGATGGTGGGTAGGTGACACCCATTTTGTACAGACAAACAGCAAGTGCGATTTACATGTAAATGCGTGCGAAGCTACGCTCAAAGATGGCTCCAAGCTCTTTTTTGAAATTGAACCCAAAGCCATTCCTTTGATGAAACCGCTTTTGTTTAAAGTCACTTCCGCAGTTGACCTGCCAAATATTGAAATCAAGCTTTTTGCAACCAATATGAACATGGGACTGCACACCATAAAGCTTACACAAACCTCCAAAGGGGTCTATGAAGGTGAGGGAATGCTTCCAACCTGCGTTATGGGCAATATGATCTGGCAAGCCAATGTTATTCTCAATCAAACAACGCAAAGTCAAGGGGCAATTTTTACTTTTAAAACAGATAAATAACCGTGATAAATCCATTCTAAAAGAAAGAATAAACAAAGCTTACAAAACTACTTGCGTTACCAAAGGTAATCTTTTGAAAAGTGAATAATAATTCACCATTCACACTGTGATGCGTTATCATTTTTTTAGTTATACTTGTCTCTTTATTCTAATGAAAGAACAGGAGTAGCCACCGTGTCCATTACCCAAAAAGGTGAAGAACTTCACTTTGACGAAAATCTTTTTATTGTCTCCAAAACAGACCTTAAAGGCAGAATCACCTACGCAAATGATCTTTTCATTGAAATATCTGGTTTTAAAGAGCATGAACTCATCGGAAATCCGCACAATATCTTGCGCCATCCTGACATGCCAAAAGCTATTTTCAAACTCTTGTGGGATCGCGTTCAAGCAGGTAAAGAAGTCTTTGCATACGTTAAGAACCGTACGAAAAATAATTATTACTACTGGGTGCATGCCTATGTAACACCTATTATTGACACAAAAACCAAGCAGCTCATTGGCTATCACTCTGTTCGCCGTTCACCAAGTGAAAAAGGGCTTGAAATCATTACTCCTTTGTACAAAAAAATGATTGCTGCAGAAGAGAGAGGAGGTGTGCAAGCATCCACGACTCTTTTAGAAAATACCCTATCTCAACTAAAGGTCAGTTATGACGCCTTCATTCTCTCTCATGAATAGATCATCCCTTGCTAAGGTGCAAGACGCCAACCTCATTTCACTGATTGCGTTTACGTTCGCATTTATTCTTGAAGTCTCTTTCAACGGTTTTCATTGGATTCAAATTATCAACCTGACCAATTTTGCACTTGGATGGTTTATGTTTGTGAATATTCGCAAAGTTCAAAAGACCATTCACGCTCTTGCAGATATTGTACACGATAGTTCCAGAGGACAACTGCATGGAAGAATCGTCAATGTCAACGATGGAGGCGAGCTTAAAACCCTTTGTTCCAACATGAACTCTCTTTTAGATAATTTTGAACTTGTTACCAAAGAGATTAAATCCACCATTCAAGCCGCTTCTCAAGAAGATTTTAGCCGCAAAATTCTCCAAAAAGGGATGCACGGCGAATTTAAAGAGCAAACCAATATGGTCAATCAATCCGTCTACGCAATGCAGCAAACACATGAGTTCATCGCACGTAACACACTGAATGCCGAATTGGCTCAAATCAGCAGTGGCTCGAATGACTTTTCTACCGTTCAATCCAATTTGACCACCATTGTAGAGCGTCTTAAAGAGATCGCAAATGATGGTGAAGTGTACGCGGAAGAGACGAAGGGCAGTTACCAAAACCTTCGCGATACGATTGTTAAAATCACCTCTTTGGTTGAATTTGTCAATCAAAATGAGCAAAGCATCGGAGTCTTGGCTCAGCGAACCCGAGACATCAGTAACGTGGTTGATATGATTAACGACATCGCCGATAAAACCAATTTATTGGCGCTTAACGCTGCTATTGAAGCTGCACGTGCGGGTGAACATGGACGTGGTTTTGCCGTCGTTGCCGATGAAGTACGAAAACTGGCTGAAACCACCCAAAAAGCAACTGCTGAGATTGCCGTTTCGATTAAGATGCTCCAACAAGAGACCGCAGGACTTGAGACCAATGCCGATGCCATGAAAAGCAACGCCGATGATTCCACCAAAACACTTGATAAATTAAGTACGACGTTTAACAGCCTTATCGCACACTCCAACACCACTTCTACCAATATCAATACGATTCAGCAAACCATCTTCATAACGCTTGCTAAGATGAACCACGCTATCTTCAAATCTAATGCCTACAGTGCCGTGTATGTCAACGACAAAGATACAACGTTTCAAGATCATGAGACCTGTAGCCTTGGCGAGTGGTATCAAAAAGATGGTCAAAAAATCTTTGGCGATACTCAAAGTTTTAAAGAGCTTTATAAACCACATGAAAGCTTCCACGCACATGTTCTTGAAGTGGCAAAACTGATTCGTTCTACCTCATCCAATCTCTTGGATGAAAAAGAGCAGATTGTCAACTACTTTAAAGAGGTGGAAAAAGAGAGTAAAGTCCTCTTTGGAACCCTTGATAGCATGATCGCAGAGAAGAACGCACACGCCTAAATCAACGTTACATGTAAGGATTTTCCTTACATGTAAAACCTTGCTAACTCACTTCAGGAACACTCGGTAGTTTAATCGTAAAGAGTGCCCCTGTTTCGGTATTTTTGACATTAATAATGCCACCCATATTATTTTCAATAATCATCTTTGTCATATAAAGCCCAATGCCTGTACCTTGTTTAGCGTATTTGGTCGTAAAGTAAGGCTCAAAGATACGGTCAATATATTCAGGTGCAATGCCACCGCCATTGTCTTCAATCACAATTAAGATGTATTTGTAACCCTTTTTCAAATAAAGCCGAATAAAGGGGTTGCTAATCTCTCGTTCGCTAAGAACATCTTTGGCGTTAGAGAGAATGTTAAGAAGCGCTTGGGCAAACTCATTGGGATAACCAAGGACTTCCATTTTCTCTCTAATATCAAATGAAAACTCTATGCCATGGTATTTTAAAGAAGCTTTCAAAATTGCAATGGCACGCTCACACGCTTCGCTGATCTCAAAAACCTCTTTTTCCTTGGAAGGTTTAAAGAAATTTTGAAAATCGCTAATGGTTCCTGACATATAGGCATTGATCTTAACGCACTGCTGAATGGTTGAAAGCATATACGCCTCATCCAAATCGTTAAACTCATGCTTAACTTGGATGTTCATCAAAAGGGCACTAAGCTCACCTAGAGGTTGTCTCCACTGATGGGCGATATTGCCGATCATTTCACCCATACTTGCAAGCTTACTTTGTTGAATTAAAAGCTTTTCCTGCTCCGAGCGTTTGAGAATTTCTTCATTGATTTTGGATTCTAGATTATCGATCATGGCATTGACCACATCTTTGAGCAATTTCAACTCTTGCGTTTGGGCGGATGAGTGCAAGCGCGAGGAGAGTTTTCCCATTTTAAGATCATTCACCACATTAATCGCATCTTCAATAAATACGATGTCTTGCTCTATGTTTGCCGAAGCTTTCGCAATGCTACGATTGAGTAACTTCGACATATCTTCTAACTCATCGCGACTTGTAAGCTCAATCGGTTTAGGTTGAGTACTTTTGGTCTCCAAATAGCCAAAAAACTCTTTAAGCCCCTCTTGCAGTTTTAAGATGGATGAGACAATATGACTCGAAAGCAGATACCCTGCTAAGAAAACCAGTGTCGAGAGTAAAAATACTACTATCGAGAGTTCGTATTTAAGCGCTCGCGCACTTGTTTGAATGTCAGCGAAGTTTTGTTCTGCTTGACCTACGGCATCATGCTGTAACGACTTAAGACGGTTTAAAAGAGCGTAGTAGTGTTCTCTCTCCGCCATATTGACATTGACAAATGCACCCTCTTCAAAGTGTGCAGCAAGATACGCACACGTCTTTTCAACACTGGTAGCATAGATTTTCCAAAAATCATACGTCTGTTTATCAAGTTTTAAAAAATGCTCCTCTAACTGCTTTCGTTGTTTGAGGATGTCAATTTCGATCGTTTTACGATAATCCTCATTGGGTGACATGACCAAAGAGAGACTCATCTCGCGCAAAACATTGGTCGGCTCAATGTAGTTCTCTTGCAAGTACTGTGTACTGCGTGCATTTTCAAAAATCGTCGTAGCATTGCTAATATTCTCTTGTGAAAGTTTAAAAGAGAGCTCTGCAAGAATGAGCATACCAACAAAAGAGAAACTAAAAAGCAGAAAGAGTTTGTATTTGATCGGTATTTTTTTCATGGTAAGCGCTTTGGTAAAAGAGGTACTTGAAGTTCAGTGGGATACGGCTTATTGCCACGCAACGACCAGTGCTGATCAGTAATTTTTGCTTTCCAAAAAGGTTGCATACCAATACCAAGAGGCTCAAACACCAACTCTTTGTTCATGGCAAAAACTGCATTGGGCATTGGAACAAACAGCATGTATGCCCTCTCTTTCGCTCGATTTTGAATCTTATGTGACAGTGTTTGAAACAGAGGATCTTCTTGATCCAGTCCAAAAAATTGATGAATGTAGTGTTCCATCAAAGTGTCATAGCGTACAAAACTCCACGGATTATTTTCTTGATAGCGAATAAACACAGGCCACGGATGCCTTCCATACCAATCTTGGGTATTTTGAATTAAAATATCCCACGCTTGTATGCTTTTATGGTTTTTTTGCATTAGATTATAAACCTCTTTCTCACTCGTGGTAATCGTATAATGAAGCTTCACACCATACATCGAGAGTTGATACTCAATCCCTTTCCATAAAAAAAGCAACGAATCTTGGGTTACAACATTAAGTTCCAATCCTTTCAAAGTACGCTCCACCATACTTGCCTCTAAAGGACATTCCTTCTCGCTGAAGGAGGCAGGGTTGAGTCTTCCCTCTTTTTTATAGGTAAAATCAAGCAGATTTTGTTGATTGAGCGCACAATTAAGTGCTTGGCGTACTTCTTTGCGCGCTATGGGAGAATAGTGTTTGAGAAGATTAAAATAAATCGTAAAGTTATGAGTTGAAGGCATGGAGACGAGTTTGGCATACGGGGAGAGCATCGTCTCTATTTTTTTATTAAAAGGAATTTGCATAAAATCAAGCCCACCGTCTTCAAAAAGTGCTAAATTAAGTGCTTCTGGTGTCGCTAGCTCGGTATAAAATGTAATCGTTTCAATCGAAGGGTACTCGCTCTCCCAGTAATAAGGGTTAGCTTTGAGAATCGCTTTAGGAGTCTGCTCTCGCCCTGTAATCATCCCCTCGACTAAGATATAAGGTCCCAAACCATAAGGTCCTGAAGCTTTGATATTTGCACCCGTTTCTGCTCCACCCCAACCAAAGCTACTCAAATATGCTTCAGAGTAGAAGTAGATGCGTGCTAAATCACGAAAAAGCATCCCATAAGGCTGGGAGAGATGCAAACGAATTTTATACTCCGAGATTTTTTCAACACGTTTGAGTGAATTATGGATGTTGGTATAGTTAAAGGGTTGCTTTAAAAAATAGTTAAAATTATGGATAACCGAGTCAGCATTAAAGGGCGTTCCATCTTGAAAACGCACACCCTGACGGAGTTCAAACTCATACAACACGGGAGAGAGTTTGGTACTTTTGGTTGCCAAAGAGTACTCCCACCCTTGCTCATTTTCTGCCAATCGAACCAGACCTTCATTGACCAGTCTCGAAACGTAATTGTAAGACATGGAGGGCAAAAAAACTTTGATGTGCGATCTGGGATCACGCCCGTGTAAAACGCGCTTTTCACTTGTGTCTTCATGGTAAACTCCTTTTTCTTCCGCTACTTCAGCCCCATAGAAGATGCTTAAAAGTAAACAGAGAAAAAGGCTAACTTTCAAAACTATACCCTGCTTGTGAATGGTTTTTAATCGAATGATTTGGAAGCTTTTTGCGTAAAGACTTTACCAATGTACGAAGAGCTGCAATGCTCATATACTCTTCTTTCCACACACTCATTTCTATCTCTTCGTAACTGACCACTAGCCCTTTTTTTCGCAACAAAAGTTCCAAGAAATCAGACTCTTTATGGGTCATCTCAATCTCTTTTCCTTCATTCACAATGCGTTTATTTTGAAAGTCAAACGTACAGCCAGCACATTCAAACGTGACAGAACGATCCGATTCAATCTCTTGAATACACAATTTCAAAGAAGATAAAAGTTCATCCAACGATACAGGCTTTATCAGGTATTTTTCGATTTTAAGTTCAATGGCACTGAGCAGATACTCTTTATCGGTATGTGCGGTTATCATCAAAATAGGTGTTTTTTTATCGATTTTCCGAATCTCTTTTACCATGTAAAGTCCATCTTTACGAGGCATTCTAAGATCGGTTAAAATAATGTCGGGTCGTTGTTCATAGTAAAGATCCAACCCTTCTTCACCATCCCGCGCTTCTATCACCTCTTTGAGATAGTATGAAAGCGTATTGGTCATGGGTTTGCGAATGCCCTCTTCATCTTCGGCGTAAAGCAATCGCAATGATTTGAGTTTTTCCAGCCAAAGTTCCATTTTCATCCTTTGAATGACTTTACATGTAAAGATTTTAACCTAATTTATCTTTAATTTTAACGGAAAAAATGCAGTGGTCTCTCAAGAAGCTTCTTTGCTAAGTGGTTATTCCTTAGCAAAGAAGGGGTCATTATTTATAATTTTGCAGATACTTTTCGATACTCTGTTTTTCTGCTTTTGCAAGTCCCGCTTGTGGGCCCATTGCTTCTAGGATACTTGGCCAAACATTGGCATCAAATTCACTTTCAGGGTGAAGTGCATGACATGTACTGCATTTGGCTTGGAAGAGTGCTTTGCCTGTACTTAAAACTTTGCTTTTATCGCCGCTCAACGCATCGCTTTTGACAAAACCCTTAACGGAAACATTGATCCATACACTGCCGTATTCATCGGTTTTTTTCCCTAATACTTTGAGGACAGAAGGGCTACTTGCCTCAAAGCCAATGATGAGCATACCTGCTTTTTCATAGACAACACTGCTACCTTCTGGAACAAAACCAACAAATTCAACCTCACTAAAAGAACCCTTTTGTGAGAGCTCTTTCACTTCTGATGCGATGATCAGCTCGCCAAGAGCTGATCCTTCGCTTGCCTCTGCATACAGAGGTGCATTTTTACTCAAAAATGAACCACTTGCTGCAAACATCATTGTTGCGGCGCACAGTGGCGCTAAGAGATGAAACAATCGCATTAAAACCCTTTAATTTTTGGAGCTTTAAAGATTCCGATTTCTGGAACTTCGCCTTTAAATTTCTCGATTTCGACCAAAGCCGTTGCTTGGTTACCTTGTGCCAGTTCAGATGTTCCTACATCAGGGATGAGTACGTTGACGTCTCCATGACGACAAAGTGTGCCTGCTTTTCCTGGTTCTGCTGGGTCATACCACGCACCTTCTTGCATTCTAACAACACCTTGCATCACCGCTTCAGTAACCACGGCACCCGCAAGAACTTGACCACGTTTGTTAAACACTCTTACAACATCGCCATTTTGAATACCACGCTTGGCGGCATCTTTCGGATGTAGCCAAATCGGCTCTCTTCCTTCAACCTCTTCAAGATCACGTAGCCATGTGTTATTGAGCTGTGAGTGTAGGCGGTATTTTGGATGTGGAGAAACTAAGTTCAATGGGAACTCTTTGGCTACTTTACTGCCCAACCACTCCATTGGTTCAAACCACATTGGGTGACCTTTGCACTCTTTGTAGTTATAGCCTGCAATTTTTTTCGAGAAAATCTCGATTTTACCCGAAGGTGTTCCAAGACGATTGATGACAGGATTTTGTCTAAATTTACCGTGCTTAATGAATTTTTTGGCACTTTCAGGTGTCTCAAATTTCACAAATCCTTTTTCCCAAAACTCTTTGAAAGGCAACATTTTGACACCTGATTTGATTGCTTTCGTGTAGGATTCTTCGTAAAAAGATTCAATCCACTGCATCTTCGTTTTGCCTTCTGTAAAGGCAAGGACTTCATTGGCACCAAAACGTCTTAGGATGTTCACAAAAATATCAAAGTCATCTGTCGCTTCACCCACAGGTTTGATCGTTTGTTTCATTGCGAAAATGTAGCTGTTTGAGTGTGATTTTGTGATGTCATTACGCTCTTGCTCCGTCGTTGCAGGAAGAACGATGTCTGCCATACGCGCGGTTGCTGTCCAGAAGCATTCATTGACTACAAAGGTATCGAGTTTTTGCCAAGCTTTGACCATACGGTTACGATCTTGGTGATGGTGGAAAGGATTGCCACCTGCCCAGTATGCCATTTTAATATCAGGGTATTTATACGCTTTACCATCAAAATTGTATTCTTTGCCCGGATTTTCTAAACATTCAACAATACGCGATACAGGAATCACATTGATTTTTCGTTGTTTCCATGGGCCATCCACTTTAGAGTTGATGCTAATACCAGAAAGGCCAGGAGATGCCGCCACATTTTCAGTATCGGCAACAGCACCTACAGAACCATTAAGAGGTTTATCACTGAGCGCATTACCCGTAGCTGCTGCTGGCATTGGAACACCACCATCAGAGTAATGGTAATTCATACCATAACCTCCACCAGGAAGTCCCACTTGTCCGATCATACTCGCTAAAGTAATCATCATCCAGTTTGGTTGTTCTCCATGGTGAGCTCTCTGTGTTCCCCAGCCACCCATTAGCATAGTACGCTTAGAAACAAACTCTTTTGCAAGCACTTTGATGATCTGTTCCGACACACCACAAATATTTGATGCCCATGCAGGTGTTTTAGCAATCATATCTTCGCTCTCGCCCATAAGATATTTTCGAAACTCTTCAAAGCCTGTAGTGTATTTATCAACAAATTCTTTACTGTAAAGGTTCTCACTGTAAAGATAATGTGCCATTCCCAACATCAAGGCAACGTCTGTTGTTGGACGAATTTGGATATGCTCTGCACCAAAATAGACACCGGTATTGTTATACACAGGATCAATAATGTAAAACTTGATGTTGCGTTTTTTAGCTGTTTCTTTAAGCTCTTTCATATAGGTATACGATTGGTGATCTGGCACACCCCATGCAATTTGGTTGGTGTTAATAGGATCAGATCCCCAAAAGACGATACATTCAGAATTTTCAATAATGACAGGGTAAACGGTTGATTGCGCGCTGGATTCATCGGTACCCGTAACATATGGCGTTATTTGACGAATAGCATGCGTTGAATAGGTACATGTACGTGATGTATAACCTCCAGCAACACCAAGCATTCTAGCAACCAACGCTTGTGGGTTATTGAGACTTCCTACACAAAACCATCCGTAACTTCCTCCAAAAATAGAGTCTGCGCCATAATCCTTATACACACGTTTAAGCTCATTGGCGATCAAGTCGTAAGCTGTTTCCCACGTAACACGGACAAATTTGTCGCTTCCACGTTTTGTTTTATCACTTTTATAACCATTTTTCAAATAACTCTCACGCACACATGGGTACATAATGCGATCTTTGGCATAGGTACGAGCGGCCAAACCTTCGATAAGTGTCACAGGATGTGCATCGCCTTCAAACGGTGTCACGCTTTCAAAACGAGAATTGCGCGTATGCGTTACGACGGCGCCAAAGTGCGATGCACTAAAGCTTTTTTCATCATCATTCAGTAAAGACTCACCCACTAAAGGGATAGCTTCTGCATTGATAGTTGCAACAGCGGCACCCGCTGCGGCACCACCCACTTTAAGAAACGATCTTCTGTCCATTTTCTTTGTCATTATGTACTCCTTAGGTTAAACATTTTTTTCATAGCAAACGACAAAACTTAAATAAAAATTACACTATAACTGTAGTTTTTATTTTTATACTATGAAGCTTAACGAAATAAAATGAGTAATTAATGAGCTATAAAAACCATTTTAAAAGCAAAAAAAGAGCTTCTTTGAAGCAGGATGGCGTTATCATAAAATCAAAAAGAGCCTACATGGATTCGACATCACTAATCAACCAACCTATCCCTTCTTTATTACGCCAACTCTCCATTCCCTCTAGCCTTGGCATGCTCTTTAATACACTCTACAATATCGTTGATACCTACTATGCAGGGCTCATCTCCACAGAAGCCCTTGCCGCACTCTCAGCTTCTTCATTTCTCTTCTTCTTTGTCATTGGTCTAGCCTATGGAGGAACAAGTGCGCTTACGGCGCTCATTGGTCATGCATATGGAAAGCAGCATTTTTTTCTGGCTAAGCTGATTGCACAAAAAGGGGTTGCACTGATTATTGGTGTGGGAATGATTTTGGGTTTATTAGGCTTCATCTTTGCCTCGCAGTTGCTTCATATCATTGGTACAGAAGAGAGTTACCATTCTCTTGCACTCTCTTTCATCGAGGTCATTTTACTAGGTTCAGCCCTCTTCTTTGCCAACTTTGCACTTAACAGTGTGCTCGTTGCCACAGGCGATACAAAGAGCTATCGCAACACGCTTATCTTTGGCTTTTTTGCCAATATTGCGCTCAATCCTCTCTTTATCTATGGCTGGGGTTTCATTCCCGCTATGGGCATCGCGGGTATCGCTTTGGCTACAGTTTTGGTTCAAGCCATCAACGCAGGCTATCTGCTTTACAAAAGTCTGCAAACAGGGCTGATTAGCTTTACATGTAAAGCGCAGTTTTACCCTGATAGGCGCATCTATAAAGAGTTTTTTGCCCAAGCCACACCACCTGGGCTAAATATGTTAATGATGTCCTTTGGCTCCCTGATTGCGCTTCATTTTGTCACACTTTATGGGTATCAAGCAGTAGCCGGCTATGGCATTGGGTATAGAGTTGAGCAGTTGATGTTACTCCCTGCCCTTGGCATCAGCAGTGCGGTACTAAGTCTCGTTTCCAACAACATGGGAGCTGGCAAATTTGAGCGCGTGCGACAAACGCTTTTGTATGCACTGGGTTATGGTTATGTTATAAGCATTGCCGGCATGGGAATTTTATGGCTTAGTGGTAAATGGCTGGTCGCCCAATTTGACCCAACACATGAAGTCATTCAGTATGGCACACTCTATATCTATGTCATGCTCTTTCTTTTTTGCGGTTACGTAACACACTTTGCCTGTGTCGCAACGCTTCAAGGCATTAAAAAACCGACCATGATTTTTTACGTTGGTTTCTTTCGCCAAATTTTAGCGCCTGTGCTCGCATACACGCTCATCGTAAGTTACTTTGAGCTCTCGTTTATGTGGATGTGGGTCGGACTTGGTTGCATTGTGTACAGCTCCGCTCTTTTCTTACTCTACTATACCTATAAACAGTTGCCTCAGCGACCGATGGCTAATGCATAAAGCACCATGCCATCACTCTTTAAAAATGCTGCGACCTCTTCGTCGTAATAAGCGCCTATGCCACTGCATCCAAACCCAAGATACTCACTGATAAGATAGAGACGATGCCCTATAATGCCCGCTTTTTGAACCATTGCTTGGTAGTTTAGCGCATCGTTTCCCACTAAGAAAAAGGTAACACCACTCTCTTCTCCTAACGCTTGTTCCAAACAGAGATAACCCGCTTTGCGTGCAAAATTGCCTGATTCCACATAAACGCCCTCCTTCCAAACGCCTTGCCACATTCCCTCCACACGGTTGATGATCGCGTAAATTTCAATATCGACATCACAGTCCGAGGGAATCGGCTGAGTAATGAAATCTATCACCTCTAAAAACTCCTCTTTCAAAAGGGACTTTTGCGTAAACTCACGAATAGAACGACGTTTCCAAATAGCTTGTTGTAAACGCTCTTTATCCAAATCAAATGTTGGCATTGCCACCTGGAGTTTTCTGGAGAGCTCGCAGGTTTCATCGTAGGCTTTTTCCACACGTTCATTGGTCTCAAATGTTCCCGTACCATCAACATACGGTAATTGCAGGGATAACGCTTTACATGTAACATTTTTATCCTCTTCTCCTACAAGGACAGATGAGAGAAAAAACTCCTCTGCACCAAATCCAAAGAGTGCATTTAACGCTTTTTTTTCTATGCCGTAAAGGATGCGATATGACTTATCGCTGAGTGTACACGAAGCCTCTAAAGTGCCTATCATATGTCCCGTATCATGCAAGCAGTAACGAAATGCACGATCACGGTATTTCCATGATGAGCGGTAATAGAGCGCTGAAAAAAGAAAAATAAAACCACTTACCCGCTTTACATGTAAAAAGTTTTCAACCCCTTCCTCTTCTTCTAAAGGATGTAATAAAACAAGGGCAGATTCCTGAGGACTCAGAAAGTAAATGCCATTTACAAAACCTTTCGTATCTCGAATCTGCAGATAAATTTCAGTCGGGTACAACGCTCCAGCACTGGGGTTGGTACGCAGAGCATAGGTCATACCTGGGTAGCTTTTTTGAGCTGTAATCCCTCCAATAAGGTACAAAAAACGGTGTTCAGGATTTTTTTTATCCAGTGGTATACGCACAAATGTTTGAGGATAGATCTTAAACTGTTTAGGCTGATGGTCCCAATCCATAAAATGAGACCTATTTCGCACAGAGAGATAGCTGTGCATTGTTTGGGGATGGTACGCTAACATCGGATCTCCTTTGTGGTATGCTACTGCGTCATGCATATGGATCTCTTTACATGTAAAGTTTAATCCTGCAAAAAAAGCACCCTTGAAAATTTGTTTTTCTATAATGATTCAAAGGAGTTCAAATGGACTACGTCACTAGTAATCAAAATGTTCGTATCCCTTATATGCTTTACGGTACGGCATGGAAAAAAGAGCGCACCGCAGATCTAGTTGCCTTGGCACTTGAGAATGGTTTTAGAGGCATTGACACGGCATGCCAACCCAAACATTACGAAGAGGCATTGGTAGGTGAAGGCGTAAAGCGTTTTTACCAAAAAGGTGGAAAAAGAGAAGAGCTTTTTATTCAAACCAAATTTACGCCACTTTCAGGACAAGATCCACAGCGTCTTCCTTACGATGCGAAAGCCTCTTTAGAAGAACAGATTATGACCTCATACAATGTCTCTAAGCAAAACCTGCATACAGAGTATCTTGACTCTTTGTTGCTGCATTCACCCCTGTTTCCTTATGCTCATCTTCTTAGCGCATGGCAAACCTTAGAATCACTCTGCGAGAGAGGTGATACACGCCAAATTGGCATTAGTAACTGTTATGATCTTTCACTCTTACAACAACTCTATAAAGATGCACGCATTAAGCCTTCCATCGTTCAAAACCGTTTTTATGCTGACTCACATTACGATATATCTTTGCGTACTTGGGCAAAAGAGAAAGGGATTATTTATCAAAGTTTTTGGACACTCAGTGCCAATCCACACATTTTGCATTCTCCAACGATCCAAACCATTGCAAACACTTATGGTAAAAGTGCTGAACAGATTTTTTACCGCTATATGATACACAAAGGAATTATTCCGCTTAATGGAACAACGTCAGCTCAGCATATGAAAGAGGATTTGAGTATTTTTGAATTTGCATTGGATAGTGGTAGTATTGAGAAAATTGATCTGCTGTTGCATTAAGGGTGGTGTCCCCAGCGCGATTCGAACGCACGGCCTTCAAATTAGGAATTTGATGCTCTATCCTGCTGAGCTATGGGGACATTGGAGAGATTTTGTGTGGCGGGATTATAACAAAAATAGACTTAGGAAACCTAAAAAGGGGAGGAACCAAAGTGCTGCTTTTGAGCCACTTTGGTTAAGAGCGTTATGCTATCATGCATTAAAATGCAGGAACGATAGCACCTTTGTATTTTTCAACGATAAATTTCTTCACTTCATCTGATTTAACAGCTTTGAGAAGTGCTTTTGTCTTATCGCTATTCTCATTACCCGCTTTTACTACAAGGATATTAGCATACGGAGAATTTGCAGACTCTAACGCAAGTGCATCGCTGCTTGGATTAAGACCTGCTGGAAGTGCGTAGTTTGTGTTAATAACTGCAAGTGTAAAGTCTTCAATAACGCGAGGAAGTTGTGCAGCTTCAAGCTCGGTAAATTTAAGATTTTTTGGATTTTCAACAATGTCAAGCTTTGTTTTAAGTTCAACATCTTTGAGTTTGATAAGTCCAGCACTTGCTAAAACATCTAAAGCTCTACCTGCATTGCTCGGATCATTTGGAATCGCAACGCTATCACCATCTTTGAGCTCAGAGAGCGATTTAATTTTTTTAGAATAGATTCCAATTGGCTCAATGTGAACATTACCAACACTTACAAGTTTCGTACCTTGATTTTTATTAAACTCAACGAGGTATGGCGTGTGTTGAAAGAAGTTTGCATCAATTTCACCACTGTCTGTCACTTTATTAGGAATGACGTAATCATTAAACACTTTGATTTCAAGTGTGTACCCTTCTTTTGCTAGAAGAGGTTTTACGATTTCCAATATCTCAGAATGTGGAACTGGAGTAGCGCCTACAACAATTATTTTTGCACTCTTGTCTTCTTTTGCAACTGCTTTTTCTTCAACTTTTTTATCGCCACTGCAACCACTGAATGTAAGTAGTGCTCCAACTAAAATAGCTCCTAAACGTTTATACATGTGTTCCCCTTTGAATTGCTCAAAATAATGTATAGTAAATCTATTAATTTAGTATACTTATTGAAATGTTAACGTCATTCGTATTAAGAAAGACTGAATATGAATTCGATCTCTCAAAAAATAGCGATTTAATGTTTGACTATTTTATAGAGTAGATCCCCCATACTTTGAAAAATTTGTACCAATACGATCAAAATAAAAACGGTCCAAAATATGTAAATACCATCAAATCGATAATAACCATAATTCATAGCAACCGCACCTAGCCCTCCGCCACCAACGGTTCCTGCCATTGCTGAAAAGCCAATAATGATGATTAAAGAGAGTGTAATAGCAGAAATAATGCTAGGGAATGCTTCTGGAAGGAGTACTCTAAAAATAATTTGGAATTTGTTCGTTCCAAAAGACTTTGCAGCTTCGATAACGCTTCTATCAACCTCTTTAAAAGCCCCCTCGATCATCCTTGCGATAAAAGGCGCTGTTCCAATGGTTAGAGGAACGATCATCGCAAATGTTCCTGTGTGCTTCCCTACCAAAAATTTTGTCACAGGGAACAATACAATGATCAAAATGATAAAAGGAAATGAGCGTAGCATATTAATCGCAATATCTAAAATTTTATAGGTATATCGATTAGGTGAAATACCATTTTTATCCGTAACAATCAAAACAATAGCCAGTGCAAATCCAATGAATGTTGCTACAAAAGTCGAAACGAGACTCATGGTGAGTGTCTCAATAACGGCGTCAATCAAAACCTGTTTCATGCTTATCGATTTTTCATAAAATTCTATTATTGATTGTTCCATTTTAGAGTATCTCCCAAATCACTTCAGTTTTTTCTTGCAGATAGTTGGTAATGGTGCTTGCCACTTGCTCCTCTATGTTGATAACCAAAGAGCCAACAACATGGTCATTTAACTTTTCAAGTTTTCCCCAAACAATATTGAAATTGATGTCAAGTTCCCTTGCCATCTTTGTTACAATAGGTTGATAAGAGACATTGCTTGGAAAGAAAAGTCTTATATTGACCCCTTCTTGAGGGAGTTCTTCATCCTCTCCTAAAAACCGCATCATTTTTTCATCAGGTCTTAAAAAGAGATCTTCAATACGCCCAAGGCCAATCACTTTTCCATCTTCTAAAAGTAAAGCACGTGATGCCACTTTTTTGACAACTTCCATTTCATGCGTTACGATGATGATAGTAACCCCAAGATTTTTATTGATCTCTTGCAAAAGCTCTAAAATAGATTTGGTTGTATTAGGATCAAGTGCCGATGTGGCTTCATCACTTAGAAGTATTTTGGGGTTGAGCGTTAAGGCTCTTGCTATTGCAACACGCTGTTTTTGACCACCACTCAGCTCTTTAGGGTAAACAAATTTTTTAGCTTCCAGTCCTACAAGTTTTAAAAGCTCATCAACTCTTTTTTGAATCTTCTCTTTGCTGTATCCCCATACTTTCATCGGAAGAGCAATATTGTCATACACATTTTTTTGATTGAGTAAAGAAAAGTTTTGAAAAATCATACCAATCTGACTTCGTAATGCGCCTAGTCCACTTTCGTTTAAGTGTTTGACTTCTTTTCCTAACACATTTACGTCTCCGCCACTAAAACCTTCAAGACCATTGATACAACGAAGAAGGGTTGATTTACCAGCGCCACTGTGTCCTACAATGGCAAATATTTCGCCAGCGTTTATATGTACACTGATATCATCTAAAACTTTTTGGTCGTTAAAATATTTGCTGAGATGTTTGATATCTATCAATTTTTAACCTTTATGGAGAATTTATAAATCCAAATTGTACGTTAATTCTTATTATGAAGTATTTTAACAAGCATGGAATAAAACGCGAGATTATAGCAATTTATTGTTAATAGTTATGACTAAAAACATTATTTTTAATTGATTGAGAAAAGAATGCGTTTGGGAGATTTTGGCAGAAAAAAGGATGTAAAGAGTCTTACGACTCTTTACATGTAAAATATATTAACCGTTACGTTTTTTGATAATCTCTTCTGCAACGTTTCTAGGAACTTCATCATAATGATCGAATTCCATAGAGTAAGAAGCACGACCTTGTGTTTGAGAACGTAGATCTGTAGAGTAACCGAACATTTCAGCTAATGGGCAGAATGCGTTAACAATTTTGTTACCACTTCTGTCATCCATAGAGTTAATTTGTCCACGTCTTCTGTTAAGATCGCCGATAACATCACCCATAAAGTCTTCTGGAGTCTCTACTTCAACTTTCATGATCGGCTCAAGAATAACTGGTTTTGCCTTACGACAACCCTCTTTAAAGCCCATAGAAGCAGCCAATTTAAATGCCATCTCAGAGGAGTCAACATCATGGTAACTTCCATCATAAAGTGTAACTTTAACGTCTTCCACTTTATAGCCAGCAAGAACACCCGCTTGAAGTGATTCTTTGATACCTTTATCAACAGCTGGAATAAATTCTTTTGGAATCGCTCCACCTTTGATATCGTTAACAAATTCATAACCCTTACCAGCATCTTGAGGTTCAATTTTAAGGTAAACGTGACCGTATTGACCACGACCACCAGATTGTTTTGCGTATTTGTACTCTTGGTTAACAGATGCACGAATTGTCTCACGGTAAGCAACTTGTGGTTGACCTACTTCTGCACTTACTTTAAATTCACGTAACATACGATCAACAAGAATCTCTAAGTGAAGCTCACCCATACCTGAAATGATGGTTTGACCACTCTCTTCATCTGTCTCAACTCTAAAGCTTGGATCTTCTTGAGCAAGTTTTTGAAGTGCAATACCCATTTTCTCTTGATCTGCTTTTGTTTTAGGTTCAACAGCAACAGAGATAACTGGATCTGGGAATACCATTCTCTCTAGGATTACAGGATCTTTTTCACTTGCAAGTGTATCACCGGTTAGTGTGTCTTTAAGACCTACAACCGCGCCGATTTCACCAGAGTGAAGTACTTTGATCTCTTCTCTTTTGTTCGCATGCATTTTTAGCAAACGACCAATTCTCTCTTTTTTATCTTTTGTTGTATTGTAAGCATAACTTCCGCTTTCCAATGAACCACGGTAAACACGAACGAATGTTAATTGACCAACAAATGGATCGGTCATAATTTTAAATGCAAGAGCGGCAAATTCACCTTCATCAGTTGAATCAACAACACACTCATGTCCGTCTTCGTACTCACCTTTAATAGCATGTACTTCAGTTGGAGCTGGCATATAATCAATAACAGCATCTAACATAGGTTGAACACCTTTGTTTTTAAACGCTGTTCCACAAATCATTGGAATAAATGTCATTGCAAGACATCCTGCTTTAATACCCGCTTTAATCTCAGCTTTGGTAAGTTCTTCGCCACCAAGGTATTTTTCCATTAACTCATCACTGGTCTCAGAAACGGCTTCAACCATTCTCTCACGGTATTCTTTTGCTTTATCAGCAAGATCAGCTGGGATTTCAACGACTTGGTAGTTTGAACCCATTGCAGCGTCATCATCCCAAACAAGTGCTTTCATCTCTACGAGATCAACAACACCTTTAAAGTTTTCTTCTGCGCCAATAGGAATTTGAATTGGCACTGGATTTGCTTTTAAACGATTTTTAATTTGTGCTTCAACGTTATAGAAGTCTGCACCAACACGGTCCATTTTATTAACGAAAACCATTCTTGGAACTTGGTAACGATTTGCTTGTCTCCAAACAGTCTCAGATTGTGGTTGAACGCCACCAACTGCACAAAATACAGCTACAGCGCCATCAAGAACACGCATAGAACGCTCAACTTCAATGGTGAAGTCAACGTGGCCCGGAGTATCGATGATATTAATTTGATGATCTTTCCATGTACATGTTGTCGCAGCAGAAGTAATGGTAATACCTCTTTCTTTCTCTTGCTCCATCCAGTCCATTGTTGCAGCACCATCATGTACCTCACCAATTTTGTGAGAGATACCGGTGTAAAAAAGGATTCTTTCTGTTGTTGTGGTCTTACCTGCATCAATGTGCGCAGCAATACCGATGTTTCTAACCATTTCAATAGGGGTATTTCTTGCCATTATAATTTCCTTGTTATATTAGGAGTGTAGTTCCGAAGGAAGGAGAGAATGTTTACATGTAAACATTCCCATCATCATCTTACCAGCGATAGTGAGCAAACGCTTTATTTGCTTCTGCCATTTTATAAGTATCTTCTTTTTTCTTAAAGGTTGCGCCTCTACTATTAGCCGCATCTAAAAGTTCATTGGCCAACCTCTCGATCATGGTTCTCTCACTTCTTTTACGTGAGTAAGAAACCAACCATCTAAGAGCCAATGCTTGTTGACGAGTTGTTCTAACTTCGACAGGGACTTGATATGTTGCTCCACCGACACGTCTGCTTTTTACTTCCATAACAGGCTTAACGTTATCGATAGCTGCATTAAAAATTTCAATACCTTTTAGAGTTCCGCTTCTTTTTTCAGCTAGTTCTAATGAACCATAAAATACTTTAGTAGCAACACTCTTTTTTCCATCGAGCATCAACGCATTGATAAACTTTGTGATAATCTTGCTATTGTAGATTGGATCTGGTAATACTTCTCTTACAGGAGCTTTTCTTCTTCTCATACTATTTCCTTCAAATTTTTTAAAAATTTTACTCAAATGATGTCAAAACAAAGGACATCACCTGCTGTTAAATTTATTTAGCTTTTGGTCTTTTTGTACCGTATTTACTTCTAGACACCGTTCTTTTTGCAACACCTGAAGTATCAAGCGCACCACGTACGATATGGTACTTAACACCTGGTAAATCTTTTACCCTACCGCCACGTACCAATACAATGGAGTGTTCTTGTAGGTTGTGTCCCTCGCCACCGATGTAGCTAATGACTTCAAAACCGCTAGTCAATTTGACTTTGGCAACTTTTCTCAAAGCAGAGTTTGGTTTCTTAGGAGTTGTCGTATAAACTCTTGTACAAACGCCTCTTCTTTGAGGGCACTTATCAAGTGCAGGTGATTTTGATTTTTTAATCACCTTTTTTCTCTCATTTCTGACGAGTTGGTTAATGGTTGGCACATTATTTCCTTTATTTTGTAAAAAATAGGTGCTAATTTTATTTAAAAATAGCTTAAAAAAAGGTTAAGTTAAGGGAACCTTAACTTAACCTCTACTTGGGTTTAACTCTAGATTAAAGCTTTTGTTTTGATATAGACCTGTTCCAACTGGAATCATACGTCCTAAAATAACATTTTCTTTAAGATCTTCAAGCATATCCATCTTACCTGCGATACTTGCTTCCGTTAGAACTTTCGTTGTCTCTTGGAACGAAGCCGCTGAGATAACACTATCACTACCGATCGCCGCACGCGTAACACCAAGGAGTGTTGGCTCAGCAATGGCTGGCTCTCCACCCATTTTCATAACCGCTTCATTCTCTTCACGGAATCGTCTACGGCTAATCAAATCACCCATGATAAACTTGGTATCTCCACTATCAACGATACGGATTTGACGTAGCATTTGAGAAACGATAACCTCAATGTGTTTATCGTTAATCGCAACACCTTGTCCACGGTATACTTGTTGAATCTCACTGATCAAATAATAGTGAAGCGCTTTCTCGCCCATAATACGTAAAATATCGTGGCTTGAGATAACACCATCAGTGAGTCTCTCACCCGCATGAACAAATTCGCCCGCTTGAACGTGAATTTGTGTATTACGATCGACCAAATACTCAACACTTGTACCATCATTGGCTTCAATGATAATACGCTCTTTTGAACGAAGTGGCTTACCAAAACGAATCGTTCCATCAATCTCCGCAATAACGGTTGCATTTTTAGGACGACGTGCTTCAAAAAGTTCACTAATACGTGGAAGACCACCGGTAATATCTTTCGATTTTGCAATCGCTTTAGGTGTTCTACCGATAAGGTCTGCTAAGCCAACAGTAACGCCATTTTGAACGAAAATCGCTGTTTTAGGCTCTAACTGGTACTTAACAATTTCACCATTTTTATTCGCAATGATGATCGTCGGTTTCATGCCACTTGGAAGATACTCGTTGATCACAAGTCTACTTTGACCTGTCATGTCATCGAATTGTTCTGTTGCACTAATACCTGGTTCAATATCTTCAAACGTAATCGTACCCGCATCTTCAGCAATAATTGGCGTTGAATACGGATCCCATTCAGCAATCGTAATTTGTTCACTTGTTGATGGATAAGCAAGCAATGTTTTAAAATCAACCATACTGTTATCGTTCACATCAATGATTGAATCGCGTGGAATATAGTGACGAATTGCTTCTCTGTCATCCTCATCTGCGATAACGGCAAAGATACCTTTTTCTTTAACAATATGACCTTTTTCAATATCATGGATACGATCTAAATAATCCCCACGAAGCTTATAGTATTTAACAACACCTTTTGCCTCAGCATGAATTTTTTGAATAATTGGATCGCCATTTTTAACTTTAAGCTCACTCGCATAAGGGATACGGCTTGGAACGTTCCAACCCTCTTTAATAACTTCTACGATGCTCTCATTGGCTTCAATCACATCACCGCTAACATAAGGGATATAGAATTTACCCTCAATTTTACCGCTAACACCCGCAAGCTCATTTGGCTTAGCAAAGTCACTTTTACGAAGTGTATAACGAACATTCTCGCTTGCACTTGTAATCGTAATCGCTGTCTCTTCGTGTGCTGTATCAATCTCAATAGTACCTTTAAACGGTGCTTTGATCTTTGGCTCAACAAGTAAAACAGCTGCATTTCTACGGTTAGCAACGATGTTTTTACCCTCTTTCGTTACATAGGTTTTAACATTGTAATAACGAATAAAACCCTCTTTTTGTGCAATAACTTGACGATCTTGAGATTCCGTCGATGCCGTACCACCGATGTGGAATGTACGAAGTGTCAACTGAGTACCTGGCTCACCAATAGATTGAGCTGAAATAATACCAACAGCCTCACCTGGACGAACCAATGTGCCTTCTGCCAAGTTTGTACCATAACATTTAGCACAGACACCTTTTTTAGCTTTACATGTAATCGGTGTACGAATAACAACCGATTTAATGCTAGCCTCTTTAAGGGCTTGTGCGCTCTTCTCATCAATCAATGTTCCCTCAGTGAAAAGAACCTCATTAGTGATTGTATCAATAACATCTTCTGCAAGAACACGACCTGTTGCTCTCTCATACAATGACTCTACAAGCTCACCACTCTCGCTGATTTCTGTGATTTCAACACCTTCATGCGTACCACAATCATCCATCGTAACTTTAACGTTTTGTGCAACGTCGATCAGTTTTCTAGTCAAGTAACCCGCGTTCGCTGTTTTAAGAGCGGTATCCGCAAGACCTTTACGAGCACCGTGCGTTGAAATAAAGTATTCAAGAACGTTTAGACCTTCACGGAAGTTTGAAATAATTGGTGTTTCAATAATACTTCCATCTGGTTTTGCCATAAGACCCCTCATACCCGCTAACTGTCTGATCTGAGCAGCAGAACCACGCGCTCCAGAGTCTGCCATCATATAAATAGAGTTAAATCCACCTTTATGGCTCTCTGTAAGCTTCATCATTTCAGAAGCTACGTCATTGTTTGTATCAGTCCAAATATCAATAATTTTATTATAACGCTCTTGCTCTGTTAATAAACCAGAACTGAACTGTTTTTGGATCTCACGTACTTTTTTCTTCGCTTCTTTAATCTTTTTAACTTTTGTATCAGGGACACGAATATCATCAATAGAGACTGAAATTCCTGATTGTGTTGCATATTTAAAACCAAGAGTCTTGAGGTTGTCCAAGAATCCTGCAGTGATACCAATACCACCCTCTTTAAAGATATGATCAACCAGACCACCGATATTTTTCTTCTTCAATACTCTGTTCCATTGCTCTTCAGGAACAAATTCTGGCAAGATTGATTTTAAAATCAAACGACCTGCTGTGGTAAAGAGTACTCTATCGTTAATACGTGTTTTAATTTTTGCATGAATATCTAAAAATCCCGCATCAATCGCAATATGTACTTCATTAATGTTTGCAAAAATTTTATTAGAACCTTTTGCATTTGGCTTCTCTAGGGTTAAGTAGTAAAGACCCAAGACCATATCTTGTGTTGGAACCGTTACCGCTTTACCAGAAGCTGGAAGCAAGATGTTCATAGAACTAAGCATCAAAATCTTACACTCAGCAATTGCTTCTTGTGAAAGAGGAACGTGAACCGCCATTTGATCGCCGTCGAAGTCCGCGTTGAATGCAGAACAAACAAGAGGATGCAAACGAATCGCTTTTCCATCAATCAAAACAGGGTGAAACGCCTGAATAGAGAGTTTGTGAAGTGTAGGCGCACGGTTTAACATAACCGGATGACCTTTAACCACTTCAGCGAGACATTCCCATACTTCATTGGTTTTACTATCAATCATTTTCTTCGCTTGTTTGACCGTTGTAGCGTAACCTTTTTCTTCAAGACGCGCTAACAAATGTGGTTTGAAAAGCTCCAATGCCATCTGTTTTGGAAGACCACATTGATCCATTCTCAAATTTGGTCCAACAACGATAACCGAACGACCCGAAAAGTCAACCCTTTTACCGAGAAGGTTTTGACGGAAACGGCCTTGTTTACCTTTGATGATTTCAGAAAGCGATTTTAAAGGACGCTTGTTAGCACCTTTTACCGCATTTGCTCTACGACCATTATCAAACAACGCATCAACTGCTTCTTGAAGCATTCTTTTTTCATTGCGAATAATAATCTCAGGAGCATCAAGTTCCATCAAACGTTTCAAACGAGCATTTCTGTTGATAACACGACGATACAAGTCATTCACGTCACTTACCGCAAATTTTCCGCCATCAAGGGCCACGAGTGGTCTAAGATCCGGTGGAAGCACTGGAAGCATTGTGATCATCATCCATTCAGGGCGATTACCGCTATTAAGGAATGCTTCAACAACTTTTAGACGTTTAACAATCGTTTTTTTCTTCGCTTCTGAACTGGTTTGGTTAATATCTTCTTTAAGCTGTCCAAGAACTTCTACAAGGTCGAGGCTGGCTAAGAGATTGCGAATAACCTCTCCACCCATTTTTGCAACAAAACCTGTATCTTCAAATTTTTGTTGGAGCGCTTGATATTGTTCTTCATTTAAAACATCATACAAAGCGACTTTGTTTTTGTTTTCTGCATCGTAAAACGCTTCGCCTGCTTGCTCAACAATGTATGCTTCATAGTAAAGTACACGCTCAAGATCTTTCATCTTAACGCCAAGCAGTGTTCCCACACGGCTTGGAAGTGAGTTAACATACCAAATATGTGCCACAGGAGTTACTAACTCAATATGCCCCATACGTGAACGTCTCACTTTTGTGCTGGTTACTTCAACACCACACTTCTCGCATTTGATGCCTTTGTAACGCATCTTTTTGTATTTTCCGCATAGACATTCATAATCTCTAACGGGTCCAAAGATTTTTGCACAAAAAAGGCCATCACGCTCAGGTTTGAGCGTACGATAGTTAATGGTTTCTGGCTTTTTGACCTCACCATAACTCCATGAGCGGATCTTCTCAGGACTTGCAAGTCTTAATTGAAATGCTTTAAAGTCCCTTGGTCTACTCTCTTCGTGAATCTCAATTGGTTCTAGTCGTTTCATCTTCTTCCACCTCGTCATAAATCTCAACATCTAAAGCCAAAGACTTCAACTCGTTTGTTAATACATAGAATGTTTCAGGGATTCCCGTTTGTGGTACATTTTCGCCTCTAGTGAGTGCTTTGTACGCTAGGATTCTGCCTTCAACGTCGTCTGATTTGACTGTTAACATTTCTCTTAGGGTATGAGCAGCACCGTATGCCTCAAGCGCCCAAACCTCCATCTCACCAAATCTTTGTCCACCAAAGAGTGCTTTACCACCTACTGGCTGTTGTGTGACCAGTGAGTATGGTCCTGTACTTCGTGCGTGAACTTTTTCATCAACCAAGTGGTGGAGTTTTAACATGTACATGTAACCCACATTGACTTTTTCATGCATTTTTTGACCGGTCATACCATCGTATAAGTCAGTCTTTCCATCGGTATCGATTTTTGCCATCTCAAAGAGTTTTTCAAACTCTTCAACGTTGACGCCTTCAAAAATTGGACTTGCAAATTTAACACCTTTGCTCCAATCTCTAGCATAAGTCAACAATTGTTCGTCATTTAGCTTATCAATAAAATTCCTAGCATCCATCAGTTTAGCAACGTCAGCAATACTAATCATTTTTTCACGAAGTGACTTAATCCAATCACCTTGTTTCTCTTTAAAAATCTCTTCAATTTGGTTACCCAAACGTTTACCAACAAGTCCTAAGTGAACCTCAAGAATTTGTCCAATGTTCATACGACTTGGAACGCCCAGTGGATTTAAGACAATATCTACAATCTCACCGTTTTTAAGGTAAGGCATATCAACTTCACGAACGATATTAGAAACAATACCTTTATTTCCGTGACGTCCAGCCATTTTATCACCCACTTTGAGTTTACGTTTGGTTGCTACATAAACTTTAACGAGTTTGACTACGCCACTTGGTAAAATATCGTCTTTCTCAATGATGTTAAGTTTCTCATCGTGCTCTTCTTTGAGTTTTTTCTTCTCATTTTGGAAATAAACTTTAAGATCTTTATAGTCATCTTGAACTTCATTTGAAAATGCTTTCACAATCGAGTTAATCGAGAATCGATTCACATTATGAAGGTCTTCTGCTTTAATAAAACCACCTTTTTTATAGTTGGTTTTACTAATTTCTTGGTCTTCTTGCAATGGATTTTTAAGAAGTAATGCATTAATGCGTAGCATCTCTTCACGATCTAACATTAAGAGTTTATCATGATGTTCGCGATCCAAAATCTCTTTTTCTTGCTCATAGGCTTGAACAGCACGTGGATCTTTGTCATAACCTTTTTTCGTAAAGATTTTAACATCCACAACAATACCTTCTAATGAAGGTGTTGCGTAAAGTGATTTATTGACAACATGTCCAGCTTTTTCACCGAAAATTGCACGTAAAAGTCTCTCTTCAGGCGTTGGTTTTACTTCACCTTTAGGTGATACTTTACCCACTAGAATCATACCTGGAGTAATGTACGTACCCACTTTTACAATACCACTATCATCAAGATGTGCAAGTTCTTCTTCTTTAACGTTAGGAATGTCTTTCGTAATCTCTTCCACACCATCTTTAAGCTCACGAGCTTCAATCTCTTTTTCATAGATATGAACACTGGTAAAGGCGTCTTCACGAATCATACGTTCACTAATAACAATCGCATCTTCGTAGTTATAACCATTCCATGGCATAAAGGCAACCATGGCGTTCTTACCGATAGCAAGCTCACCTTGATCCATACTTGGACCATCGGCAATCACACCGCCAGCTTCAACCATATCGCCACGTCTTACGATTACTTTTTGAGTAAACGTTGTATTTTGGTTGGTTCTAAGATTTTTTTGAAGTGCATAATGGTCAATAAACGCACCACCTTCATCTTCACCTAGAATATAAACATTTTTATTATCTACTTTTTCAACAACACCCGCACGTTTCGCTTTAATCGCTTCCCATGAATCACGAGCTGCAATTTTTTCAACACCAGTACCAACTAATGGGGCATCAGATTTAACGAGTGGCACTGCTTGACGTTGCATGTTTGAACCCATCAATGCACGGTTCGCATCATCATGTTCTAGGAATGGAATCAATGATGCTGCAACACCTGCAATCATCATAGAAGAAAGGTCAATCAAGTCAACTTTTTCTTTCTCAATCAGTACGGTTTCACCATCAATTCTAACTTCGATCAAATCTTCTACAATTTCATTGTTTTCATTAATCTTTGTACTTGCTGGAGCAATGACCAAGCCCTCTTCTTGAGTTGCTGTAATATAAATAATATCATCAGTAATAGTTGCATTTTCAACTTTACGATACGGTGCTTCAACAAAACCTAAATCATTAACTTTTGCATACATTGAAAGCGTATTGATCAAACCAATGTTTTGACCCTCTGGAGTTTCAACCGGACAAATTCTTCCGTAGTGTGTTGGGTGAACGTCACGTACTTCAAAGCCAGCGCGTTCTTTTACCAAACCACCCTCACCAAGAGCAGAAAGTCTTCTTTTATGCGTAATTTCACTCAGTGGATTCGTTTGATCCATAAATTGTGACAACTGTCCACTTGAGAAAAACTCTGAAATCGCACTGGTAATCATTTTAGAGTTAATCAAATCATGTGGCATCAACTCTTCAACACTACCGCTTAATGCTGTAAATTTATCACGAATTGCTTTTTGCATTTTGATTAAACCAGCATGAAGCTCATTCGCTAGTAATTCACCAATAGCTCTAATTCTTCTGTTACCCAAGTGATCACGATCATCGATATGACCTTGACCATTTTTAACTTTAATCAGGTATTTTGCTGTTTTGATAATATCTTCACTCGTCATAATGGTCACATACTCAGGAACTGTGAGTCCGAGTTTATGATTCATTTTCATACGACCAACTTTGGTTAAATCATATCTTTCAGAATTGAAGAAAAGATCTTTTACAAATGTTTTTGCTGCTTCTTTTGTTACCGGCTCGCCTGGTCTCATAACTTTGTAGATACGAATAGCTGCTAAGTCATTCTCATCTTCAATGTTCTCTGTTTGACGAAGTAATTTAAGGGTTTCTGTATCAGCAATAAAGGAGTTAATGATTGCATCATCCACGCCACTTGCAAGATCGTTGGCAATTTCAATCACTTCGCATTTTTGCTCAATAATTTTTGCCAATTTTCCTTCGTCAAGTTGTGTCAATGTATCATAAAGAACTTCACCACTCTCTTGATCAATAATTGGAGAAGAAAGGAAACGATTGACCAAAATTTCAACAGGATATTCGATAAATTTAATACCATCTTCGATAAATTTTTCTGCTTTTTTACGTGCAAGGCGTTTGCCTGCCGCTAGAAGAAGATTACCGTGCTCATCTTTAAGATCAAAATCAACACGACCAAGGAAGTTATCTGCTGAGAATTCAATTAAAAATTTGTTCTCACGAATCATAATGTTTAGCACAGGATAAAAAAGTTTTAAGATATCTTGTTTGCTGTAACCAAGTGCACGGAATAGAATCGTGATAGGAACTTTTCTTCGTTTGTTAATTCTAACAAAAAGCGTGTCTTTTGCATCATACTCAAAGTATAACCAAGAACCACGATCAGGAATAATTTGAGCATTGTAAATCAGTTTATTTGCAACCGTTGGGCTCTCTTCTTCTTTAAAGATAACACCAGGGCTTCTGTGAAGCTGATTAACAACAACTCTCTCAACGCCGTTGATGATAAAAGAGGTTCTCTCGGTCATCAATGGAATTTCACGGATAAAAATTGCTTGTTCTTTAATATCTTTTACACCAGTTTTTTCACCGGATTTTTCATCTTTATCCCAAAGGATAAGACGAATATTCATTTTTAAGCTGACAGAATACGTAAGTCCTCGCTCCATACATTCGCGGACAGTATATCTAGGTTTTCCAACCTCAGATCCAACATATTCTAAAGTAAGTCTATTTTGGGGATCATGAATAGGAAAAATAGATTTAAAAACCTTCTCTACGCCACTCTCTTCTTTGAGATTTTCAACATTTAAAAACTGTTCGTAACTCTTTTGTTGAAGTTGGAGTAGATTTGGTACATCAATTTTTTTTGGGACTTTGGAAAAATCAACTCGTAAGCGATTTCCAGATTTTAGGCTATTTAACATGAGTCTACCTCGTGTAGTTGTTTGAAAAGGGCAGTGGGTTCATCTATCGCTTGATAGACGTTGTAACGACTAATAATTAATTTCCAGGGAAAAAGTTTTAAAAGAGAAGCACAAGGCTTCTCTTAAAGTAATAAAATTACTTGATTTCAGCGACAGCGCCAGCTTCTTCAAGTTTCTTTTTGATCTCTTCAGCAAGTTGCTTAGATACACCCTCTTTAACGGTTGTAGGAGCGCCTTCAACAGCATCTTTAGCCTCTTTAAGACCAAGACCTGTGATTTCTCTAACAACTTTAATAGCGTTGATTTTTTTCTCGCCGCCATCTTTAAGGATAACATCAAACTCAGTTTTCTCTTCAGCAGCTTCAGCAGCAACAGCCGCACCAGCGCCTGCAACCATAACTGGAGCAGCAGATACACCAAATTTCTCTTCGAAATCTTTTACTAGTTCACTCAATTCAAGTACACTAAGACCTGAAATATACTCTAATACGTCTTGTTTTGAAATTGCCATTTCAAATCTCCTGATTATTTTATAGTTATAATGATTTTACAAGAGTCCTGCTCTTGCACCTTACATGTAAGACTAAAGCCTTACAAATACACTCTATTCGGACTCTTGTTTTTTAGCACGAAGTGCATCAAGACCAATGGTAAAGTTTGTAATTGGTGCCATCCAAGTTGATAGAAGCATTCCAATAAGCTCATTACGTGATGGCATTTTAGAAAGTGCTTCAACTTTAGCAGCATCAACCACAATACCACCAGCAAAACCAGATTTAATTACAAAATTTGGATTTGTTTTGGCGAATGTAGCAACGATTTTTGTTACAGCTAACTGATCAGCGCCCCAAACAAAAATGTTGGTGTCTTTAAGTTCAAGTCCTTCGATACCAGCATTTGTCATAGCAATTGATGCCAAAGTATTTTTAATAACTTTAACATTTACCGCTTCTGGTCTTGAAGCATTTCTCAATGCTTCGATCGCTTTAACATTAAGACCTTTATAGTCACAAACAATTAAACCGTCGGAAGATTTAAACTCTTCAGTTAGAGAACTAATAAATTCAGCTTTCTCTGTTCTTGTCAATTTTTCTCCTTTCCAACTGGTGATTTCAAGTAGAGATGAGTTACCTCAAATTAAGCTTTCGCCTCTACTCTCTCCAATCATAAGATTAAGTACATACATTACAATGTCAAAAAGCAATGCTTTTTGATTAAAGTCAAAGGCATTCAAACTCTAAGCAATTTAATTGCAAGAGTTTGAATTGATATTTATCTAAGGTCGATTAATTCTTGATTTTCAAGGTTCATAGATGGACTCATTGTCAATGACAATGCAGCACTTTTAATATATTTACCTTTTGAAGCAGCAGGTTTATGTTTGTTGATTGCTTTGATAAATGCTTCAAAGTTCTCTCTGATTTGCTCAGATGTGAAGCTAATTTTACCAATACCTGCGTGGATATTTCCTTGTTTGTCAACACGGAAGTTTACTTGACCGCCTTTGTTATTCTCAACAGCTTTAGCAACATCCATAGTTACTGTACCTGTTTTTGGATTCGGCATGATACCTTTTGGTCCAAGAATACGTCCAACTTTACCAACTAAACCCATCATGTTTGGAGTTGCGATCAAAACATCAAAGTTAATACGACCTGCTTGAATTTCTTCAATCAAATCATCACTACCAACGATATCAGCACCAGCAGCTCTTGCTTCATCCGCTTTCTCGTCTTTAGCAATAACAGCAACACGAACTGTCTTACCTGTACCCGCAGGAAGAACAACAGAACCTCTTACCATTTGATCAGCGTGTCTTGGATCAACATTGAGTTTAAGTGCTACTTCGATTGTCTCATCAAATTTTGCAGATGCAAGGTTTTTGATATTACCAAGTGCGTCACTTACTGAATATTTTTTATCGTTATCAACTTTTTTCAAAAGTTCTTGAAATCTTTTATTTACTTTCTTTGCCATTCTTTATCTCCGCATAATTTTGCTTCCGCCTTTATTGACCCTGACGGTAAAGGGTTATCATTAATCGACGACGTTAATACCGATACTTCTTGCAGAACCTGAAATAATTTTCGCAGCTGCTTCACGATCAGTTGTATTAAGATCAGCAATTTTTTTCTCAACGATCTCAAGAATTTGAGCTTTGTTAAGTGTTCCAACTTTGTTTTTCAAAGGGTTACTTGAACCACTTTTAAGGCCTACTGCTTTTTTGATAAGATCAGTTGCAGGTGGTTGTTTTGTAACAAATGTAAAACTTTTGTCAGCATAAACAGTGATAACAACAGGAATTCTAAAACCTGCCATCTCTTTTGTTCTTTCGTTAAATGCTTTACAGAATTCCATAATGTTTACACCACGTTGACCAAGTGCTGGACCAACTGGAGGTGATGGGTTTGCTTTAGCAGCTTCAATTTGCAATTTAATTTCGCCAATGACTTTTTTTGCCATTTTTTTTCCTTTACGCTTAGACTATTTTTTCAACTTGAGAATAAAGAATCTCAACAGGGGTACTTCTACCGAAGATTGAAACATTGAGTGTGAGTTTGCCATGAACCATATCATACTCTTCTACTGAACCTGTGAAGTTTGCGAAAGGACCTTCTGTAATCCTAACACTTTCACCATTTTCAAAGAAGATTTTTGGTTTAGGCGCACCTTTTTTCTCTGCTTTCTCTAAAATCAATGCAATATCTTTTTCACTCAAAGGTGTTGGCTTTTTAGCCTCACCGATAAATCTTCCGACTTTTGGCAATGATTGAATAAGATGCCAGAGTGCTGTATCTAAATCCAGTTTTGCAAATGCATAACCCGGATATAAACTTCGCTCACTAATCTTTTTCTTACCATTCTTAACTTCAATTACATCTTCTGTTGGAACAACAATTTGTTCTAACTTGTCAGCGATACCATGATCGTTAACAAGAGTAATGATTCCTTTTTTGACTGCTTGCTCGCTACCTGCATAGGTTTGAATTGCATACCATCTATGTGCCATTCTTTCTCCTTAAATTAAAGAAGATAAAGAAAAAGACATAATAGCATCAATCAACGCCAAAAAGAGTGAAATCACGGTTACAACGACAAAGACAGAGATGAAAGCATTTCGAATCTGTTCTTTAATCGGGAATATAACCTTTGACAATTCAGCTTTAGAATGATGATAATAAGCTCTTAATTTTTCCATTGTATTACCTCGACTAGTGGCAGGGTAGGAGGGATTCGAACCCACAACCTGCGGTTTTGGAGACCGACGCTCTACCATTGGAGCTACTACCCTACATGATAAAGTTAAGTCTGTTTAGAGACTTAACTTTTTAATTTCACTTCTTTATGAATAGTGTGTTTTTTCAGTCTTGCACAATACTTGCTAAGTTCAACTTTTTCAGTAACTGTTTTGCTGTTTTTAGTTGTAGTGTAATTAATGTCACCACATTCAGAACACTTTAGTCCGATTTTAACGGTCATAATATTTCCTTGACTTGATTACATGTAAAGGGGATAAGCCCTTTACATGTTAAAATTACTTGATGATTGTTGCAACAACACCCGCACCAACAGTTCTACCACCCTCACGGATTGCAAAACGAGTACCCTCTTCAAGAGCGATTGGAGCGATCATAGCTACTTTAATTTTTACGTTATCACCAGGCATAACCATCTCAGTACCTTCTGGTAATGTGATAGAACCTGTTACGTCTGTTGTACGAACATAGAATTGTGGTCTATAGTTGTTAAAGAATGGAGTATGACGGCCACCCTCTTCTTTTGAAAGAACATAGATTTCAGCTTCAAAGTCAGTGTGTGGAGTGATTGATTTTGGCTTACAAAGAACCATACCACGCTCAACGTCTTCTTTTTTGATACCACGTAATAGAATACCACAGTTATCACCAGCTTCACCACGCTCCATCTCTTTGCGGAACATTTCAACACCAGTTACAGTTGTAGTTTTTGTATCTTTGATACCTACGATTTCGATAGTCTCACCGATTTTAACAGCGCCTCTGTCGATTTTACCAGTAACAACGGTACCACGACCTGAGATTGAGAATACGTCTTCGATTGGCATCAAGAAATCTTTTTCAGTTTCACGAATTGGAGTTGGGATATAAGCATCAACTGCTGCCATAAGAGCAAGAACTTTCTCACCCCATGCGCCAACTGTACCAGCTTTTGCTTCTTCAAGTGCTTTAAGCGCTGAACCAGCAACGATTGGAGTATCATCACCTGGGAAGTCATATGAACTAAGAAGTTCTCTAATTTCCATTTCAACAAGCTCAAGAAGTTCTTCATCATCAACCATATCAGCTTTGTTCATGAAAACAACGATATATGGAACACCTACTTGGCGAGAAAGAAGGATGTGCTCACGAGTTTGTGGCATAGGACCATCTGCTGCAGAAACAACAAGAATAGCGCCGTCCATTTGAGCAGCACCTGTAATCATGTTTTTAACGTAATCCGCGTGACCTGGACAATCTACGTGTGCATAGTGACGATTTTCTGTTTCATATTCAATGTGAGAAGTTGCAATAGTAATACCACGCTCTCTCTCTTCAGGAGCGTTATCAATACCATCGTAATCTTTAAATTCACAAAGACCTTTTGTCGCTAGAACTGCAGAGATTGCAGCTGTAAGCGTAGTTTTACCATGATCAACGTGACCGATGGTTCCAATGTTAACGTGTGGCTTGGTTCTAGAGAACTTTTCTTTTGCCATTTTTTCCTCCGTAATGAGTTTGTTTTTTTAATACATTTCAATTTGTCAAAGTTATTAAAAACTTTTTGAGTGATGGAGCTCATAGAGGGACTTGAACCCTCGACCTCTTCCTTACCAAGGAAGTGCTCTACCCCTGAGCCATATGAGCCGACTACAAAAGGGTGGACCAAATTGTACCGCAACAATAATAATAATTTGATTTTATTAAGGAAAGGAAGGTAAGACTACTGAACTTGTTCTGTAGTGCCCTAAAGCAGAAGAAATTCAACAGCTCCCAGTTTGCTTATAAAATCTTGGAGCGGGAGACGGGACTCGAACCCGCGACCCCCAGCTTGGAAGGCTAATGCTCTAGCCAACTGAGCTACTCCCGCAATGGTGGTGAGAGAAGGATTCGAACCTTCGAAGACATAGTCAGCAGATTTACAGTCTGCCCTCGTTGGCCACTTGAGTATCTCACCGTATTTTTACCATATTTCATTGCTGGTCAAACACTGTCTTTCACAAACAAAAATGGAGCTGGTGAACGGAATCGAACCGCCGACCTACTGCTTACAAGGCAGTTGCTCTACCAACTGAGCTACACCAGCACCCTTGATTGTGAGGTGAAATTATATCTCAAAAGATTTCCAAAGTCAATACTTTTTGAGATGTTTTACATGAAATTGGCTAAAATGCTCTTTTACGTTAGCAAACAAAGGGTTGCCATGAAAATTTTATTCTCTCCAAGCGAAACAAAAAGAGCTATTGGCATAGCTCAACCTATCAATGAAAAGAGCTTTTCTTTTCCATATTTATATGAAAAACGCCTTTATGTCCTAGATCAATACCAAACACTTTTAGAAAAAGCTGACATCCCAAAACTTCAACAGCTTTTTGGACTCAAAGACGAATACAAAGTATCCGTGCAAGCAAGCAAAAATATTTTCACCTCATTTACATGTAAAGCTATTGAACGCTACAATGGCATTGCCTACGATCATCTCTGTTTTGAAACACTGGATGAAAGTGCGCAAACTTTTATTGAAAACAATGTTCTTATTTTTTCAAATCTCTTTGGTCCCCTTTTAGCGAAAGATTTGATTCCTGATTATAAACTCCAACAAGGCGAAAATTTAGATGGTTTTAAAACAGAACTCTTCTATAAAGAACATTTTAGCGATGCCATAGATACCTTGCTCGAAAATGAAACGATTGTTGATTTGCGTGCTGGCTTTTACGAGAAGTTTTACACTCTTAAATACCCCTACATTACTATGAAGTTTCTCAAGCAGGGAAAAGTGGTAAGTCACTTTGCTAAAGCCTATCGTGGAGAGGTTTTACGCCAGATTGCACTTCATCAGCCTGCAAATGAAAAGGAGCTGGGTGAAATTAGTTTTGATGGACTACGCATTCGCGAAATTTTGGAGCAAAAACTCAAACGCGAATACGTCTTTGACATTATTGATTGATTTGAATTAAAAGTGTACAATATCAGCAAATTTGACTAAAGGAAAGGCTCATGGACGTTTTACAATGGATCGTTATTGGTGTACTGGTTTACGTGATCTATTATCTTATCAATAAGTACGAACGAAGGGTTGATGAACTCACTAGGCTTATCGAGCTTAACCGAGAAGAAATTGATAAAAATAAGAAAGATATTGCTAAGAACAGCGAAAAAATAGCAAAAAATAAAGAAAAGCTTGAGCTCAATCAAGAAATTATCGAAAAACTCAAATAATCATAGGGGCGGATTAAAGCCCCTAACACTCTACTTTTTTAAACCTCTTTTTTCTTGCCCAAATACGCCTCTTGAATGACTTCTGACGTTAACAACTCCTCACTACTGCCGCTGTGTGTTATTTTGCCTAGTTCCAAAACATAACCACGATTGGCTAGTTTCAGGGCTGCTTTTGCATTTTGTTCGACCAAAAGTACAGTTACACCACTTTTACTGATCTCTTTAATTGCTTTAAAGATAACTTTTACCAAAACAGGAGCAAGCCCCAAACTAGGCTCATCCAAAATAAGTAACTTGGGTTTACTCATAATCGCTCGTCCAATGGCAAGCATCTGCTGTTCGCCACCACTCAGTGTTCCCGCTAGCTGTCTTTTACGCTCATACAAACGCGGCATTATCTCATAGATCCATTCCAACGTTTGTTCATCGTATTTTTTCAAACTGTAAGCGCCCATCATAAGGTTTTCCTCAACACTGAGCGTGCCAAACACACGACGTCCTTCTGGCGAATGACTCATACCAAAACCGACAATCTCATGTGCAGGTGTTTGTGTAATATCGTGACCATCAAACACGATACTGCCAGAATTTGATTTTAAAAGACCACTAATCGTTTGAAGTGTCGTAGTCTTCCCCGCGCCATTGGCTCCCAATATGGTCACCACTTCGCCTCTGTTTACATGTAAATCAATTCCTTTAATCGCTTCGACTGCACCATAGTTTACATGTAAATTTTTAACGTCCAATAATCTCTCATTCATCATTATCGTCCTCATCACTTCCAATATACGCTTCAATGACCACTGGATCGTCTTGAACATGGGAAGGCACGCCTTCGCTAATCTTGGCACCAAAGTTAATGACCGTAATGTATTCGGTCAAACTCATGACCATATCCATATCGTGTTCGATCATCATAATGGTAACGCCCATTGCTTGGATTTTGCGAATGGTTTGCGTGAGCTCTAACGTTTCGTTTTCATTCAAACCAGCCGCAGGCTCATCGAGAATGAGAAGCTCTGGCTCGGCTGCAAGTGCGCGCGCCATTTCAATGCGTCTTTGAATGCCATAGGAAAGGTCCCCAGCTGGCGTTGTCGCATACTCTGAAAGGTTGAAAAACGCCATCAACTCGCCCACTTTTTTCCAGTTCTCTTTCTCATCTTTGTAATAAGCTGGTGTAGGAATCACACCATTGTACCAACGCTGTTTTGATTTGATGTGGCGACCTGACATAATGTTCTCCGCCACACTCATCTCAGCAAAAAGACGAATGGTTTGAAAGGTGCGAAGGATGCCTAAGGCTGCGATTTTATCAGGACTCACACCTTTAATGTCTTGCCCTTTCCAAAGAATTTTTCCAATTTCAGGTCGATAAATACCTGTAATACAGTTAAACAGTGTTGTTTTACCCGCACCATTAGGACCGATAATGCCGTAAATCTGTCCTTTTTTCACTTTCATGGAGAGGTCATTAATAGCAATGAGCCCTTGAAAATACTTGCTGACATGACTGATTTCTAAGATATATTCGCTCATTTGACCTCCTTTTTGAGAAAGTCTGGAATAGTGCCAAATTTGACAGGCCAAATACCGCGCGGTCTTAAGATCATGGTCAAAATCATCGCAATGCCGAAGACCAAATAACGTGCCGTTTCAAACTCTCTAAACATTTCAGGAAGCACAAACATAATGAATGTGCCGATTAAAACACCTGGCAAGGAAGCGGAACCGCCAACCAAAACAATGGTAAAAAACATAATGGACTGAGTAACGTTAAATGCCTCAGGACTCACCGCAGAATACTGAATGGAGAACATACTTCCAGCAGCCCCCGCAATACCCGCACCCAAAATAAACGCATAGAGTTTAAAGTAGCGTATGTTAATCCCCATACTTTGAGCGGCAATCTCATCTTTATGAATGTAAAACATCGCGCGTCCAAATTTACTGCGATCAAGATTGCGAATAATCAGAAGCGTTACACCAAGTAATAGAAACGCCATGTAATACATATGGGTTTGAGAGGAAAGCTCGAAGCCAAAAAGTTTTACCACATCAATGCCAAAGAGACCATTGGGGCCGCCTGTTAAACCAAAAACATCGTTTTGAAGTACTTGAATAAAAATGATATTAAACCCAATGGTTGCTACAAGCAGATAATCGCCTCTTAGATGAATAATGGGTGCGACTAATATAAAAGCAAAAACCATCGGTACGATGATGGCTGGTAATAATGTCGCAAGAATAGGAAGTCCAAAGTTGACATTGAGAATAGCCGTGGTGTACGCACCCATGCCAAAGAACATTGCATGTCCCATGTGAAAAACACCTGCACGTCCTAAGATGATGTCTTGGGAAAGTGCTACGACCGAGAAAACCAAAAACGTTGTTCCAATCGCCAACCATGCAGAGTCCACAAACAAAGGGAAAAAGCCCATAAAAACGAGCACAAAAAGTGCTATAAGACTGCTTTTTGTCATCATACTTTCTCCGCCACAGTTTCGCCGAGGATTCCTGTCGGTCTAAAGACTAAGATCGCAATTAAAAGAACAAACGTAAAGGTTTCTGCCCACTGCGTTGAGATGTAGCCTGTTATCATTGCATTAAAAAGCCCTAAAAGAAGGCCTCCTAGCATCGCACCCGGGATATTTCCGATACCTCCCATGATGGCGGCAACAAAGGCATTAAGCCCGTACATCCATCCCATATCAAAGGTAATACCTCGGTAATATGAACCTATAAAAAGCCCTGCCACGGCGCCTAAAGCAGAGCCTATGATGAAGATAATCATAATGATGCGACCCACATTAATGCCCATCAATTTTGCAGCATCTTGGTCAATCGCCACGGCACGAATGGCTGTGCCAATTTTGGTTTGGTGAATAAAAAAGTAAAGCCCGACCATCAAAACCGATGAGACACCTAAAATCATCACTTGCGTAAACGTAATCACAATGCCTCCAATTTCCCAAATCGTTGCAGGGAAAAAATTGGAGGGGAAGATTTTCATATTGGGGCCCCAAATAAGCATCACGGAATTTTGAATCACAAGCCCTGCTCCAAGAGCAGAAACCACGGCACTGAGACGTGGTGCAGTTCGTAAAGGCCTATACGCTAGGCGCTCAAGAAGTACACCTACAAAAGCAACAATCAGAGCAGACAATGCAAACACGACAATAATCGCACCCAAAGAGGTGACACTCTCTCCAAAAATTTGTGCGTAAACACTCAACCCGATAAACGCAGAAAATGCAACGAGGTCACCATGCGCAAAGTTGATAAGCCGCATGACGCCATACACCATCGTATAGCCTAAAGCAACCAGTGCATAGAGACTTCCGATGGTCAGACCATTGACCATTTGTTGTAAAAAAATATCCATAGATACCCTTATCTTAATAGAATGACATTGCCAAGAAAAAATATCTCCTTGGCAATGTGCGCTGGAAGTGTACCAGTAAAATGCTTATTGATAAACGATTTTGTAGCTTTTATCGGCTTGAACTTCATACGTCATATAACCACCACCTATGCGCTCACCATCTTCTCTAAACGTTACAGGACCTGTAATGCCAGGAAAATCTTTGAGCTGATGTAAGCCCTCAGCGATCACTTTTGTATCTTCTGATTTGGTTTGTTCCATTACATGTAAAATAGCACGAAGGCCATCCACGTTCATCAGCGACCAGATAGACGCAGGGGTCGCATTGAATTTCGTTTTGTAGTCCGTTAAAAATGTTTTTGCAATATCGTATGGCAATATATCTGGGGTTGGCACGTTGATAAGAAGCGTTCCTTTAGCACTTTCGCCTGCTAGTTTCATGTAATCAGGATTGTCATTCGAATCGCCTCCAACGAAGTCTGCTTTGATACCAAGCTGAATTTGTTGAGCACGCAATAATCCTCCATCGGTGTAGTAACCGCTAAAGTAGATAACATCGGGATCCATTGACTTGATTTTTGTCAAAGTCGCTGTAAAGTTTTGAGAGCCTGATTTGATTTTGCCTTCATAAATGATGTTGGCATTTTTAGCTTTGAGTGCTTTGATAGTCGCATCGGCTAAGTCAGTTGAGTAGCTTGAGTAGTCTGAGAGAATAACGATTTTTTTATACTGTTTTCCATCCACAAAGTATTTGGCTGTGTAGTCTGCTTCAGCACTGTTTGGAAATGAATTTCTGAAAAATGTCCAGTATTTGTGTGCAATCAAAGAGTCGCTCGTACCATCACTGGTTTGAAGTACCCCTGCTCGGTTATAGGTGGTTTGTGCTGCTTCGGTTGCTCCTGATGTGTACGAACCAATGACGGCTTTTACGCCTTCATTCACCAGTTTTTTCGCACAAATAGCCGCTTGTTGCGCCGTTCCTTGGTCATCGCATGTTACGACTTCGATTTTTTTGCCTAAAACGCCACCTTTAGCATTGTATTGATCCACAATGAGTTTAACACCATTGTCGATGCTTTGCCCTTCATTGGCATATTGCCCCGTAATAGGCGCTTGAACACCTATTTTAATCACATTTGTAGCTGCAACACTCGCACTCACAAGAACCGAACACACTGCCAAAGAAGCAGTCAACTTTGGAAATAGTCTCTTCACTCGCACTCCTTTTTTTAATTTTTATTTGTTACATTGTGCCCTATTAAAATTTAAAATTACGAAAACAACACTTTTTACATGTAAAGTATCTTAATATATTTTTGAGAAAATTGCTTAAAAAAATGTGATGCAAATTTCAACAAAAGCTATCATTATACCTCTATCTTGTATAATTGAAAAAAGTGCAAAGGATGTGTCATGTCAAAAATCGTCTTGATTACAGGTGCTACTTCAGGTTTTGGAGAAGCAACGGCTGAGAGATTTGCCAAAGCTGGCTATAAAGTCATTGTTACAGGTCGTCGCAAAGAGCGTTTGGAAGCTTTAAAAGCTAAACTTCCAACCTGCGATATTTTGCCCCTTTGTTTTGATGTGACCCAAAAAGAAGAGGTATTTAATGCGATCGCTTCTTTGCCAAAAGAGTATAAAAATATTGATATTTTGGTCAACAACGCCGGCCTTGCTTTGGGCTTAGAACATGCCAATGAAGCAAGCTTAGATGATTGGGAGAAGATGATCGACACCAACATTAAAGGTCTGCTCTACATGACAAAAGCCGTGCTCCCCGTAATGGTCGAACGCAAAACGGGTTATATCTTCAACATTGGCTCAACGGCGGGTAGTTGGCCGTATGAGGGTGGAAACGTTTACGGTGCGACCAAAGCGTTTGTCAAACAGTTCTCCCTTAACCTTAGAACTGACCTAAAAGGCACGCACATACGTGTGACCAACATTGAGCCTGGTTTTTCACAAACCGAATTTTCCGATGTACGTTTTAAAGGCGATAAATCAAAAGCGGACTCTGTGTATAAAAACACGACGCCCCTTTCTAAAAATGACATCGCCAATGCTATTTTCTCTTTGGCAGAGCTTCCAGAGCATGTCAATGTCAACCGCATCGAGATCATGCCAACCGTCCAAAGCTATGCTGGACTTAGTGTAGAACGTAATAACTAAATCTTTTTACATGTAAGGATTTTCCTTACATGTAAAATCCATTTTTGAGGAATCAATGAATAATAACGAACAAACAAAAAACCCACTTCATGGTGTCACGCTCGAAAAGCTCGTCACTGAATTACAAGCGCATTATGGCTGGGAAAAGCTCGATGAAATGATGCACATGAACTGTTTTCATGTCAATCCTAGCATCAACTCATGCCTAAAATTTTTCCGAAAAACCCCTTGGGCACGCGAAAAAATCGAAAAACTCTACATCAACTTTCGTAAAAACCAAACGAAGTAATTCCATGAGCTACACCAAAGCCTTTGGGATTACCTCCCTTGGTATGTTACTAATGAGTTTTGAATCACCACTCATTAAGATGACACATGTGCCTGCCCAAAATTTTACGTTTTACTTTGGTCTATGCATGTTTTTAACGATGAATATTACCTTGTGGTCAAGGCATCAAAATAACATTGCATCCCTCTATAAAAACCATCTCTCCTCTATCTTGTGGAGTGGACTTTGTATAGGACTGAGCAATCTTTTGTTTATTCTTGCCATCAAACATACCAGTGTTGCCAGCGCTGTGTTCATCTTAAGTACAGGACCGCTGGTAAGTGCAATGATCGCGTTTATCTTTTTCAGACAAAAAACACCACGCCGTACTTTTGGGGCAATCTTTTTTGTTTTCATAGGGCTTGCCATTATTTTATTCAATGATTTAGAACTGGGCAATATGGAAGGAAATCTCTACGCTTTTGGCTGTGTGCTTGCTTTTGTATCGATGCTCGCAGTTTTAGAACGCGACAAAGAGGCTAATCGTCTCGCGTGTTTTGGAACGGGTGCGCTCATCGCTTCACTCTTAGCAGCACTCACAGCACCGATTATCGTGCCCGATAGCTATTCACTTTGGATTATTGTCTTTATGGGTGCGTTATTAACACCGCTTTCACGGGCATTTATTGGCATGGGGACGAAAGTCTTACCTTCGGTGGAAGTGGCACTTTTGACGATTATTGAGCCAGTGTTAGCACCCTTTTGGGTCTGGATACTCATGGATGAAAAACCGCATATCAATACATTGATGGGAGGCGCCATCATCGTGACGACCTTGATCGTTCACTCAATGATGGCACATAAAGAAGCTAAACAATATAATGTTTAATTGCCTTTTTGCAAAAGGCAAAGTGTGGGCACTCTGCCGAAGAGAACACAGTGTTAACGTAGCTTGAGAAGCTTTGCTTTGAAAGCGTGTTAAGAGTTCTAAAAGAAACTCTTAATGATGCTCAGCGACGTTAAGCTGTCCATATAAGGCGTTAAGATCACCTAAAACCCACGCATCGACAATTTTTTCGTTTTCAAATTTAAAAAAGCACGCACCTGAGTAACGGATACGGTTGCCCGTTGGCTCAAATCCAAAGAGCTTTCCTGAGTGCGTTGCTGTATATACCAGTCTTACAGCGGCTTTATCACCTTCAATGACAATGTCTTCAATCACATGGTAAAGATTTGGAAAAGCACTAAAAAGCATCTTGGCATAGTCACAAAAGCCATTGATGCTGTCGACTCTCATACCTAAAGAGCCTCTAAAATTAAGCGAAGGGTCTAAAAATTTGTGTGCTTGGTCAAGTTTCTTCTCATTCCAAAGCACTTCGTAGTACTCTTCAATCAGTTGTCTTATCTGCTTTGCCATCTACTTTTTTTCCTTTTCTGATCCCTCTTTTGCTACTGCTTTATGTGCAGGAGCAGCACTTGCACCACGCTCAAACCAACTCTCGCTTGCATCGTACTCAAGCTCAAACACTTTATCTAAGCTTCTTTTTTCAAGCTCTTTGTCAATGTTTTGAGGGCTTAGCCCCGTCTTCTTGCAAATCTCGAGAATCGCCTCAATATCTTCTTCAGGGATTCCACTATAACGCATCTCTAAAACTGCTTCGTTGACCGTCATTCTCTCATTCTCATTATTTCGCTTAGGCGTTACCGCCTTCAAATCCGTTTGAAAACTCAAACACCGCCTAGACAATATTTAGCAAAATTATAATCATATTTTTTCAAAAAAGAGCTAAAATTCTTGTAAAAGGAGTTTGCATGTTAAGACTATTTTTTTCTATGATGCTCTGTTGGCTTCCATTGTCTGCGATTGAGCATATTGAACACTATGAGATATTTACAAAGCAGTACCAAGAAAACGACACACTCTTTCTCGTCTCTCGGCGTTTTGAGCTGAGTGGTGTCACTTTTTACCTCACCACAAACACGCAAACCTTGCAAACCAAAGTCCTCTCGTTCGATGCCTCAAAGTTCATGCCTTTAGATGAAAATTTTTCAAAAACACCCTTTGCAAAACAACTTTCCGATGCTACAGCTTTACAGGGTAAAGGTGGTGCAACACATGGCACTACGCAAAATGATAAAGCCATTTACCTCACGATGGATCTCTGCCCTTCTGCTAAAAAAGGCTATGAGAGTGAATTTATAGAGCATTTAACCAAACAAAATGGAAAAACACCCATCGCCATTGCGCTCAGTTCGGCTTGGAGGGAACATCACACAAAAGAGTTTGAAGCACTTTTAAAAAACCCACTTTTAGAGATCACATGGGTGAACCACACGCATACCCATTTTTACGACCCCAAACTTGTTGAACGTCAAAATTTCATGTTACATGTAAACACCGATGTCAAAGCAGAAATATTAGGAGTAGAAAAAACGCTTTTAGAAGAAGGCATTACGCCCTCGGTCTTCTTTCGCTTCCCAGGCTTAATTGCCGATGCAAAACTGATGCGTGAGCTTAGGGAAACCTACTTTTTGATTCCTTTGGGTGCTAATGCGTGGATTGCGAAGAATGAGCCGATCAAAACGGGAAGTATCATTCTTATTCATGGCAATAAGAATGAGCCTCAGGGAATTGCAATGATGGAGAAAAAGCTTCCTGATGTCGTGAAAAACTATAAGTTTCATGCCATCAAAGAAGCGTTTGTTCAGTAAATCTTACTCGTAGTACTCGCTATCTTTTTTATCGGTCACAAACATATGCCCCGGTGAGTGGGTGATCGCAAAAGGAAGTTTCATGCTTGAAATGACATTTTGCGGTGTCACGCCACATGGCCAGAAAAGAGGAATTTCATCTGCTTTGATCTCAATAGCATCGCCATAATCAGGCTTTGAAACATCGTTAATGCCGATCATCTCAGGGTAACCCACTTGAATCGGTGAGCCGTGCATACGTGGGTAATGGCTTGTGACCACACATGCATCCGCCACTTTCTCTTTTTTGATTGGACGCATACTGACCACCATTTCCCCCGAAAAGCCTTCAACCGATTTGAGTGCGATGTTCGTGCGGTACATCGCAACATTTTTTTGCTGATCGACATGGCGAAGCGGCATACCATTTTCAATCAGTGCCGTTTCAAATGAAAAACTACACCCAATCAAGAAAAAGACAAGATCAGGATTGTAATACGGTGTGATATCCGTTACCGTTTCAACCACCACACCCTCTTTTAAAATGTTGTACTTTGGTATCTCGTTTAAGATGTCTGCACCTGGGGCAAGTACTTTGGAGAGATGTCCCTCGTGAATCACTTCGAGCACAGGAATGGCTTTGGCATTTTCTTTGGCAAACGCTTCAAAACGTTTGGCGTACTCTCTTGGAAGCGCTACCATATTCATCTGGATGTATCCAGGACATTCACCCGCTGTCGGTCTTGTAAATTCGCCTTTGGCAATTTTAGCGCGCAACTCTTTTGGATACATTTTAATCCCTTTTTTTGGTTAAATTGTATCAAATTTTAGGTACAATTTTTCCAGTAAACTTTTTACATGTAAAGGCTTTCATGCGCAATTTTCATACAATTGAAGAGATCGTTCTCCAACACTCTACCCGCAATATGGATAAAATTCAAGCTCACTTTCCCAATGAACATACTAAAAATGCTGTTCAGGCTTTTTTGAAACTCGAAAAAGGTGTTATTTTCATCTATACAGGGTTTTACGTTGCAGGTTTTGCTGAGACCGATGGCCCTTTGGGTGCGTACTTTTTAGCAAAAGCGTTTGAAAAGCTAGGGTATACCTCTGTTATTATCACCGATTCTTTTTGTGAAGACTATTTTCCTGACATCAAAACGCTCTATATTCCCCTCTCTGGGCTGAGTGAGGAAGAGAGCACGATGATCTTAAACACCTACAAACCTATTTGCCATCTCTCCATCGAGCGCTGCGGACAAAATGCTGAGGGTCGCTACCTCAACGCTCGTGGCGTTGACATCAAAGAGTTTACAGCACCCGTGGATGAACTCTTTAGAAAAGGAAGTCAAACCGCTCCTAGTTTTGGGATAGGCGATGGTGGCAATGAAGTGGGAATGGGAAGCTTTGCAGACGTGCTCAAAAACAAAGAATTCTTTTATGACTACTGTGTCATTCCCTGCGACTACCCGATGATCGCTTCGGTTTCTAACTGGGGAGGTTATGGCTTTATCGCAGAGCTTGAAAAATCTTTACATGTAAATGTTCTGCCAAGTTTTGAAGAAGTTGAAAAGTACCTTGCCTTCATTGTAGAAAAAGGCTCGGTGGATGGCATCAAACGAGAGTCTGTCATGTCCGTCGATGGTAAAGAGTGGGCATTAGAGCCTCAAATTCTCCAAGCACTTAAAGATTACGCTACACAAGGATAAAGCATGAAAGTTATTTGCCCCTCTTGTCTCGCAACCAATAATGTTCCAAAACTGGAAGTCTATAAAAAAGCCAATTGTGGAAAATGCAAGGCTTCCTTACTCGACCCACACCCACTTGCACTTACAAGCGACACCCTAGAAGCCGTATTAGAGAGTACCGATGTTCCCGTCATCGTAGACTTTTGGGCACCTTGGTGTGGCCCATGTAAAATGTTTGCACCTATCTATGAACAAGCTGCACGCGCTTACCCTCTTCGTGTGCTCTTCGCCAAAGTCGACACCGAAGCAGAACAATTCCTCGCTTCGCGCTTTAAAATTCGCTCTATCCCCACGCTGATTGTTTTTAAAAATGGTGTGGAGGTTGAGCGTGTATCGGGTGCTATGAATGATGAAGGCTTGGATAGATTTGTGGAGAGGTTTTTATAAAACCTCTCTTATTCTCTCTAAATAACTGTTTATCGCGAACTACTCCAAAAAATAAAATCTTTCAAATTGCAATATTTCAAACCTCTCTTCTCCCACTTTGCTACCATAACCTCATAAATCAAAACTGAGGTGTGTCATGGTTCTTGGTAAATGTCCTTACTGCGGTGGAACGGTGGTGTCACAAAAGCTTACCATTCAAGGTCAAAAAGTCAATCTTTACAGTTGCGAGCATGCAAAAAAAGAGCGTGACATCAACGATGACTATGTTTTTAGTAGCGATGCAACCTGTCGTTTTCGAGTTTACTCCAACACTTTTTTACGCTGGAACAAACGAAGCCTGAGTGAATACGAGATGAAGCAACTTCTAAAAGAGGGACAGATCGCTGTGCGTCTGCATGGACGAAAAGGAACGAGCGAGTATTTTAAATACATCATCCCAGATCTCGAATATGGTGTCTCCATACTTTGGGATACTGAGGTTGCCTAAGCTTTACATGTAAAGCTTTAAGGTGTAATTTGCGGGGATGGCATATCGATAAAATAACCCTGTGAATAGTCTATGCCTAGCCTTTTCACGGTGGAAAGGACTGTACTGGAATGCACAAACTCCGCGACTGTTTTGATGCCCAGTTTTTTGGAAAAGTCAACGATAGTCTCAACAACGATTTGTGCGTTTTTGTCTTTGTCAATGTCTTTAATAAGGCTGCCATCGATCTTGATAAAGTCAGGACTCAGTTTAATGATATATGAAAAGTTTGAAAAGCCACTTCCAAAATCGTCTATCGCAACTTTTGCCCCATAACGTTTGATCTCATTGAAAAAATGCACTACTTTGTCAAAGTCATTGACCTTCTCAGACTCTAAAAGCTCAAAGGTTATGCGATGCCCCATGTTGGAGTCACGCAATTTTCGGATGATAAAGTCGTAAATCTCTTGGTTAATAATATCTTCAAAAGAGAGGTTGATGCTAAAATCAAACGGATGTGTTTCAAAAGCTTTAAAGCTCTTGTCGATGATGGTCATCGTGATTTTGTCGTACACTTTAATCATCTTGGCAATTGGAATAAAATTGTGTGGTGAGTGGATGATACCCTCTTCATCAACAAGGCGAGAAAGTGCTTCAAACTTTACAATTTCATTGGTTAGATTGTCGATGATCGGTTGAAAATAAGGCACGATACCTGAGTAGTCAACGATGGCTTTGCGCACTTTGGTCGCATACTTGAGGTTGCTTTCATACTCTTGTGAAAAGTTCATCGTGTCTTCATATATCCAAAACTTTAGTTGCTCTTTTTTTGCGTATTTTAAAGCCATACTCACTTTAGAGAAGATGTCATCGTTTATGAAACTCGCACTAGATGAAAGCGTACAATCGACATAAATCTCTGTTTGTGCATAAGCGTATTTGAGATGGGTAAGTTGCTTGGTGAGATGATTGAGATAGTTTTTCAAAAGATAAAAACTCATTTTCTCGCGCACTAAAATAGCAAACTCATCGCCAGCAATGCGGTAAACAGAAATCTCTTGAAGCTCAATTTTGAGGGTTTTTGCAAACGACTCTAAGATGAAGTCACCAACAACAAAACCATAAAAATCATTCAGCAATTTAAAGTTGTCGATGTTCGCAATGATAAGCGTAAAGTCATTCGTCTCTTCAAGGTCGTGGCGTAACTTATAAAGATTTGGAAGGCGTGTGAGAGGGTCTGTGTAAAACTGATCGACGAGATTTTTTTGCACCACACGGAGTTCGCGCGATAAAAGTTTAATCTTCTCTTGTTGTTCTTGCTCTTTTTCAGCGCTATTTCCCATACAAAGCCCTTTATACAAACGTGTAACAATGTGAAGAAACTTATTGTACCCAAAAGATGAATAAATTATGAAATTGTGACATTTTAGTTTCACAAACACAATACTCTTATCGTATATTGAGCCAGCTTTTGCTACAATTTAGGCAAGATTGATAGAGGAGATGTTTATGCTTAGAGTCAAAAAATTAGCAATAATTTGCGGTGCTGTCTTAGCCCTCAATACCTATAGTTTAGGCAAATCCCAAGAAATAGAAATACCTCGAACTGCGTATAAAGATATCTATAAATACTACGTCTTAGAAGAAGGAAGGCAAGCAACGATAAGCTCTATCACCTTAAGACGTCAGAGCTTTGATACGATTGTTTATATTAAAGCTGAAGTTAATTGCCCTTCGCGCTATATCAGGCAAGTTGGAAGTAGTACGCGCTCAGCCAGAGAGATTCAAAACAATCCAACACAATGGTACCAACCGACCATTGGCACCGTTGAGTTAGATATTATCACTTATTTGTGTCGTTAGCTCATTAATTGATCGAGTAACGGTTTCATCTCTTTATAATCATCACGTTTACTAAAAGCCTGCATAAGTTGAAGTTTGAGTCCACTGACTTGTGTGTCAAAAAAATCAGATGAACTTCCAGCTCCTAAAAGATCCACTCCATTGACGCCCAAAGTATTCATCGCTTCCCACACTTCGGGAGAATTCAGGGCATTGGTGGTATCTTCTTTAACAAGCTTGGTGAACCATGAACTATCCTCTTTATTGGCTCCTGTTGAGTCATAGTGCAACAAAAAATCTTCAAAACTTCCTTTATCACCTTTAACCGAGTTGTAAAGTCCGTAACTAATACCTGCATACGGGTCAATTTGAAATAGTCTGTTGTCCATCGTTAACTCCTTTTACATGTAAAGTTACAAGCAAAAAATATACCCTATTTTGAGAGTGTCTCGTCTAAAAATTCAACCAGTCTTCTCCATGATTTTTTATCGGCAATTTCTTGGTATCTGTCGGTTCCAAAAACAGTAAATGCGTGAGGAGCACCGCTGTACGAAATCATTTCATGCTTAATGCCAGTTGCTTCAAGCTCTTTGGCAAGCCCTGTAAACTCATCCAAACTTACACTTGCATCGGCTGATCCATGCAAAATAAGTACAAAACCTTTGGTCTGTTTATAATCTTCACCCGCTGGTGTCGCTAACCCTCCATGAAAACTGACAAAACCTTTAAGCGGAGCTCCCATGCGCGCCATCTCCAAAAGTGCTGCACCACCAAAACAGTAACCAATTCCTATAGCATTACCAACATTTGCACCCTCTTTTTTAGCCGCTTGGTAACTTGCATCAAGGAGCTTTTTCATCTTCATTCTATCATTGTAAAGCGCATTGGTCAGTGCTTTTTTCTCATCAATCGTTGCAGGTTTTACACCTTTGCCAAAAAGGTCTATCGCAAATGCACCATATCCTAGATCATTGAGCATCTTTGCGCGTGTCATTTCATACTCATTGAGTCCATCCCAATCGTGAATAATAAAAACCAGTGGTGCTTCATCTGAAGGTGTTGTATAGTAACCCTCATACGTTTTTCCGTCCACCACATACGAAACAAAACCCTCTTTGGCAAAGCCCCATGTTGCAAGGCATAACATTATTGTAGCCACTAAAAACTTTTTCATATTGTCTCCTTAGGGTATAAATTTCTCTATTGTAGAGCACCTTTCTTCAACTCATCTAGGGCATTATTGATTTAACACTATTTTTTAAAGTTTGTAACATCTTTGTAACTCTTCTAGCCTACGATTATCGTATCAAAATCTTATCTGGAGGATCTCGTGAAATCTCTTAAGACACTCTGTGTATCGCTCTCATTTGTGGCATCAAGTTTATGTGCAGGAAGCTTGGTTGAATTTATAGGTATGGATGCACCAAGCACTCCTGAAAAAATGGCAAAAGCGTACTCAGAAGCTAAAGTCATCATCCACACTGCAAACGGTGGGAAAATCGAAAAGTCACTCTCTTATGAAACACTTTTTGGTGTTAAAGATAAAGTAGGAACCAACAAAAATCCAGCAGGGCAACTCTACACTGCTTCGATGAAACCTTTGCTTGACCCTTTTGGAAAACCACTCATTGCTGAAACTCCCGATAGTAACTCACTGTTAAACGTAAACGGTTCACTCTACCTTGTCACCCACTACGAATACGACTGGATTTTAAGCGATGGCTCTTCGGCTGAGAAAACAGATACATGGTATGAGCGCGCTCCTATGAGTATGACACTTACCACCATTAAACAAGATGCAAAAAATGGCAAGCTTAAAGCCGTCGATCAGTACCCGATTGACTTTTCCAAAGTGGGTGGCATCTGGATTCCATGTGCTGGGTCGCAAACGCCTTGGAATACTCACTTAGGAAGCGAAGAAGATTATGATCTTTACTTTACGGCCGCGAGTGGCAAAGAGTACAAAAAAGCGCAAAAAGGGCTTAAAGCCATGAGCGACCTCTATTTTGAAGGCAAACAACAAGCCAAAGCCTATGACTATGGTTACATCACCGAAGTGAGCGTGACAGAGAATGGCAAAACCACGGTCACAAAACACTATGCGATGGGCCATGGCACATGGGAGATGGCAAAAGTCATGAGCGACGAAAAAACAGCTTTTTTTGGCGATGACGGTGCGCAAGTAGGCCTTTACATGTACGTAGGAGATAAGGCAAAAGATTTGGATAACGGTACACTGTATGCTGCCATTTGGTCTCAAACGAATGAAGATGGAGCCAAGGATGGCGGACAAGCAAAACTCAGTTGGATCAAACTAGGACACGCAAGCTCTAATGAAGTTTCTCAATGGAAAGAGAAACTGAGCTTCAGTGACATCTTTGAAGCGTACGCCCCTGCTGAGTTTGACCCACAAAAACATGAAGGCTTTAAGGCAGTCAAAGCGGGACACTCTGAGATCGAGTACCTCAAACTCAAACCCAATATGGAACGTGCAGCCGCATTTTTAGAGACACGTCGATATGCCGCTTACCTTGGAGCGACCACAGAGTTTAACAAAATGGAAGGCGTAGCGTTTAACAAAGAAGATAAAAAACTCTACATCGCTATGTCCTACATCGAAAAAGGAATGGCAAAAGATGCAAGCTTTGCCAAAGATGACATCAAAGTCGCTAAAAATCGCTGTGGTGGAACCTACGAAGTGAGCCTTTCTTCTAACATTTCGGATAGTAAAGGGGAACTGATCCCCAGTGATTTTGTACCTACAAACATGTCTGTACCTTCCGCACTTTTAGGTGAAGAGATCGCTACCGATGCACTTGGAAACACCTGTGCTGTCGATAAAGTTGCCAATACCGACAACCTCTTTTACTCCTCACGCGCGCGTACGCTTTTCATCGGTGAAGACAGTGGAACGCATGTTAATAACTACGTTTGGGCGTATAATATCGATACAAAAAAACTCTCTCGCATTCTCTCCACGCCAGCAGGTGCAGAGTCCACAGGACTTCAAGTGGTTGAAAATATGAACGGCTTTGCATACATCATGAGCAACGCACAACACCAAGGTGATTTTATCAAAACGATGGATAAAGAGTTGCAAAGTAAAGTAGCTCCAAAAATCGATAAATTCCAAGCACCTGTAGGGTATATTTATGGTATCCCAGGGCTTTAATCGCCTCCTTTTCACACTCTGCCTTAGCTCCCTCGTGAGCTTCGGTGGCGCACTAAAAGGTAAATTTATCAGTCGAACGACCTTTGCAAACCCGTATGCGAACATTCCTGCACAGTGCTACATCGAAACAAGTGAGGGAGCTCAAAACGCCTGTATGTTCTGCCATACCAATGCACCTGCTCGCGCACGTCTTGGGAATAACAACCCTCAAGCGGGACTCTCAAGCATTACGGGCAATCTGCAAACCACCTACAGTTTTGCCCCTGCCACCCAGCAAACCAAATCGCCGAGTATCAATCCTTGGGAAAATACCCTCTTACCTGAAAAATTGGAAACAGCGTATCAACAAAGTCTTAACCATTTTGATGAACACAAAATGCTTAGCTATTTGGAAGAAGATAATTGGAGCGAAGCGTATGCCAAACGTGGTTGGAAATTGGGATGGGAAAATGGAGACGATGACTCAGCTTGGCGGCTTTTTCCTGATCTAAGCCCTTCTGACCTTCCTGCTAAAGCGGATGGATTTGTGCGAACACACGCTAAAACACGCGCATTGTTTGCAGATATGACCGGTTGGCGTGCCATCAATTTTATGCCGTATGGCATCTTTACGCCGATGAGTAGCAGTGTCTCTGGCATTTACATTCGCCTCCCTAAAGCTTTTATGCAAGATGAAAAAGGGGTTTGGAGTGAAGCCATTTATACTCAAAATCTTGACCTATTAGAGCGAGCCATTACCGATAGGCTCGAAGCGAATGATCCTAAAAACTACTACGGTAAGGCAAAAGAGATCGAAGTTCACTGTGGGCTTTACCCTCTTTACACCGAGTTTGCCCATCCTTTGCATTATGTCGATCTGCGAAAAAATGGTACACGCGCCACACGGGTGAAAGAGATACGCTATATGGTTAAAACGCGTATGTATTACCCAGGAGAAGCGGCAGAAAAAGAGGAAGATGCACCATTGTATCTGAATGAAAAACAAGGGTGGATCAACAATGGAGCGGGCTGGATACTCGCAGGGTTCATCGAAGATGCCAAAGGGCATTTACGAGCACAAAAGGGTGAAGAGTTGATGCAGTGTGTAGGATGCCATAGCGACAACTACGGTTTTGAGCCCTCTTCTTTTACTTCTGGAAGCAGCAACACGATTGATTCGACGTGGGCGTTTCCTCGTAAATTTCCCGACAAGCTAGGCTGGGCTGAGATGGATTATCTCGTTTACGCCATCAAAGAAGGTAAAGCGACTTCGGGTAGAGGTGATCCACTTAATCGCAAAACACAGCAAGGCGAATTTGGAACGTTTTTAAAACATGTTGTCGGAGCCAATTTGTATGGTGTCATGCCTGAAAATATGGAAGTTTTTTTGATGGAAACGATCACTAAAGAACACGGTTATATCGATAACTGGCGCACTTTGGACTTGGAAAATTCAAGCACATTAATGGAACAGCAACGTTTACATGTAAAGCTGATGAATGAATTTGTGGAGATAAAAGCGTATCTGACAAAGGAAGGTTTTATTCATCCAAGATTGCTGTATCCAACAGATAAAGAGGCTTTGAATGGTGCCATTGGTTACCGAAAAATCGTTGCAACCCAACGCTTCACTTTAGGAAAAGATGTGTTTGCCAAGACACCGTTTACCTACCGCTACGCAAGAGTTGGCAAAGACACCTACACACATCTTGATGGAACGCCGTATCAAATAGGTGAAATCATCACCGACCGACCCGTCGAAAAAGAGGCAACTTTGACTCAGGGAGCGGGTATTATCGAGACATTGATCGATGAAAATGATGCGTCGTATGATGGCGAATATCTGCCACTTTTAAACTATCCTTTGGTTTATGAGCAGGCTTACAAATAATTTGATTTTATAATCTTTACGGGATATAATCAAATATAACACCATTTTAAAGGAGTCATGATGGCAAAAAAAATTCTGTTTATCGTCGGAGACTATGTTGAAGATTACGAAGTTATGGTGCCTTTTCAAGCGTTAAGTGCAGTGGGTCACACAGTGATTGCTGTTTGCCCAAACAAAAAAGCGGGTGAGTTTATCCGCACAGCTATTCATGATTTTGAGGGAGACCAGACTTACAGTGAAAAACCCGGTCACAATTTTACACTCAATGGCACATTTGATGCCATCAAAGCCGAAGAGTTTGATGCCCTTGTTGTTCCCGGTGGTCGCGCTCCTGAGTATCTTAGACTCAATGAAAAAGTGCTAGAAATGGTACGCCATTTTGCCAAAGCCAATAAACCAATAGCGGCCATTTGCCACGGAGCACAACTTTTAGCAGCAGCGGATGTCCTAAAAGGTAAAAGCTGCTCAGCGTACCCTGCATGCGCGCCTGAAGTGACCAAAGCAGGAGGAACCTATGCCGCCATCGAAGTCACCGAAGCTACCGTAGATGGCAACCTTGTCACCGCTCCCGCATGGCCTGCACATCCTCAGTGGATCGCTAAATTTTTAGCTGTTTTGGGTACAAAAATCACGCTTTAAATTTTTACATGTAAAGATGGGAAACTCAAAAGTTTCCCATCTTTTTTATAAAACTATTTTTTCTCTTTGCGTTGTTTTTCCCACTCATCCCAAGACGTTGGTCTGGTATCTTTTTGTTTAAAGAGTATTTCACCTAGGTCTTTGTGACCCACAAATTGATGGCAACTGGTACATTGCATCTCTTCTTTGGTTCCTTTGAAGTTGATGTACTTAAGGTGCATTTTACTTGGAGCCTCTTCTGCAAATTCTGTTTTAGCAGCTCTTTCTAAAAGACCTTTATGACATTCTAAACAGGAACTATCGTACGTGTAATTTTTACGCGCATGCTCACGATTGGCTAACCAATCTTTTTTACGTGCATCTCCTGTGAGTGTAGTCCACCCTTCAGCAATACCATTTTTAGCCTTTACCCCTAAATAAGCAATAAGTGAGCTGTGTGGCAAATGGCACTCCGTACAGGTTGCTTGTACGCCTTTAGGGTTTGCATTACCATGTATTGGGTCTTGTAAATGTGTTTGAGCAATTAAGCCATCCCAAGAATGACATGCTCCACAAAATGGCGCATCGCCTGTCGCTTTTACAACTTTATGTCCACCCCACACTAAAATAAGCGTTGCTACGAAACTGATTGCTACTGTGATTAATATAATTTTTTTCATCGTTATCCCCTTACTTCACGAGTAGTTGTTTCATGGTGTTTTGACCATGGCACTGCACACAAAGATTAGAATTAGACAGAGGTTTACTGTGTGATTTATGGCACACATCACATGCTAAATTTTCAAAATGAGGCGATTGATGAACATTATTGTTATGCCCTAGGTGACCTGTTCTCTCTTTGATTTTTTCATAACTGTCATGACATTTTAAACAACTACCCAGCATCTCACTAGAATACGCTTCAGGCTTATTTTCACGATGACAATCTGTACATGTAAGCCCTAACTTCTTATGGATACCCTCTACTGGGTAATTTTGTGCTGTAAATTTATCGCTTGTAGGCATTAAAGGCAGTGGCTTAGTGCTATTCTCAGCTGCAACAACCAAAGTAGCTGTGCACAAAACAAAGAGCGTCATTATGATTAATTTTATTAGTGTTCTCATCCTTAGCTCCTTACGATTTGTTTATAGCGATCAGCAATGGATTTACCCGCTTTTCTGCCAAATAAGACACACTCTAATACAGCATTTGAACCTAGTCTATTGTATCCATGTCTTCCACCTGTAACTTCGCCACAGGCAAAAAGACCTGGTACGGTATACCCGCCTTTATGAAATACTAAACATTGCGGTGTTGTTTTAAGTCCTCCCATACAATGGTGAATTTTAGGCCCTGGACGTGCAGCAAAAAATGGTGGTTTTTCAATATTGATTGTTTGTCCTTTATATTTTTGGAAAACCCGCCCAAAATCAGGATCTTTACCTGCCTTAATATACTCGTTAAATTTCTTAAGCTCATCCAAAAATGGTTCTTTATTGATGTTAAACTTAGCAATCATTTCATCTAACGTTTCAAATTGCCAAATTGCATCCGCTTCCATACCACGTTGAAGATCTGCAATATCAACTGTTTTGGCACCCACTGAATCCATAAATAAGATAGGATGGTTTATTCCGCCCTCATTCATTGCCATAATAGCATCAGACCCATTTTTACGATCCGTAATTTCATTCACAAATCGACGACCCGTTTTGGGATTAACCATCATCCCATATCCATACGATCTCGTAATAAAACGGTATGCAAACCCAAAACTACCTTCATCAGCAGAAGTGACATGCATAGATTGAATATATTGCATATCAACAAGTTCAAGATCATCTTGAATTAACTTTTGAATGGTATAACCAGTTGCACCCATATGGTTGGTTGTTAGCATAGTAGGTGTCAGTTTAGGATCCATTTGTTGTCTAAATTTTTTATCAGATCCCCAGCCACCTGTGGCTAAAATAATTCCTGCATTAGCTCTGTAATATTTTGTAATGCCTGTAGTATTGTCATTTTCATCAAAATCACGATCAAATTTAAATTCATATTTCTCACGTACTTTTATGCCAACAACATGCCCTTTGTCATTGTAAACAATTTCATCCATAATGATACGCATACGAATTTTTCCACCCATTTCTCTAATACGCTTTTGAAGTGGACGAACAATGAAAGAACCAGCCCCTGCTGAATGACTTCTTGGAACACTGTGTCCACCGCTTTGACTGACCCATTTCCATTTAACACCATTATCCGTTAACCAATTAAATGAATCAAGCCCTTCATATGCCATAATATGGACTAACTCAAGGTCGTTCAGGCTTTTACCACTTTTGAGTGTATCTTTGATATGCAATTCAGGACTATCTTCGATACCATCTTGCTTTTGAATATAGGTTCCAGAGATTGCAAACGACCCACCACTGATTGAAGAATTTCCACCAAGGTAAGGCATTTTATCGATCATGAGGACATTTTTAAGCCCATTATCCATCATAGATACCATTGCTGCACTGCCAGCAAAACCACTGCCAATGACAAGAGCATCAAACTCTTCATCCCATTGTGGAACATCCTTTTCAAGCATTTTAGCTTGTGCTTCCAGTGTTGGAAACAATGCCATTCCACTACCAAGTAAAGCAAATGTTTTCATCGCTTTTCTTCGTTGCATATCTAACATGCAAATCTCCTTTTGTTCGGAACTTATTAACGATTCCAAACAAAAGATTAGGATAAGCGCTCATGAAAGAGTGAACAAAAAGTGCTTTGTAGATGGATCACGCAGGAAGTGTGTACTTTTTTAAGCCTTACCAAGATAAACCAAGAAGTCACTTGGCTGTGCAATATCTTCAAGGTAATGCTCATGGGTATTATGTTGCAATTGTAAAATAGATAAAAGACCTGAGTGATATACGGAAGACTTGTAAAATGTAAAGTATATTTTTTGAATAAAAATTTCCAAGTCATCTTTTCTAGGGTCAAACGCTATTTTGGCATATTTTCCTGCCTCAAAAATTCTGATCGGAAGGTTTCTTGTACTCTGATACTCGCATGTTTCTAAGATAATACCAAATGCATAAGGGGCAATATTGCCCTCTTCTTTGAGGCTTATTTTTGGGTCATTGACATAAATTCCACTAAGCGATATCTTACGATTAAATCCTTCAAGACACTTGTCTAAAAGATCTTCAATACATTGAGGAGCATTCTCTTTAAGTGTATTATATACATTTAACACACATAATTTTTCATGCTGAATCATTTCATATTCACTTCTTTCAAATAACATTGAGTTGTGCATATCACTAATATGCGTATCTCTAAAATCATTGGGAGAAAGTGCATAGTATTTTTCAAAGGCTCTAATATAGGACTGGTTATACCCAAAGCCACAAAGAGCGGCAATAACTGAAATTTTTTCTTCCGAATATTTCAGCAAAAAAGCACTTTTTTCCATCCGTAGTCGTCTTAAATATGAAGCAATATTTTCGCCACAATATTGTTTAAAAATGCGTTGTAAATGATACTTAGAGTAGCCGCACACATGAGCTAATTTATTGATATCAAGTCTTTCATCGTCAAGATTTTTTTCAATAAACATCAAAAGTTTTTCAATGTGAGCATTAAATACTATATCGCCAGATACCTTTTGCTCTTCATCATTGATGGGTTGCATCTCTGTCGTATCTTGCAAAGAGAGTAAAAAGCTATTGTTGTTCGTCTCTTTTGAACCAAAAGGTGCAGAGGTAAGCAATAACTGAGCTGTTGGATTTTCGGGTTTAGAAATATTAAGATATTTGGCTTGGAGACTCTCTTGTGTTTGAGCAATCAAAGCTATTATTTGTCTTTTAACACTAGGTTCTAGCGTTGTCATCATTTGCAGCGTATCATAAAAATTACGATCTTCCATAGGCTCTTTTAGTTGTAGAAATTGACTAAACGTTTGATTGCAAAAAATTACTTTCGCAGAAGAATCACAGATCATCACACCACGAAGAGTGTGATGTTGCATAAAATTATGAAAATAGTCTTTTTGCTTAATGAGTTCATGCTCAACTTTACGATTTTTAGAGAGCCAAAAAAGATTTAATAAAATATACAAAGCAATGCTTCCACCATAAATTAAAAGGTTCATCAATAACTGAATATTAAGTCTCTCGCTGTAAATAGCTTGGTTCTTTTCAAAAACTAAATTCCAGTTTGTATTAGCGATTTTCATCACTAAAAAATCATCACTTAATGTGTTTACATGTAAAAAACTTGGAGCATTTTTTTGGTGGTTGGAACTGGCTAAAACGATACCATTTTCATCAACTAAATAAAGCGCTTTATCGTATAAAATATCGTAGCTGGAAATATATTGCTGTATCACTTCAAAAGGCTGACCACCGCATACAACACCAATGCCACCAAAAATATCAATAGGGGTACACACCGAAACAGCAGGCAAGCTAAGACGCATACTTACATACGGTTTTGATACAATTGTTTTTCCCATTTTTAGGGTATCAACATACCATTCTCTTCGTCTGGGGTCATACTCTTTTGGCGTTACAAAATTATCTTCTGAAATTAAAAAAGTACCATCGTCTAAACCCATGATAATATACGGAAAATTACTTGTCTCTTGAATACGTTTCAAACTCTTCTGAAGTTCATTTTTACTGTTAATATCTGATTTTTCTAAAAAACGCTCTATTTTTTCAATGTTTGAAAAACGTTCATTTACCCAATCCGCAAGTTTCCCATCGACGCGAGCAAGAATAGTGTTTTCATAGGCTTGAATTGTCTCTTTGAGTAACTTATAATTTAGAGCGTGATTTACTAATAAAAAAATGAAAAAAAGAAGCGATAAAAATCCAATAATTTTGAGCTCTTTTTTATCGAAATTGTGTTTGCTTATCATTGTATCTCGTGCCTTTTTTATGCTACTTTATCACTTACATTATAATTCAATTCATTTAAGATTGATGCTCAAAAAATGCTTTACATGTAAAAGAGCATTTTTTGAGAAGAACAAATAGCTCTATTTTCCATATTTTTATTATAATTTGAATTTTGAAAAGAGCTGTGTATGCTCCAGACTACAAAAGAAAAAATTATCTTAAGAAGCCAATAGGAAAATTGATGATGGAACGATTATTTGTTTATGGAACCTTAGCACCAGGGAGAGTCAATGAGCATATCCTCTCTCCCATCAAAGGATCATGGGAAACCGCAACAGCAACTGGAACACTCCAACATGAAGGCTGGGGTGCAGATATGGGATACCCTGGATTTGTTTTAGACCAACAAGGAAAAGAGATTCATGGGTTTTTATTGACATCTCATGAACTATCTCATCATTGGAAGAACCTTGATGCATTTGAGGGCGAGGCATACGAGCGCATCTTAATAACTGTAAAACTTGAAAATAATGAAATCGTAGACGCTTATATCTACGCATTAAGAAAATAAGGAAAGGCGATGTCCCTAATCACTCATTTAGATCATCTTGTCTTAACCGTTGCCAACATAGAGCGTAGTTGTGCCTTTTATACTTCTGTGTTGAAGATGGAAGAGGTGACATTTAAAGGTCGAAAAGCACTAAAGTTTGGTCACAGTAAAATAAATCTACATGAAGTAGGTTACGAATTTGAACCTAAAGCTTTATATCCAATGGCTGGTTCAGCGGATCTGTGTTTTATTACACCTGTGCCTATTGAACAATGTATAGAACATTTCAAGAAATATAGAGTTTTGATTCTCGAAGGTCCTATTAAACGAACGGGAGCAAGAAGCGATCTTTTATCGGTTTATTTCCGCGATCCTGATGGAAATCTCATCGAAGTCGCTAATGAATTAGTTGCTTCTTAATCTTTACATGTAAACGGTACACTCATGCAGGTTAGTCCTGCTTCGGCTTTGACAAACTCACTTATATTCACAGAATCAACCGTGTAACCAAGTGATTTTATAAGCGTTATACTTTTGGGAAATGCTTCGTTCATACAAAGAATGTTGCCAATTTTCAAGACATTCGCACCAAAAGGCTCCTCGCTTGGAACTTCAATTTTCTCAAATCCCTCAAATGCGAAAGCATCGACCCAACTAGAATTGATAAAGACTGTTTGATCATCGAGTGCCGTTGCCCCTGTTTTAAGATGCAAACAGCCTGTAACTTTCACAGAAATCACTTCATAACCAAAAGGCGTGATGATCGATTTAAGTGCTTGGATGCCCTCTTTATTGGTACGTGCGGACTCACCTACAAAAATCTTTTTGTCTACTTTTAAAACATCGCCACCTTCAATTTTAGCTGGCAGACTAATACGCTCTATTTTACGGTACTGCGAGAAGACTTTTTCCATTGCCTCACTCTCGGCTCTACGTGACTCCACGCCCATTGATGTCAGCACCGCCACCTCATCAAAAACGATAATAGGGTCTTCCACAAAGACGCTATCGGGCAGTGCAATATTTTCATCTAATGTAATGACTTTTGCCCCACAACGCTCCAACATAGCGCGATAATTTTTATGTTGCTCATTAGCTTTTTCAATATTAATTGCTTCACTTTCTAAAAATGTAAGCTCGCAGTTTTGTAAATTTGGAGAGGGAAGATGGGTAATCGTCATAAGCATGAAAACGTCCTTTGGGTCAAATAAAGACAAAATCATAACACAACCCCAATGTGCTTTAAGTAAAATTGAAGTAGCATAACCGTACGACTCATCTTCGCTGGAGGATTACATGGGATACGAACCGCTTTCATCATCTGAATTAAAGCGCATCAACGCTTATTGGCGTGCTGCTAATTATCTTTCCGTTGGACAAATTTACCTACTTGAAAACCCACTTTTAAAAGAACCTCTGAGTTTAAAACATATAAAACCTCGACTTTTAGGGCATTGGGGCACAACGCCAGGGCTTAATTTCATTTATGCGCACATGAACCGTATCATCCAAAAAGACGACCTTAATATGCTTTTTATGGCTGGACCTGGGCACGGCGGACCTGCCGTGGTTGCTAACACCTACTTAGAGGGCACTTACAGCGAAGTCTATCCTGACATCTCGCAAGATGAAAAAGGGTTACAAAAACTCTTCAAACAGTTCTCTTTTCCTGGAGGCATTCCAAGCCATGCCGCACCTGAAACGCCTGGTTCCATCCATGAAGGAGGCGAACTGGGTTACGTGGTTTCACATGCTTATGGTGCGGTATTTGATAACCCTGAGCTCATCGCATGTTGTGTCGTGGGCGATGGGGAAGCCGAAACAGGCCCTCTTGCAACCGCATGGCACTCTAACAAATTTTTAGATCCAAAACGTGATGGTGCAGTGCTTCCCATCTTACATCTCAACGGCTACAAGATCGCCAATCCAACTGTACTTTCACGTATCTCGCACGATGAGCTTGAAAAACTCTTCATCGGTTATGGCTATGAGCCTTACTTTGTTGAGGGCGATGAGCCTATGGCTATGCATCAAAAAATGGCAGAGACCTTAGATGTCATCATCGCTAAAATTAAAACCATTTGGCATGAAGCCCGAAATAAAGGCAATACAACACGTCCTCGCTGGCCTCTGATCATCCTTCGAAGTCCTAAAGGCTGGACGGGTCCTAAAAAGGTTGATGGACTCAAAACCGAAGGCTCATGGCGTTCACACCAAGTTCCGCTTTCCGAGCTTGATAAAAAACCTGAACACATCACGATCCTTGAAAACTGGATGAAAAGTTATAAACCTGAAGAGCTTTTTGATGCAAACGGTACGCTTCTTCCAGAACTGGCAAATCTTGCACCCAAAGGGACAAAACGCATGGGAGCGAACCCTCATACTAATGGTGGGGATTTACTCAAAGACTTGCATATGCCTGATTTTAAAAACTATGCGGTAGAAGTCAAAGCACCGGGTCTTGTAATTGCAGAGTCCACACGTACTTTAGGAAATTACCTGCGTGATGTGATGGTTGCTAATATGCAAAATTTTCGCGTTTTTGGACCTGATGAAACGGCGTCCAATCGCTTAGGTGCGCTTTTTGAAATCACCAATCGTGTTTGGATGGCAGAACACTACGACTCTGATGACCACCTCGCTCAAGATGGTAGAGTCATGGAAATACTCTCCGAACATACCTGCCAAGGCTGGCTAGAGGGTTATTTGCTAACAGGACGTCATGGCTTTTTCTCATGCTACGAAGCATTTATCCACATCATCGACTCCATGTTTAACCAACACGCTAAATGGCTGAAAGTGACCAGTCGTGAAATTCCATGGCGTAAACCTATTGCATCGCTCAACTATCTTTTGACTTCACACGTTTGGCGTCAAGATCACAACGGTTTTTCACATCAAGACCCTGGGTTTATCGATGTTGTGGTGAACAAAAAAGCACACATTGTCAATGTTTACTTTCCACCCGATGCCAACACGCTTTTATGGGTGGGAGAGCATTGTCTTAAAAGTCGCGACTCCATCAATGTCATCGTTGCAGGTAAACAGCCTGAATTGCAGTGGCTTGGTATGAAAGAAGCGATAACGCATTGTGAAAAAGGCATTGGTATTTGGGAGTGGGCAAGCAATGATAATGAAGGTGAGCCTGATGTTGTGATGGCGTGTTGTGGCGATGTTCCAACGCTAGAAATGCTCGCAGCAGTGAGTATTTTACACGACTTGGCACCTGAACTCAAAATGCGCTTTATCAATGTTGTTGACCTTATGGCACTCGAACCCCAAGAAGAGCATCCTCATGGGCTCTCTCATGAAGCCTTTGATGCCCTTTTCCCTAAAGATACTCCTACCATTTTTGCCTATCATGGTTATCCGTGGTTGATTCACCGTTTGGCATATAGAAGAGCGAATCACGACCATTTACATGTAAGAGGTTACAAAGAAGAGGGAACAACCACAACACCCTTTGATATGGTGGTTTTAAATGATATGGACCGATTTCACTTGGTCATGGATGTAATGGATCGCGTCCCTAAAATGCATGCTCATGCAGAGGCTATTAAACAAAAAATGCGTGCAAAACTAACGGAGCATAAAACATACATCGAAACGTACGGGCAAGATATGCCGGAGATTTTAAACTGGAAGTGGACGAGGTCGCTTTAAAGCACCTCGCGTGCCATTTTTTGCATGACTTTTGCGCTTACATGTAAAGCTTCAAGCTCTTCAGGTAAAAGTTTGTAATTGAGGATTTTACTTGCCCCCGCTTTGGTGACGACAACAGGAACATTGAGCACAACATCGTGAAGCCCATACTCACCTTCTAAGTAAACACCCAGTGGAAGTACAGAGTGCTCGTTGTTGGCAATTGCACGAATGATGCGAAAAACACTTGCGGCTATGCTATGGTTGGTATTGCCTTTTTTGTGAAAAATCTCAAAACCAGCATTGATGACATCATGGTAAATCTGCGCCTTATCCAGCTGGGGTAAGCCGTTGAGGGAGCAAAACGTATCGACATCTAAACCACAAATGTTGCAAATACTCCAAGGAATCGTACTTCCTTTCCCATGTTCGCCCAAAACAAAACCATAGATATTTTTAGGATCAATGCCTACTTTTTTACTGACAATTTTCATAAAACGCGCCGTATCAACCAATGTCCCCGCACTGATAAGTCGCTCTTTAGGGTAAAGTCCTTCTTTAAAAGCGATATGCGTTAAAACATCGACAGGATTGGTCACCATAAGAAGAATAGCGTTTGGTGCATACTGATAAAGTTCTCGCACCATACTTTTAATCAGTAAAGCATTTTCACCTAAGAGTTCGTCTCTGGTTTGATTGCCTTTAAGCTGCGCACCTGCTGTGATGACAATAACATCACACTCCTTGCAATCAGCATAATCCCCATGATGCAAGCGTGTATTTCGCGCGTAGGTAAAAGAAGAAACATACGAAAAATCTTCGATTTCCGCCCAAGCTTTCTCTTTATTGCGGTTGACTAAGACAATTTCACTCATATTCCCCAGTGTTAAAAGGTAGTTTACCAACTCAACACCGACACCACCCGCTCCGATGACTCCTACACGCATACATTTCCTTTGCAATAATGCAAAATTATAACATCCTTTGGAACAAGGGGTGTCTTAAAAAATAATCATCTTATTTTAGGAAAAAATTAAGTCCCATATAAATCGCTGAACCAAGTAAAGCAGTAACGGGCAATGTGAAAAGCCAAGAGAGAATAATCACTTTAACAATACCTTTTTGTATACCACCATCAGGTTCTGCAACCATAGAACCCGTCACCGCACTGGATAAAATATGCGTCGTACTAACAGGGGCATGCGCCATGTTCGCTAATACAATTGTTATCATCGCGGTTGCTTGTGCGACCGTTCCTTGCATATAGTTAATCGGCTTAGCACCAATTTTTTCACCAATCGTGTGTACAATTCTTTTATAGCCTATCATCGTACCAATTCCTATCGCTAAAGCAACCGCCATAATAACCCAATATGGTGCGTATTCGATAGGAGCAACAATAGATTTTCTCTGACTGGCGATGTAGTCAGATTTATCTTTATCTAAAATTAAATAAATTTTTTCGGCTTGAGCAAAAAAGTTATCTGAACATAAAATAGATGTACGAACGCTCCATCTGTCTTTTGCTGTAAGTTCTGAATAAGAGTTTAGATCGTTCAATTTAGTGGCAACGGATGAGATTGTGGAGTGAATTTGATCAACATTGCATTCTGCAATGGTCTTGTTTGTTTTGAGTGCGCTGATAAGTCTCTTTTCATTGACAAGTTGTACGATTGTTTCACTGTTGTCTTCATAAAACTTTGCTAAATTGTTTGCGGCATCTCTTGTTTGTGCTATTTTATAGTGATGTGAGTCCATATTGAGTGCATAATAATTAGGTAAAATACCAATAAGAATGATCATAATAAGACCGATACCTTTTTGACCATCATTTGATCCATGTGCAAAACTTACACCTGCACCGGTTGCAACAATTCCCATACGTGCTAAGAAACTAGGGTGTTTTCTTTTTTCTTCATCATTGGGTGATTTAAATAATTTTGGATTATCAATATATTTTCTGCTTAATTTCATAAGAATGAATGCAAAACCAAAACCAATAACAGGAGATAAAGCCAGTCCTGTTAAAACGGTATAAACGACTTTCCAATTGACACTATGCGAAAGATCAAAACCATTTAAAATACCAAAAGTAGCACTAACGCCAATGATAGATCCAATAAGAGAATGTGAACTCGAAACGGGTAGTGCAAAATACCATGTACCAAAATTCCAAATAACGGCAGAAATGAGAAGTGAGTAGACCATTGCTAATGCAGCATTTTGATTTGTTTCAACCATTATATCAAGAGGGAGTAAGTGAACAATAGCGTAGGCAACACCGATACCACCCATTAAAACACCTAAAAAATTCATAATACCCGACATAATGACAGAATACTTTGCCTTCATCGAATGCGTATAAATGATCATAGCAACTGCATTCGCAGTATCGTGAAAACCATTAATCATTTCATAAAACAGAGCAATAGCTAACGATAAAAGCAATAAACCAATTGTCAGAGCACCAACATCATTTAAGGCATCCCAAAGTACAAACATATATTATCATCCTAATTTTAGTAACTCTAACTTTATCTAATAAATCTAGTTATTTTGCTTTAATTCAAGATATTTTTGAGCGTTTTGAACAGTCTAGCTTTTAAATGTTAGGCGAAAATACTCGTTAAACACTCTCAAAAATAGATTTATCTCTATAATTTTTCCCAAGTTTGTTACTTCTCTATCTATAAAAAAATAATTTATCTATCACGCATAACCTCTTTCAACTTTCCTTCTGATATCTCTTTTTTTTTCATCTCATGGCTAATTGAGATATCTATAAATGCTTTTTTATAATATGAAATAATTCTAAAAATTATAAGCTTATTGTGGGGAAATATTTTATATAAATATTAGGTTTTGAAGTACACAAGTAGGTGCTTGTATTTGAAAGCATATCTAAATCATTAAAGTCTAAATGCGTGTCCGAAAATTCAATCAGTTTCATAGTTGCGCTTTATTGATTTTTTTAAAATACCTTCTTTAACTTGAAAGTATTTTATTGCTATATTCTCAAGTATGATAGCTTAAGCGCGTCACAGTTTGTGTCATAAAATAATATTTATATGCAAAATAAAAAGCTTACATGTAAACGTATAGAGCCTTTTAAGTCTGAAACGAAGGGGGTTATTTACTCGACAATTTCATATTTTATAGGAAATTTTCCTCTAACGCCTACACCAAATTCAATTGCATTGATCAATCCGCGTCTTTCCAGTGCTTTAACGGTTTGACTGTCAATCTCCCATTCGAGTTTAACCGTTCCATCAGGCGTTGACTTGGTTTTAACGTTTGGATAAGACCATCGCCCCATACTACCAATTTTTTTAGCAGTAGGATCATACCAAGGATATTTTTTAAATTCAATGATTTGATACTCTTTGAGGGTATTGAATTTTTCTTGCATTAATGCGGAAAGTGCACTGACCATTGTAGTGTTTGTCCTTTTGCGTTTGTATTATCATATTTAGCAAATACGACACATGTTTGCGACGATCATAATAGAAAATGTATTAAAAAGCAACATAGAACATTTCTGATGCTTGCATGACACACACTTGGAAATATTTTGAAAATAAATTTGATTGAAATATCGAATTTTAGGGGATTAAAAAAGAGTGGCTCCGAATGCAGGATTCGAACCTGCGACCAAGTGATTAACAGTCACCTACTCTACCGCTGAGCTAATTCGGAACACTTTGAATGAGGTCGAAATTATAGTTAAAAAATACTTTATTGTCAAGACATATTTGAACAAATTGATTAAAAAGTTTTTTGTCACACAAATCTTAAAAAAAACATAATTTATAGATTGATATACCAATTTATTCAATTAAAAGTAAGAAGAAAGGTTGTAGGATTAAATATCAAAATTAAAAGGAGTCTATATGCAAAAGAAACTTGTTACGTTAGCTCTTGCTGGAGCACTGAGTGTTCCAATGTTTGCAGCAGAATTTATCACGATTGGTACGGGTGGTGTTACAGGAACGTACTATCCAACCGGTGGTGCTATCTGTCAAATGGTAAACAAAAACAAAAAAGAGACCAACATGAGATGCTCCGTAGAGTCTACAGGTGGTTCGGTTTATAATGTCAACACCATCAAAGCAGGCGAGCTTGATTTTGGTATTTCACAAAGTGACACCGCTTACCAAGCGTTCAAGGGCGAAGGTAAATTTACCGGTGCTGCTGCTGTTCCAGAACTTCGTAGTGCGATTGCTATTTACCCAGAACTTCTTGCCCTTGTTGTGAGCCAAAAATCAGGCATCAAAACCATGGCTGATCTTAAAGGGAAAAAGCTCAACTTAGACTCACCAGGTTCGGGAACCAACATGACGGTTGATGTTGTTTTTGAAGCACTTGGCATTAAACGCTCAGACTTATCTTTGGCTAATGAGCTTAAATCTACAGAAGGTCCAACGATGCTTCAAGACAACCATATCGATGGTTACTTCTTCGTAGCAGGTCATCCAACAGCTAACATCAAAGACGCATCAAACTCTGTAGACATCAACATTGTTCCTATCGAAGGTCCAGCGATTGATGCATTGGTTAAAAAATATCCTTACTATGCAAAAGGTACAATTTCTGGTTCATACTACAAAGGCGTACCCAATGATATTCCAAGCATTGGTGTCAAAGCGGTTCTTATCACTAGCAGCAAGGTGAAAGATGAAGTGGTTTACCAAGTTGTTAAAACCATTCTTGACAACTTTGACAAATTTAAAGAACTTCACCCTTCTTACAAAACCATTACCAAAGAGAGCCTACTTGAAGGCTTAAGCGTACCACAACATCCAGGTGCAATTAAGGCATTTAAAGAAGCTGGACTTCTTAAATAACTCTACAAACTATTTTTACATGTAAGGCTTTTTGAAAAAAAAAGCCTTATAGATTCACATAAAGGGTTAACGCGTGAAAACACTTGAAGAACGACTGGATGATGCGAAACTCATCAGCGAATTTGAAGGGCATAGAGATTTTGAAAGCAATACATGGCAATACTGGTTTGTCGCTGCCGTTGCCTTTTGTTGGTCTTTATACCAACTTTACATTGTCATCGATCCAGGGAACAGTGCTCATGTTAGAGCTATTCACTTGGCATTTGGTATTGCACTTGCATTTGCAATGCATGCTATCAGTAAAAGTCCAAAACTAAAGTCAACGATTACATGGTATGACTTTGCCATTATGCTCGTAGGCGTTGCTGCAATTTTATACCAATGGTATGCCTACAAAGATCTTGCAATGCGTTCAGGGGCATGGACACAGACTGACATTATCGTCGGTATTGCAACCATTTTGGTTGTGCTTGAAGCATCACGAAGGGTTATGGGTTTGCCTTTAATGCTTGCGGCGGTTGTCTTTTTACTGTATGACTATTTTGGTCCTTATCTTCCCGATATGATTGCTCACAAAGGTGCAAGTATCAATAAAATTATGGGACAGATGGTACTCACAACAGAAGGTATCTTTGGTGTACCTCTCGGCGTTAGTGCAAGTTTCGTCTTTTTATTTGTTCTTTTTGGCTCACTCCTTGATCGTGCAGGAGCGGGTGAATACTTCATCAAAGTCTCTTACACCATTTTAGGAAGATACGATGGCGGCCCTGCTAAAGCAGCTGTTGCCGCTTCGGGAATGTTTGGTATGATCTCAGGCTCGTCTATCGCCAACACGGTCACCGTTGGTACATTTACCATTCCACTCATGAAACGTCTTGGTTTTAGTGCACACAAAGCTGCAGCCGTTGAAACAGCCGCTTCGGTTAATGGTCAGTTGATGCCTCCGATTATGGGAGCTGCTGCGTTTATTATGGCGGAATTTCTAGGGCTTGATTATACCGACATCGTTTTTGCAGCTTTTATTCCTGCGTTTACATGTTATGCCGCACTTTTTTACATCGTTCACATCGAAGCAAAAAAGCATGGGCTTAAAGGCGAAGACCCAAGTGTTCTAGGACGCACATGGCCTATTTTTATCAGGGGTATTCATTATCTTATTCCGATCTTTTTCTTGATTTACACGCTTATTGTGCTTAAACAATCCGCGCAAAGTGCTGCTTTTAGCGCCATTATGTTTTTAATGATCATCATGGTTGTCCAAAAACCTTTTAAAGCATTTCTCAATAAAGAAAAAATAACGCTTCCACTTATCTTCGAAGGATTTGCCGACATCGGAAACGGTATGGTGATGGGTGGTAAAAACATGGTTTCTATTGCCGCAGCTACAGCAGTTGCTGGTATCATCGTGGGTTCTGTAACCCTTACGGGTATTGGTCTAGTCCTTGCAGAAGTCATCGATAATCTTTCAGGTGGCTACATTTTAGGCGTACTATTCTTAACCATGTTTGTCTCTTTAGTGCTTGGTATGGGGCTTCCAACGACTGCAAACTACATTGTAATGGCATCTTTAACAGCACCAATCATTATGGAATTAGCAGCCAATAACGGCTATCTCATCCCCGTGATTGCCGCACACATGTTTGTCTTTTATTTTGGTATTTTGGCTGATGATACGCCACCTGTGGGTATGGCGGCTTATGCCGCAGCAGCTATTGCCAAAAGTGATCCTATTGTAACAGGATGGCAATCCTTCATTTACGATATGCGTACAGCACTTTTACCGTATATGTTCTTTTTCAATAATGAACTTCTACTGATCGGTGGTGTCGATCCAAGCGATCCAAATAACGCATCTAAATGGCTATGGATTACCAATCCGTTTGAAATAGCGCTTATTTTTGGTGGAGCAGTGCTTGGTATGTTTGCCTTTACCTCGGCAACACAAAGTTTTGTTCTTACAAAGATCAACACCATTGAGCGTATCGGCTTGATTGTTGTTATTCCATTTTTAATGCTACCTAAACTGATGGCAACAAAGCTTGGATTACCAAGTCACTATATCGCTTATGTGATTGGTCTTGGAATTTATGGATTCATCTATTTCGGACAAAGAATTAAATACAAAAAACAGCAGTTGGCACTTGCATAATTCATAGTGGGCGGTTTCGCCCACTACACTACTTTATAAAAATCTACCCCTGCAATATTCTTTACATGTAAACGCTTTTCCACTATTAAATGCTGAAGAGACTCAAGGCTTTGTTCATCAAAACAGAGTGCTATATCTTCAAAACTTTGGGGCCTGCGTTTTAGAAGTTCAAGTATTTCTTCTTCACTAAATGTACGCTTTTGCGGAATATAGTTTTTCTTGTAGGCGATATTTACATGTAAACCAACAAGTAGATGTGTAAGCTCAACCAACCTCTCGATACTCACGCCTTTCACCTCGTAAGCTGGTGGACGATCAATCGTTCCTACATCGATGCGATCGGGCTTGATTTCATGCAGAACTGCGTTCAGTGCTTTGAACTCCTCTTCGGTGTCATTCAAACCTTCAACTACCAAAATTTCAATGACCAATTCGCCTTTATAAAGAGTTCTAAAACGTTTCATACCTTCAATAATCTCTGCAATCTCAATGCCTTTATGCGCGCGATCAAGCTTTTTAAAGCATTTTGAACTCACACAATCTAAAGAAAGTTTAACGATGTCTAATTTTGAAAGAATTTCTTGAATGGATGGATCTTTAATGGTTGCGCCATTGGAAAGAATAAGAAGTTTATGCTCTTTTTTGATTTTTAGTATGCCTTCCACCAACATACCAAGTTCTGGATAAAGTGTCGGCTCACCATTCGCAGTCAAGGTAATCACATCAATATTTTGATGCTTTACCAATGCCTCCGTAAGCGCATCTAACACTTCTTGTACACGAGGTGCATCGCTCACTTTATCGACTGTTTTTGCCCCTTTGAGTTCGCAGTAAAGGCAGTCAAAATTGCACTGTTTGGATGAGGGGCTAAGGTCTATGCCGAGGGATTGCCCAAAACGTCTGGAAGTAATGGGTCCAAAGATAATTTGACTGATGGGAAATCCTTTACATGTAAAGAGTGTGCTAGGAGTTTCCTAGCACAGAATGATTAGATTTTGGTGCGAGTTTGGACTTGTTTAATGAAGTATTTTGCATGCTCAACAGGAATGTCAGGCAAGATGCCATGACCTAAGTTAAAGACATGTCTCTCATTTTTCATAACATTGACGATATGCTCAATTCCTTCATCAATCGCCTCTTTGCTGTAAAGACGCGTTGGTTCCATATTGCCTTGAAGGACATATTTGCCTCCTAATTTCGCTTTTGCTAGCTCAATCGGTGTTGACCAATCCACTCCAAAGACATCAAATTCACCATCGATTTTATCCAAGTATCCGCTAATGCCTTTAGGAAATAAAATGACAGGAACATGCGGATATTTTGATTTCAAATACGCACTTATCTCTTTCATATACGACCAGCTAAATTCAAAATAGGCACTCTCTTCGAGTGCTGCTGCCCATGAATCAAAGATCATCACAACATTCGCACCACTTTGAATCTGACGCTCCATATAACCTTTAAGCACTTCGGTTACTTTTTTGAGGAGTGCATGCATAAACTGCGGATTAGAATAGATCATTTTCTTAACAAGCGCATACGTCTTAGTCCCTTGACCTTCAATCATATAGGTTGCAAGTGTCCAAGGAGCACCGCAAAAGCCAATCAGTGCTTTATCTGCAGCAAGTTTTCCGCGAATAAGTTTTATGGTTTCATAAACATATTCCAAGCCATCTATCGCTTTTTCAACGCTGAGCTTATCAAGATCGGCTTGATTCGTAATCGGGTGTGAAAAAACAGGCCCTTCGCCTTTTAAAAACTGAAGCTCCATGCCCATTTCTAAAGGAACCACCAAAATATCGCTAAATAAAATAGCAGCATCAACACCTAAAATATCGACAGGTTGAAGGGTTACTTCGCATGCTTTCTCAGGGTCTTTGCATAAACGTAAAAAGTCTCCTGCTTGAGCTCTAACTTCCATATACTCAGGCAAATAACGTCCCGCTTGACGCATCATCCAAACAGGTGTATACGGTGTTTTTTTACCAAAGCATGCATCTACAAAAATCATCAGTGTTTTCCACCCTTATGTAAAAAATAGAGACCTAACGATAAAGCTAAAATCGAAAAAGAGAGGTATAACATCTCTAATGCACCCTTATATTCAGCGTGAAGTACTCTTTGAAAAAAGCTTACAACAAGAACCATCACAATGACTTTTCCAATTTTATCTTTAAGCTCATCGAGAGAACTAACGTATAAAATTTTATCACCACCTGTCCCTTTAGCTACATCTATTTCTGAGACAAAAAGCTCATAAATACCAAAGCCAAAAATGAGTAAAACAACGGCAATTAAGTAAAGATCAATTGCACCAATAATATCAGCGACAATATCTTCATGAAAATTTTCAGGATGAATACCTGAAAAGAAATATTTGTATGTCGTTATCAATACCGTGTATAAATCAGCACTTGCAATAAAGAAAAGTGCAAATGCTGCTAAAATACTAAAAATAACGGCCGTAAGAGTAATAAATCTACTAGACCATAATGTTGATTCAAAAAACTTTTCCAGCATTAAGCCTCTTCCTGCTTAATCCATTTTTGTGCAATTCTAACAGCATTAGTCGCAGCACCTACACGAATCTGATCCGCAACACACCATAAATGAAGAACGTTATCGCGGTTAATGTCTTTACGAATTCTTCCCACATATGTCTCATTGGTATCAGTCGAGATAATCGGCATTGGGTACTCTTTTTTAGCTGGATTATCAAGAACCACAACATTTTCTGCATTTTTAAGTGCTTCAACTGCTTTTTCTAAATTGACATCTTTTTCAAAATGGATGGTAATCGCTTCAGAGTGACTTCTCATAACAGGAACCCTAACGCATGTTGCGCTGATCTCCATTTTTTTACCCAAGATTTTTTGAGTCTCATTGACCATTTTCATCTCTTCTTTAGTATAGTCATTCTCCATAAATACATCAATATGAGGAATAACATTGAGTGCGATTTGATGTGCAAATGTTTTTGGCTCGCATTGGTCCAATTTAAACGCAAAAAAGTCTTGCATTTGGTTCACTAACTCTTCCATACCACTTTTGCCAGCACCACTGACCGCTTGATACGTTGCTACATCAACACGAGTAATGTTAAAGAGATCATCCAATGGTTTTAGCACTTGCACCATTTGAATAGTTGAACAGTTTGGATTAGCAATAATACCTCTGTTTTGCCATTGGTCAATGTCGCCTGGATTACACTCAGGTACGACCAATGGAACATCTGGATCCATTCTAAAATGGCTGGTATTGTCAATAACGACTGCACCCGCTTCTGCTGCGAAGGGAGCATAATGAGCTGAGATGTCACCACCTGCGCTAAAAAATGCAATCTCTACATCATTTTCTTCAAAAGCTTTTTCAGTCAACTCAATTACTTTATACGTTTTACCTTTGAATTCAACTTCAAGACCTGCACTTTTACTGCTTGCAAGGGGAACAAGATTATTGACAGGAAAGTCAACCTCTTCTAAAACTCTACACAGCTCTTCGCCAACCGCACCAGTAGCTCCAACGATTGCTACATTGTACTTTTTCATTTCTCTTACCTTATTTTTTTATATGAGACTTTTTTAATAACCCAATAGAGTTGGTATTAAGTTATCAAAAAAGTCTATTTTTTCTTTTTATGAACTAAACCAATTACGGCTTTCTAAGAAGAGATCTTCTTTACTGATCGCTTCGGTATCACTCAAGATCACTGCACGTTCTACGACAGAGATCAACTCTCTAATATTGCCTGGCCATCGATAGGTCATTAAAGATTCGATTGCCTCTTCCGAAAAATAACGCTTTTGCAAACCGTATTTCTTCGTCACACGTTCTAAAATAACCTCGCAAATAGGCAAAATTTCCTCTTTACGTTGACGAAGTGGCGCAATTTCAATAGGAATCGTGTTAAGCCTATAGTAGAGATCTTCTCTAAATTGCCCTTCTTTAATGCTTCTTTTAATATCGGCATTGGTTGCAGAAACAATACGTACATCAATCGGTAACTCTTTTGTACCACCCACACGTACCATTACACGCTCTTGGATCACCCTTAAAAGCTTTGCTTGAAGTGTCATGGGCATCTCACCAATTTCATCTAAGAAAAGAGTTCCTCCATTGGCAACTTCAAAATAACCCTTTTTCTCCGCAATAGCATCGGTAAATGCGCCTTTTTCATAACCGAAAAGCTCACTTTCCAAAAGGTTTTCAGGAATTGCTGCCATATTGATGGCTACAAACGCATTTTTAGCCCTTGGGGAGTTTTTATGCACATAATTAGCAAAAAGCTCTTTACCCACACCGCTTTCGCCTAAAAGGAGAACACTTACATCTGTTTTTGCAGCTTTCCTCGCAATGGTAAGTGCTTTTTCAAGTTCGGGTGAAGTGGCTATGAAATCGCCATTTTCCTCTTTACTACTATCGATCTTTTCAAAACTCTCTTTAACTTTAGTACGAATTTTATCGTGTCGCTTGATCGCTTCAACGAGTGTTTCAATCTCAAAAGGCTTGGTTAAAAAATCTTTGACACCTAAACGTACAGACTCTATAGCACGACTGAGTGTTGCGTTGCCGGTAATAACGATGATGTCATAAGCCCCATCAAGTTTTTTAATAAACTCAATGCCGTCCATTCCTGGCATATTGATGTCGGTAACGATCAAATCAACACTTGAATCAATCTTTTTGAGTGCATCCAGTGCGCTTTTATAGGTAGAAATTTTAAATTCTTCATACTCCCCAAGTGCTATCTCAAGGGATTTTCTCATATTTATATCATCTTCTACAATTGCGACATGCATTTTTAATTGATCCTGCCAAAAAGAGTTTTACCTAATGGCATTTATGGTAGCAAATTCATCTTTAAAGTCTACTGTAAAGCGCACTGGCTCAATTACCAACTCTATTCTATCATTGCTGTGTTTTAGGTATTGGTCATCCCATGAACGAACACGTGTTGAGAGTGGGTAAAAACAAGGAAGGATCGTATCAAAATTCTTTCGTAAAAAAGCTTCTTTAGAAAGGTTCGAACTGTTCTGTAGAGGTAATTCACATAAAACTTGCTTCTTGCCTTCGTAAGGAATCATGGCAAGAGCAATATTTTTTTCTTCATGAATAACAACACTATTTGCAGTGACGATTTTGTATGAAAACCAAAAAAGATCACTGCAAAAAAGTGTTTGCGATACTCCGAAAATTAATAAGAGAAGAGTTCGTGCCACCTACGTGCGCTCATCGTAATTTCCATTCTAATACTATAGAGGCCATCTTTAAAGGTTGCATCTGTGATAGCTGCATCTTTAATCAAAGCATTGACTTGTGCGGTGATACGAGAATCTCTTATCATAGCGTCTTTAACTGTCTCGCTTGAGTTAATTTTCACACCATAGAGTTTCTCACCGAGTTGTCGATACCCATCCGTAATTGCAGCCCGTTTTGCAAGCACAATTGCTTGTGCAGGAGAGACTGTATGCACAGGTGCAATACCTTCACCATAAACGACAAATGATTTTTCATTGCTAAAATCATACGCTGCCGCTTTTGGATCTTTTGGTGCTTCGTCCTTTTTTGTCGAACAACCCGAAACAATAAGCAACAAGCCTAAACTTGCCAAAAGTGTCATAAACCATCTATTCATAGGTACACCTTTAAATATTTTTTTATCTTTAAGCAACTACTATTCCAACTACTCAATGCTAGGCGCATCATCAGGGATAATCAAACTACCTTCGCCTGAAATCTCTTCATCTTCAAAGCCTTCGCCATCAAGCTCATCGATCTCTTCTTTAGGGCATCGTGCAATACTTGCAACCACATCGCTTCCCTCGACCGAGACGACTTTAACACCACTTGTATTACGTCCAGCTTTACGGATTGTCTCCATATCCACACGGATCATTTTGCCATTACTGGTAAGTGCCATAAGGTCTTTGTCTTCATCTACAATGACAACACTTACTAGATCGGCAGTTTTAGCTGTCAACTTCATAGCGATAACACCTTTACCACCACGACCTTGCAATCTGTACTCTTCTGCTGTAGTTCGTTTACCGATACCTTTTTCCGTTACTGTCAACAACTCTTCTTGATCGTTATAAATAACGGCAGCACCAACAACACGGTCATTCGGTTCTTTAAAGCGAATACCTGTCACACCACGTGCTGTTCTTCCGATTTCTCTTGCATCACCTACTTCAAAACGAATACACATACCTTTTTTAGTCACAATGAAAAGATTTTTTGTATCGTGTGTGACAACTTTAGCCGTTACTAATTCATCGTCATCATCTAGGGTAATTGCTCTAACGCCGACTGATCTAATGTTTTTAAATTCACTAAGATTTGTACGTTTAATAACACCATTTTTAGTGAAGAATGCTAATGATTTTGTCTCATCAAAATCGGTTGTTGGAATAATTGCCATAATTTTTTCGTCCGCTTGGAGTTGGACTAAGTTAACAACGGCTTTTCCCTTAGCAGTTCTACTACCTTCTGGTATTTTGTACACTTTGAGCCAGTAGAGTTGTCCACGATCCGTTACAAACATCAAGGTATCGTGCGTATCAGAGACAAAGAAACTCTCAATAAAGTCATCGTCGTATGTGGTTACGGCAATTTTACCTTTACCACCACGTTTTTGTTTCTCATACTGTTTAAGTGGTACACGTTTGATGTAACCACGATGTGTAATAGTAACAACCATTGACTCATTGGCAATCAAATCTTCCACATCAATATCATCATAATCATCAACGATTTCAGTAATACGTTTTGATTTGAATTTATCTTTAATCTCGATCAACTCTTCTTTAATAAGAGCATTTAAAAGCGCTTCACTGCGTAGAATATCGCTGAGGCGTTGAATCTCTTGAAGAAGCTCTGCAAGTTCATTTTCAATTTTATCTCTCTCAAGTCCTGTAAGACGTTGAAGTCTCATGTCAAGAATAGCACCTGCTTGAACTTCACTCAGGTTAAATCGCTCAATCAAGCCATCTTTCGCACTTTTAGTATCAGCACTGCCTTTAATAAGCGCGATAATCTCATCGATATTATCAAGAGCAATTTTCAAGCCCTCTAAAATATGCGCTTTCGCTTTCGCTTTTTCAAGTTCAAAAATCGTACGACGAATAATAACGGTTTTACGATGACGCAAGAAAAGTTTTAAAAGTTCAATGAGTGTAAAGATTTTTGGCTCTTTATTGTAAATAGCCAACAAGATAACACCAAACGTCACTTCAAGATTGGTTGATTTATAAAGATTGTTAAGAACAATGTCACTCATCGCTTCACGTTTAAGCTCTATGACCAAACGGATACCATCTCTATCACTCTCATCTCTAATCTCGCTGATGCCTTCGATCATTTTCTCTTTAACAAGGGCAACGATTTGTTCAATTAAACGTACTTTATTGACTTGGTAAGGAAGTTCATCGATAACAATGATGTCTTTATTACCTTTTTTCTCTATATGCACTTTCGCACGTACTCTCACACGACCACGTCCTGTACGATACGCCTCTAAAATACCTTTTTTACCAAAGATAATTCCACTGGTTGGAAAATCTGGCCCTTTGATAAATTCCATCACCTCATCCAGTGTTGCTTCTGGATTTTCAATCAAAAGAAGCAATGCATCTAAAAGCTCATCTAAACAGTGTGGAGGAACATTGGTTGCCATACCAACCGCGATACCACTTGATCCGTTAAGGAGCAAGTTTGGAACACGACTTGGCAATACATCTGGCTCAATCATACTGTCATCGTAGTTTGGAACAAAATCAACAGTGTCTTTATCAAGATCACGAAGAAGCTCTTCCGCCAATGGAGTCATACGCGCTTCCGTATAACGCATCGCAGCTGCACTATCACCGTCGATAGAACCGAAGTTTCCCTGTCCATCAACAATCGGAATACGCATTGAGAAAGGCTGAGCCATACGAACAAGCGCGTCATAAACCGCGGTATCACCATGTGGGTGGTACTTACCGATAACATCACCGACGATACGTGCTGATTTCTTATACGGACTGCGTGAAGAGATCGCAAGATCGTTCATCGCGTATAAAATTCTTCTGTGTACGGGTTTAAGTCCATCTCGTGCATCGGGAAGCGCACGACCGATGATAACGCTCATCGAATAATCAAGATAACTGGTCTTTATCGACTCTTCAATACTGATCGTTTTGATGTCTTGGTTCGAATCAAAAATATTATCCATTCATTAACCTTGCAATGTAAAATTGTTTCATTGTACTTTACTTTTCCTTTGGTTTCAATAGGGGTCAGGGCTAAACTTTTAACTTTTTAGAATTTTACTCACACCTGCAACGCTTAGAGAAACTTCTCTGGCAACGTCACTTTTACTATACCCATCTTCATAGGCTTTTTTTATCGCTTCATTTCTTTGCTCTTTATTCTTTACATGTAAAAAATAAGTAGCTAATGTTTCTTTGTGCAGAGGCACGGTTTGCCCCTCTTCTTGCTTATACTTTGTTTTATGAAATGCGTCTATGTTTAAACGCTCAGAGCTACTTAGAGGAATGCTTAAAAACTCGAACAACTCTTTGGTATTGTACTCTCTCAAAACAAATGAATTTTGCAAAAAAGGTGGCACGGCATCTTTAAGCATGCTATACGTTGCGCAGTACATGTACTCGCCGATGGCATTCGTCATTTTAGCTTTTACTGGATTGGATTCGATGTATTTAAAAAGTGTGAAGAGGTGTTTTTCATCTAAAACATACCATGACTTGAAACGATCTTGCCACAGATGCCCCACGCGGTCATGACGTTTATTGAAGTAACTTGCATATTGGGCGCCCAGTTGACGCATGCCAGAGGCGAGATTTTCACGCGAATTTTGAACTAAGATGTGGTAATGGTTATCCATCAAACAAAACGCATGAATGTTAAATTTATGCTCTCTAGCAATGCTTGCCATCAGTTCTATAAACTTCGCCTTATCCTTCTCATCGACAAAGACATTGCCTTTGGCAACACCTCTGTTGTAGACATGATGATATCCTAAGCTTTCAATACGCAATCTTCGTGGCATAAATACCCTCGTTTTTAGCTAAAATTATAACACAGAATGTTAAAAAGTTAAAAGTTTAGCCCTGACCCCTTTTAAAGGATTTTTTGTGTTCGCTCACCTTAATGAAACCGTTCTTAAAGTCGTGATAATTGTAGCAATCATTGTGATGTTTGTTGTTCTTTATACCACAGGTATAGTTTTTGTGCTTCATTATGACACGACATACAATCTCTTATTACACAAAATAGCAGCCCTTGTTATTATTGGGCTTTTAGGCGTACATGCTTGGCTACGAAGATGTTCGATTCGAAAACTCTTTCAAGAATGTATCGCTATTCTTTTAAAAAAACATATCCGCCATGAAGACAACATAGACTTTCTGATTCGCAACACCAAAAATCAATCCTTTAAAGAACTCTGCTTATGGTTTAATTGTGACGCCTCTTTTCTTCAACAAAAGCTTTTGGAAAACCATGTAAATGTTAAAAATGGTGAAGATACGTTAAAAACAATTGCCAAATACAATGATAAAGACATGTACCAAGTGCTTTTACTTATGATTAAATTACATGTAGAAAAAAGCAACCCATCTCCTGTATATTCGGATTCATGTTCGAGCGCATAAACTTTCTTGAATTTTCCCATGCTTATTTTATGAACAATTTTTTACATGTAAAGACGATTGAGTCCAACAAATTTTCGTTATACTTCACGTTTTACATAACCAAGGACACGTAATGGCACAGCAACATACGGCAAATAAACACAAAAGAATTCTCAGCACGCAAGACTACAAAACACTTTCCCTTTCTGCTTTTGGTGGAGCCTTAGAATTTTATGACTTCATTATTTTTGTATTTTTTTCCAAAGTGATTGGTATTTTATTTTTTCCTGCTGATATGCCCATGTGGCTCAGTCAACTTCAAACATTTGGTATCTTTGCCGCAGGTTATCTCGCGCGACCCTTTGGTGGCATTGTAATGGCGCATTTTGGCGATCTGTTTGGCAGGAAACGTATGTTTACTCTGAGCATTCTTCTTATGGCAGTGCCCACACTTCTCATTGGTTGTTTGCCAACCTATGCATCCGTGGGCTATTTTGCGCCTATTTTGCTTCTCATCCTTCGTGTCTGTCAAGGACTCGCAGTCGGTGGGGAAATTCCTGGGGCTTGGACATTTGTAGCCGAACACGTTCCCAAAGATAAAGTAGGCCTCGCCTGCGGAACACTCACATCAGGGCTTACCCTTGGAATCCTTCTTGGTTCTTTAGTCTCGATCATCATGCAAAGTAATTTTAATGCAGCGGAGATGAACAGTTGGGCATGGAGAATTCCGTTTATCGTAGGTGGTATTTTTGGATTTATAGCGATGTATCTCAGGCGTTGGCTCAAAGAGACACCTATTTTTCTTGAAATGCAAAAAAGAGAAAAAGAGGATATAACAAAAAAATTACCCGTTTGGAATGTTTTATCAAACCATTTACCCCAAACGATTATCGCTATACTGCTCACATGGGTTTTATCCGCAGGTATTATGGTTATTATCGTCACATCGCATGTCTATTTGCAAGGTCAATTTGGCTTTTCAGAAATAGACGTTTCCATATCAAGGCTTCTAGCAACAGCTGGTTTAGCACTCGGATGTGTCTTTTACGGCTACCTTGCCGATAAATTTTCCATTGGTAAAATTATATCGATAGGGTGTATTTTCGTGGTCATCGCGACTATCGCTTTTCTCTTATCGCTCTCAGCAGGCACGACAATGCTCTATATCACCTACCCTATTGTTGGCTTTAGCGTTGGTATCGTTGGAGCATTTCCTTACTATATGGTACGAGCCTTTCCCGCAAAAGTAAGATTCAGTGGTGTTGCTTTTTCCTTTAATATTTCCTACGCTATCACAGGTGCATTAACCGCTTTTCTTATCCCAATTCTTGCCAATTTTTTCAGTAAATATGCAGCAGGTTTTTATGTAATGGGGGTCTTTTTATTTGGTGCAATTCTAGGCTGGTATATTATTCGGAAAGAAAAAGAGTTGGCGGAAGATATCTAAAAATTTACATGTAAATCGCAAAAGAGAGCGATTAGCTCTCTTTTGCATCCGCTAATACCAGTGCAAACAGTACATTCACACCATGTTTTTTGAGTGTCTCACATGCCTCTTCTAAAGTACTTCCCGTGGTGACAATATCATCAATCAAAATGGCATCCACTTCATCTTTACATGTAAAGATAAAATCACGTTTATTGGCTTGGCGGTAAGCTCTGCTTTTACCTGAATAACTCTCATAATTTTGTGCTCTTAAACTCCCATACAACGGCATTAAAAAAGGTTTGGTTGCTTTGGTTAAGATAGCGCTGTGCGAATAGCCGTGTCTCACATGATCGTCGATGGGAATGGCACAAATACCTTTGGGTAATTCAAACGTTTTTACAAATTCAAAGAAGGTATGCTTTCCAAGTTGTGCGAATATCTTGGCGCCGATGTAGGTGTGTTTGGTGTGAAGCAGCGGTGCTATGTCATTGTAGTTGTAAAATGAGTAAACTTTAAGCCCGCTTTCTAACACCCTAAAAGCAGGCGTTGGGGATAAAATCGTCTGGAGGCAATTCGTGCAAAGCGGTTGCCAACTCAGCCTAAGGCAAAGATGGCAACGCATTTTTAGTCTATTTTGAGAATGGTGAGAAACGCCTCTTGCGGTAATTGGACTTTACCGATGGATTTCATACGTTTCTTTCCCTCTTTTTGTTTATCGAGGAGTTTTCGTTTTCGTGTGATATCACCACCGTAACATTTCGCAGTCACGTTTTTACCCATCGATTTAACCGTTTCACGTGCAATGACTTTAGTACCGATGCTCGCTTGGATCGCCACTTCAAAAAGCTGACGAGGAACGATCTCTTTCATCGCTTTAACAAAATCACGTCCTCTACTTTGCGCACTTACACGTGGAACAATAATGGAAAGTGCATCCACAGGCTCACCTGCGACCAAAAGATCAAGCTTGACCAAATCACCGACTTGATACCCGATAGGCTCATAATCAAAGCTTGCATACCCTTTGCTGACCGATTTGAGTTTGTCGTAAAAGTCCATCACGATTTCATTAAGTGGAATCTCATACTCTAAAAGTACACGCTCGGGACTGAGATAGTCCATCTTTTTTTGCATACCACGTTTGTTATTCATGAGAATGATAATATTGCCCAAGAATTCAGTCGGTGTTAAAACAGTGGCTTTAACATACGGTTCTTGAATCTCTTCAAATTCATTGACAGGAGGAAGTTGGCTTGGGTTTTGAATATCAAGCACAGTTCCTTTGGTCGTTTTTACTTTATAAGTTACCGTTGGTGCTGTAGCGATAAGATCAAGGTCAAACTCTCTCTCCAAACGCTCTTTAATGACTTCCATGTGTAGTAAACCTAAGAACCCGACCCTAAAGCCAAACCCAAGCGCGGCAGAGGTTTCTGGCTCATACGAGATGCTTGAGTCATTAAGTTTCAGTTTATCGAGTGCGTCACGGAGTTCTTCAAATTTATCAGTTTCAATTGGGTAGAGTCCTGCAAAAACGAACTGTTTGACCTCTTTAAACCCAGCGATCGGCTCTTTCGTTTTGTTACGAAAATCCGTAATAGTATCACCTACTTTAACATCGCCTACATTTTTAAGACCAAGTACGACGATGCCCACTTCGCCCGTTTTAATCATCGGTGTTTTTTCAAGAACAAGCGGATGCGGATACATAAGATTTAAAACTTCATGTTTTTTACCTGTACCCATAACATAGACTTCTTGCCCTTTTTTGATCGAGCCATCGTAAACGCGAACCAAAGCAAGAGCACCTAGATAGTTGTCAAACCAGCTATCGTAAATGAGTGCTTTTGTTGGAGCGTCTTCATCGCCTGTAGGGGCTGGAATTTTATCGACCAGTGTGTCGAGAAGTTCTCTAATACCAATACCACTTTTAGCACTGACACTAAGCGCCTCGGAACAATCAAGCCCGATGGTATGTTCGATCTCATCTTTCACACGCTCAGGATCAGCGGCAGGAAGGTCGATTTTGTTGAGAACGGGAATAATCTCTAAGTTATTTTCCAATGCAATGTATACATTAGCAATGGTTTGTGCTTCAACACCCTGAGAGGCATCGACAACTAAAAGTGCACCATCACTCGAAGCCAAGGAGCGGCTTACTTCATACGAGAAGTCAACGTGACCGGGAGTGTCAATAAGGTTGAGAATGTAGGGTTGTCCATCTTTCACATATGTAAGACGTACACTTTGCGCTTTAATGGTGATACCACGCTCTTTTTCGATGTCCATGGTATCCATCATCTGCGCTGTCATTTCACGCGCACTGACCGCACCGCACTCTTGAATAAGGCGATCGGCAAGTGTACTTTTACCGTGGTCGATATGGGCGATAATTGAGAAGTTACGAATATGTTTCTGCATTAAACAAAGAGTCCATTGACACTTTCATTGTGGTAAACACGACGAATGACTTCCGCAAAAACAGGAGCAACACTAAGAACTTTGATTTTTTCATTGGTCTCTTTAAGAGGAATCGTATCCGTAACGACAAGCTCATCTAGCTCACCTTTAGTGATACGCTCATACGCTGGGCCACTAAGAACAGCATGTGTACAACACGCCATAACACTCGTCGCACCTTTTTTCTTGAGTACTTCGGCTGCTTTAACAATGGTTCCTGCTGTATCGATCATATCATCCACTAAGATAACATCTTTACCATTAACATCACCGATGATGTTCATTACTTCAGAGACGTTTGCTTTCTCGCGACGTTTATCGACGATAACCATATCAACACCCAAAAGTTTTGCAAAACTCCTTGCACGAGCAACGCCACCAATGTCGGGACTTGCGATAATTGGGTTTTTAAGATTTTTAGCTTTCACGTAGTCGTTGAAGATGATAGAACCATAAAGGTTATCAACAGGGATGTCAAAGAAACCTTGGATTTGTCCTGCATGAAGGTCGATCGTTACAACGCGGTCGATACCTGCGGTTTGGATCATATTGGCAACAAGTTTTGCCGTAATCGGAACCCTAGGTGCCGCTTTTCTATCTTGTCGTGCATAACCAAAATAAGGCATAATAGCTGTGATGCTATTCGCTGAACTGCGTCTTAGAGCATCTGTTAAAATTAACAACTCCATCAAGTTAACATTAGCAGGTGCACAGGTTGACTGGATGATAAAGACATCTTTTCCACGCACACTCTCACTGATTTGAACACTGATCTCACCATCGCTAAAGGTCTTAATCTCAGCTGCCGAAAGAGGGAGAGAAAGATGTTTCGCCACTCGTTTTGCAAACTCTGGATTTGCCGTTCCTGCAAAGACTTTATAGCCTCTCATATTGAATATCCTTTACATCAAAAAGTTTTCTATTTTATCCTAAGGGGACTTAAGATAGCGTTAACACTCTTTTAACATTAAAGTGCCATAATATCAGTAAAATTTATTTGCATTATAATTATATTAAGGAATTAATATGTTATATTCATTCAGACGTTTTATCTCTTTAATGATTTTTTTATCATTTCTTGTCATGAGTTATACTGGTATTATTCTTTTTCTAGCCCCAAAAGGAAGAGTTGCTAACTGGACTAATTGGGAACTTCTGGGACTTAATAAAACACACTATACCAATTTACATGTAACCTTTATGGTCCTCTTTATTATGGGCATGATTTTTCATATTTATCTTAACTGGCGCGCGCTTTTAAATTACCTTACAAACAAAGCTAGAAAATTTTCATTTTTTACAAAAGAATTTATCTTGGCATTGGGAATTAACCTTCTTTTTCTCCTTGGAACACTTTATTATTGGACACCTTTTGAGCAGTTTTTAGACTTTCAATATGAGCTAAAAGTATCATGGGATAAAAAAGTCGATAAAGCTCCCTATGGACATGCCGAGCTTTCAACACTGGAGGAGTTTGCAGAACGTACCAATAGTAATGTCTCTACGATTATTTTAGGACTCAATGCACATAAACTTCAAGGTATAACCCTTTCAAAAACCATTGCAGAAATTGCTAAAGAAAATGGTAAATCTCCCGCTCAAATTTTTGACATCATTAACGCAAAATCACAAAACAATACCTTAAAAGAAGGTGGCGGATACGGTAAATTAACACTCAAAGAGGCAAGTGTTCAACAAGCGTTTGAGCTTGAAAAAGCTTTACATGTGATCCATGAAAAAGGCTTTTCTGCGACGGAAAATTCAACACTCAAAGAAGTTGCTGATGCTTTACATGTAAAGCCCATTGAGCTCTTGGAATTACTCAAAACATCTACCATAAAGGAGTTGAAATGAAAACACTGGTTGTGCTATTAGCACTGTTGGGACTTTTAAATGCGGCGGACACTTCACGTGGACCTATGGGATTTGAGGCATACGATAAAAACAAAGATGGCGTTATCACGCAAGAGGAGTTTGATGCTGTGAAGGCTGAGCGTATGAACGCAAAAGCAGAAGCAGGAATGCCTATGAGAAATGCGTCTAATTCACCTGATTTTACCTATTTTGATACCAATAAAGACGGTAAAATCACAAAAGAAGAGTTCCAAAAAGGTCAGTTGGATCGTATGCAAGAGAATAGGCAAAATCGAGGCCCTAATAAATAATTGTTGCTGATAGAAAGAGGCGATTTATTGCCTCTTTCTACACACGACTAGAGATGAAGATACCTAAAACAATCAATGCGAGTCCTAAAACCTTATAAAGTGTGACACTTTCACTGAATAAAAAGACCGATGAGACAAACACAACAACAAACGTAAGTCCCATAAACGGATAGGCATAGCTCAGTTCAAATTTCGTCATCGCTGCCATCCAACATAAAGAGGCGACAAAAGCAGAGACAAAACCACTGAGGATAAAAGGGTCTAAAAAAAGTTTGAATAAAAAGAGGAGTTTCTCAGCACCTTGTTCTGGTAAATGCCCATGAAAAGGAATACGCCACTTAATAACAAGTTGTCCATACACTGTAAAAAAAATTGTTCCAAAGATATATAAATGTGCCATTAACGAACACTCCATTTCATGAGAACTTCACATACGACATCAATCTCTTCCGTCGTTAAACCATAATAAAGAGGTAAGCGAACCAATCGTTCACTCTCTTTGGTCGTATAAATATCTTCGCCAAAGAAGTGTCCAAATTTCAATCCTGCTGGTGCGCTGTGCAATGGAATATAATGGAAAACTGCACCAATATTCAGCTCTTTGAATTTTTCCAAAAGTGCTGTTCGCTCTTCTAAATCTTTCACTTTTAAATAAAACATATGTGCATTGTGAACGCATCCCTCAGGAATAAAAGGAAGCTCAATTAACCCTTTTTTCGCGAGTGGCTCAAGTCTTTTATAGTATGCTTTCCAGCTGTTTAAACGATCTGTTTGGATGGTATCAACCATCTCAAGTTGGCCCCAAAGGTATGCGGATTGGAATTCACAAGGAAGATAACTACTACCGATGTCCACCCAACTGTATTTATCAACCATACCTCTAAAAAACTGGCTACGATTGGTTCCTTTTTCACGAATAATCTCTGCTCTTTGTGAAAATCGTTCATCATTAATGAGTAACAGTCCACCTTCTCCACCACTGGTCACATTTTTAGTTTCATGGAAACTAAATGCTCCCAAATGCCCAATCGTTCCAAGAGGCTTACCTTTGTAAGTTGACTCAAAACCTTGAGCAGCATCTTCAACCACAAACAGATTATGACGGTTTGCGATGTCCATGATGACATCCATATTGCATCCAACACCAGCATAATGCACAGGAACAATCACTTTGGTTTTTGGCGTAATAACTGCTTCAATCAACCGCTCATCAATATTCATTGTCTCAGGTCTGATGTCCACAAAAATAATCTTCGCTCCACGCAATGCAAATGCATCCGCTGTGCTGACAAACGTGTAGCTAGGCATAATGACTTCATCGCCCTCTTTGATGTCCAAAAGCAATGCCGCCATCTCAAGCGCATGCGTACATGACGGCGTCAGAAGCGTTTTAGGACAGTGATAGCGTTCTTCAAACCATTTTTGACAACGCTTTCCAAAAGCACCGTCGCCTGACATTTTCAGACTATTCATCGTCTCTAAAACGTATTTTTCTTCGTTTCCAGTTTTGGGAGGTTTATTAAAATGTATCATTTACTACTCTTTAAAAAGTTTTTGGCATTTTCGCCTTCATTTAAGATCAGATCGATCACACTGACACCATGTTCAAACGGAGGGAAAAGTTGGTGATATTCTTGATACCCACTGTAATCCATCCACTCAACCGCTATTCCTGCTTCTTTGAAAATAGACTCGTCAAGATAGTCACGAGCCGCTGGACCGCTTAAGTAAGTCGTAGCTCCCAAATCTTGGCACAATGCCAAAAGTCTCTCACTTTTACCATCGGCTAAAACAAATTCACGTGAGTCTCTAATCACCGTTTTAATCTCTAACATCGCGCAGATGACATCAATAAAATGACGATTGATCTCGCTGATTGTTTCCATCGTTGCACCCATATACAGCGCTTCAAATTGCTCTTTATACGCTTTAAAATGAGGTGCTTTTGCATAACTTTGCGCAATACTTCGCCAATGATTGACATTCCATTTTGGATCAATAATTTTTGTTTCATTGATCTTTTGGTGCAAACTCTCCTGGCGCACGGGAATACTCAGCCACTGAAGTCCATTTTGGGTTTTGATTTTATTGCGGTTACGCCAATCATTTTTGGTGTACTGCATATCATCATAAAGAACAAATTCGTCCACACTGCCAATAATGTCAAAATACCCCTTCCACGGGATATAGTTTGACTGTAAAATTGCTATTTTTTTCATAGGTTAATTGTCTCTTGAATGATATAAAGTGGGCGTCGTTTGACTTCATCAAAAATCTTGCCAATGTAAAGCCCTGTAATGCCGATAATCGCAAATAAAAGCCCAAACATAAAGAACATGGATACCATCAAACTCGTCCAACCTTCAGCTGGGGTATGATAGAAAAAGTAACGAATCACGAGCCAACAGGCATAGATAAGACTGGCTAGGGCGATGAAAAAACCTAATTGAATAGAGAGTCTTAAAGGTTTATTCGAATGTGAAACAATCGAATCAATGGCGAGACGGATAAGTTTGGAAAGATTGTAGGAAGATTGTCCATACGCACGTGCAGCATGCGCAATCTCAATCTCAGCCTTTTTAAACCCTACCATTTGGGCGAACAGTAAAAAATCACGGGTATGCTCACGGTAACGATTAATCGTTTCCACGACTTTTTGAGCATAGATGCCAAAATTGGCAATGCTCGTGTCATGCTTTGTGTCAGTAAAGTACTCTAAGACTCTGTTAAAGGCACGTGAACCTAAGCGTTTCAAGAAGCTATCTTGTCTATCAACACGTTTACCAAACACGATGTCGTAACCATCAAGCGCTTTATTGTAAAGTTTAATGATTTCTTCGGGTTTATCTTGCAGATCGCAATCCATGACAACAACCCAGTCACCTTTGGCATGATCGAGTCCTGCGGTAATGGCATAATGTTGCCCAAAATTGCGGGAGAGGTTAATACCTTTAACCCGTGAATCTCTAGCACACAACATCACAATGCGTTCCCACGAAGCTTGGGGACAGGCATCATTCACTAAAATAATTTCAAAGTTTTCAGTAATTTGACTGAGTGTTGCGACTAAACGATCGTACAGTTCAAACAGACACTCTTTACAGCCATATATGGGGGAAACAACACTAATCTTGACAGACTCCAAGCTACGCCTTTACATGTAAATTATGGAGCCGTCATTATACGCTTTTTCTTCCTAGCTTCAGCTTTACTTTTTTTTACGTAAAGTGGATTTTTTTCGAAAACGACAATGGTGTATTTACCAAATTCAAATTGTTCGATTGGATCAGGCATATTAAGGTTTTTAATGCCTACTTCAAGGTCAGGAATATCTTCATGCTCTACTAGAAAAAAAACTCTTCCATCCGTTGAATCTTTCTGATACCATCTATCACTGGATAGCCATTTAATAAGACTAACCCCTTTTTCATCAATCTCAATAGGACGAATATCGACTTCTCCATCACTAAAAACGGTGTAAATGTGAGAATCCCAATACTCCGCAAAGCCAAAATGAAGCCCTCTGCTTTTAAGTTCTTCCACCAAAGCAATGCGCTCATCCACGATACCACGCCACTCTTTAGGAGAGACGTAATTCCATGATAATCCCATTGCCATCGTTAAACAAAGTGCTAAAATAACTTTTGCTAGTGGTGTAAAAAAACGCCACATAATGACATTACACACCAAGATCATCATAATAAAAGGTGAGATATAACGAATATTCATACGTGCAGCCCATGCATGTTCATGCAAGCCTGTAGTGGAATAGAGTATATAAATAATTGCAAAACCTACGTAAGAAAAAAGGACAAAAAACCGCTCACTAGAGCTCATTTGATAAAAAGATTTTTTTACATGTAACGCTGGAATAATCAAAACAAGTGGATAAAGTGCGAATTTTAAAAGTGAAACTGCCCCTTCAATAGAAGATGCCCTTACCCCCTCATTCCATTCTGCACCTATAAAATTAAGGAGTCCTAAAAGCGCATGTGCCGCATGGGTTGGGAGTATTTCAAGCGAAACAAGATTCGCATTATTTGCACCTCCTGCTAAATGCAAACTCTCCAAGAGGTTGAAGTGTGCCATAGCAGCAAGTCCCATAACCAAAAATGCAAAAGCAAAAATAACCATTTTTTTGATCGATAAAAGGCGATACACTGCATGTTGAAATGTTTTGAGACTGTCTCTTGCAAAATAGATAGAAATGGCTAATGCTCCAAAAAAGGGAGCCACATAATAGACAAAAAAACGTACAGGATTTGCAAGGACAAGCAAATAGAGTAACATCATAAAAAAGATAAATGCTTTAATTTGTGTACTTTTGCTAATGACATGAGGACTGAGTTTTCGAAAAATAAACATAAATGCAATCATGAAAAGAAAATACCACGTATAGGCGGCTTCTCCAAATAATTCTCGTAAATACATTGGCGAATAGCCAATACACACAACGACACCTCCCATAATGGCTGAAGCGCGAGAGAGCATTAAGGAACGTAAAAAAAGATAAATAAATACAATCATAAAAATACTGACTTCAAAGACTGTAAAAGCATGTGCAAAATAGCCATTTTTACCAGCAAAAACCCAAGGAATCACTAGAAGTTGCTTGTAAAAAATCCATAAATCATTATTGACATACCACCAATGACTTGGGAAAAAGCTACCGGAGAGTACCATTTCTTCAGCTAATATATTGGCAATAGCAGCATCTGAATTAAAAAAAGCGCGATACGTTTTAAAAATATAAAAACTAACCTCGTAAAGCACAGTACTTAAAAGAAGAAGTGCGCCTAAGAGGGGGAGATGTTTTTTAAATTGGTATTTTAAATAGATTTTTTTGATCATTCTTACTCTTGATTGGATAAAAATTCTACAGCTTTTTGGTAATAACGACTATTCTCTAAACCCTCGTTTTTAAGTTCATTCGTGTAAAGTACCAAACGCTCGTCAATTTTTGTGGCAATTTCTTCCAAATCATCTGTTAAAATAATCAATTCAACATCTTCTGGGCGAATTGTATGATGTTCAACCAGTGTTGTTGCAATAAAATCATACAGTTTTTCCCAATACTCTTTGCCATATAAAAAAATACTGATTTTGGTAATTTTACCTGTTTGCGTTAGCGTCAAAGCTTCAAAAAGTTCATCCAGCGTACCAAAGCCACCAGGAAAAATAACATACGCTAAAGAGTACTTAATAAGCATCACTTTACGAACAAAAAAGTAATCAAAATTAAGATGTTTCGTCGTATATAGATTGCCAGATTGTTCATGCGGTAAATTGATATTTAGCCCTATTGATTGGCAGTTTTTAGAATCAAAGCCACCTTTATTAGCAGCTTCCATAATCCCTTTGGAACCGCCTGTAACAATGGAATAGCCTTTTTTCCCTAACTGGTATGCCAAAGTATGTGCATCTTTATAATAGCGGTTATTAGCATTAAACCTCGCACTTCCGAAAAAAGTAACCGAAGGTCCTAAATCTTGAAGCTCGTCAAATCCTTTAACAAAATCGGACATAATGCGAAGAACGCTCCATTCATTGGTGCGTTCAGTATCTTTGATATGTTTTCTCTGTTCCATTCAGTCTCTACTATCTCAATTTTTCGAGTCGTTCACGTTTGGTACCGATCTCTCCTATTTGAACACCAAAGTTACCATCAACGATGACGACTTCACCCATTGCAATTACTTTATCACCGACTAAAATTTCTAAAGGATCATTTGCCAACTGATCAAGCTCAATAACCGAGCCGATATCCATACTTAAAACATCTTTTAAAAGCATCTTTTTTGAGCCAATTCGTACACGAATCGGAAGTCTGACATCTTTAATGAGTTCTATATTGCTAAGCTCTTCAGGACTCAAACTTGGCATAACTTTCTTTGGCTCTTCAAAAATAAACTCTTCGGTTGATGTTACCGCTTCAACGGGAGAAGGTCCATCTCCACCAATAAGAGGAATAAGTTCATGCGTAATAGCAAATGCAATGGTATCGTGCGAGTTATGAACCGCTAAGTTATAGATAAAAAGCTTCTCAAACCCTTTAAAATCGATTGTACTGTTTGCATCGATATATTCAACATTGTCAATATCAAATTCCAGCTTTGGCATATTCTTCTGACTACCAAGTGAGCGAGAGAAAGAGCTAAGGATATTAGAAATAATCTCTTTGGTCGCGTCAAGATCTTCTGCGTCCATCTCCTCTTTTTCATTGCCTTCACCACCAAGCATCATATCGCCAATGGCAGTTGCAATCGATGTTGCCATCGTCACACGCATTTTGCCATGTAGCTCACCACCAACGATGACATCTAGTTTTGCTAAAGGAGGACTGAGTTTAAGCTTGCTCTCGCCATTCTCTTCAGAATTCAGTTCAACCGTAGGTGCAATACCAGTCAATCCTTCTATCGTCGAGACTACTTCTTGTTGTAGTAATTGTACAAATGTATTCACACCTTACCCCTGTTGCGTTGTATCAAACGATGAAATTTTAGATTTTCGGATCTGTTCTAGCTCTTCGAGCGCACTTTTAACTTCATCTTTATCGGTTCGGACTAAACTCTCTATTTTAATCGATTTGCGGAATCGATGCAAGCCAATTTCTGCTAAAAAAAGCTCTTTTTTATCAATCATCACAATGGCTTTATCATCCGCTGGACGATCCAGTCTAATGATGTCTCCTTTTTTAAGCTCCAAAAGCTCCCCAACACTAAGTTCCGCTTGCCCAATAATCGCCTCATTAAACACTTCAGCACGAGAAATCAATGTGTTAAGCTCTTTATTACGGCTCTTTTTCGCACTGGTTTCGCCAAGCATAATATCACGGTTTGCAAGTCGTGAAAGAATAGGCTCAAGGTAGATAACAGGGTAACAAAGGTTAATCATACCACTGGAATTTCCAATGATAATCTCCATAACCACCATAATGACAATCTCATTTTGTGAAACAATTTGTACAACGTTAGGACTGGACTCTTTGGTCTCCACCGTTGGGTACATATCCGTAATTGGAGACCATCCCTCTTTAAGACGTTGCATGATAATACGTAAAATAGCATCAAGTAAATTTAACTCAATATCGGTTAGCTCGCGTGTCGCTTCGTACGACTCACCTAGTCCTCCAAGCAGTCGATCTATCATCGGAAAAGCGATGGAAGGATTGATTTCGATAATACAGTTACCATCTAACGGCTTTATCGAGAACACGTTAAAGCTGGTTGGACTAGGCAATGACATCAAAAACTCACCATAGGTCATCTGATCGACAGAGTGGAGCTGAATTTCAACAATACTACGCATGATCGAAGAAATCTGAGAAGCAAGATTTCTCGCCATTTTATCGTGAATACCTTTTACCGCACGTAACTGCTCTTTAGAGACACGATTGGGTCGTTTAAAGTCATACAGAATGACTTGTCTGGTATCTGTCGCTTCCACTTCTGAGGAGAGCGTATCGCCCTCTTCTTCTACAACCTCTAAGAGCGCATCAATCTCTTCTTGACTTAATATATCAGCCATTGTTGATTCCCAACTGTTCTTTGATCTTCGCTAAAAGCTTTTTATGAATTTGAGAAATTCTCGACTCACTGATCTCTAAAATCTCACTGATCTCTTTAAGATTAAGCTCTTCAAAATAATAAAGTTGAATAATCATCTGCTCACGTTCACCAAAGGTTGAAAGAATGCTCTGAACGATTTCCAGTAACTCATCTTTTTCCACTTTTTGTGCCGTATCTTCTCCTGAAAGAATGGTAACTTGCTCATTCAAAGACATCACTGAGACGATCATAGAACTATTTCTAGCTTCTGCTATTTTTTCAATATCTTCATTTAAAATTTTTGCCAAGTACGCATCATCAGGTTCATTGCCATGCTCACCTAAATAGGCGGTAATTTCATGGTCAACCATTTTAATCAAACGACGATTTGCTCTACTCATCGTATCTAAGGAGCGTAAAAAATCAAGCATAGAGCCATAAACGCGCTTTTTACCATAACCCCAGAAAGAGTCGTTTTGGTCTTTATCATAACGTCTGGATAATTTAATCATCTCTTCAGTACCAATGGAAATCAAATCATTGACATCGACTGAAGCGGGAAGCCTTTCACGCAGACGATACGCCATAGCGCGTACTGCGGGAAGATATTGCAGAACAAGTTCGTCTTGCTCTTTTTTGAGATTTTGGCTGTAAGGATTAGGCTGCTGCTTTTTTAGTGTAGGATTCATTACTCTCCGTTGAGCCTTTCATGATCTTGTCATAGTGCTGGTTCATATTATCAATGCTTGCTAAAAGACTATCCATCACTTTTTCTCTGCTTTCAAGCTCTTGAATAAAATAATCACCAATATTTTCGTGATCTTTTTTATCGAAAATAAATGTCGCCATACGGTCAAAATCAAAGAAGTTCATCACAGCCACATGGATAATGAGATAGAAAACCAGCGTTATCTCTAACGTGTAAAAAAGTATCTCTTCTGGCTCTGAAAAATTCAGTATCGAAAACATCAACCCTATAAAAAATCCACATATCGTGAAAAAATAGATGAAATTTTCTGATTTGACCATATAATGCCTTTACAAAATGTATCTAAAATTGCTCAATAATACGCTTAAAAAAGCTTCCAAAGCTCTTATTCGTATCCGTTTTAAGCACTTTTCGTTCCAATTTATAAACTAAATTGTTGACGATACGTTTCATATCCAGTGATGCAAGTGAATTGGGAGCATCATTGGTAAAGAGCGTGCGTTGTTTAATACTCTTAGAGATGAGTTTATCCTCAGGCAATTTACCAATTAAGTTCAGTTTTAAACCATTGCCAATATTTGCCATGGCTACTTTATTGATTTTATCGAAAATGAGTTGTGCCTCTTTTTCGCTTTTGGTCATATTTAAAATAAGATGAATGTTAGACTGCGTTTTGCTGGTGATCTTAATCGTAGCATACGCATCGGTAATTGCTGCAGGATCAGGCACAGTGACCACAATAACCTCATCAGCTGCTTCTAAAAAAAGCTGTATATGACCGCCTATTCCAGCTCCTGTATCAATGATCATAAAGTCAAGATCATTAAGCACTTTTGTCTCTTCCAAAAAGCGTTCAAACAAAAATTGTTCTGAGTATTTTAAAATCTCATCGCCACTTTCCCCAGGAATCAGCAAAAGATTTTTTTTGATAGGAACAATAACATCGGCTAACGTACACTCACCTTTGAGTACATGTAAAATATTTTTATCAATACGAACATTGAGAATGACATCAAGATTTGCTAATCCGATATCGGCATCAAAGAGACCAACTTTGTAGCCATTGTTGGAGAGTACATTCGCCATATTGGCACTGACAGTACTTTTACCTACACCGCCCTTACCACTGGTAATAGCGATATATTTGGTATTGCTATGCTCTTTAGCAGAAGCTGCGCCGACTAGTTCTTGAAGTTTATTCGCCTGCGTTTCCATGCTCACCTCTTTTTTTCTCAAAGCCATCTAAAATACATTCAACCAAAAAGTCACTGGACGCTGGGACAATGTCATCAGGCACCTCTTGACCGATCGAAAAGTAACTTACTGGTTTATCTGTATCGTAAATCAAAGAAAATATCGTTCCAAAAACTTTGGTTTCATCAAATTTTGTAAAAATCAACGTGTCAATATCAAGAAATGAGAAGTTTTTATAGATCTCTTTAAGGTCTTCCAGTTTACTGCCCGCGGAGAGAACCAAATTGACATCAATTTGCAGTTGTGAACTTTGAATAAATTTATTGAGTTTGATCAGTTTATCTTTATCGTACTGTGAACTTCCTACGGTATCGATGAGAATAACATCGCAATGGCTCAGTGATGAAAGCGCGCTGTTGAAGTCATTAGGGTCTACAACATCCTCTATCGGTAAACGCATCATTTTCGCATACTGAAAGAGTTGCTCCACAGCACCAATTCTGTAGGTATCCAGTGTAATAATGCCTACTTTGGCTCGCTTTGCTTGAATGTAAGAGTAACGTGCTGCCAGTTTGGCAATCGTCGTTGTTTTACCCACACCCGTTGGTCCTACAAACATCATAATGCGTTTATTGCTTTTTGGCAATTCCGCTTCCATACGCACGGGAATGAGTTTTCGAAGTAAGACTTGAAAATAGCGTTTGATCGTCTCGCTGCTATTTTTCATGCGCACAGGCATATGTTCCAGAGTGAGGTTCATGATATTTTCTAAATGATCTTCACCCATACCGCTGGTTTTTGCCAATTTGTAAATTTCTGAAAATTCTGAAGGAATCGCTAAATTATTGCGGTGTGGGGCTCGCTCTTCCCAAAACATCTCTTGGATGAGTTTAATTTTATCGGCAAGTTTTGTTATCTCGCATTTAATCTCGCCTATACCTTCATTATTTTGTGCCCGCTCCGCTTGCCTAGAAGCGTTTGAACTTCCAATATCGCCTGTTGCTTGTGCAATTTGTGATATCTGTTTTGCTGCTTCAGAAAGGCTAAAGAGAACATCTTCACCACTTTTGTATTTGTGCTCAGACCTTGGTTCTGGTTTTTGAGGAGTTGGCGGCATAGGCTGATCTTCTTCGATTGCCACCACGACTTCATAAAGCGCTGAAGTACTAATGGTTTTTTTACGAATTTGTTTGGTGCTTATGACTAAAGCATTTTCACCACACTCATGTTGTGCTTGCTTGAGTGCTTCTGCTGGTGTTTCACCACTAAACGTATGAAATTTCACCTCTATCCTTTAAAACTTTTTAGCGTAAAGAGTGGAACGATAACCGATGCTCGCTCCTGCCATCTGGGATGTGGAACGATTAAGTTAGGTTGTTGAATCTTTTGATTATCAAAAAATATTATATCCAAATCTAGCGTTCTTGGTCCATTTTTAAAGAGTCTCACGCGTCCAAAAAGATGCTCTACATGTAAAAGTACTTTTAGCAATGCTTTTGCATGTAAAGATGTCTGTAACACGATAACCGCATTGTAAAAATCAGGCTGATCCAGATAACCAAACGGTGGGTTTTTCAAAACTGCCGAACTCTCTTGAATAAAAAAACGTGGGTCGTCTAAAAATGTACGGTAAAGCTTCACAAAACGTTTTTTCACATCCCCTTCATTGCCACCAAGTCCTACAACAACTCTATGCGCAAAATGCTTTTTAGCTTTTTTACATGTAGGGAAAAAACGAATACGTTCTAACTTCAACCCATAACCTCAGCACCGCTTTTTCGCACGATGATTGTGTCTTCAATGCGTATGCCAAACTGCTCTGGTAAATAAATGCCAGGCTCGATGGTAAAGACCATATTTTCTTCAATGATGGTTTCTGAACGTGAGCTGATTACGGGTAATTCGTGGATGTCTAATCCAACACCATGACCTGTAGAATGGATAAAATAACTTCCAAAACCTGCTTTGTCGATGACATCTCGCGCGGCTTTGTCGATTTCTTTGGCTTTTACACCTATTTTGACTGCTTTTAAAGCGGCCTCTTGAGCGAACAACACTGTATCATAAACTTTCTGTTTAAGAGCCTCTTTAAAGTGCTGTTCTTTTTCAAAATTAAACTGCTCATCAAAAAAGCTTGTTCGTGTTCGATCCGAACAATACCTTTGGTACTTTACACCCGCATCCAAAAGAACCAGTTCACTTTTTTGAAGACTCTTTTTTGTTGGAAGGGCATGCGGCTTTGCAGCATTTTCACCTAAGGCTACAATGGGTGAGAAACTCAGCTCCAACGCACCACGGTATTTAAAAATAGACTCGGCTTCAAAATGTGCCATCATCTCATCCATACCCAAACCATCGTGTTTTAAAAATTCTCCAAAACGATGAAACGCATCACGTCCAAAAATGGCAGCCTTTTTGAGTATTTCAAGCTCTGCTTCAGTTTTGATGATGCGTTTTTGCTGTGAGAAATTAGGCTTTTTTTGAAAGTTGAGACTGAGCTTGTCACTCAGGCTTGCATACGCTTCAACATTCCATTCTGCGGGATTGTACATCAGTGACTTGATGCCACTTTTACGGATCAAAAGACGCGCTGTTTTAAGGAGGTCGCGTCTATCGCCCTCTAAAACAGTCGCATTTTTGATAATCTCGCTTGCCTCAGTCGTATAACGTGCATCGGTAATAAAAAATGCTTCACTTCCAAGTCTCAAGAAAACCGCATGATCGCATGAAAAGCCGCACTCATGGTACTGTGCATTTTCATCTTGGAGAATATAATTCACGTTATTAGGCTTGTGCTACTGCTTGTTGCTGTGCAGCTTGTGCTTTACGAAGAGCGTCAAGCTCACCTAACATTTGCATCATTGAGATCATCGCAAGATGGTAGCCAAACGGTCCAAAACCACTGATCTGACCCGTGCAAACCGCAGCTGTCATGCTTTTTTGACGGAACTCTTCACGTCTGTAGATATTGCTAATATGTACTTCGATTGCTGGTAAAGAAACCGCACTAATCGCATCGCGAATAGCGATAGATGTGTGCGTATAGGCTGCTGGATTGATGATGATACCATCAGCGTCGCCAAGACACTCTTGAATACGATCAACGATCTCACCCTCTAGATTTGATTGAAAAAATTCAATTTCAAAACCATTTTGCTTAGCAACTGCTTCCATTTGAGAGTGAATCTCTTCAAGTTTCATACCGCCATAAATGCTTTGCTCACGGTGACCGAGCATATTTAAATTTGGACCTTGGATCACGACAACTTTCATTGGTTACCTTTTGTTTAAAATTTAGTCTTATTATATCAATGCTTAGTTTAGGATACAATTACGCCAACATTTACCCTTGTTCAAATGTTAGTGAAGGTTGATCTATCAGCTTTAGGATAGTATCGTAATTTTATTATTTAAGGAAAAAAGTGACGTTAATAACTGCTGATTTTGTACTTACATGTAACGAAGATTTTGAGATTATCGAAGAGGGTGCGGTCCTGTTTGATCAAAACATTCTCGAAGTGGGAAAAAGTGAAGACCTCAAAGCCAAGCATCCTACAGCAACGGTGATCGAAACACCTCAAAACAGTGTAATTTTACCTGGTCTCATCAATAGCCATGTGCATCTCGAATTTAGTGCCAATCAAAGTATGCTTCGCTATGGCGATTTTATTCCGTGGCTTCGTTCTGTCATCAAACACCGAGAAGAGCTGAGTGCGCTTGCAACGACGGAGCTTATTGCAGGTAAACTCCAAGAGATGCTTAAAAGCGGTACAACTACCTTGGGTGCGATTAGCAGTTTTGGAGCAGACCTTGAAGCGTGCGCTCAAACCCCTCAACGTGTCGTCTATTTCAACGAAGTTTTAGGCTCCGTTCCTAGTGCCGTTGATGCGATGTATGGGGATTTTAGAGGGCGGCTTGAAAGCTCTAAGGAGTTTACATGTAAACGTTTCATCCCTGCCGTTTCCGTGCATTCACCTTACTCAACGCACCCCATTTTGGCTAAAAAAGCACTTGGAATTGCCAAAGAAGAGGGATGTGTGGTCTCTACACATTTTATGGAAAGCCCTGCGGAGCGTGCTTGGGTTGATGAGGGAAGTGGCGATTTTGAAACGTTTTTTAGTGCGTTTAATCCCCATGCAAAACCTATGTGTAGTGCGACGGAATATCTCGATTTGTTTGATCAAAACCCTACCCTTTTTACACATGGGGTTCAAGCAACCAACCAAGAGCTTCAAACTATTGCCAAACAAAATGCAACGTTGACGCATTGTCCTGTTTCCAACCGACTTTTGGGTGTGGGAAAATTGGATATTGAAGCCGTGCAAAAACAAAATATCAACCTGACGTTAGGAACCGATGGACTGAGTTCCAACATTTCACTCAGCCTTTGGGATGAAATGCGCAGCGCCCTTATGATGCACCCTAAATATGAGCTTTCAAGCTTAGCGAAAACGCTTCTGCAAAGCGTTACATGTAATGCCTCTAAAGCATTACAACTTCCATGCGGTGTTCTTGAAAAAGAGCGCTATAGTGACCTTATCGTGGCAACTTTACCACAAGCGTGTGAAAAAGAAGATGTGGCTTTACAACTCATCTTGCATACGCACCAAACCCATTTAACTTTTATTGACGGAGAAAAACAATGCTAGACCTACTTAAAAAACCTTTTATTTGGATAGGTGCCGTTTTAGGTTACATCCAAAACCACTTTAAAGCAATGCTTTTTATACTACTTTTGGTGCTTATTTTTGGCTCCCAAGAAGAGCTGAAAAACCCTAATCTTGCAATCATCAAGATAGAGGGTGAAATCCTCAATGTTGAGGAAATTTTAGACAACATCGACAAAGCGGACAAAGACGAAAAGATCAAAGGTGTGCTTTTACATGTAGACTCTCCCGGTGGTGCTCTAGCTCCTTCCATCGAGCTTTCTATGGCTGTCAAACGTTTAGCTGAACACAAACCTGTGGTTGCGTATGCCGCAGGAAGTATGACCAGTGGTAGTTACTATGCTTCCATCTGGGCAAATCATATCGTCGCCAATCCTGGTGCGTTTGTAGGCTCCATTGGTGTGCTTTTCCAAGCGCCAAATGTTGCGGAACTTGCTAAGAAGCTTGGCATCTCAGAGCAGATCATTACTGCGGGTGACTACAAACAGATGGGAACGTTTACCAGAGAGTGGACACCTAAAGAGAGAGGTGCGCTTAAAGAGCTTATTGATGATGCTTACACGCTTTTCATCACCGATGTAGCAACAGCACGTGGACTCAACCTTGCTAAACCAAACGAGTTTGCGAATGCACAAGTTTTTATCGCTCATAAAGCATTAAATATTCACCTTATTGATGAAATTGGCTCGATCAAAGATGCTAAAAACAGAGTCGAAGAACTTGCTCAAATCAAAACTGCCGTTTGGGAGAAACCAGACAAAATGGACAAATGGTTAAAAAAATTAGAAAGCAGCTCAAAACTGCCTATTTTTAACTTAATGGGGTATCTTAAATAATGAAACAGCCTTCACGCTCTCTAGCACTGCTGCAATACGTCTATGTGCTTTTAGGCACGATGTCGATGGCATTTGCCGTCGTCTGCTTTTTATCGCCTAACAATATGGTCACAGGTGGAGGCATTGGTATTGCACTCATTCTGCACTATATTTTTACTTCATTGACCCTTGGAACGCTCATCATTATGGTGAGTATTCCTTTCGTCATTTTAGGGTTTATTTATTTTGGAAAGCAATACACCTTTAAAACCTTGCTCGCTATGCTTGCAACCTCGTTTTTCACCGATTTTTTTCGAGAATTTCTACATCTTAAACCACTCACCGATGATATTCTTTTAGCTGCTGTTTTTGGTGGTATTTTTATTGGTCTTGGTGTTGGCTTGGTCATCAAAGGACGCTCCTCCACAGGAAGCACGTCGGTGGTGGGTGAAATCGTTGCGATGAAGAGTAAGTTTAAAGCCTCAGAAGTGCTTTTAGCTATCGATGTAAGCATCATGCTTGCCTTTATCATTGCGCATGGTGACATCAAAAAAGCGCTTTACAGTATGATTGGAGTTTACATTACCGCAAAAGTGATTGACGTCATTCTCACGGGTCGTCCCTCTAAAAAAGTGGTTAAAATCGTCTCCAACAATGTTGAGAGTTTAACAGAACAGATCAGAGAGCGTATTGAAGAGCATGGAACCATCTTTACAGGCGTAGGTCTGCATCATCAAAAGCAGATCAAGACGGTTATTTTACTTTCCGTTGAGACCTCAAAAATTCAACTGCTCAAAGACATCATCCGTGAATATGATCCTGAAGCGTTTCTCATTATCTCTGAAGCTTCTGAGTTTTTGGGAAGAGACTAAATGATATTAACTTTGCTATAATTTTCTGCTTTTCATTTTTACACCCATTAAGGAGTATTTATGAGCATTTATGAATTTGAAGTGAAAACGATCAGTGGTGAAACCATCACAATGGATGCTTTTAAAAACAAGGTCCTCCTCATCGTCAATGTTGCTAGCAAATGTGGTTTTACGAATCAATACGAAGGCCTTGAGAACTTATATCAAAAGTATAAAGACAAAGGACTTGTTGTGTTGGGATTCTTTTCTAAAATATTTTATTAGGTATAATAAATCATAATTTTTTCACATTTCTAGTATATTTTAAAAAAGTATAATAGAATATGATATGCCAAAAATAAAAAATTTAAATATAACATCTAATCAAAGAATAGAACATGAGCTAAAAATCATAAAACCTCATTATGATACAGTTCATATTGAATTTGCTGAAGAGCACTATGGATCGTATTTAATTTATTCTAAAGCACAGGGGGATACAGGTCAACATAGCAGACTCTATCTTTCATACAAAAAAGGTATTCAATTTAGAGAAGCTCTGATTCAAGCCTTAAAAATTACTGGTAAACAAGTAAGTGGTTCTAAAAACACAAGAGATGGCTTAATAAATATCCTTGATAACTATCCAGAATATAATTATTTTATCCTAGATGCTATGATTAAAATCGTTCCAGAAAATTGTGTTAAATCAACAATAGAATCAGATGTATGGGCGTGTGCAATATTCCTTGAAGCAATGCGTATCAATAAGTGTAAACTCTCTAAACTTTCAGATATAACAACGAACCACCAACGTATTACATGGGATAGCCTTGAAAATATCAAACATACTAAAAGTAATAAAGCTCATCTATCAACTTTTTTTAATCATATTGCAAAACTCATTGAAGGGTTTAATAGTAAAAAACGACAATCTAGAAATATTAAAAAAAATATATTGGGTCTTCCTACCACTGTTTTGTATCAGATAGACTACTATTGTAGAGAAGATCTTGACAATATCATATACAGATCTCTTGAGTATAACGCTTGGCAACAAGAATTTAAATCAATACAAAATCTTTTTAGTTTAGAAAATCTTGCAAAAACTTATTATAATAGTATAGATAATGGCGTTAATAAAGAAAGAGAAAAAGTTAGAAATCTTGCAAGATTATTGTATCAAGTAGAACTTAGAAGTTTCACGCGTATAAGAGCCAATCCTCGTCGATATGAATATAAAAATGAACACCAAAAAAAACAACATGAAATGCTTCTCGTACTCTCTAAATCAGGGATAGATATTACAATAAATGATGAAAGAATGCTTGCATTTTGGATAATGGAAGCATTTGAAGGATGGCCAGACAATAAAGTTAAAAAAATTTACAAAAATTTACTAGATATTAAAAGTTTTCAGTTGGTTGCAAATCGAAGATTCAACATTGACTTTGTTTTGTTAAGAAATAGAGTTCTACCTACATTTCACGAAATTTATCCTCTTATTTTATTCATCCTTATTCGTGAAGGTTTAAATATGGAAGTCTTACGCAGTTGGAAAGTTCATAAAAAAGAAAATAATGAATACGAAATTGGAAACAATGCAGGTGTAGCAACTATTATTGAAGGTTATAAAAATAGAAGTAAAGACATTATTTGGACACCAATAAAACGCGATTCCATAACGGAAAGATACATCAATTTCTTCTTATCATGGCTAACGCCTTTGTATGAAAAAAATAAATCTGATAGTTTTTTTCAATATTACCAAGATAGTGGTAAAGAATTTGAAATAGGCTACTTTAAAAATAGAACCCAACTTCGATCTGCGCAACAAGGGAGACGATGGTTTTTTCAAAGACATACTATTATTCTTCCAAAGGGGGAGAGATTAATGAATATAGATCATAGGCAACCTCGAGTCAATAAACAGTTTGATGATTACCTAAAAGGACTTGACGAATTTGAACGCCAACGTAAAAGAAGTCATTCAAATATTGACACACAACTTCATTATGATAATATCGCAGAACGAAAATCCATTCAAAAGCATATTATTGGTAAAACACTCAATCTCACAGAAGATATTTTTCGAGGTAAAATAACTCGAGATGATAATCCAAAAGTAAAAATCTTTGAAGGTATTTTTGCAGATTGTACTGATCCAAAAAATCCTGATTTTTATGGGAATCCAAAATTACACGACGATGAAGTATGCACAGATTGGTTTATGTGTCTATGTATGTGTACAAAAAGTGTTGTTATTCCTTATATACATGGTCCAGTGATTTTTGCTTGGAGAGAATATATTTGGAATGAAAAAGAAAAATTTTTCCGTGAATCTGACTGGGAAAAAGAATACCTCATACAATTAAATGCTGCAAATAGTGTAATTGAAGGGTTTAGCAATGAAGAAAAAAAATATTCGGAAGAGCATATGCTAGAATACGAAGGTATTGTGAATCTTCATTTTAAGAGAAAACGTAAAATATATTAAAAGGATCAGAATGCTAAAGCAGAACATATTGGAGAAATTGCCAAATTGCCAAAATGAAATTGCTGTGATCGAATTATTAAAAGATGAAATATTTCCAGGTTCAAATAATAGTAGATTTATTGATCCTATAATAAATCTTCCTACAACATCTGGTGAATATAGTGGTACAGAAGTTACATTATCTGGTATTCCCGCACTTGCATATAGAATTGTTTTGTTGTTAAAATTCCATGGACATATCAATGATACGCCTCTTAACTCAGGTAAAATGTCCTACGCTAGAACACTACTAAAATGCTTATCAACTCTTTCCAAAATCCCTGGTACTATGATGCGGATGGACACACTCAATAAAGAGCATCTTGAAATCTATGTTAAACAACGCGACAATGAAGTATCTCCAGCAACGCTTACACACGAGTTGTATAGATTAGGCGAATGGATTGTTGAAGCAAACACATTATTGCCTTATTTTTTACGACTGGATGAAAGTATCCTTACTAAAACACCTTTAATTCACAACATATATCTAAAAAGCATTAACCAAAACAAATCATATAAGAGTGGTGTAGGTAGTAATAGAAGACTTTATCCTCTTGATATGATGAAGAATATTGTTTCTGAGGCTATTAACTATATCGATAACTATGCAGAAGAAATATTAAAAATTGCACCACTTTATGTTGAATCTAGAAATATGGTAATTCGACAAGCACGTATCCATATAGTTAATTCCCTACGAGAAATGCCAACCATATTCCAAAAATCAGATTTAATTGACCTACAAAAAAAATGCAAAACTTTTTCTGATGCATCACAAATAAATAACACTATAGCTATAGTACTAAAAAACATAAAAGAACTTGAAAGTGCTTGCATTTTAATTGGTCTTTTAATGACAGGGATGAGAGTATCAGAATTTTCTACACTGCAGCGATTTCCAAAATTCAGACATGATGATCATGCTCATATAACTAGAATAATTACAAAAACTGCCTTAGATGAAGAGGGAGAAAAACATGAAATGCCAATACCCTCTGTTGCAAAAAAAGCAATAGAAATATTATCTCATTTGTCTATGATAAATGATGGCAAACAAAATGGACACCTTGTCAGAAATGCTTTTGATAGACCTATACAAACTTTGAAAATACCAGCTAAACGAGTAAACCATTCTCTAAAATATTTTTGCAATAGTATCAATGTAAAAACAGCTCCAACTCCACATCAACTTCGACATACCATGGCTTTCATCATAGCATATCTCAGTGAAGGAAGCGGTTTAGAATTAGCTCGATTATTCCTTGGTCATAGTTCTATTGCTATGACACTTAGATATCTTGGTCAATACAATCATATTTATCGTGAAGCCATAAAAGAGCTCGAAGCGGAGGATGCTCAAATATTTGCAAAAATTTTATCTGATGAAATCAGAAAAGGTAACAAACTCTATGGCAAGAAAGGTGAATATATTACTCAACAGGGAATTTTTATGGGTAGTTATGCCTCCAAATTTGCTGATCTTCTTGAATTAAGTCTTATGGAAATGGTTAAACAAAATAAAATCGCAATCTTACAAACTCCTATCTGCTTTTGCATACATGATCTTACTAACCCAAAAGCTATGGAATGTCAAAAAGGTTTACAAATAGATGATTTTATTGCGGAGAGACCATTAACAGGTCGATGCCAATCGGCTGAATGCACCAATGCTTGCTTTACGGAAGGAAATATCCAACGCATACAACAAGAACAACTCATTAAACAATTTCCTATTCATCTCAAAGAAAGATTAATGCAAAATCTTTATGTTTTAAATGATGGGGGGATTGAAGAAATGAAAAACCCTCTCGAACGAATCATCGCATCCTACATGATTGATAAAGGTGCATAATATGGCAAGAATTTCAAAAGAAGAACGAAACTCTAAACTTGAAGCACTTTGGGAAGCATTTCATATTCTTAAAGAAGAGTCTACTCTTAAATACAATAAAGTAACTCTGGCAAATATTTGTGAGTATGCCAATAGTTTACCTACAAATAAGTTATGGGGCTCAATGATCAGTGAGCAATCTTTAAAAAATAAAACTGACAATAACTTTGCTAAAGATATTAGAGATGCAATACTTGCATTTAAAAAAGAGATACTGAACGTCAAATCCACAACAACAAAAAAAATCGAAGATGATATTAAAAAACAAAAGCTTACTATTGAAAATCTTACAATAACTATTACAGAGCTATTGCATAATGAAATTGAACTAAAAACAAGGCTAATGGAGAAAGATAAAACTATCACACGTTTAAAGGAAGAAATAGAGTTATTGAGATTTACAAAGGATAACTGATGGAGTTAAAACTTATTACAGTTTCACATCCGTTCATTCCAAGACGTGATATTACACTGATACTCCAAAACAATGATTTACACCTTCCTGCGGCACGCTTTCTAGTTAAAGAAGCAAGAAATGGAGGAAGACATGGTAGTATCGGAGGGAGAACAAGTCATTTACAAAGGGCTAAGCAACTCAGAGAACTTTTTTACCATCTCGATGCTATGAGAATTAATTGGAGAGATGCAATAGAATCTGATATCAGAGCCATTAGAAATGCTATGCTCCATTGGGATTCAAATAATAATTTAGATTTAAAAACAAAATATAGCTATCAGAAAATTGCTAATGATTCTATGAACACAAAATTAGGTCTCTGGTTTAAATTCTACAGATATATGCACGAAATTGGTGAATCCTATAATATGGTGCTTAATACTAGGTTAGAGCGAGTCTTTGAATATCGTAGTCAACTTCTTGATCATATCAACCAAAGAAACAATGAACATAAGTTTATTGAAGTATGGGATTTGAAGATTCCAGGCTCTCCAAAACGAAAAACTCATAAAGTAATTACCAGAAAAGAATTTGATTATTTCTGTAAAGAACTTCAAAAAATTGATATTACGTATGTGATGATAGCAAAGCTAATGGCAACAACAGGATTACGTATTGATGCTGCGCTTAATGTGACTCCACATCAATTTAAAAACTATTTTAAATATCTTAATACAGGCAAAAATCTTGAAAGTAAAATCAAATTTCGATATATAAGCAAAGGTGATCTTTCTCTTGAATGCCAAATACCTATCAAAATGATTGCTGATCTTCAAAAAGAGTACCTCTCTCGTATCCATGTAGAAAGAATGAAAAAATATAGTGATAGAAGTGAGAGAGGTTTATCTGAATACAATTCTGAAGCAATGTGGTTGCTCAACAATGGGAGAGAAGTCAATTATAGTGACATTATTAAGGTCTTTAGAGATGCCTCAAAAGCTCTTGGTAGAACTATTAAGCCTATAACACCACACTGGTTACGTCATAGTTTTGCAACATGGGCATTGATTGATTATTCAAAACGCGAAAACATATTACTGAAAGGTATTATTCCTGATACTCGATTCATTATTCATTTATCTGAACTACTTGGTCATGCGAATGAATCTACTACAATGAAATATGTTCAAACAGCACTTACCATAACAGAGTTAGAACGCTTTGAAAACCAAATTGGGGATACTAAAACCTATGATGGACCATTAATGACCTATCAACTTTATAAAGAGGATCCTGGAGCACAAGGAATTGTCAAAAAAGAAGCGGTAAAAGAATTTGGAGATATGTTTGATGAAAAACAATTCGATGCAATAAAATATGCAATATCAAGAGGTATGCTTGTAGATGACGCCTATTAAAAATTTTAAGCATACCCATGTTTTGGGGAAGAAGTTATTCTCTTCCAAATTGTTTAAAGCTTAAATTCTTGCATATTTGCTTGCAGTGTATCTGCTGTTATTTTGAGCTGTTTAGAAAACGATAAAAGCTCATTAGAAATTTCACCCATTGAGTGTGTCTGTGCCGTGAGTTCTGTGGTAATGGTATTGATCTGTTGACTCTCTTTTTGTTGTGTCGTGGTTTCATGCTCCACTGCATTCAATTCTTGATTGAGTGTCACAATAGCATGGCTAACGCCATCAAAGGAACTCAGTGCAATTTGTGTTTGCGAAATAACCTCTTGTAAGCTTTGAGCACTGCGCTCAATTTGACTTTTAACTTCTAATGCTTTGCCATGAACATTGGCAACAATATGCTCAATATTGCCTGTTGCTTGATGTGACATCTCTGCAAGATGACGTACTTCATCAGCAACAACGGCAAAACCACGTCCATGCTCTCCAGCCCTTGCCGCTTCAATAGCTGCATTGAGGGCTAAAAGGTTGGTTTGATCTGAAATGTCTTCAATCGCCAAAAGAATTTGACTGATTTGTTCAGTTGCGGTCGCTAGCGATTCTGTTGTCTTCTGAATTTCGCTTGTGGCGTGAGCAGCCATTTTCAGATCATCAATAGAGACTTGCACGGTACCACTTACATCTGCATTATTACTTAAAAGTTTTTGTGCATCTTCCATGGTTGCACTGGTAATAAGCCTGATTTGTTGGGAAATAGCACTGAAATTTTGATTTGTTTCATTGATTTTCTGGGTGTGTGTTGCGACGTGTTCCGCTGTTTTTTCAAGTGTTGTCACAATTTGGCTCACAACCGTAGCAATGTGATCAAGCTCCTTCGCTTTTGCCACAATAAAATGAATTTTTTGACTCAGATTTTCTACGATGCTATTGTATAAAGGTCCTAACTCTGCGACTTCATCAGTGCCACTAAAGGTGAGTTTATGTCTAAAATCTCCATCGGAGAGCACTTGAAACGCTTCTCTGAAGTGTTTGAGTTGCTTAGAAAGGATCATCGGTAAATAAGTTGCTAAGCACAACATCACCAATGCGATAATGCCTCCAAAGATATTAACAATCACCATTTTACTGTGCATCGTATCGTTAGCAACTTTAAGCTCTTTCACTCCTGCAAGTGTGAGCGTTTGTGTTTCAATGGATGAAGCAATGACTTTTTGGCGTATCGCTTCTCTTTGATTCATTGCCTTATCAATCAGCGCTTTAAACCGATCAATTTTTGGGGAAAGTGAGATCAGCGAAATTTGTTTGGCGCGCTCGTCATTAAAAGAGACAATGAGTTTATCCATACTCTCAAAATCTTCTTTTAATCCATCAAAATCGGATTTCAAAGAGGATGAAAGTGTTGAAAATACAGTATGATTAAGCGTTTTTGCAAGGTTGGTATAGAGTGCATTAAAGTCCAGCCAATAAGCTCCATCATGCAATGAAGCATAGTTTTTTTGAGCTTTTTCCATAGACTCAAAAAGTGCTTTTGCTTCTAAGAGTAAAGTGATCTCTTTTTGCAAGGTATCAAGGTTTGAAAGCTCATTGCTTTGATGCGCTGTTTTGGATGAGACAGAGTCCAGTCTGCTTTCCATTTGGCTTTCCATACTAAAAAAGGAAAAAGAGAGGTATGAAGCATAACCTACAAACACAAGAAAGAAGAGGAACATTAACGTAAAAATTTTAGCGTGTATGGTTAATTTAAACTGATTCATATAAACTCCTATCGAACGGCAACAAAGGTTTTAGCAACAATGGCTTGTGCTTCTTTGCTGTAAACATAGTTCAGAAATTGCATTAAAGCCGTTGAGAGGTTCTCTTTCGTTACAAGCACTAACGGTCTTGAAATAGGATAAGAGCCATCGGCTATATTTTTATCAATAGCCTCAACATCGTTGATGCTCAAAGCCTGAACTTCGGGTGTATTTTTCACAAAAACCATGCTTGTTGCGGTAATGGCATGAGGGTGGCTTTTAACATAATTGACTTCATCAATAGGAGCATCCACTTCAATCGCTTCTTTACTGTAGGTTCCCACTAGAACTTTTGTATCAAAAACAATTTCTGTAAAAACAATTTGCGTGGCGCGTTTATCGGCAAGGGTTTCGATGACCACAATAATGGGTGCATTGTTGCCACCTACTTCACTCCAGTTTTTGATTTTGCCTGAGAAGATACCTTTAAGCTGTTCCATGCTGAGATTTTTTACAGGATTGTTTTTATGGACTACAACGCCAATCGCATCGTATCCTATAATAAAAAAGCGAAGCCCTAACGCTCTCTCTTTTGCTTCAATGGCGCGTGAAATACCTGCGAGTTCTGTTTTGTCTTTTAAAAGTGCATCAACCCCTTGCCCAGAACCTGGGTTTTCAATACGTGAGAATGTATGCCCATAATTTTTTGAAAACTCTTTTGCAAATTCTGGCAAAACAGTTTTCCCAATGGTTGATGAACCTACGTAAGAGAGTTCTGCGCTATGAAGGGTGAATAAAAAGCTAAGACATAAGAAAATTAGACGCATAAGTGCAACTCCTGTGTTAAATGAAGAGGCGAAATAGATAGGGGGAAGACCCTCATTTGAGGGTCTTCTGCTAGTTGTAGTTTCGGATATAGAACACTTTAGGGTTTGTGCCTTTTTCAGGGAGCAATACCGTTGGTTTATGTGCTCTAAGCGTTGTAGCGATTTTGCTTTTCTCATCATTGAGATCACCAAATATACGTGCATCTGCTGGACATGCCACAACACAGGCAGGTGCCAATCCTTGTGCAACCCTGTGGTTGCAGAAGGTACATTTCTCAACCGCACCTTTACGACGTACCGCTTCGTATCCATCCGCACCACGTGCAGCATTGAAGTTAGGAAAGGGGGCTTTTGATTTATCGCTAAGTTCTTTTTTCGAAAAAGTTCCACCTTTGACAATACTGCTATCATCCGTTGCATAATCCAAGAAAGCGTGCTCTTTATTGTAAAAGATAACGCCATAAGGATCCGCCAACATACAGCTTTTGCAACCAATACAAAGATTTGGATCGTGTACTACAAATCCTTCATCTGTTTTGTGCATTGCATGAGTCGGGCAAACCCTGACACAAGGAGCATCTTCACAGTGATTACATAGCGTTGGTGTGTGCTTATAGCTTACATGTGGGAATATTCCATACGTTTCAGTTTTATGAAAAGCCCAGTGGATACCATCAGGTGTATTATTCTCACTTTTACATGCCAAATCACACGCACCACATCCTACACAGCGGTGAAGGTCAATGACCATTCCATATTTTTTTGCCATAATCTATCCTTTCCCTATATCTTTTCAATTTTGACGCGTGAGTTACCACCGTGTCTTGGCGTTGCTCCACTGAGACGTTCAAAATCAAATGCATGAAGTTTATTGTTATTGTCCCCTCTTGGTTTAGAGCCAAAGACTTCACTTCCTACACGACCATATGCCCAATGTCCTTGACCATAACATTTCATCACAACACCAGGACGTACACCTTCCCAAAGTTTGACTTCGCTTTCAATATTTCCTTGTGGAGAGGTAATTTTAATTTTATCACCATCTTTAAGTCCTAACTTTTTGCCATCAAGTGGGTTAATTTTGGTAACATCTTTACCAGCTACATCACCAGGATCCACATCTTTGATTTCATAATACCATGGGCAGTTCTGGCTTCTTCCTTCACGATTGAGGCGTGATCGGTGCTCGGCAAAGATAAATGGATAGGTCTTTTCATCGCCATGACGGACAGGTTCTTCATAGTGTGGTACAAACCCAAGCTCACCTCTGCATGTATAATTTACGGCTTCAAAAGCTTCATCTACAGTAATTTTATTTTTCTCGGCATGTTCAATCATAACTTTTTTTAAAGTTTCACTGTAAAACTCAAACTTTTTAGTTTCAGTCTTGAAGTTGTCTATTTTTTTGCCTGGTTTGTATTTCTTTGTTTTCCAAACACCTTTTTCTAATAATTCATTCCAACTGTTGATGGTGTCACCTTTTTCATTACTCGCGCCACTCCACACAGGTTTTGTAAGGAACTTGACAGCAAAGAGATCGAATTCTTCAGCTGTTTCAGGAACTTTCCCCGTTTCAGGATCTTTGAAATTATCTTGGTAATAACGAAGAGGACCATCAAATCCTTTTTTAGCCAATGCTTGAGCAATCAAGAACGGTACTTCTGTTTCATCGGTTTTGGCTTCACCATAAGGTTTAATCAGTGGTTGATGAATTGACATATAACTGTGGAGATTTTGTTTATTGGTTACAAACCCATAACGTTCAAAAAGATGCATTTTAGCTGGGAGTACAATATCAGCATACATACTCATCTCAGCTAGATTTGTTGTAATGTGCGCATAGAATGGTAATTTTTCCATCGCTTTTTCCCATACATCAGCACCGTTAATGGAGAATGTGAAATTGTTCCAATAACCAATTGCTACTTTAATATCATAAGGTTTATCTGTGAGGATAGAATCCGCAACTTGTTGGGTTACCACACCACCACCTGTTTTTTTATTGATAGCTGCAAGTTTTTTTGTTCCGCGCTGGTCAATTTTTTTCTGCTTTAACGCCGCTTCAAATTCTGCTGGCAGATAAGGTTTAAGATCGGGTGCTTTTTCATAAGGAACTGAACTTCCTTGTAAGATACCACCAACAGCATCGACAGATCCAACAAGGCCATTGAGAGCGTGCGCTGCAAGTGAAGCATAGGCACCTCTGATTTGCATAGATGCTCCTGGTGTTACCCAAGAGATGGCACGACTGCCTGCTTCTGCAAACTCTTTTGCCACTTCTTTAATATCTTTAGCACTGATACCTGTGAGTTTTTCTGCCCATTCTGGGGTTCTATCTTTTAATTCTAGGTTCCACCATGCAATAACACCATAGGTATGTTTTTCTTCAAACACAACAGGAATGACTTTGCCTTCAACCTCAATTTCTGTTGGAACTTCTTTTTCTGGAATGAAATAATTGACTTTATCCGTAAAATCACCCACAAAAGATTTATTCCATTTTCCTGTTGATAAAATAACATGTGCAATTGCAACGGCTAATGCACTATCGGTTCCAGGAATAATAGGAAGCCAACGATCAGCTTTTGCTGCAGTTGCAGAAAGGCGTGGGTCAATACAGGTAATTTTAGCTCTATCTTTAACATAGCCTTGCTGATTCATAAACCAAGGTGTTTGACGATTGGAAGAGACCATATCTGTGCCCCAGCCTAATATATAGCGCGTATTATCTAGGTCAAAGTCTGCGTAATCCCACATACCTTCAGTATAGTAACGACCAAATTTTTCTGCTTCTGCACAAATAGAACTATGCGAAATATTATTTGGACTACCGATAAGCTTAGGGAATGTACCATACATAATTTCATTCATAAAAGTGTAACGACCACGCATAAGAAGAAATTTGTGGGTTTCTTGTGTTTGAATAAGCCCCATAATTTTGTCTGCAATGGTATTGATCGCTTCATCCCAAGAAATAGGCACGAATTTAGGATCAATGCCTTTGCCCTTTTTAGGGTTGGTGCGTTTAAGTGGTGTTTTGACACGATCAGGATCGTACACTTGTTGCAACGCTAAGTGTGGACGTGGACAGATGCGTCCAGCACTTGGAGAGTTTGGATTGCCTCTAATTTTTACAACTTTACCATCGACCACAAGTCCTTGAATCGGACACCAGCTGGTGCAGCCTTGACAGGTAGAACTCATCCATTTACCCGTCTCACCTTCGTACTTTAATTCACCAATTTTTGCTTCGACATCTTCTGGGAAAATAGAGATGGTTGAAGCTACCGCAGCACTTCCCGCTGTTGTTTTGAGAAAATCTCTTCTGTTAATACTCATCATTGACTCCTTATACTGCTTGACCAAGATAAACAACTAAGTTTTTAAGGAAAAAACTTCCCATAACGATAATTGAAAAGGTTGGAATAGCAACTGTTCTGAGGGATAATTTGTTTAAAATGACCAAGGTAAAAATGGCTAAAGGTGCAATTAACCCCATTAAGATACTCAGTACCCAAAACTCCATGCTAAAGCTACTGATGAGAACATCATAGGCATGTTTCGAAGATGCTGTTGTTAGCGCCAAATTGTAAACCCATGCAAAAACTGCGGCTAACTCAAGGGTTAAAACCATATTGATGATCAGAGGAAGTTTAAAGCGTGCTACAAGGTTTTCTAAACTTTCCAAATTGAAAAGTACCATTAACGATGCCCCTGAAAGAATGGAAGAGACAAAGAAAATCACAGGGATAGCGTTGTTCCAAGGCTCTTTTGCGATGCCTGAGAGCAAGAATCCATGATACAAACCAACGAGACCTGCAAGAACGGCACCTGCGTAAACGATTTTTGAACTAAGGGCTGAAACACCGCTTGTCAATACTTTAAAGGCGATAAGAAGCGCAACTGCCACAAACGCACTTTGTAAAAAGATACCGATAGACATAAACGATGTTGGATTGATCGCATAGATCGTTTTAATAACGTTCAATGGACGTCCAAGTTCTGTCAGAAGCAAAAGCAATCCTGCTATCACCAAAAGCGGTGCTACCATAAAGGATTTTTTAACAAAACCTTCATATGCTTTAGCATCCACATAGTAAAGAACCACACCTACAAGGAAGGCACCTACACCTAAACCACCCAAGAACAGATCTAATGAGACCCGCACATCCCACAATAAATTCATCATGGACTCCTTTAAAGTTTCTTGAACATTTCTTCAAGTACAATGTGCTTAGAGCAATTAGCATACCAACTTTAAAAAGCCCTATAATAGGGACTTTAAGAGAAAAAAGGAGCCTTCAAAAAATGAAAAACGATCAAATTTTGACCAGTTGTCTTCAAAAATTTACCATGCTTTTTTTACTGTTACTATTACCTTTTTCGCTCAATGCGAAAGAAAAAATTGTCCTTGGTCTTACAGGAACAGTCCTTAAAGATGATCTCAAAAATTTTATGGATTGGGAGAAATATTTGGAGCATAAAATCACTGATCTTGATGTGCAAATACGCTTTTCAAAAACCTATGCGGAGATGAATCAGCTCATTAAAGAGCATAAAGTCGATGTTGCCTATGTCTGTAACTCCAGTTATACCAAACTCGATAAAGAAGGAACAGGCAAAATCTTAGCCATTCCTATTTTTGATGGAAGCGATCAATACTATTCGTACATCATTGCAAAAAAAAGCACCCCTGTTGACTCACTTGCAGATTTCAAAGGAAAAATTTTTGCCTTTACTGATCCTGAGAGCAATTCAGGAGCTACGGCTCCCAGTTACCATATGTTAAGCCATGGAATGGATCCTAAAACCTTTTTTAAGTCCTACATTTATACCTATGAACATGGCGAGTCCATCAAAGCGGTCATTGATGGATTTGTAGATGGTGCAAGTGTGGATAGCATCGTTTATACCCGTTTTGCGCAAAAACATCCCGAAAAAATTGAGCAGTTAAAAGTGGTGCAAGTTTTAGGACCTTATACCAACTCACCTATTGTGGCGCGAAGCGCATTGCCTAAAAAGAGGTTTGAAGCGCTGCAAAATGCTTTTATTGCGATGCATCAAGATACATATGGTAAAAGCATTTTGGAAAAGCTTTCTTTGGATCGCTTTGATCTCCCCTCGGGTCAAGATTTTTCCAATGTGGCAAAAATGCTTGAGGTCATTGAACAGAGACAATGAAAAAGCTTTTTGACTATCTTTTAGCGCTCTCTGTTCAAGTCAAACTTGCCACACTTATTTTTTGGGTTGTTTTTGCGATCTCTTCGGTTTCGATTATCATCAACATAGATATTCATAAAAACCATACCAATCAGATTATTGATGAGCTTATTAAAACCAATATTAACTCCAACAAAGCCTTTGTCAGCGAGTTTATCCTTACCCATAACCAATGGGAGCTTTACAAATTTCTCAAAACACTGAGTTCCAGTAGTATGATTGAAAGCTCAGGATTTATTGACACGCATAACGTCATTGTGGCACATACCGATACGGAACATTATCGTCTTGGTGATACGTTTAAAGAGTTTGACACCTACAATGTTGTCCCTTTTGAACAAGATGGGGTGACTTTTGGCTCTTTTGTGCTTAAGGTTAAAAATCAGACACTCTTTAGTATGCTACAAGACACTTTTTTGGCGCAATTTGTGCTTCTTGTTATGGTGGCGTTGCTCTCACTCATTATTGCTAATATTTTTATGGGAAGACTGCTTGGAAGGCTTCATTTACTCTCAAACAATGCACAGGCAATCATCGAGAAGCGTTGGGATGACATTACGATTTATCAAGGCAAAGAGAATGATGAAATCACGCGTATTATTGAAAAAACAACGCAATTAATGCATGAACTACGAGACTCTATCGAAAAAGAGGAGAAGAATGCTCGCATTTCGCACTCCCTCATTATCTTGGGAGAAATTGGCTCTTCGTTTGCGCATGAAGTTAAAAATCTACTGCAACCTTTAAAGTTGTTGCTTTCTCCTGCCCAACTGCCCGATAAAGAAGATATGCCCATCATCCATGGAGCATTAGCGCGCATTGATCATCAGGTGGTGGACTTTTTGGCCCTTGCAAAACCCGCTGATTTTAAGTACGAAAAACCTTTACATGTAAAGCCATTTGTTGAAGAGTCTATCGCGTTATTGCGCTCTTCTTTAAGTACGAAACATTTAGGAATTCAAAGCATCATTGAAGAGGATTTGAGCGTTAAAATGGGGGCGAATGCCATTGAAATTATTTTGATCAATTTACTCAATAACGCCATCGATGCAGCGTTTCAACTGAGTACGATTGAGATCACATGGAAAAGGGCAGAGCAAGCAGGATTTTCGGTGTTATGTGTGAAAAACAGTGGTGAAACGATGGATGAAAAAACCAAAACCAATCTGTTTAAACCCTTTTTTACCACAAAAAAAGAGGGTTCGGGTTTGGGGCTTTTTAGCATCTATAAAATTGTCTATCTCTCCAACGGCTACATCGAGTTTGAAAGCGAAGAAGAGCAGACAAAGTTTTGTCTCTATATCCCCAGTCAGGAACAAGTATGAAAATTGCCATTATTGATGACCAACAAGAGATTCGCTACTCGGTTGCTAAAATTTTACAGCGCAATCAACACACACCGTTGCAGTTTAATGGCGAAGAGTTTGAACTCGCTTTAATCATCGAAGAGCAAGGCGTTGAGCTTTTAATCGTCGATGTGATGCTTGGCGAAAATCTTACGGGCATTGATTTGATTAAGCAGTTTAAAAAAGTAGGACTCAACCTTCCCATTATTTTGATGACAGCGTATACGACACCTACCAATATGATCGAAGCGTCTAAAATTGGCATTAAAGATATTTTACAAAAGCCTTTTGATGAGGCGCAACTTTTAGAGTTGGTTGGAAAATACATGCACACTTCAAGCAAAGAGAAGAGTGCTAAAAAGCCTATAAAACAAGGAGAAGAGGCGTTTGTAGGCTCGTATGAAACGATGAAAGAGATCTATAAAAAGATTGGTATCGCCGCCAATAATGACCTTTCTGTGCTTATTTACGGAGAAACGGGTACAGGCAAAGAGCTTATCGCTAATCTGATTCATACCAACTCGACTCATAGTGAACATCCCTTTGTTGCCGTGAATTGCGCGTCCATTCCTAAAGATCTTTTTGAAAGCCAGCTTTTTGGGCATGAGAAAGGCTCTTTCACCAGTGCGGATAAACAGCACATCGGTTTTGCTGAACTTACAGGGGAGGGAACACTTTTTTTAGATGAGATTGGAGAACTCGACATTGAGCTTCAAAGCAAACTGCTGCGCTTTTTGGAGACGAAGAAGTTTAGACGTGTGGGAGGAGCTAAAGAGATTAATTTTGAAGGCCGTATCATCAGTGCGACCAATGCCAATCTTAAAGCACATATTCAAAAATCAATATTTAGGGAAGATCTTTACTTTCGTCTCTCGATGCTCACGATTACGATGCCATCTTTAAAAGAACGCATTCAAGATATTCCTATTTTGTGTGAGCATTTTATTGCCAAAGCTAACCGTGATCTTAAAACGACCATTACATCCATTTCCGAAGAGGCGTTGGCTAAACTTGCACGCCATCATTGGCGAGGAAACATTAGGGAGCTACGCAATACCATCTACAGTGCCTGCTTAAATGCCAGTGATGACATGATCAAAGCGGATGACATCAAAGAGTTTGAAGAGACAGAAGATATACAGCAACAGCTTCATAAATTTTGCCTAGCGTATTTGCAAAAGGAAGGGGTTGAAAAAGCCCATGATTTGGAGCAAACCTTGCAAAAAACCTTTTTACATGTAAGCTTTTCTCTCTGCCCAAACATCACACAGCTTTCCACCATACTCGATATTTCTCGCAATACACTTAAAAAACAGCTTAGAGAATTTGGTATTTATGAAGGGGAAGAAGAGAAGTAAGAGGGTAGCCTAAGCTACCCCTTGAATTTAAGCGCGTTCCAAGAAGGTCATATCTTTGATAAGCCCCTCGCTGCGTCCTACTTTAACGATGTTTGCCGCAGTTCCTTTGTAGAAAGGAATTTTGGTATCAGGATCAACATAGTCTGTGCAGAGGTCATTGATAATGGAATTTTGGAAACCAAAAGCACCAAAAACTTCGCCTTTACGCACCACATCCGTCACAATCGCGATGGCTCGTGTGGAGCCATAATCGTTACTGAGCTGAACAATGTCACCACTCGTAACGCCAAGCTCTTTAGCATCATTGGGGTGAATCTCAAGCGGAGCCATCGGCCATCGTTTTGCGGTAAATTCGAGGCGACCTGTGTGGTAGTTTGACTGCCATACTTCATTGATACGTCCTGAATTGACCCAGTATTTGTAGCGTTTGACCTGTTTCGCGACCTGTTTTGGCATGGCAGGTTGTGGTGTTGGTAAGAACGTCGCACGACCTGATTTCGTGCCAAATTTGCCATCAGCGTAATGAAGACGTGTGCCGATAAGCTTGCCATTTTCGACTTTAACGATAGGAAGTTGAACGCCGTTATTACCCGCTTCTCGTAAAAGTTTATAGGTAGCAAGCGTCCCAGTTGAGCCTCCTTGACTTGCCATCTTTGAACCCTGACCTGCAAAACCATCTTTAAATGAATCTTCTTCATTTTTCCAGTCAAAGCCTTCAAAGCGTTTTGCCATGGTTTTATTGCCTGCTTTGAGGTACTCAGCTTTAAGCGCATTGGCAATATCTGCCGCAATGAGACAGTCTGGTTTGGCACTACCAGGCGCGTCCATAACTTTTTCAGACAGACGCATTCTACGTTCTCCACTCATAGACGTGAGGTTCATCTCCATCGTTGTCGCCGCTGGCAATACAATGTGTGCTCGCTCACTCGATTGCGTTGGGTAGATGTCTATATCGACGACAAAAAGTCCACCTGATTTACACGCGTTGTAGATAATATCAGCGAGTTCATCAAGGTTGTTTCCATGATAACCGTTAATCGCATCTTTGACAATTTGACTTCTCTTTGTCACTGCATTTCTAAGGCGTTGTGTCGCGATAGACTGACCAAACGGGTTGGTTCCCCAGATAGAATAGACAAGGTATTTACCCTCAATGATGTCGGTGTCGATGACCGCAAGATTTTGCCTACTTGGTCCATTGTATTCAGGTCTTGTGTAGCCTTCTTGGTGACCGCCTGCTCGACACACACCTGTTCCCACACGACCCACACTGTGCGTTACAAGCGCTAGATTGACAATGGAAGCGACGTTTTCGTAGTTTTTAATACCCCAAATAATGCCTTTTTCATAGTAAATTGCATTGCGAGGACGGTGTCCGCTTGGTTTGGGTTTAGCGATCCATTCGGCTGCTTTTTTGATGTCAGCGACACTGATATTTGTGATAGAAGAGGCATACTCTAGGGAGACTTTATTGACTTTATACATTGCATCAAAATTCTCAGTATGGTTTTTGATGAATTCTTTAGCTTCCCAGCCTTGCTCCATGATGTACGTGACAAGTGCGTTCATGAGTGTAATATCTTGACCTGGTTTGATCTGAAGATGAAGTACATTCTCTTTACCTGCAATCGCAATAGCGTTGGTAATAGAAGCTTGGCGTCTAGGATCAATGAAGATAATTTTGCCATTAGATGCGCTCTCGCCTTTGTCATACTCTTTTTTCTTGTTCGCTAAGCTACTGCCATCGAGATTGGCTTGCATGTGAATGTTGAACAGGTTGGTTTGACACTCGTATGGATTACAACCGATGACCACCATGGTATCGGAGATACTCGTGTCATAATAACTGCTGTTAAGCTCACCAACGCCCATTTCACGACTTGAGTGAACTTCCGAGTTATACGCAGGGCGATTGTGAATCGAAGCCGATGCGGTACCAATAGCCGTGTGAAAGAGCTTGCCTGTTCCCCATGTGTTTTCAAAGCCACCGCCACCGCCACCATGGTCAAAGGTTTTATGCGAAATTTCATCTGCGCCATCGTTATCGATGATCTTTTTGTACACTTTTGCGATGATGGTTGTTGCTTCTTCCCATGAGGTTTCCATCAGCATTCCACCACGAAAAATTTGAGGCTCTTTGAGTCTGTCTTTGGTCGGGCTTGAGGCATTGAAGGTTGAAACACCCATCATCCCACCACGAACAGAGTTTTGTCCAATGTTGACCACACACTCTTTATCGGGAATAACCATCAGGTTGTATTTTTTGCCATCTCGATCCGTAATCGTGTTAAACATCCGTTCACTACACCAGTCACCATAGGTAGGCTGTTGCTGTGAAAGATCAAGGCCTAGCGCATTGTTTTTATAGGTTCCCTCTGTTCCAAGAGGCCATTTGTAAGATTTGTAGCCACAACCGACAATACAAAACTCACAGGTAACATTTTTAACTTCAGCATTTTTATGAGGAATGGGTAGTCTATCGTTTAAAGTTAGTGCCATGTTTTTCTCCTTAACCTACGTTATTGTTGATGCGACCAAAGATGAGCCCATCGACGCCAATGGCAAAGATGTCATCGCCACTGATCTCTAAAAGGACACGTGGCAGTCTGCCTGTCGCATGACCGATGACCATTTGTCCATCTTTTTTTGCGTCATATTTTGTAAAGTGACAGGGACACTCAAACAGTGCTTTCTCTTTGTTGTAAACGGTTGGACAGCCTTTATGGGTGCAGATAATGCTGTACGCTTTGACTTCATTATTTACATACACCGCTTTACACAAAGCGTTTCCATCAGGATAAGAAAAGTCGATTTCACCTGCTTTTTTGAGTTGAGCAAGAGAACCAACTCTACTCTTTTTGTAACCTTCATACACAGACATGGTAGAGTGTGTTTCGCCTGCAACGAGCGAGGGTACAGCAGCTACAGCGCTAAGACCTAAAGCAGAGAATTTTAGAAATTCTCTTCGAGTATGTTTCTCTTCTACGTTCACCATATGTTTCTCCTTATGGGGGTGTTGTCCTTTTTAGGTTATAGCGATTTTTATAAATAAAATCTAAAAAGCAAAACTTAAATTATAAATATTTGTTATAGTGAAACTATTTTGAAGCTTCTAAATAGAGTTGCTAGATGTCATGATGCGTGTATAGCGTTTTGTATAGTGTAAGAGTAAAATTTTTCGTCATCGCATCGTGTAACATTTAAGTTACATTTTTACACATTAAAAAGGTTTGTAACCATTTTGTAAATCATCTTGTATAAAGTTAGTTCTCTGTTACACATGTGGTTAGACTAACTTATTAAAAAGGAGTATTCATGGTAAAAGTTTTATTTGTTTGTATTCACAACAGTGCACGAAGTCAAATAGCAGAAGAGCTTCTTAGAAAATACGGTGGAGAGGCATTTAGTGTTCAAAGTGCAGGTTTAGAGCCTGGTGTTTTAAATCCTTTAGCCGTTGAAGTTCTCAAAGAAGAGGGTATTGATATAACAGGGAAGACAACGCAATCGGTGTTTGACTTGTTTAAAAAAGGAAACTTATTTCATTATGTGATTACGGTGTGTGATGAGGGCAATAGCCAACGATGTCCTATTTTCCCTGGTCAAACGAGTCGTATTCATTGGAGTTTTAAAGACCCTAGTGGTTTTACGGGTACACATGAAGAGAATGTAGCGCAAACCAGAGCCGTCAAAGAAGAGATTAAAGAAGCGGTTTTAGCGTTTATTGAGACCCTAAAAAAATGAATATGAAATTGTGTGAGAAGAGTTCCTCTCACACGATGGTTTATTTCGCAATGGTTTTCATATAAGAGAGAATATCTTCCATCTCTTTGCCATTCGTTGCTATTGCTTTGCCTGCTAGAGGCTTTTCAATGCACATATTGACAATTTCAGCAACACTATTAAATTTTGCTCCCATCAGAATGTGTTCTTTTCGGCTAAAAAGCCCTTCTTTAAATAAAGCTCCATTCGCATGGCACGAAAAACACGATTGTTCATTGGTGCTGCCACCCAATGTAGGATTTTTAAATAATTTTTCACCTTGTATGACATCGCCTCCAAATGCTAGGCTTGCACCAAAAAGACAGAGTGTTGTTACTTGTAAAAGTAGATTTTGTTTCATTGCGTACTCCTTTAAACGATAAGATTTATAAGGAGTATTGTGTCAAAAGAGGAAAGTTTTGTCTGTGATATTCATCACATTAAAAAGAAAACCATTTTAACAAACCAGATTTTTCTTTTTCATGTAAATAGGTGATTTTACCTCGACTTAAAGCAACAATACCCTCTTTTTCAAATGTTTTTAAAAGACGACTAATTACTTCTCTTGAGGTTCCTAGGTGAGAAGCGAGTTGCTCATGGGTAACAGTAATGGTTTTTTCTTTGGATTTTTGAAACCACTCGAGCAGTCTTTCATCTAAGCGCTTAAAGCGAACATCTTCTACCAATGCTACTAAGCCTTCCAAACGCTCTGTAAAAAGACTAAAAACATAATTTTGATACGCTTGTTCTTGAATGTAGATCTGATGGCAAATATGGGCAGGAATCATGAGTCCTGCCAATTCACTTTCACTCACAGCCGTTCCAACAGCAGGAAGTCCGCTAAAAGCACTGTTGGTGTTGACATTACATTGCTCAAGCGGTTTTAAATAGTATAAGGTAATCTCTTGTCCCGATTCATGCCTACGATAGACACGAATGGAACCTTCTATTAAAAAAAGTATCTCTTTACACTGGTCACCTTGCTCAAACAAAATCGTTCCTTTAGGAATGCGTACGCGCGTGGAGTGACTCTGTAAAAGTTCTTGGTTTGCGCGGGATAATTTTTCAAAAAAAGAGAATCGTTTCATGGAATTACCTTGAATAAAATGGATTGAAGTGTATTGTAACATAACACAATAAATACCCGTTTATCAATGAAATAATATATCAATATATCTTGATATAAAAGAAATATTATGTTACACTCTTTACAATAATTTATAATATACCGTAATAATAAAGGCGACATTATGGATGTTTTTTTAAAAACCGTTGGGGCGCTCAATGATGAAACACGGGTTCAAATTTTAGCGTTTATCTCACACAATGGCGAGGTATGTGTATGCGATATTGAAAGTTCGCTCAATATGATTCAATCACGTATCTCAAGACACCTCAAAATTCTCAAAGATGCGGGATTTTTAAAAGTAGATCGGCGTGGGAAATGGGCGTATTATGCCATTCGCTCACCGATGGATCGTTTTCGTTTGGCGTGCTTGGAGGAGATCAGTTATCTTGAACTAAACCTACCACAAAATAGTTCTACATGTAAAGGTGTATCATGATTTTAGCAGCTCTTATTTTTTTAGTCACGTTGGTGTTTGTCATCTGGCAACCCAAAGGTTTACAAATCGGCACGACTGCTGTTTTAGGCGCTGTCATTGCCTTGGTAGTGGGTGTTGTGAGTTTCGCGGATGTGCTGGTGGTAACCAGCATCGTTTGGGATGCAACCTTGGCATTTATCGGGATTATTATTCTCTCCATGGTGCTTGATGAGATCGGCTTTTTTGAGTGGTGTGCGATACAAATGGCAAAACTCTCTGGTGGTAATGGACATTTGATGTTTGTCTATTCTATTCTTTTAGGCTCTTTCATCTCGGCACTGTTTGCCAACGATGGGGCAGCACTTATATTAACACCTATTTTATTGGCACAAATGCGCATTTTAAAACTGGGTGCTAAAGCGATAATTGCTTTTTTACTTGCAGGTGGATTTATCAGCGATTCGGCGTCACTGCCGTTTGTCTTTTCAAATCTCACAAACATCGTCACGGCAAACTATTTTCATATCGGATTTACAAAGTACCTTAGTGTAATGTTTGTACCATATATTGCAAGTACACTTATTTCGATTATTGTTTTATGGTTTTTTCTTCGCAAAGATATTGTGGCGCAAGTGGATATCTCTTTACTGAAAAATCCTGATGATGCTCTCAAGAGTAAGCCACTTTTTTACATTGCATGGTTATTTTTAGCACTTCTTTTAGCAAGTTATTTTGTGGGTGATTTATACCATCTCCCCATTTCGGTATTTGCACTAGGAGGTGGGCTTTTATTCTTGGTCATTGCCAACGCATTTAAAGTTGTGCACCCTAAAAAAATTATTACTACGGCTCCATGGCAAGTGGTATGGTTTAGTATAGGACTTTATATCGTAGTGTATGGGCTTAAAAATGCAGGATTAACCGATTATCTTACGCTTATTCTTCAAGACTTAAACACAAGAGGTGATACTATCGCTATTGTGGGCACAGGTTTTATTGCAGCAGCCCTCAGCGCGGTCATGAACAATATGCCTACGGTTATGATTATGGACATTGCATTGCAAGATATTCCCAATCAAGCTTTAGCGTATGCAAATATCATCGGGTGTAACCTCGGACCAAAAATGACGCCATTTGGCTCGTTGGCAACGCTTTTATGGTTGCATGTTTTGGCACAAAAAGGGGTAAAAATCACTTTTGTAGAATACTCAAAATTTGGACTTTTAGTCACACCTCCAATATTACTTTTGGTATTGCTCAGTTTATAAAGATAACGCGGACAAACTATAACCCATGAGAATTAAATTTTTCATGGGTTATAGTAGAAATACATATCAATATATCTTGATATAAAGATAAATTTATGCTACACTTCTATCGTTACATGTAAAGATTGATAGTATTAAATTTAATGAGGAGATTATGATGAAAAAATTAGAGATATTTGATCCAGCGATGTGTTGTTCGACAGGCGTATGTGGACCTTCCATTGATCCCGAATTGATGAGAATAGCAACAACTATTAATGCCCTTAAAGAAAAAGGCATTGTGATTAAACGACATGGACTCTCTACCGAGCCACAAGATTTTGTGAGCAATAAAACAATCAATGCGCTTCTCCAAAAAGATGGAGTGGATATTTTACCTGCCACACTTTTAGATGGTGAAGTGGTGAAAACAAAAGCGTATCCTACCAATGAAGAGTTATCACAATGGTTGGAAGTCAAAATGGCAAGCGAATCACCATGGAAAGCAAACAGTTCATGTTGTGGGCCGAAAGGGTGTTGTTAATATGAAAGCTGTTACGTATGAAACATTTGGACTAGAAAAGCTACTTCTTACCAAATACCTTTTTTTCACAGGAAAAGGTGGTGTTGGCAAAACCTCCACTGCATGTGCCGTAGCGGTTTCTTTAGCAGATAGTGGTAAAAAAGTTCTCTTAATTAGCACCGATCCTGCGTCTAATTTACAAGATGTTTTTAATACAGAACTTGACGGCAAAGGTGTAGCGATTGCAGGTGTAACAGGGTTGATGGTGGCAAATCTCAATCCAGAAGCAGCCGCAAGGCAGTACCGAGAATCGGTTGTCGCACCTTACCGTGGGAAGTTGCCACAAAGTGTGATTGAAAATATGGAAGAGCAGTTATCAGGTTCTTGTACGGTTGAAATTGCAGCCTTTGATCAATTTTCCAACTTTATAACCGATGCAAAAACCCAACTGTTATATGACCATATTATTTTTGATACAGCTCCAACTGGGCATACGCTTCGTATGTTACAGTTACCTTCAGCATGGAGTGATTTCATCAGTGAAAGTACCCATGGCGCGTCATGTTTAGGACAATTATCGGGGCTTGAAGATAAAAAAAATATCTATAAAGAAGCGGTTTTAAATCTTGCAGATAAAACTAAAACAACACTTGTTTTGGTTTCAAGACCCGAGACAACACCCTTACTGGAAGCAGAGAGATCAAGCATTGAACTCAGTGATTTAGGCATTAATAACCAGATTTTAATTATCAATGGAGTGCTGAGTGCAGCCAGTGATGAAGTGTCTCAAAAATTATTAGATAAACAACAAAATGCTCTTACAACAATGCCTGATGGGTTGGGAAAACTAGGAATTTTCTTGATTCCACTGCGTTCTTACAATATCTTAGGGCTTGAGAATATCCGAGCTTTTTTTAAAGGTGATGATTATGTCCAAACAGCTTCTTATGCTAAACCTCTTGGATTGCAAGGCTTAGATGTTTTGATTGAGGATATTTATCAAACAGGTAAAAAAGTCATCTTTACGATGGGAAAAGGGGGCGTGGGTAAAACGACCATTGCCGCAAGTATTGCTTTAGCGCTTTCTCAAAAAGGTCTTAAAGTACATCTGACCTCCACCGACCCAGCCGATCATCTTAAGTACAGCATCGAAGGTGCGCCGTTAATAACATTGAGCAAGATAGATGAAAAACAAGAGTTGTTAAATTATCAAAATGAAGTCCTCAGTAAAGCAAGAGAGCGCATGAATGAAGAAGATGTGGCGTATGTTGAAGAAGATTTACGCTCTCCTTGTACCCAAGAAATTGCTGTGTTTAGAGCCTTTGCTGAGATAGTCGATAAAGCGCAAAATGAAGTGGTCATCATCGATACTGCACCCACGGGACATACACTTTTACTGCTTGATTCGACGCAAAGTTACCATAAAGAGGTTCAACGAACTAAAGGGGAAACACCACTGAGTGTGCAAAGACTCTTGCCACGACTTCGTGATGTGGGGCAAACCGAAGTGATTATTGTGACATTGCCTGAAGCAACACCTGTTTTTGAAGCAGAAAGATTGCGTGAAGACTTAAGCAGAGCAGGCATTCACAATAAATGGTGGGTGGTTAATCAGTGTTTATCCATGACCAATACTCAAAATCCCCTGTTGATAGCAAGAGCTACTGCGGAGTATCAATGGCTTGAAAAAGTAAAGAAGATTAGTCAAGGTAACGTTGTAGCATTACCATGGCTTGAAAATGCATCCATCGAAAATATTAATCTTACATGTAAAGGTGAAAAATGAAAAAAGTATTGATTTTATGCACAGGAAACAGTTGCCGAAGCATCATCGCAGAGGCTTTGGTTAATGCCAAATTAGAAGGCATTGAGGCTTACAGTGCGGGTGTACGTGCGAGTGGTAAAGTGAACGCTTATGCGAAAAGAGTTTTAGAAGAAGAGGGTATTTGGAAAGATTCGTATCACTCTAAAGCATTGGATGAAGTCATCAATCTTGACTTTGATTTGGTGGTGACCGTGTGTGATCATGCCAATGAAACCTGCCCGATGTTTCCTAAGCCTATTCCTAAAATCCATGTAGGATTTTCTGATCCTGACGGTAAAGATTATGGCGCGTTTATTCTTACATGTAAAGCGATTGAAGCGGAACTCTTGCCGATTATTGCAGAAAAACTCTCATGAATTTGGAGCAGATGCTCATTGAAATGACTTCGCAGTTTGGGGCATGGGCGATTGTTGCTTCGTTTGGCATTGGTCTTTTGACTTCGCTTGCTCCTTGTTCCATCATCACCTTGCCTCTGCTTGCAGGTAGTGCTTTGGGGCTTTCAAAGGATCTCAATGCCAAGCAAAAAAAAGTTTTTATTTATCAATACTCACTGCTTTTTGTATTAGGTTTGGTCATTAGCTTTTCACTGTTGATGTTACTTGTCTCCAAGATGGGCATGATGCTCTCTTTGGCGCCTTTTTGGGCGTATCTACTCGCTGCTCTTGCAACATTTACAGTGGTTGCCTATGCTCTTGGATGGATTCAAGGTTTCGATAAAGACAAAGTGGCACGAAAATTTTTGAGATTTAAACTTTTGGGTGCGGTGATCATCGGGCTTATATTTGGACTGGTGAGTACGCCGTGTGCCTCTGCGCCGTTGGTTGCTATCATCACCATTGCCTCTCAGAGTGGCTGGGTTTATTCGTACGCACTTGTGTTGGCATTTGCCCTAGGACATGGCATGTTGCTTTTGGTGGCAGGAACGTCGCTTGGATTTACAGTTGCAATGTACGCAACCGATTGTGTACCTCGACTCGTTCCAACGAACCAAATAGGTGCAGCCGTTTGTGTTTTGATCCATGCAACAACAGCACCTATATCTTGCACATGTTCTTCGGTTTGTCTAAAGCCATTGAGAAAGGGTTCACTTTGACGATCTGATGGTGCATCGACAATCACCACCATCAATCCCGCTTGTGCAAAAAGCTCACGGGTGCGTATCAAAAAATTACCCTCTCCCCAACCGAATTTTCCCTCACGTGAGAGTTGAAGTCCTCCGTGTCCACCTGCAAATAAAACAACGACCGCTTTTGGAGCTTCTGGAGCAAGGACTAAAAGACGCTCACTCACACTACTGCGTGTTGGAACATCCACCACACGAGGTGAAACGTCAGCAAACAATGAAAGAATAGTTAAAATCAGTACAGCAAGTAAACGCATCTCTTACTCCTTCGTGGGGACTTTTTTTTCTAATGCCTTAGCCTTCAAAATCGTATGTGGTGTTTGAAGCTCAAAAATATCACCCTCAGCGATCTTTTCAAGAGCAATTTTTTTGCCTTCTTTCACGATCTGAGCATAACACTCTTTTTGTTCACGTGTCGGTTCTTTGGAATTTAGTGCAATGGTGTATGAAGAGAGAAGTTGCTCTTTTTTAGCCAAATTTTGTCTGGTTTGAAAGATAATCTGTTCTTTGAGAAGGCTGGTCTGACGGGATTTTTCTCGGTATAAAAGTGCTATTTTATCGTTGTATTGACTCTGCAAGATGCCAATCTCATTTTTCCACAAAGAGAGTTTCTCATCAATGGAGCGTTTGGCAAAAAGACGCTTTAAATGCTCAAGAGACTCCCCTTTTGAGCGTAAAATTCGTCCAAAAACAAGGGTATAACGTTCCATCATGCCATCAATGCGTTGCAACATCTCAGCACTATCAGGAAGTATCATCTCCATAGCCGCCGAAGGTGTTGGCGCTCTAAGATCTGCTACAAAATCACTGATAACATAATCTATTTCATGACCTACCGCGGAGACAATCGGTGTTTTACATGTAAAGATCGAATCGGCTACTATCTCTTCATTAAATGCCCACAAATCTTCTACACTTCCGCCACCTCGTCCGACGATAATTACGTCTGCTCCAAGTGAATCCGCACGTGCAATATTCGTTGCAATAGAGAACTTTGCACCCTCGCCTTGAACGAGTGTATCAAGCAGTGTGATCTTCACCAACGGCCAACGCTTTGTTGCCACGCGAAGCATATCTTGAAGTGCCGCTCCCGTGCCTGAAGTCACCAATGCAATATGGTTCACAAAACGAGGTAATGACTTTTTACGTTCTGCTTCAAAGTAACCTTTAGCTCCTAGTTTGGCTTTGAGCTGTTCATAGGCTTTGGCTAATGCGCCACTGCCGGAAGGTTCCATCATGGTGCAGTTGATTTGGTATGTTCCACGTGGTGAAAAAACCGAGATAGAACCGTGAACCACAACGGCCATTCCCTCTTCTACTTGAAATTTTAAGGTTTTAGTATTGCCTTTAAACATCACACAAGAGATAGAAGAGTCGGCATCTTTGAGGGTAAAATAGAGGTGACCAGAGCTGTGATACGTAGGTCTAGAAACCTCACCTTCCACACTTACATGTAAAAAGGTGGTTTCCAGTAATGACTTGATTTGGTTGTTTAAACTTGAGACACTAAGAGTTTGGCTCATTAGCGTTTTTTAGCAATGACCAAAGTAGAAATATCCATCGAAAAGCTTTTGACAAATTCCGTTTCAAAACCAGCAATATCAAGCTCTTTTTGAAGCATGGAAGGCGTTAAGAAACCTTCAATGGAGTTTGGCAGATACTCATAGGCTGCTTTATTTTTAGAGATAATACCACCCAAAATTGGTAAAACTTTAGTGAGATAAAAATCTTTGAGGGCAAAGAAAAAGCCTTTTTTCTCATCTTTGGTAAATTCTAAAATAACAACATATCCACCCGTTTTGAGAACACGTGCAAACTCACTAAAAGCTTCTTGACGTCTAACAACATTGCGGATACCATAACTAATACTTAAAATATCAACACGTTCATTAGGAAGAGGAATTTCTGTTGCTTCGGAGATGAGAAACTCAAATTCGGGAAATTTTTGTTTGCCGACATCGGTCATTCCAACGGAAGGATCAACACCCAAAATTTTTCCGATACTTCGACCTGCTTTTTTGGCCTGTTTTGCCCAATATCCCATCATATCGCCTGTACCACATGCCACATCTACGATAAGATCTATCGGTTTGGCATAGCGTGCAAAGGTTTCATCACACGCTGTTTTGCGCCACTGAATGTCAATACCCATGCTTAAAACACGATTTGCTGTGTCGTATGTGCCTGCGATTTCATTAAACATCTGAACAATTTTTTGCTGCTTCTTGTCGTTATTCTCCAAAACAATTCCTACATGTAAAATATATTGCCAAATTGATTGGCAGACTCGAGTATTTCATAGTACCAAACTATTCTGCCTCGTAAGAGGCAAGCTTTAGTATCTAGTGTAACGTAGCTTTCCAAGCTTCACTTGAAAAGCGTGTCAAATATTAAAACAATCCTGCGACTTGTTGTGCGATTTTATCTTCTAAAATAGGTGTTGCTTCATACAGTGTTAGATCCATTTTCGTGGCTTCTGCAAACATCATAGTTCTATGCTCTATAAAATCACTCTCATACGATTGTGAGCTTGAAGAGTATGTATTGCTATACATTTTTCCGCTGGCATCAGCATCGCGGATTGGTCCACCAAAGCTATTCATCGTACCTGCTTTTTGGCCATCTCTAATGCCTGCTTGTCCACCTACGTTACCCGTAGATGCCATAACTTTGCCTTTTGCTTTTTCACGAATCACAATGTCCACTTGCATTTGGAAAATCGTATCTTCGGTTGCTTTTCCAATAAGACCACCGACAACCGCTCCGCCAAGTCCTGCAAGTGCCATACTTTTACCGTTACTACCTGAATTTGCAATAGCACCCGCAGCACCACCCATCACAGCACCACCAACGACATTGTTTTCGCTTTTTTTGTTACAGAACAAGATGTTTGTCATAAGCACATACGTTGCTTTTTCAGGGTCATCTACAATGGTATAGCCTTTAGCATAAAGCGCTTGAATCATACGATTTTCCAAGTTAATAGGCGCACCACTGGTATTTTTAGTTGAAACAAAAATGGTTCGTTTTTCTTTAGCCACAGGGTTAATAAAAACGCTCTGTGTCATACGAGCACTCGTTTGAAGTTCACTTGTCGCACAGCCTGTCATTAAAACAAGAACAGCGCTTAAAGCCAAACCTACATGTAATGTTTTTTTCATTCTTTATCCTTATTTAAAAAATAGGTGCGATATTGTACCGCATTATCCTAAATTATTAGAGTTCTTGTAAAATTTATTTTTGCAAGAACTTTACCTTTCAAATTATATCCCAGAAATTAAAACGAAGTGTTAATAAAGCGCCTTTTTAAGCCTTTTAGCGATCCGAAACTCCTCTTTTTTGAGGTGCTTCTTTACAAAAAACAGGAGTGGCATTTCACTTTTTTTTAAAAGATAAAAACCGCTCTGTTCCCGTAGAAAAAAACGCATATCTAAAAGTAACGTTGTATAGGCTTGATGCTGTACAAATTTAAGAAGTATCTCTCTATCTTCGCTCAGTAACGATTCAAATTCACGTATCAAACGCTCTGCCATCCTATCATCAAAAACACCACGTCCAATGCTCAAAATATAGCGTATATTTTCGGCAATCTTGCAGAGAGTTTTAGGTGCTTTGGCATCATCGTCTAAAAGTAATTCTACTGCATGTTCTAAAAATTGCATCTCACGGTACAAAAGTACTTTGAGTACTTTTTGGGTACTCATACCAGAGGCAAAGTCAAAATCAAATGCACGCACACCAATTTTATCGCACTTTTTATAAACATCTAGGAGTGAAAAATCGTAGTTTTGAGGCAGTCCAAATAAAGAGAGGTAACGGTTTTTATAGCGTTTATCACCACTCACATCGGCACATAAAAAAGAACCTAAGTCATTTTCAAATGCATCAAGTTCGTTAAGAGTGTGAAAACGTGTCCCTAAAACAGCCAGTCGATCCGAGGCATCAGGATGATTTTCGACGAAAAGTTGTTGAAGGTTTTTTTTATAAGAAGGGAAAGTGGTGAGAATAGACTTCACCACTTCCTTAGGATTTTGAATAAGATAACGTCGTTTAATCGTGCACTTTTTCACACATGCACTTTTAAAACTGCTTTTCCATAACAGGAATGACCTGTTTTTTACGGCTCAATACGCCATCCACCCACATCTCGTGGTTGGTAAGTTTTTGGTTGAACGCTTTTTCAATAATGCTTTCATCATCACTCACCACTAAAAATTGTGAGCCTTCGATCATGATGTCCGTTAAAAGAAGCATCACAGTATGACGACCACCCTCTTCTTTGTAGGCTTTCATATCGGCAAACAGAGCCTCTTTCATACCATCAAAGACTTTCAAATCAACCACTTCAAGCTGACCAATACCAATTTTTTTGCCACCCATTTCAAAGTCTTTGTAATCACGAAGCAAAAGCGTACGTGGGCTTGCACCAACGACTGCTGATTTGACTAAAAACATCTCCATACCCAAGGCTTTAAAATCTTCAATACCAGCAATTTTTGCTAATTCTTTAACCGCTTTTGTATCCACTTTGGTGCAAGTTGGTGATTTGAAAAGTACAGTGTCACTTAAAATGGCCATCATCATCGCACCTGCGATATCTTTAGGAATATCAATCTTGTAATGATCAAACATCTCTTTGACAATCGTATTGGTACATCCAACAGGTCTGATCCAGCACTCAAGAGGTGTACTCGTTGTAATGTCACCGAGTTTATGATGATCGACAATGCCTAAAATAGTGGTTTCTTTAAGGTTGTGTGGCGCTTGTGCAAGATCAGAATAGTCGGTAATGTAAAGATTATCGCCTGAAAAATCATTTTTGAGAAGTGGTTTTTCAAACCCAAATGTCTTTAAAATAAATTCTGTCTCAGGGCTTAACTCACCTTGACGTGCAGGAATACACGGCTCTCCTAATTGTGTTTTGAGATATGAAAGAGAGATCGCTGATACGACAGAATCCGAATCGGGATTAATATGTCCACAAGCATACGTTTTCATGGAAAATTCCTTTAGTTTTTAGGTAATTATAACCGATTTGCATAAAATTTTAAAAGAGTTAAAAAATAAAGCTTCTCATTTAAAGACAAGCTTAAAAAGTGTATTAGGCTTAATGTTTGCCTTTTCCATGTTCTTTACCGTGATCTTGATCTCTGTCTCGGTCATCACGCCTATCGTCGCGGCTATCATCAAAATCGCGCATATCATGACCTCCTTTAAGTGCTTTAAACTCACTTGAGCCAGGTTTTACACCAAGATCTTTTGCTATGACTCCCCAGCCTTTATGTTTGTTGGCTTGATAGTATCTGAGCACATCTTCATGTGAACGTCCCGATAATTCTGAAAGTCGAAGCACCATATATGCATCAGCAGGTGCTCCTACGCTTTTAAGAATAATGCTTAGTTGTGACTCAGGGGTTCCAAAACGTGAAGCAAGTCCTGATCTATAAGCGTGAGGATCAGAATCTGATCTTAGATTTAGATTGACCATCCAATCAAAATCAGCTGCCATAAGTGCTGATCCACTCAAGAGTACAAAACTTGCTGTTGTTAATAAAAGACTCTTTAATTTCATTGTTACTCCTTTTTTCTATTCATTTCTAGCGTCTATAATGTCCATCGTCTCTGCGATCGTCATCTCTATCATCATGACGATCATGATCTCTTCGATCATGACGTTCAGGTTCTCTTATCTCATAATATCGTGGCTCGACATACACTTTGCGAACAGGCATTTCACGACGATCTTCATAGTGTCCATTGTATCTTGGAGCATAGTGCAAATCATGTCTTTCTCGAAGTTCTATGTACTCATTTGAATCAAGTCTAACACCTAAATTATAGGCTATGTCACCCCAACCATGATGCCTTCGTTCACGGTAAACTCTTAAAATATACTCTGGTGTTCGCCCCGATAACTCGGCAAGACGAAAAATCATATACGCATCTGCTGGTGCATACACACTCGTTAAAATCACCATCACTTCAGGCTCTCTGTACCCAAAACGATCTGCCAAACCGTACCTGTAACTATAAGGATCCTCATTGGATCGTACATTTAGACTGACTATCCAATCAAATTCAGATGCGATGAGTACTGATGAACAGAGGATTAAAGTACTTAGCAAAGTTAAAATAAGTTTTTGTAATTTCATTATAGTTCTCCATCTTAATCGTAAAAGCGTATTATAGTCAAAAAAGTGAACTTATAGTGAACATGACTCTCCCCTTATTCTCTCCTTTTTTACATGTACTATTCCTGCTTAGCTTTGAGTAGTGTTATCGTTGTAACCATTTGTTTACATAAAAATTACGCTCATAAGCCTATAATGCCTTTGAAAGTTTGTTAAGGAGTAGCACAATGAGAATCCATCATCATACGATAGCTACAGATGAAATCATCTTTTTGTATGCCAATATACATTAGGTATAACAAATGTCATACCTAATGTCACATAGAATCACTATAATTTTTTATTTTATTTAATTATAAAATATAAATAAGGATTAAGAATTATGATGCAATCCCGTCAGTCAAAAATTATCACGAATGCAACAAGCTATTTTATGAGCCAATACACAAAGCGATATTTACATGTAGAAAAACCCTCTTTGGGGTTACCTCCTCCTCCTGAAGCGAAAAAGTATCTCTTGTATATTCATGTTCCTTTTTGTACGATGTTTTGCCCATACTGCTCCTTTAACAAATTTACCTACACCAAAGAAGCTGCTACAAAATACTACCTCCATTTACGTGATGAGATTTTACATGTAAAAGAGTTGGGGTATGATTTTAACTATTTGGTAATTGGTGGTGGAACACCTTTGATTGATGAAGAAGAGCTGATTGAGACTATAGAGTTTGTCAAAAAACTTTTTTCCATCGAGCATGTTTCGTGCGAAAGTGACCCTAACCATATCCAAAAAGAGACCGTAACACGTCTGCGTGGCTTAGTCGATCGCCTCTCTGTAGGTGTACAAACTTTTGATGATGCTCTTTTGAAAAAATTGGGTCGTTATGAAAAGTTTGGCTCAGGTGAAGAGGTGTACGAGAAGATTAGTTCTATGCTGGGGATCTTGCCCATCACCAGCGTGGATCTCATCTTCAATTTCCCTACTCAAACTAAAGAAGGGTTAAGACGCGATCTTGATACCCTTAAAAAACTCCGACCAGAACAAACCAGTGTCTATCCACTGATGACTTCCTCTTTGGTTAAAAACAGTGTCAAAAAAACATTGGGTGAATTCAGTCTTGAAAATGAGTTCAACTTTTTCGGCATCATTAAAGAGTCTCTCAAAGAGAATTATCCTTCACGTCATGGCTGGTCTTTTTCAAAAGAGAGCGATCTGATCATTGATGAATACATCATCGACAATGAAGAGTATGTCGGTGTAGGTTCAGGCTCCTTTAGTTTTCTAAAAGACACACTCTATCTCAATGAATTTGCACTCGATCAATACGCATCACTCATACAAGAAAAACGCTCTGCGGTCACGAAAGAGCGTACATTCCCTGCCAACTCACAGATATATTATCGTTTGATGGTCGATCTTTTCAACGGTAAGCTTTCTAAGAAAAAATTTGCCACCATGTTTGGCGAGAACATTAATGACGCACTGGGCAAAGAGCTCATGTTACTTAAATTTGCAAAAGCCATCAAAGAGCATAAAGAGAGTATCACCACGACGGAGTTTGGTGACTACCTCTTTTTAGTGATGATGAAAGAGTTTTACATGGGCATGGATCGCATCCGCAATGATGCAAGAAAGAACCTTACCCTTTAAACGACGCTAAGGAGAGGCTCTCACTCCATGTGAGCACAAAAAAGCCAACATGCTCTCCATTGATATCTATAATGGGGGTGTACAATACGTAATAATCCCCTCGTTTAAGATACCCCGTACCTTGAAAATTGATCTCTTTAATAAAACCAAGACCATTGACTTCTTGATTTACAATGGTGTAATTATCAAGCATTAATTTTTGATGATAACTTGCAGCATTGGCGATAGGAAGGTATTCATTTTTCATCAGGACATAAAGCTCAATGCCATCTTTTTTAAAGTAGTCATTAAGATCTTTAAAGTCCACCACGGTTTCAATCGTTCCAATATAATCACTTTTTGCGAATACTGGTGCAATAGCGCGCATGAACATACCATGTCTTCCAATCTCAATGCCATATGTCGGCTGCCTACTCTGTTTAATCTTTTCTAGCGCATGGCGGAAAGTGCTAAGATCATCATTGGTTTGATTGTTGTAATCCCATAAGCGCATAAAACTTTTAAAATCTTTGGTATGCAGGTGTAAGCGTGCGTTTTCAAAGATATTGGCTTGTGCCATACTGTTCCTAATTTCAAGCAGGTACGGCAAACAGTGTTCTCTTTCTTGCTGACTTAAACACGCAACCACATGTGGGCTTTTCGCCAAAATCACTGAACTCGCCAAAGAGACTTTGGTCGTCTCTTCAATTTTATTGTGCAAGGTTAACAGCAGAGCATCCATCTGCTTTTTAAGCGTCTCTTCCTCTTCATACGAAATGGATTTATTGTACAAGAAGAGCATAATGAGCCCCAAAAAAAGCATTATTGCCGCACTGAGAAAAAACCTTTTTTCTTTCATTTTTCACCCTTTATCACTTCATTATCTACGCTGTCTAAGAGCTTCTTTTTATCAAGTTTAAAGATATACGTAAAGCACGAACCTCTGTTTTCATACGACTCAATGTTGATGTCAATGTCATTTTTATTGCAAATATTCTGCACGATATTAAGACCCAAACCAAACCCACCTTGTACCGAATCTTCGCGTTCAAAGCGTTGAAACACTTTGTAGAGATCTTTAATGCCTTGCCCATAATCCTGAAAGCTCAGCACACAATGCTCCTCATCTTTTGGCAGAAGTTTTATCTCCACTTTGCCCTGAAAAAAGGAGTATTTTATAGCGTTTGAAAGCGTATTGTCGATGATGCGCTGTAGTTCCACTTTACTCATATAGATCATCATATCAGGCGCTACACTGTGCTCTAATGTCATTGATTTGGAAACGGCTATATCTTCAAAAAAAGCGATGCGTTGATTTAAATAATCTGAGAGATTCATTCTTTCTTTATTATAGGTCACTTTTTTATGTTTGATGTAGTATTCCACATCTTCATACGTCATCTGCATCTGTTTGGTAGCTGCCTTGATGCGCTGAAGATGTTTTGTGGAGGTCACATAACTTGAAAGTAATTCAACGTTAATGTTGATGACACCCAGAGGTGTTTTAAGTTCATGCATGGAGTCATTAAAAAAGTCATTCATATAACGCTGCATCTTTTGATAAGGGTAGATACTTGAATGAATAAAAATATTGCTCATCAGATACACCAAAAAAAGTACACTAAAAAAGAGCACGGTGGTAATAAAAATAATTTTGGCGTAGTTGAGTTGTAACTCAACCACAAGGTATAAAAGCTCATTCTCGTGTTGAATTTTTTTTTGGTAGTACAAAAAAGGATAAATCACGCGTACTTTAAAATTAAGATCACTCAAAGATTCTTGAATACCTTGATAACAAAGCTGATGCGTTGCATCGTAAATATTGATATGAAAACGTACACTGCGGGGTATCGCAAAGTGCTCTTTTTCAAAAATGCTCTTCTCATGAGCATCTACCCACTCTAAAATTTCTTGGGTTGCTTTGTATTTTTCTTCCATGATCGTGCTTTGAATCGCAAAATAACTGGGAACACAAAAGAGTGCCATTACGATGAGGGTATAGGCTAAGACCGAGCGAAAAGGATTAAGAGATAACATCGATGCGGTATCCTAAACCACGAGAAGATTTAATAAACTCCTCATTATCCACTTTGAGCCTAATTTTCCTGATGTACATACGAATATCCGCGTAACTGATCTCCTTACCTTCCCACACATTTTCACGAATCAACTCAATGTCGCAAAACGTATTTTTTCTGCGAATCAAAAAGCGCACCATATCAAGCTCTTTGGAGGTTAGAGAAACACTCTTATCCTCATTTTTCAGCTCACCTGTTTCAAAGTTAAACACAAAACCACAACTAAGACGAAACTCTCCATCCGTGCTCGTTTGATAATGTTTTTTAATCAACTCTTTGACCCGAAGTTCCAGCTCTTTTAACTCAAAAGGCTTTTTGAGGTAGTCATTGCACCCAAGTTGATACCCAATTTCGATGTTATCAATATCTACCAACGACGTCATGATGATAATTGGTGTGGTAATATTGGCTTCTTTAATGTATTTTATCAGCTCGTGTCCACTTAATTTTGGCACTTTGACATCGAGTAAAAAAAGATAATAACACTTCTGCATAATGGCATCCAACGCACTCTCTCCATCAAAAAAAGCATCGACTTCATACCCTAAGAGCTCTAAATACTCCTTAATGCTCTCGTTGTAATTGTAGTCATCTTCTAAGAGTAAAATCTTCATGCCTTTTTCCTTAACCAAGATAAATTTGTCCCGCGTAAATGATGTAGTAACGTAGCATCAATACGCCTAAAATGACGACCATCGAGTTAATTACAATGTAACCCACGCGGTACACATGACTGCGCAAGGCTACAATAACCGTCACAAGAGGAAGCCCTAATCCCACACCGATGACACCTAACCAAAAAATACCCGCCCAAAAGCCCTCCGTAAGCGCCGCCTTTGCAGCACTAGGAGCATCGCCACCGGCATAAAATAGCCCGATAAAAAAAAGGCCTAAAAGAGGTAATTCCGTTAAAATAACTCTGGTGTCCAACACTAAAAGGTATTTAATACTCTCCGTATTGATGGTACTTTTAAAAAACAGTAATCCGATAAGGATATTTACCGCAACGCCTGAAGAGAGACTTGAGGTTAAAAATAAAATAGGCAGAAGTGGGCTGTTCCACAAAGGAATGGCATACAAAACCGAAAGTAAAAAGCCCGTATAAGAGCCCACACACAGCGCTGCTATAAAAAGAAAATACTCAATGATTTTCGCATACGAATGAAAACTCTTAACAAGGTTAATCAACCCTTCCAAAGGAGCTAAAATGGGATGTTTAATAACACTACGCTCAAACACCAGCAACATAAAAACTACTACAATAGGTGTGTAAATGAGCAAAAAAAGTACTCCCAAACTCATGACTGAAGTGATGTTATAACGAATCAATAACCAGTAAAATGAAAGAGGACGACCCAAATCAACCACCAACAAAAGCAGTCCCAAAAAGATTGCGCTAGGAGCGACAACGGATCCTGCTTTAATCATTGCATCCCAGATGGACGAGTTACTGCGCTCATGGCGATTCCATTTTACAAGTAACGCAACGATGATAGACCCTGAACTCAGTCCTGCTAAAAAAAGATAGATCGCAATCGCCCATGACCAGTGAATCGTACTGTACTGCTCCACACTTCCCCACATAGGACTCATGACTTAGCCCCTTTTCGGTTGGGAATAAACGCCACTTTGGGCTTCGTTCCAAGATGCGCTTTAGGAAAGACTAAAACCTCTTTGTTCGATTTTTGATGCACGAAAGAATTTTTTTGCCGCATATCGCCAAAACTCAGCGCATCGGTCGGACAGATGCTGACACACGCTGGGCTTAGCTCTTTGGAAACACGTGTTTCATAGCAAAAATCACACTTCTCCACCACGTTTTTAAGGGGATTAATAAAGCGTGCATGGTAGGGACAGGCGAGGATGCAGTATTTACATGTAATGCAAGCGCGCTCATCAATATGCACCAAACCATCTTTACTCTGAAACGAAGCATTGGTAGGGCAAACACTCACACACGGAGGATTTTCGCACATCATACACGAGAGTCGCTCGAAATTCATTCCAAGATTGGGGAATTCGCCTTTGGTTTGAAGATGTACTTGCAACCTATAGACATCATCTGGCACACTGTTTTCAACACGACACGCAACATTGCAGGCTTGGCATCCAATGCAGAGGTTTTCATCGTAAAGCAGTCGGTACTGTTTTTCCATCTTTTCGTCCTATGCCTTGATGATATTGACACCAACATTGGTGATCATCGCCCCACAAAGTGTGGCACTTTCTAAAGAAAGAAGTTTTGAAGCATTTGTTCCTTTACCGTGTGTTCGCTTGAGCTGTGGGGTATCGCGTCCAAATCCCATATAAGCAAAAAGCGTGTCAGGGCGAATGCCCTCTGTAATAAATACCGTTGCCTTCTCTTTAGAAATATCGTTTTGAAGGTAAAAAGTATCCCCCTGCTTAAGCCCATGCGCTTTAGCAGTCAGTGGGTTCATCCAGATCGGATTATCAGATAGGAGCATATGAAGATAAGGCACATTCTGAGTGTGTCCATTGGTATGCACGGCACTCTTGCCACTGGTGAGGACATAAGCAAACCCTTGTGTCACATCCATATCCACCGCTCTTGGCACACCATACCCACTAAAAGCCCGCTCAACCTCATCACAATACATTTCGATCTTGCCTGAGGGCGTTTTAAGATGATTTAAAAAATGACTAAAGAGCCCTTGTGAATCTCTCCAACCACTGCTTTTGGGGTAGCGCTCACAAAAGCTCTCCACTGAAGAGGATTGCAATGCTAACAGAGGGGGCACATCAAACGAAGCAACACCACGCATCAGCAGTGTTTGTAAAAGCTCCGCATTGCCTTTGGCTTGATAAGCGCGTAGTTCAGGGATATTTTTCCACGCATAATGACTTCCAAATCCCATTCGTTCTGCAAGATCGCGGATGATTTCTATAAGGCTTCTGTTTTGATGCATTGGTTCTACGATACGGTTACGCATCGCATAACTAGGTGTTTTAAACGCACTTTTACTAATGCCCTCATCGCGCTCCAGATACGTGGATTCTGGCAAAACGACATCAGCCATCATGGCGGTATCAGAGAGATAAATATCATTGACCACGATAAACTCTAACTGATCCATCGCCTCTTTCATCTTTTGCGGATGAGCAACCGTAATGAGCGGATTGTGACGGGTTAAAAACCATCCTTTTATTTCATAAGGGGTTTGTGAAAGAATCGCTTCTGGAATTGCTGTCAAAACACCGTGTGAACGAGAAACAAAACGATGTTTTCCCCCTTCCCCTGCACCATCCATTCGAGGCTCATGAATGCGCGGTCTAGGATAAGGATCATTCAGTTCTGGCACAATCATCTCTTTTGCAAGTGTGTTGATGCGCTCGGCTGTTTTAGCAAAATAGATGCCACCCTCTTTTTCCACATTGCCCATCAAAATATTGGCCATCAAAATAGCGCGCGTTCGTTGATACTCTGCTTTGGTCGTGGTTGCTTTATGCCCCCAGTCAATAATACACCTAGGAGCAGCTTCGTAAATTTCTGCAGCGATGCGCTCAACCACTTTAGCATCAATTCCTGTAAGAGACTGTTGCCACTGTGGGGTTGTCTCCTTCACCGAATCTACCAATTTATCAAAACCAATGGTGTACTGTTCTATAAATTTTTTATCGTATTTGCCATCTCTAATCCATACATGTAAAAGAGCAAGCACAAACGCCAAATCAGAACCCGCTTTAATCGGATGCCATTCATTGGCTTTGGAAGCAATCACTGAAAAACGAGGGTCAAGTACCACCAATTTTTTGGAGGGATTGGCTGAAAAATGTGCCATGGCTTTGGTAAGAGGAATGTCTAAGCCTTCAAAGAGGTTATGACCAAAGTTAAGAATGTAAGTGGCATTTTCAAAATCACGGTGCAGTTTCTCGCCAAACGTATGTTCAAAAGCACTCTCAATGGCTATGGGACAGGAGCTCCAGTGCGAAAAGACATTCGGCGAGCCAAATGCCGAAGCAAATGAGCGCAACAGATCGTACTGTTCGCCTGTTTTAGCGGAAAAAAGGACACTGCGAGCGCCATAACGCTCTTTCAGTGCAGAAAGTTTTGTGGAAATCAAACTCAGTGCTTCATCCCAGCTCGCTTCACGCCACTTGTTTTCACCGCGCTTTCCCGCACGAATGAGTGGAACAACGAGTCTTTGCGTATCGTAAAGTTGAGAAGCTCCTGCAACACCTCTAGCGCATAAAGAGGTTCCCATCTCTTTTGCAAAGGCGTTTCCTTGAAGCAGGACTGTTTTGCCATTGATGACACGTGCTTCCATAGGACAACGGCTACTGCACATTTCACAGATGGAACGGATAAATTTATCTTCTCCCTTAAGCGCCACATTTCCTAATGCACCTAAACTTCCAGGTATCAAAACAGTGGCGGATGCACCGGTTGTTACTACCTTTAAAAAGTCTCTTCGCGCTTGGAAATATGCCATGCCTTAGCCTTGTCTAGTTTAGTACTATTGTATGATAATTTGGCTTTAAAGTGAAATGATAGGACTTGGTTTACTAAAGAGATACCCTTGTGAAAAGTCTACATGTAAACTCTGGAGTTTTTCTTGAACACTCATGCGATCCACAAATTCAGCCACAATACTATAGCCCATTTTTTTCGCAAAGGAGATGATAGTTTCGACTGTCATAGCACTCGTTTCATTGGTATCAATGTCTTTAATCAGTGAACCATCAATTTTGATAATATCTACCTCTAATTTCACCAAATACGCAAAGTTGGAATAACCTGTGCCAAAGTCATCAATGGCAATACGACACCCTAACTGTTTTACCTCATGAATAAACGACGTAATCTCACTAAAATTTTCAATACCCTCAGACTCAACAATCTCAAAAATAACGCGATGGGCACATTTATATTTTTTCATATTTTCATACAAACACTCTTTGACTGACGAGGAGAGAATATCGCCTTTGGTAAGGTTAATCGAAAAGTCCACACTAAAATCTTTGAGATATTCAAACGACTTATGAATCATAATCTTCGTGAGTTTTTCATACAACCGTGTCTTTTTCGCTTGATCTAAAAAGTGATACGGCGTTAGGTAATTTCCATCCTCTTCTTGCAAACGCATCAGGACTTCATACTTGGTAATTTTATGCAGTTTATTGTCATAAATACCTTGAAAAAACGGCACAATACGGTCATTTTCAATCGCAGATCTAATTTTTTGAATGACTTGAATATTTTGTTTCGTTTTGACTTTGAGGGCTTCGTTACTGTCATAAAACATGAAGGCTTGATTATGTGTTTTTGCCTCCTTAAGAGCGACATGGGACTGCATATAAATCTCATCCGTCATCCCTTCTGCAACACCCACATTAAGTCTCACAACCACTTCATAGCCTTTGATGGTAAAGACTTTGTTTTCTAGACTACGGATCATACGTTTAATCTTGTCACGTAAATTGTGAAACATTTTTTGATCGCGTTCAGCCAATAAGACTGCAAACTCATCACCGTTAATACGAAAAATGACATCCGAATGGTTATCAAAGGTTTGCATTAAAAAATCAGCGATCTGTTTTAAAAGATCATCCCCAACATCATAACCCAAATAGTCATTGATCTCCGAGAATCCTACCAGATTGAGCAGTACTAAAAGTTTTTGACCTGTATCCGTGCGAAGTCTATGAAAGAGCGCTTCACGATTTCCAAAACCTGTCAGTTCATCTTTAAAATGCTGTTCGATGAGTTGCTCTTTTAAAACCAAATCGGTAATATCGATGCTACTGGTAATATACTCAACGATATTGCCTTTCTCGTCTAAAAAAGGCATGACTGTACTTTTAATGTAATAAATTTCCTCTTTAGGATTTATACAGTGAAGCACTCCACTCCAAATCTCTTTTCTTTGCAAGCTATTCCATAAATCTCGATAAAGAGATACTTCCGAATTTGGGTGGCGAAATCTACTGTGCTTACTTCCTATAATCTCTTCTTTGCTTAACCCCGTCACCCTGCAAAAAGCATCATTAACATAAATTATGTTGCCTTTTATATCCATTTTGGACACAATAGCACTTTGATCTAATATCATTTTATACTGATTTAAAAAGTTTATATTGACATCAAGTTCATATTGGGTCGTGTTTACTAAATGGGTTAAAGACTTCAGTGTCGAGCAGTTCACTTCGGGTTTTTCGCCCAGTGTATGAGAGATAATATAGTCAGATTCACTCAAAGCTAGCACCGTAGTTGTCACATTGAGCAGTTGATTTTTATGTTCTGAGTGAAAAAACTCACCGTAGGTAAAAAAGCCTGCTGTTGGGGCAATTTGTTGTAACAACCCAAATTCATAGTTCAGCTGTTTTTGTAAAAAGCGTTTACGAACACTGCACGAATAGATAAAAATAGCTTCAACGGGTTTTTCATTGATCTGTTCTTGTATAGCAACCGCTCTGTCCATAATCTCTTCGACATTACCAATAGCAAAACGTACTTTTTCTCCTTCATTCAGATAGCCTGAGAAGATGAGCGAACCATCTTCATTGACGCCAATGAGGGAGCGGCACACCTCAATTTCATCACATACTTTAACAAAAGGAAATTCCACCGCACTGCTAGGAAGATTTTGAACCACATCTTTTCCTAAATAGTGTTGATAAACCTCTTGAATCGGTTGATGATCGATCTCGTAAATGGTTCCTTTATTGACCTTTGTAACGCTCAGTTCTTTACCAATTTGAGTCCATCCCAGCGAATAACCATTGTTTACATGTAACGTTTTTCCACTGAGTGTTGCGATCACAATACCTTGATCCAAAATCTTATTTTCACAAATAATAAAGGCACTCTCAAATAAAAATTCATCGGCAGCATTACCCCCTGCAAGAGGCATGTCGGCTCTTATGCTATTGAACCCTTCAATGAAGTTTTCACTATCGTCTTTTGCGAAAGGATGTGCTAAAGCGATGCAGACTTTTGTCTCTTTTTCTAAAATGCTCTCAGCTGCTTTTTGTCCACTTTCAAAGTTTACATCTTGAAAATAATAAACTTTTGCAACACTTTTTTCAAGACGGCAAAAGCTAATTTGAATCGTACCTGTTTTAATGCGCCCCGATTTAATTTCACCTGCTGTACTTGCACCAATGATTATGCTTTTAGGAAAAGTTTGTTTGAGAAAATGAAGAATTTCTGTAATTTTTAGTTTATCAAAACTGCCACAAAAGATTTGAATTAGCAGATGATCATTAGGTCTAAAATAGGTTTTGGCAAAGTGTTCTAATGCTTCAAGAGTTTCGTAGCTATAGTTAATCAACTTCACTGTGTTGCCTTATTTTTTAAATATTACATGTAACCGTATCTAATATTTACCTAATAGTACTAATTTTTATAAGATGATTATCTTATCACAATATTCATATTTTACATATTGTAACAAAAAAAGAAGGCGCTCCCTCAAAAGAGGGAGCTTTTATAACGAAGGTTTAGCCGACGAATGTCTGACCCGCATAGAGAATATAATAACGAAGTGCTAACACGCCTACTAAAACAATCAGTGCGTTGAAAATGACAAAACCATGTGAGTGTTTAACACCATGTGGTAGTGCAAAATTCAAACCAATCGGTAACATTAAGCCTAAGCCGATAACGCCAATCCAAAGAAGAGCAGAAAGGCCACCTGTACTCATAGCCGCACTTGCAACATGCGCTGTAACGCCTCCTTGGTACATCATGCCGACAAAGAGGATGAAAAGGAAGAAAAGCTCTGCAAAGATCACTTTAATATCCAATCCGTGCAAGTAACTGACGTTGCTCGCCCCCGTTGAGCTTTTGAAGAAAAGAAGCCCTACCACTAGGTTTGCTGAAATACCTGCAGATACACCAGAAGCTAGGAAAAGTACTGGTAAAATCGGTGTATTTAGAAGCGGATAACTGTTCATTGCTGAGAGCAAGAAACCTGTATACGCTCCAACACCGACTGCTAAAACCAGTGTCACACCCTCAATTACTTTGGCATAGGTTAGTGCAAATTCAGCAACCGGCGCTAAAATTTTTAACGCTCCATTTTCAAAAAGCTCTTTTTTAAAGACCCCTAAGAAAAAGAGAATAACGACTGGGAAATAGGCAAAAAGTGCTAAAACACCCAGTGTCATGACGGAACCAAAATTATAATGAATCAACAATTTCCAAAAATGAAGCGGTCTTGTAAGGTCGAAAATCAAAAGCATAAGACCTGCACCAATCGTTACAGGAGCAAGAATTGCACCTGCTTTAATAATGCCATCCCAAGGAGAGACGTCATTGCCTTTCATCCATTTGATCACAATCGCTGAGATAATCGCACCTGCAGACAAACCTGCGAGGAAAAGATAAACAGCAATTGGCCAATGCCATACGACTGTATTATATTGTGCTAGTGAACCTGATATTGGATTCATGAGTTGATCCCTCCTTTATGATTCGGTACGATAAACATTTTTGGGTTTGTTCCCAATTTTTCTTTTTGACGATACGTTACACGTGTAGAGAGTGCTTGATTGATCTTGCTTTTTGGATCATTAAGATCACCAAAAATAAGCGCATCGGTTGGGCACACTGTGACACACGCTGGCTCTTCACCTCTTGCCAAACGTGATTCATGGCAGAAGGTACATTTATCAGGTGCTTTGGTAATTGGATGTACATAACGTGCTTGGTAAGGACACGCTGCAACACAGTACAGACACCCCACACACAAATCAACATCGACCAACACAATGCCCTCTTCATTCACATGAGAAGCTTTGGTTGGGCAAACACTCACACAGGGGGTGTTTTCACACTGGACACACGATTGGCGATGGTACTCATAGCCTAAAGTGCCATTAGGGTACTCTTCTGGTTTTACCCAAACTTGTAAACGATAAACGGATTCTGGTATTTTGTTTTCTGATCTACACGCAACATTGCACGCTTGACAGCCAATACACAAATTATTGTCGTGGATCATTCCATATTTTTTTGCCATTGTTTTCTCCTCCCCTTACGCTTTTCTGACTTTGACGCCAACAACATGCAGGTTCATACCTGAGTTTGGCGAGACCAAAGAAGAATAAAGTGCATTGCTGTTAACACCTTTGCCATAAGCTCGTTTAAGCTCTTTACTGATGTGACCAAATCCAAAGTAAGCAAAGATAGTATCTTCTCTCACACCTTTGCTTACCAGCGCTTTGCCTTTTTGGGTGCTGTATTTGTTATACACTTCAACTTTATCACCATTGTTAATACCAAGGCGTTCAGCCGTTTTAGGGTGAATCCAAACCGCAGCATCATCTAAAAGATTGTTCAGCCAGAGATTGTTTCCATTGTGAGCGTTACTGCGAACGGCTGATTTGCCATTGATGAGGTAAAGCTCATCCGATTCTTTGTATTTGTAAGGTGTATAGCTAAGACCTCCTTTTTGAGAGACCTCTTCAAGCTTTTTACTAAAGAGCTGAATTTTTTTAGGGAAATCAATCGTTCCCTCTTCATTGACTCTGCTTGCCGCACTTGGGAATTTTTTGACAAACTCAGCGACACTTTTTTTCTCTTGAAGCATCAAAGGCACGCCAAAGCCAGCACTTCCTGTCGCTTTGAGTTTGGCAAGGAGATCGACATTATCACCCACTTGTTGCAAGCGGTAATCTTCGATATCTTTGTATGGGAAGAATGCGCCTAAGCCCATTTTTTCACCTAACTCTTTAGCAATACGCCATGGTGCTCTACTGTCTCCAATAGGTTCAACCACTTTTTGGCGACCGACACCGTAACTTGGATTTTTGCCACCACTCGCGGTAAACTCTTCATCTCTTTCTAAATACGTGGTATCAGGAAGGACGATGTCAGCAAACCATGCGGTATCAGAGACTTGAATATCCACAACCACCACCAAATCCATCGCTTTAATCGCTTTAATGACATTTTCCATATTGGACTGTGTCATAACAGGATTGTTACGTGCGATAAACCATCCGTGTAGTTTATAACCCACACCTGGAAGTTCTGTAAGTGTTGCATGAGGAATCAATGTGACAATACCCTCACCTTTACTTGCAAGGAAAAATTCACTGTCTTTCTCACCAATACGGTCAATACGTGGTACTTCAACTTTTGGATACGCAGGCGTTTTTGGTTTTTTGAGTTTAAAGGCTTTAGGATCACCCTCGCCAATAAATTGGTTGTAATAATCTGGTCCTTTTGAGAGATAATAACCACCATCTCTCTCAACCGCACCCACAAGAACGTTAATCATCATCATCGCTCGGCGAAGTTCCAACTCTTGTGGTGTAAAGGTAACACGATGTCCAAAGTCAAAAATGGCTTTAGGTGCAGCTTTTGCAAACTCACGCGCTAAGCGCTTGATGGTATCGGCTGGTATATCACATTCGGTTGCCATTTTTTCAGGAGTATATTCAGCAATACTCGCTTTAAGTTCTTCAAAACCTTCACAATATTTTTCAACGAACTTTTTATCGTAAAGGTTTTCATGAATGAGTGTGTGCATAAATGCTAAAACAAACGGAAGATCGTGCCCCGGTTTGATCGCATGCCATTCGGTTGACTTTGCCGCCATTGCAGAGAGTCTTGGCTCTAACGTAACCAGTTTTGCACCATTTGCAAGCGCTTCCATGTATTGGCGAGCGTAAGAGATAACAATACCTTCAAAGACATTGTGTCCCATATTGATGATGTATTTCGCTTTCGCAAAATCACGGTTAGCCCCTTCACCAAACACATCTTTACCCGCCATACCATACGCGAGTGGACAGGTCGCTTCATGTCCAAAAAGATTATGGGAGCCATACGCTTGTGCTAGATGGTGAAACCATGTTTTAGTCCAACCACTACGTGCCGTAAACGCTACGGTATGCGCGCCATGTTTTTGTTTGATCTCTTCAAGCTTGGTAGCAATGAAAGTGTATGCTTCGTCCCAACTGACCTCTTTCCACTTTCCTTCACCTCGCTCACCCACACGCATAATGGGTTTTACTAAACGTTGTGGATCATAGAGTTGATTGAACCCAGCACTTCCACGTGCACAGATTTTACCACCTCTGCTTTTATCGGCTGGATTTCCTTTTATAAACACACCTTTGCCGTCTTCCACTTTTGCTTCAATGGTACAAGCGCTCGTACACATCTCGCAAATACTTGGTGTGTATTTGGCATTGCCTTTGAGTTGCTTTTGGCTCTCTTCCAGTGCCCCCAGAGTCCCGGGGATACTTGAGAGTCCTGCAACTGCTGCGGCGGTAGAAGAGAGCTTTAGAAAACTTCTTCGGCTAAGCATTTGAGTCATCTTTTATCCTTTATCTAAGATTTAAGTATGACTATCTTAGTCCTCCTATGTAAATTTTATGTAAATTATGAAGTTTATTTTAGATTTAAATAGACGATTTTTGGTGCAGTGTTTCGATTTGTTTATCGCTGTAGATTCCATAAGGATCTTGGTAAGGCATTTTTACATGTAAAGAGGGTGACGAAGAAAGTATTGCGGTGACACCCTTAATATCGCTGTTTTCATCATTCGAGACATGCACTTCAAACCCCGCTAAACTAAGCCCTATTTGGCTTACATGTAAAGCAGTCGAAGCAACCAAAATGCCATCTGGTTTTAAGAGTTTTCGTAAGTGTTGAAAAAACTCAAAGCTCACCAACGAAGCGTTGTTACTCTCGATAAACGGGTCTAAGAAAATCACATCAAACTGTTCGTGCAAAAGAGTGATTGCGTAGCGTGCTTCGGCGTTTAGAAACTCTACTTTGGCAAAAGTATCTTCGTATCGTTTACATGTAAAAAGAGTCTCCAACAGCTTTACATGTAAAGCATTGGGAACGACTGCCGAAGCACTTTTTAAAAGCATACGATCTTGGTCAATCGCCTTTACATGTAACCTGTTTTTAGCGAGTTTTTGGGCTAACGAAACCGCGCAAAACGTATTGTATCCCATCCCAAACCCGATCTCCAAAACAGAGACATCGCTTTTTTCAAGACGTGCTCTGAGATCTGATTTTTCGATGAATTGCTCTTGGGCTTGGCGGTACGCTCCTGCTTTTGGGTGGTAATAGTCACGGTACGTTTCACTCCATGCACTAACACTTCCATCTTCGAGTAAGAACGTTTTCAAAATTTTTGATGGCATGAGCAGGTGTTCTTCTACTTGATCCCCTTGTGTGATGCCTCGATAGCACATGGTTTGTGTCACATACTCCCCAAACTGCCCTTTGGCCATGTGCCATTTTGGAGCGATCAATTCACGTTCAGGAGTGTCGGTAGCAAGACGTAAAATAGGAATACGAGAGGGCACATAACGCAACAGTTCTATCAACGCTTCAGCGTATTCATACTCGCTTAAAAGCGCAAAGGGGTTTGCCTCATATTCACGTGCTAAATCCGTCTTTTCGATGATATGTAAGTTGTGAAATTTGATGCCATCAATGCCTGCATCCACCAAGCCTTGCACACTTTGTTTCCACATATCAGGTGTTTCATGGGGCAACCCGATGATGAGATGCCCGTACACTTTCAAACCTTTACCATGTAAACGCTCAATCGCCTCTAAAGAACATGCCGCATTATGCCCTCGGTTCATGTGCTGTAAACTCGCATCGTGCAGACTTTGTACACCTAGTTCTACCACAACATCGATTTTTTGGCTTAATTCTGCCAAATATTCCAGTGTTGATTCACTCAAGCAATCAGGTCTGGTGCCTATATGAAGTGCATCAAAAGGATAAAGACTCAGAAGTTTCGCATAAGCCTCTTTTTGCTTGACTAACGATGCAAACGTTCCCGTGTAGGCTTGAATGTAAAGTGCAAACCGTTTGGCTTTATAACGCCTTTTTGCAAAGTCGATCCCTTTTTGAATCTGCTCTTCCACGCTTTTCGCATCCGCTATTTGAGCAGCCCTGGCTCCGTGTTCGGGGCAAAAAGAGCAGCCTCCACTGCCATCTTTGTCACGATTTGGACAGCCAAATTCAAGATTGACGGGAATGCTAAAAAGTGCTTCGCCATACCTGCTTTGCATGTAGGCTTTGTGGCTAAGGTATGGGAGCATTATTTAAAGAAGAGTTTACGTATTTTAGTCAGTCCAAAATGCATGCCGCTGAACATCATCACATGTGCCATTTTTTTCCACATTGACTTTTCATAACAAGGATTTGGACACTTACGACAACTGGGTTTATCCTCATGCGGACAATTTTTTAGCTTACCATACGCATAAAGAAAAAGTGTCTCACACTCTTCACACACATGGTAAGGAAGTGAGCATAACGACTCCTCCTGAAAGCTTACCTCTAAAGTTCCCTTTTTTTTAGGAACATCCTGATGCTTTTTATCGCAATGAAGCTGAATGAAACGGTGCAAGGTTTGGGTATCGGAGATCAGTTTTTCTTTGTTCATGTAAACTCTTTAAAAAATTTCCTCTATTATAGAGAATTTTTTTAAACAATGTGCCTTTACATGTAAAAGCTACATCCTTTCACAATGAAAAAACCACCCACGATTAACCAAACAAATAAAATGAGTGCTAAGAGCATCGCTTTACCGCCCACACCTTTAAATTTGGAGAAGGAAGTCTCCATCCCCAGTGCGGTCATTGCCATTGTAAGAATGAAAGTATCAACAATATTAATGCCATCAATCGCAGAAGAAGGTAAAAAATGGAACGAATTAAAACCTGCAACACCAATAAAAAAGATCGCAAACCATGGAATAACCATCTGTTTTTCATGCGCATTACCACTTTTAAAACGTGTAACGATATAGCCTAAAATCACTAAAAAAGGCACTAACAACATCACACGGATCATTTTAACAATCACCGCATTATTTGCTACTTCCTCACTTATAGCACTTCCCGCACCCACGACTTGCGCCACTTCATGAAGCGTTGCACCGACATAAAGTCCTTCATCCCCAAGTCCAAGCGGAATCCAGCCAAGTTGATAAACAATGGGGTATAAAAACATGGAAAGCGTGCCAAAAAGTACGACGGTTCCCACCGCTACCGCACTTTTATACGACTCATTTTTAAGCACGCCCTCGGTTGCTAAAACCGCAGCCGCGCCACAAATAGCACTTCCCGCACTCGTAAGCAATGCAATTTCAGGATCAAGCTTCAACACTTTCACCCCAATGGCATACCCTATCAAAAAGGTTAAAACAACAATCATCAGACTCGATACAAAACCTGAAAGTCCCACACTTTGAATCTGCATAAATGTAATGCGAAATCCATAAAGCACGATGCCTAGGCGAAGCAATGTTTTCGCAGAAAATAAAATGCCACCTTCCCACTCTTTAGGAAACGTTGCACGAAACGTATTGGCATAAACCATCCCCAATGCAATGCCAATAACCAAGGGAGAGATAGCAAGATGTTTGAAAAATGAAAGCTCCGAAAGAAAGTATGCACCATACGCAAATAAGGCTACAATGAAAAGACCTTTGAGTGTATGAGAACGGTTTGTTTTACTAAATGCCACTAAATGCTACCTCTATTTTTTTTAAATCGTACCGTAAAAAAGTGGCAAAATCGGGGTTTGCCACTTTACATGTAAAACTATTTTGCAGGAATAATAATACCTTGATAAGGACCAAATTTATGTTGGTGACGGTTTTTACCATCATCGTACGGTCCAATGTCGCTATCAGGCACTTTCATACTAAGATCAGGGAAATCTTTTTCACGATTGGCTTTCACATCACGTGGTTTATCGTAGTTATTGATATACGCTGCGACATTATAGGCTTGTTCATCGGTTAAAATACGATTTTTATTGTCTGCACCTAAAGGCATATTGGCAACGACCCAGTCAGCTGCACGAATAACTCTGTACATACCAGCTCCCGTGTTGTAGCTGTCTTTTCCCCACAGTGGCGGGAACTCGTAACCATTGGCTTTGCCTTCACGTTTGACACCTTCGCCATTTTCACCATGACATGAAGCACAGAACTCTTTGTAAACCTTCTCACCTTTGATCGGATCAGCGGCTTGCGTCATAATCATTTTACGATTGACTTGAGGAAACTCAGCCCCTTCCACTTTGGCTCCAACAGGAATACCTTGCGCTAACCAGTACATATAAGTGACAATAGCTCGCATTTCTTTGCCATCCTCGGGTAAAGAACGACCGTTCATACTGCGTTCCATACAACCGTTCACACGTCCTTCAATGCTCCCGATACTCTCATCACGATTACGGTATTGTGGAAAGTTAGGGAATGTTCCCATAAAAGGACCCGACCATTTTTTAGTACCTGCATCTTGGTGGCATGATGAACAGGCAAGATTATTACCCGCATAACGCATTTTAGGGTCAGCCACTTCAGGGCCAATGTATTTATAGGTTTCATTGACAAGTGCTTTACCATAACGCACCGTATCGCCAAAAAGGTTTTTAGGAATAGTACTCTCATCGGGTGCTTTCCAATCCTTCACCACAACGGGTTTAAAGCCTTTGTCTGAACGCTTGCTGAGTTCTGCTGTATCCAATGCAAAAAGCCCGCTTGCACAGGATACGATGAGCAAAAATCGTACTATTGAAACTCTCTTCATAATGCCTCCTTAAAATGATTCTTAACAACATCATACGCTCTTTACGTCAATTTATCGTCAATTTTTCCTTTTTACTTTTAAGGTATAATTTTCCAATGTTTCCTCACACAAAGGAGTTCTCATCAAAAATTTTCGCGCGTTTGCTTTTTTTATTGGACTCTTTGGTATTGCGATACTCACTCTGAGCTTTTTGATTTATCGCGCTAATCACAACCTTTATATTGAAGATGCCAAAAATAGCGTGGAGAGCGTGTTAGGACTCACCCAAGAGCTTATTTCCCATGAAAAACAACTGGCTCTTAGCATTGCTTTGATGCTTTCTCAAAATGAAGCCCTCAAAGAGGGTTACCTCAAAAATGACCGAAAGCAGCTCTACACAACCCTTCAAAGTGAAATTCCTAAAATCAAACAGTATCTTCAAATCGAAAACCTTGAAGTCCAACTTCACACCAAAGATGCTAAGGCATACGTTCGCAGTTGGGATTTTGATGATTTCGGCGACGATCTCTCCACATTTCGCAAAGGCATTACGCTTCTTCAGCAAACCAAAACACCTTTAGTCGCGATAGAGCTTGGAAAACGCCTCAACATCAAAGCGCTCTGCCCTATTTTTGACAAAAATGAGTTTATTGGCTCTTTAGAGATTATCATCAGTTTTGATGAAGTAGCACAAAAACTCAGCGCCAAGAAAATCAATTTTGTTATTTTAATGGACAAAGCGTTATTGGAAATTGGGGAATGGATGAAAGAGTTAGAACAAGTTGATGGTTACGTCATCGTAAGCAACAGTTGTCCTACAGGGTGTGTTAATTCGTTTATCTCGATTGTCTCGACACCGATCATGCAACAAGGCTTTGCACGCTCCAATGGGGCTCTTTTTGGCTTTACACCACTTTTTGATATTGAAGCAAAACAGGTTGGGTACATTGGTATTTGGTTTGGCGAGTCATTGCTTAAAGAGTCTTTGCTCCTTCGAGCTTCATTGGCTCCTCGCGCAGCACCTTTACATGTAAAAACGCTAGAGCCTGCAAGAGAAAGCTCCACGACACGCGAGGTACTCATTCGATGAAGATTTTACTCCTTGAAGATGACTATACTTATAATGAGAGTATCAAAGAATCTCTTGAAGAGATGGGCTACGAAGTCGATGCCTTTGATGATGGACTCCAAGCCCTGGATGCACTTTTTGAAAAACACTACCATCTGGCTCTTTTGGACATTCGTGTACCCCATATGGATGGTTATGAAATCCTCAAAGAGATTCGCAAAGCTAAGTTGGATCTTCCCATTATTTTTATTACCTCACTGACAGACATTAACAATCTCTCCTTAGGGTATGAGTTAGGATGCAACGACTATTTACGTAAACCTTTTTCGCTTAAAGAGCTTCAATACCGTGTCTCGCAGACACTCAAAAGTTACCATTTGCACTCAACGCTAGATGTTATTCCCCTCTCATGCGGATTTTCGTACCATAGTGATGACCAAAGCCTTTGGTTTGAAAACATGCAGGTCAATCTAAGCAATTTTGAGCGCAAACTGCTTTTTGTACTGGTCAAAAATAGAGGTAATTTTATCTCCACGGAACTTATCCATGAGTACGTTTGGGAAGACAAAGAGGTTGGGGATAACGACATACGCATGCTCATTAAAAAGTTGCGTGATAAGACCGATAAAGAGTTTATCATCACCGCCAAAGGGATAGGATACAAAATTGAAAAGTGAGACTAAAAATGCGTTTATTTTCGCCATCATTCTCACGCTCTTAACCCTTTTACTCGTCTCATTTCCCATTCTCAACTATCTCTCTGTCTCATTGCGCCTTAGCCAAGTGAACCAAGAGGTGCAGATAAGATCGTATGCGAAAGAGATCGAAACAGCAATTCAAGGAATTTCACCACTTCAAAAAACCTTTTTATTTCCTCGCTCCATCATTTTTAAAAGTGCCCTCTTAGACGCGAACAATCACATTGTTTTTTCCCTGATTGAAGAACCCATTCCCACGTTCAGCGATGAATTTGTCAAAAATGATACTTCTCTTTTTTATAAATACCCTCTGCCATCCAATGCTTTACATGTAAAGTTTTTAGTTGTCCAAAAAGAGATTTCACATTCCCAAGTTATTTTCGATATTTTGGTTATCATCGGCGTCGTTTTGATAGGTATGCTGATCTTTTCATATCTACTGTTAAAACTGTTACTCAAACCTTACATCGAGACTTCCACGCGTATGAACCTTTTTTTTACCGATGTCATGCATGAGCTTAAAACGCCTCTGGGCATTATGCAACTCAACATTGAAGGGTTAGTAAAGAAATACAAAGATAAACGCCTCAGTCGCACCCTTGCAGCGCTCTCAACACTTTCAACACTCTATGATGATTTAGAATACCTCATCAAAAACAAAACCATTACATACACGGTCGAAGTACTCGATTTTTCTACATTTTTGGAAGATCGAATTGCTTATTTTGAAGCACTTAGCTCTTCGAAGGAGATTACCATCCTTTCAGACATTGAGCCTGAACACTCTGTTCGCATCAACCGCATTGAGCTTCAGCGTATTATTGACAACAATCTCACCAATGCAATTAAGTATTCTCCACCTCAAACCACAATTGAAGTGCATTTAAGTGAAAAAGAGACTGGACTCTGTTTTGGTGTTAAAGATCAAGGAGTGGGAATTAAAGAGGTCGATAAAATTTTTGAGCGTCACTACAGAGGGGATATCTATAAAGGTGGTTTTGGAATAGGTCTTAGTATTGTTAAAAGTATTTGTGATAAGTATGGTATTGTGGTTGAAGTAAGGTCTGAAGAGAAAAAAGGAAGTGAATTTAACTATTGGTTTAAAAAAGAAGAAAAGGAGGAGAAAATCTCCTCCTAAAAATTATAGTGCTGTTACGTTCTCAGCTTGTGGGCCTTTTGGACCTTCGCCTAGTTCATAAGTAACTTTTTGGCCTTCTGCCAAAGATACACGACCATAACCTGATCTGTTTACTTGACGAAAGTGTACGAATACATCTTTTCCGCCATCATTTGGTTGGATAAAACCAAAACCTTTTTCATTGTTAAACCATTTAACGGTTCCCTCTAATAAAGCCATCGTATGCTCCTGTTATAAGATCGAAAAGTAGAAAATTGAGTATTTTTGGAGTATTTTAGGATGCTAACTAAAGGTCACGTATCAAAAAACTACCAAAGATGAACTCGAACCTCATCTTTCTAGGAAAATAGTGTATCTTATTTTTTAAAATAAAGCAAATTTAAATCGCTTTTAACTATACTGAATGCATGAAAATAGCAAAAACATACGCACTTTACAGCGCACTCATTCTTTCCTTGGCACTCATTCTAACGGCGAGTGTATGGTTTAGTAAAAAAACGCAAGAGCAGTATCAAATAAAACAAGAGCAAATTAGTGTATTTGAACGCTACAAAGCGGTCTTAAATCTTGAAAGTACCGCCATACGACAAATAACCCATGACTACTCTCGCTGGGATGAAATGGTAGACTTTGTACACAAGCAAGATTTGAGCTGGAGCAAAGATAATTTAGAACCAATGATTCCAACATTTCATCTTTCTTATATTTTTGTATTTGATACTTCAAAAAAGCAAGTTTATAGCCATAAAAACAAAGAAGCCGATAGCATAAATCTTGATTTATCAACATTTGTCCCTCATTCTTCTTCCTTCAAAGAATTTTTCTACTTTGAAAATGGAAAATTTATTCAATTTTTTCTAGCACCTATTCAGTACTCAGCAGATTTAGAGCGCACGGGCGAAACGAAAGGATTTTTAGTTTTAGGACGTATTTTTGACGATGCTTTCTTGGAAAAAATGGAACAGATTACACTTGGTCATTCCTCTCTTTCTCGAAATACAGATCATCCCTCTTTAGGAGAACATTTCCATCTTCCACTCTCCTCTCTCTCAGATGATGTGATTGGTTACATTGATTTTTATCATACGCCTTCAGTTCTTCTTTTTATCACAGAGTTACAAAACTCTATTGCCTTTGCAGGCATTATCATTATCCTGTGTGTCATTGTGCTTTTTTACGCACTTACGCACACTGTTATTTTTACCCCCATCAAGCGTATTTCAATGGCACTTAAAACCCATCAATTAGGCTATATTGTAGGGCTTTCACGTCAAGAGCATGAATTGGGAGAAATTGCGCATCTTATTTGTGAACATGAAAAACAAACACAGCTTTTGGAGCACTATAAAGAAGCCATTGACGAAAATACAATTGTCTCGAAAACAGATACTAAAGGCATTATTACCTATGCCAATGATCAATTTGTTGCTATTTCGGGATATTCCAGAGAAGAACTTGTTGGAAAACCACATAATATCGTTCGCCATCCTGACAACCTCCAAAGCTTTTTCAAAGAGATGTGGGTAACCCTTAAAGAGGGAAAGACATGGAAAGGTGTCGTTAAAAACAGACGTAAAGATGGTAGCAGTTACTATGTTAAATCGGTTATTATGCCTCTTTTGGATGAACAAGGAAACATTCAAGAGTATATTGCGATCCGCTACGATGTCAGTGAGCTTTTTGAGCAAGTCGAACACCTTCGTAAAGAGAAACTCATCGAACTGCCAAGCCGTAAGGTACTCTTTGAAGTTATTGAACATGCTACTATGCCGCATCTGGCTATCTTAAATATTTGTGGTTTTCGTGATATCAATACGCTGCATGGGCAAGCCTTTGGCGATCTTTACTTACGCCATCTCGCCATCAAAATCAAACAGCTTATGTCAAAATCTTGGCAACTCTTTCACCTTCAAAGTGATGAATTTGCCCTCTTTTGCGACTCGTCACTTCCCGATCAAGCCTTCAACGATGAATGTCAACATCTCCTTGCTGTCTTAAGCCATGAAGGACTCTTTATCCAACAAGCATTCTACCCGCTCTCTCTTCGTTTTGGTATTGCCAATGGTAGAGAGTATCTTTACAATCGTGCTGAAATTGCGATGAAAGAGGCGCGCATTGCGCATAAAGCTTTTGTTATTTATGACGATGACAAAGGCTTTGAAGAACGCCTTCAAAAAGATATTCAATGGAATGAAACCATACGTAATGCTCTTAAAGAGAACCGTTTTACCATTTTCTTACAAGAGATTGTTCCTTTACATGTAAAAGGTGAAGAGCGTAAAAAATATGAAGTCTTAATTCGCTTGATCGACACCGATGGGCATATTATCTCTCCCTTTCATTTTATTGACCTTGCTAAACGCATGCATCTGTACGACCAACTTACACGCTTTGTACTTCAAGAAGGTTTTCGAGCAGCTGTAGAACTTCATTGTGACATTTCAATCAATATTACGAAAGAAGATATTTTAAATCAAGAAACAACAGCCTATCTTATGAATCTACTGGAACAGTCCCCTACACTTAAAGGGCGCATCACTTTAGAGCTCGTAGAATCCGAAGGTATTGAAGATTCAGTGGATGTGCAAACCTTTATCCAAAAAGCAAGGGCGCATGGTTGTCTGCTGGCTATTGATGATTTTGGAACAGGCTACTCTAATTTTGAGTACCTTTTACGTTTAAAGGTTGACTTCATTAAGATAGATGGCTCGCTCATTAAGCATCTCGATACCGATGTCAATGCATATGCAACCGTTAAAACCATTACCCATTTTGCGAAAAATCTGGGTATTTTAGTTGTTGCTGAATTTGTTCACAAAAAAGAAATTTTAGAAAAAGTGCAAGAACTTGGCATCGATTATGCACAAGGTTTCTACTTGCATGAGCCTTCCCCTAAACCTAAAATAAAGAGTTCCCATGCTAGCAATTGAACAGTTTTTAAAAGTTGTTGAAAACAATGAATTTGTCGAAGGTCATGAGGTTCTAGAAGAAGATTGGCATCGCCTCAAAAAACTTCCTGAACAGAGTGATGAAGCAAAAATCCTTAAAGGTCTTATTAATGCATCCACTGCTTTAGCATTGGCATGTAAGGGAAAAAGAGAAGGAGCAGCACGTGTATGGCAAACCTATGAAAAATATGCTCCATTGATAGAGTGTACACCATCTTCCCACACAGCGAAGTACAAAGAAGCACAAACGCTTTTGCTACGCAAATACGTACTTTACATGTAAAAGGTTGAGAAGATCAGATAAAACGAAATCACCCAAAGCAGACGATTTAAAATCATCGTATAAAGTTTCTCATCAATTCGCTCATGAATTTTATTGCCGATCCAAAAACCTATGAGAGAAATCGCCACAAATAGCGTAATCAATGTACTATTTTCTACAGTAAAACTTCCGTGATACCCAAAGATCAGAATTTGTAACGTTTTGTTAGCAATAAAACAAAAACTCATAACCCCAATCGCATGCTTTTTATCAAGCTTTAGCTCTAAAATCAGCATGATCAGTACTGGTGACATAATGTTTGCCATACCACCAACCAATCCACTGATAAGACCCATGATAACGGTAACACTTTTTTTTTGCTTAGCTACAGCGTGGGTTAATGAAAAACGCAATCTCTCTTTGTTAAGGTATAAAAGCATCACGCCAGCTACAATCAATTTATAATAATGATTGTAATAGACCACGAGCAAATGTGTTCCAATGATGCTACCTACCATCACTGAAACAATGAGCGGCCAAAACTCTTTCCAAATATCGCCAAACGAGTTTTCTTTTTTGAGGCTGATGATGTTCGTAACAAGCGTGGGAAATAGTGTGTATAGAACAGCCAGTTTAAGATCTAAAAAAAGGACAAAGAGCGGTGTTGCGATCATGGGAAAGCCAAATCCAACAATACCATGGAAAAATCCTGCAACTAAAACAATCAAGACTTCAAAGAGAAAAAATTCACCGAACATGTTTATAATACCAGCTCATGGTATCTTCACCCACTTTTTGAGAAAAAATCTTTTGCAGTCCTGCTGGTAAAATAATCGCTTTACCCTCTTTTTCATGAGGCGATTCAAAAATCAAATACCATTCAATCTCGCTTGAGAGTGCATCAAGAAGTCCTTGTCCGCCTTCAACCATCACCATAGAATACTCATTTACTTTTTGCATTGTCTCTTCAATAAAAACGTTACGATCTACAATCCCAAAAAGAGGAATTGTTCGGTCAAAATCATTTTGTTTGGAAAAAATCAACACATCAGGGGCTTTGCCATTACACAATCGTGCATCAAGAATGGGGCGATCTATTCGTACGGTATTGCCACCAATGACCAAAAGATCACAACGATCGCGAAGACGATGTACCATTGCACGGGAATCCGAAGAAGTTATAATCCCTCCCGTTGCCACACCATTGCTACTTACTGCCAGTTTGAAAAAGACAAAAGGTCGCTTTTTTTCTTTACATGTAAAAGGAGTCAACAGCAAATCACACGCCTCTTTCAGACATCCAAATGCAACCTCAACACCTCTTTCTCGCAAAAAAGCTCCACCACCTTTGGCTTGCGAACTCTCATCGAAAGAGCCAATCACCACGCGCTTCAATCCTAAAGCATCAATGAGTGATGAGCAAGGAGGCGTTTTACCAAAGTGGTGACATGGCTCGAGTGTTACATGTAACGTGAGATTATGAAAAATATGATTGTGATGTTCTTTTAAAAAAGTGTGTAACGCGGTTGCATCTTCAATGTTACGGATGCGTGTATCTTCAGTGAGTGTTTCATATGCAGCTTTAAGTGCAAGGACTTCAGCATGAGCAGTTCCTGCTTTTCGGTGTGCGCCAACACCTAAAATATTGCCTTGATCATTGCTGACTACCGCACCTACAGCAGGATTTGGAAAGGTTAACACTTGATGCGCCCAAGCGGCATCAAGTGCTTTTTGCATTAAGACTGCGTCAAATGCGCTTACCATTCAAAATAAGTTCGAGCACTTTCAATCTCATCCAGTGAAATCTGTTTGAGTTCATTTTCAACGCGCACAGAAGCTACGTTACCAGTAAAGGCTTCGAGAATACCAATAAATTTCTCTTTAGTATTTAATTTTACTTTGACTTTTTCGCCAAGAGAAGCACTATAATGTTCTGGCTTTGTAAGTTTTCGCTCAATTCCAGGAGAGCTCACTTCAAAGAGATATTCACCATCCAGTGGTGGTTCTAAATCAAAAATAGGCGATAAAATACGACTGATTTCTGCACATTTATCAAGACTAATGCCCTCTTTTGATGTAATGTAAAGGCGAAAGATCTTTTTATCAAATTCGTTTGCTACTTCGGTATCGTATAAAGAGACACCACAGCTTTCTACAATTTTTACAATTTTTTCTTGATCAATCATCGCTTTTTTTACCTTTTTCGAGCTCTTCTTGGACTTTTGCAAACAGAGCATCCATTTTATTTTGACGCTCTAGGCTATCATCGAAATGAAACGTGAAACGTGGACAGCGAAACCAACCTTCTGCTTGCATACAATGCGTTTGAATGTGACGCTGTACTCGGTCTAAGTGTGAGAGAATATAACGCTTTTCAGCCTCATCATAAACCGAACCATCCAAATAAACAATCGCATCATATTTTCCACGGCTACATTCAACGTCGATAACACAAACACCACGTAGCATTTCATCCTCTAAAGTTGAAAGTGCTTCAGGGATCAATTCCCTCAAAACGCTCTGTGTTCTTTGAATCTTAATACTTTTATTTATCATAGTTTTGCTTTTTCTTCAACCTCTTTAAAGCTCTCGATATAATCGCCTACTTTAATATCAGTGTATCCTGTAATGCCCACACCACACTCGTAACCTTTACCCACCTCTTTAACGTCCTCTTTGAAACGTTTAAGAGATGAAACACTGCCTTCATAAATGATAACACCATCACGAATAACCCTGATTTTAACACCACGGTTAATAGTTCCATCTGTTACGATACAGCCAGCAATATGTCCCAATTTTGGTACTGGGAAGACTTCTCTAACCATTGCTTGTCCGATATTCTCTTCACGAATAACTGGTGCCATAAGACCTGTCACAATGTTGGTTACATCATCAATCAAATCATAAATGATATTGTATGTTTTAATCTCAACGCCAGCACTTTTTGCTTTTTCTTTGACCACACCTGTTGGGCGTACATGGAAACCTAAAATAATACAGTCTGAGCTCGCACTTGCAAGTGCAACATCGCTCTCGGTAATTCCACCGATACCTGCACTAACAATGTTAACTTTGGTTTCTGAGTTTCTAATTTTCTCAAGGCTGCCTTTGATTGCTTCAAGACTTCCTTGAACGTCTGCTTTAATAATAACAGGCAATGTTTTTAAAGCACCCTCTGCAATCATCGCACTTAGATCATCAAGACTTACTTTAGTTGTTTTAGAGAGCTCTTTTTGGCGGAGGTATTCTGCTTTTTTCTTCGCGTATTCACGTGCTATTTTATCCGTCTTAACGCTAATCAACGTATCACCCGCACCTGGAACTTCACTAAGGCCAAGAACAACGACAGGCTCACCAGGAAGGGCTTCTTTAACCGAACGACCAAGATCATCAAGCAATGCTTTCACTTTACCAAAAGCAACACCCGCAACGACAATATCGCCTACACGCATCGTACCATCTTCAATGACGACAGTTGCAACAGGACCACGTCCTTTTTCCAAAGAACTTTCGATAACGGTTGCTTTAACATCTCTACTTGGATCTGCTTTGAGCTCTAAAAGGTCTGCTTGTAATAAAATGGTTTCAAGTAAGTCTTCAATACCCATACCTGTTTTTGCAGATACTGGCACAAATTCATGCTCTCCACCCCAATCAACAGGTGTAATGCCAAGTTCTGCGAGTTGTGCTTTGACAAGATCAGGATTCGCTGCTTCTTTATCCATTTTATTGACAGCAATAATAATAGGCACACCCGCTGCTTTTGCATGCTCAACAGCCTCTTTGGTTTGAGGTTTAACACCATCGTCGGCTGCTACAACAACGATAACAATATCTGTTACTTTAGCACCACGTGAACGCATTTCTGTAAAAGCTTCGTGACCTGGGGTATCGATAAAGGTAATGTTTCTACCATTTTTCTCAACCATATAAGCGCCAACGTGTTGGGTAATTCCACCCGCCTCGCCAGCAGCTACTTTAGCACTTCTAATATAATCCAGTAATGAAGTTTTACCATGATCTACGTGACCCATAATCGTAATAACAGGAGCGCGTTCAACAAGCACTTGATCACTTGCTTCACCCTCTTCATCATAGGCTTTCACATAGTCAAATGCATCTTGATCATTAACGGTTGTAACGTTAATGTCAAAAGTATCTGCTAAAATCTCGATAGAATCTTTATCTAAAAAGTCATTTTTAGTAAACATAACGCCGAGTGAGAAAAGTTCTTTAATCACTTCACTTACAGGTTTATTGATCTTCTCTGCAAACTCATAAACCCTAATCTCTTCAGGAATTTCAATCGCGTTAATCGCTTCAGCTTCTTGAACTTGTGCAGGACGACGTCTACGTTTACGTCCCACTCTTTGAATTCCTTGCATAACAAAATTGGTTTTTTTAGTCGTTCTAATTTGGCTTGGATCGATCTGTTTTTTCTTTTTCGCTTCTTCTGTGACCGTAATACCCACATTAAGATCTGGGAGAACGATCATTCCATCTTCTTCTGTGTCGATGTTCGTATCTGCCATTTCAATGTTTAAAGCAATATCCAATTTCTCAGTAGTGGTTTTTTTCTCAGCAGGTAATTTTTTAAGTTTCTTTTTCTTTTTTTGAAGTTCGCTTGCACTATTTGATGCAGAGAACATAGACTCCATACTACGAGAAGGAGTATGCTCACGAGAACCATAGAAAGATGATGGACTACTTTGTCTCTCTTCAACTTCGACCTCTTTAACATCAGGTCTTTTCTTTTTAACGATCACTAAACCTCTACGCTTTTGTACATTGGTTGGATCAACTTTATCTGTTGTTTCTACTTTATCTTCGCCTACTGTATCTGATACTACGTTCTCAGAAATCTCTTTTTGAGGGACAGCTTGAGCGATATGACCCGATTCAAGCTCTTTTTCTTTCAATGTCTTCGTTTTAGGAGCAGCAACTTCAGGTACTTTTGGTTTTTCAACGACAGGCGGTGCTTCTACAATTTCGGCTTTTTTAGTTTCCGGAGCTTTAGGCTGAGGGGATGGCTTACTTGCTTGCGTATTCTCTCCACTCAATACATAGTTCATGAGTTTTTCGGCATCTTCTGTACTAATTGAACTGGAATGCCCTTTGACATCAAGTCCAAGATCTATCGCCTTATCAACGATTTCTTTGTTCTTCATGCCTAGTTCTTTTGCTATTTCGGTTATACGAACTTTATCCATTCGACCCTGTCTCCTTAAATATTTTACCAAATTCCATCATTGCTTTGTGATTTGTTTTGCATTTATTGTTGAGTATTTTTACAACTTTCTTTTCATTGTTTGTCATACATGCCTTGCAGATATAAAAGCTTCTTCCTACTTTGGAAAAGAGCACGAGCTCTCCATCTACAATCTGCAATCTTTGTAAACTTTGTTGTAAAGATCTTTCTCTACAAACAATGCACATTCGTATGGGTTGACTCATTTTTGCGCCTGATTATATCAAATTTTAGCTGTCTTTCAGCTTTTTACGATTTCAAAACCGTTATTATCTAATTCAAAGATTTCTACTCTAAACATTTCAAACGCATTTTTAAGCGCTATTGCAACCTTTGGAGCGTCTTCCGCCTTAACGAGATTAAAAAACGATGAGCCACTGCCCGAGAGTGTACTCATGAGTGCTCCACTTTTTAAAGCAATCTCACGCACTTCAAAAAGTTCCTTCAGTTGCCTCATACGACGGTGTTCATGCATACAATCCCTCGATGCAGCCCTCAAAAACTCCCAATTCTCACTAAAGAAAGCCGCCGTCAGTAAAGAAGCACGAGAGAGATTATAGACCACATTTTTCATCAAGTACGTTTTAGGAAGCAGTGTCCTTGAATGTGCTGTGGACATGGGACGATCAGGAATAACCATCACCACTTTAAGCTTTTCACTCAAGACTTTTTTTAATGTTCTTACTTTACCATTTTCAACCACAGAGCTTGTAAATCCTCCATAAACGGCAGGAGCGATATTGTCTGGATGGGTTTCATATAATATAGCTTTATTTAAAATACTCTCTCTACTTGCCTTCACACCAGCCATTTCATAGGCACTTGCAATGGCACCCACAATAACGGCAGAACTACTTCCCAACCCGCGAGAGAAAGGAATATTGTTATAAAACTCAAACCTGAAAGGATCTTTTTTACCGACTAACTCTTGATAAATATCGTAAAAAATAGAGACAAAAATATTGTTCTTTTTAAGCTTTGCATTCTCTTCGCCTTCGCCTTTCACAGAGATACTGTGATAACTTGAAGGCTTAATGCTCACTTCATTATAAAGTGCAATGGCAAGACCTAGACAATCAAATCCGGGCCCTAAATTAGCACTGGTCGCTGGTATTTTTATCTTCACACATCGCTCCTAAACTGCTGGTAACATATAAAGTGGTTCAATTTCATCGTTAAACAGATCTTCATTTAATCTCTGTGGTAATGTAAAATGCTGTTCTACGGAATCTTCTAAACGTATGGTTGTAATTTCTTCTTTTTCTTTTATAAAATAAAGATTGCGCATTGCTCGAATAGGTCGTCTCTCATTAAAAACAAATCCATCGCACGCCAAAAGTGGAATTCCAAGTGTAATACTGAGCGTTTTTAAAAAAATATAGGTAATTTTAATCGCCATAAAACTTCCAGGACCTCGGGCAAAGAAAAGTCGTTTTGGATCATACTCGTTTAAAATTGATTCAAATAGCAACGGCAATGCCTCACTGGTTTGATCCATTGTTTCAAAGGTTCTTATTAATTGGTTATTTTCATAAATGCCTACATGTAAAGGTGAAGTAAGCGTGATAACAACAATATCAACAGCAGTTTTTATGCGTAAACCTTTTCAAACTCTTGTGCTTTTTCCACACTGAGCGTTCTAATCTCATAATTACTTGGATCTCGTAAAATTGCTTTGGTGAGTTCATGATTCAAATTGTGACTGCCTGCATAGGATGTATAATCACCTAAAAAAGGTGCCCCTAAGAGCGATAGATCACCAATTGCATCTAAGATTTTATGCCTCACAAACTCATTAGAGAAGCGTAATCCTTCTGGATTTAAAATCTTATTATCATCCATAACAACTGCATTATCAAGCGATCCACCAAGGGCAAGTCCACGTGAACGTAGCATCTGAACATCTTTTAAAAAACCAAATGTACGAGCTCTTGCTATCTCTTCAATAAAATTTTTCTTGCTAAATTCAAAACTAAACTCCTGTTTACCAATGGAAGGATGCGCAAAATCAATCATAAAACTATAAGTAGGTTTCAAACTAGGTGTTACACGTGCAAATTTTTTACCATCTTGCACTTCTACCTCTTTTTTGATGATCAACACTTGTTTTGTTGCATCAAGTTTACGTGTTCCTGCTTCATCAAGCATCATGCAAAAGCTGGCACTACTTCCATCCATAACAGGGACTTCAGCCCCATCTAGTACCACTCTAATATTATCAATGCCATAAGCATAAACGGCAGAAAGAAGATGCTCAATCGTAGAGATATAAGCACTTGAGTTCCCAATAACTGTAGCCATTTGAGTATTAACAACATTTTGAGGCAATGCTTGAACTAATAATCCTACATCGCTTCGGTAAAAAAGAATACCGCTATTTGCTTCAAGAGGTTCAAGGCGTATTTGAATTGGTTCTCCTTTGTGAAGCCCAATTCCTACACCGCTAACCGCTTTGGCTAATGTGGTCTGTTTCACACAACTTCCTTTATTTCAATAACGTTATCGCGCATAACGATTTTTTGAAGTACATTAAGTTTGAGCATTTCTCTATCTACAATCTCACCATTAAAAATGAGATGTCCTCTTGGACTGATGCCACTGAGTACGACATATTCCCCATCGCACTGCACTAATCCGTCAATAATACCATAAATACTCATACTCTCTTCACAAAAGACCTTGGCACCACTGTTAACACGACCAAAAATAACAATTGGCAAACTCTCAACAATCTCTTCTCCTGAACGAATTGGACGATCATACAGTTTAAGTTTTGGCAACTGTTTTGGTTCTTCAGAAATTATTTCTGAAATAACCTCTTTTTTGGGTTCGTCTTCAAGAAGAGGTGTTTCTTTTTTAATGCCACCAAAGCGAATAGCACAGTGATTGATCTCTTTATAACAGACGCCACTTTGCTCTAAAACGAAAGCAATGTTTTTGGTTATATTACCTTCAATAAGCAAAAAGAATTCCTTCAAAAGAAGGCTATTCTTTCTAAAATAGTCTAAAAAAGAGGCTTCATCATCAATTTCGATGTGAAACACTCTCACATTTTTTTGCGTTACTTTCATCGATCCATAATCTTCTTTGCTGATTCTATTACATTAAAGACGCTTTCTTTAAGCCATACTTCATCCATCCATTCTTCAGGTCTGACATCAACGCCTTGAACGTACATACCAAAGTGAAGGTGATCTCCAAGGGCTAAACCGGTTAAACCTGTTTTGGCAATAGACTCTCCTGCTTTTACCACATCGCCCTCTTTCACCATATAACTTGAGCAGTGTCCATAAAGTGAATAGACGCCCAAACCATGAGAGATAATGATGTTATTACCATAAATACCATTTTCTCGTGCAAATACAACAACGCCATCATTAGAAGATTGCATTGCTGCTTGCGCATTACTCGCAAGATCAAGCCCTAAATGGTAGGATTCACTGGTAGGTTTTTTATCATACTCATAAAAACGATGATCTCCAAAACTTGCGACAACTTTACCATTACGCAATGGATAAAAAGGTTTTAGGTAAAAACCATTCATCTGCTCAGTTGGAACATTCGAAGTTACCTTTAAAATATTTGCTTCATTGCCTTTTCGCATATCTTCATTAACAAATTTAAATTTTTCTAATTTTGTGAGGGAAGAGCGTTCAGGAGCTACCTCAGCGATCAAATCAGAAATCTTACCATCTAAAAAACGATCTTCTAGTGCAATCGTCGATGTTTTATACTTTTTATCTTGTAAAAAATAAGGGACATGCGATTTTGTTAAGTTTCCTGCTCGATCTATGGCTACAACAGAAGCCGTAAAACTTTCAATATGTGTAGGCCAAGCAACTAAAGTAATATAATACCCTTCCTTGTAAAATGGTGTTGGGTAAAATTTCTTGCCAAAATTTGTTTCGACATAAAGTGACTTCATCGCTTCATCTTGTGCTTTAAAAATAACGGTTGCAACGCCACCCTTCATAATCTTATACGAACTTCCAATAATATTTACTTCAGGTCTTTTGGTATCGACTTTAATCACCGATTTTGCACTAACACTATTGCCTGCAAAAAAATTCCACTTACTACTATCAACAGCTTCAATGGTTAATTCAAATACTTTTTTATTGGCACCGAAACCTGTTTTGGGAAATAAGAGATTTAACTCAACAGTTTTTTCAGCTGTTTTAAACTCTTTCGTCTCTAAGACAACACTTTTTTCGCCATCAAAGAGCGTCGCACGTGCAAAACGAATCCCACTTGCATCTGCTACTTGAACTTTAATAGGATCTTTTAAATTCCAATCTATCTCTTTAGAAAGAACGATTTGAGGAGCTTCTCTTTCAAACAAACTAGAGTTAAATACAAATGCAACTCCACCTACTAAGACTAAAAAAATAAACCCTAGCACCATGCCTGCTATGGATGATTTTCTTTGTTGTTTCATTCTTTGTCTATCCTTTTTATTTTTTCAACAATTGCATCTCGAAGTATTTTGGGATCACATGCTGGCACTTCAAAACCTGCGGCAGTCTTATGACCACCTCCTTGATACTCCAAAGCAATCTTTGAAACGTTAATATCTTTACTCCGCAATGAGACTTTATAGCCTCCCTCTTTTTCCTCTAAAATCATTATCGCAATGGTTACATTAACGATACTTCTGAGCATATTGACGATATTTTTAGTATCGTGTCGCCTTGCTCCTGTTGCTTCAAGCGTTGCCTTATCAAAAATAATCGTGGCAATTCGTCCATTTTCATAAAGATCAAAATGGTTCAACATATAGCCATAGAGTCTTATTTTTGAAAGTGGCTCTCTTCGCTTAACTTTAGACGCAATCTCTTTCGGGTTTGCACCGCATTTAACCAACTGCGCAATAATCGTAAAGGTTAACTCATCCATATCACCGTAGAGAAAAAACCCTGTATCATCTGCCATGGCGGTATAAAGACATATTGCACACTCTTTACTCATCTCAATAGCATTCGCTTTCAAAAGCTCATACACAACCATGCCAGCACTTGAAAAATGATCGACTACAAGATTCATATCCCCAAAATAGTGGTTCGTGAGGTGATGATCAATGTTGATAATCTCATAATCACCTTCAGGAATTTTGAGTCTATCGCGTGTTGAACAGTCACAACTTACCACTAAATCAAAGCTTTTTGGCAAACTATTTTTAATCTTCGAATAGCCTGGCAAAAAGTCATATACCAATGGAAGTTCACTATTTTTATTGTAATGCGTTACTTTTTTACCAGCACGAATGAGTACGTCATACAGTGCTAATGCACTACCTAATGTATCGCCATCGGGATGTACGTGTGAGACAATAACAATGTGATTGGCTTCAAGCATACGCTTCCACGCTTGTTGATACATCATAACTCCACTTAGTGATAAAAGGGAGATTATACTTAATTTTGACTGAAAAGTTATTGATGTCTTTTAGTGCGGTTTTTTAGAACTTTTGTAAACGAATGCAAGAACTTCTGCAACCGCTTTATAGAGATTTTCAGGGATAATATCACCTAGATTGCATTTTTTATAGAGCTCTCTCGCCAATGGTGGATTTTCAACAATTTGAATGTTATAGTTCATTGCAAGTTCTTTAATCCGAAGGGCTACAAAATCTGTCCCTTTTGCGATGACTTTTGGTGCAGATTCTTTATCTTGATTGTAACGAATAGCGACAGCATAGTGCGTTGGATTGGTGATGACCACATCCGCTTGAGGAATCTCCTGCATCATGCGTTTTTTGGTCATTTGCATCTGAATTTGCCTGATTTTGGCTTTGATCTTAGGATCACCTTCCATCTGCTTGTATTCATCTTTCAGTTCTTGCTTGCTCATTCGCAAACTTTTAAAGTAGGTAAAGCGAACAAATAACAGGTCTGCTAGGGCCAACACTAAAAATAAAATAAGAATAACCGCTACTAAAATAAGCATCTTATGCTTTAACCATGAAAGTTGATCAAAAAGAGGAAAATAGATCACCGTTGGAAGCTCTTTTGTAAACGAGAGTAAAAAATAGTAGCACACCCATAAAATAACACCCACTTTTAAAATAATTTTAATCGCTTCAACCGCTTTTTTCATCGAAAAAAGATTGGCTAGCCCTTTCATTGGATCTAATTTTGAGAAATCAGGCATGAGTGGTTTGGTGGTAAAAATAAATCCTGTTTGCATGACATTCGCTAAGATACCGGCAATAGCAACGGCTAAAGATAGAGGGATCACCATAAAAATAATTTCCCGAAATGTAATCATCGAGATTTGCAGTGTCGCCTCTTTGGTTATTTCGGTTCCAATAAGTGATTGGTAATAATAGTAGAGATAGACAACGCGAGATTCAATCCACGATAAAAGTGCTAAAAAAGCAACGAGCGCCACCACCAATGTGATAAAAGCACTGGTATCTTGGCTTTTGGGGACATTGCCATCTGCTCTGGCATCATCAATCTTCTTGGAACTGGGTTCTTCCGTCTTTTCTTGATCATCCGCCACAGTGCAATATTCCTACTTAGATCACGGTTTTATGAGTGATTTTCATCGAAAAATCAAGCCAGACTGCTTGATGAATCAAACTTCCACTGCTAATTGCATCGACACCTGTTTTGGCATATTCCACAATGTTTTCTTTGGTAATATTGCCACTGGCTTCTAAAAGCACATGAGGAAAATGACTATTTTTGTAGGCAACGACGGCTTGAATATCGGCATGCGACATATTGTCACACATGACAATATCCGCCCCGCATTGCATCGCAAACTTCGCAAACTCCACATCTTCAGACTCAATTTCAATTTTACATGTAAAGGGGAGTTTTTCTCTGGCTTCGACAATAAAAACTTTCAAATCATCGATGGTTTTAAGATGGGTATCCTTAATCATCAAACAATCATCCAATCCCATACGGTGGTTACTTCCACCACCGCAACGAATCGCATACTTCTCAAAAATACGCAAATGCGGTCTGGTTTTTCGTGTATCTAAAAGTTTGAGGGCATAACCTTCCAAGGCTTTTTTATAACGTGCAACATTCGTTGCAATACCGCTGGCATGCTGCATCAAATTAAGAATAGTTCGCTCACAACGCAAAATATTTTTAGACTTTCCTTCAATTAAAGCGACAATATCACCTTTTTGAAGAGCATCACCATCATCAAAATAGAACTTAACATCGAGCTTGTTCATCTTACACAGCGCTTTAACATAAGGTCGTCCTGCAAAAACACCTGTATCTTTACAGATGATATTGGCACTTGCAAAACTGTCTTTTCCCACTAATGAAAAAAGATCGCCTCTTCCAACATCCTCTTCGAGCGCTTTCTTGACAAATTTTTTAATCATAGCTCAAACATCCTATTCAGTGCCGTATATGCCCATTTTCGAGTCTCTTCAGAAATGGTAATTTCATTTTCAAAACGTCCCTCTTTAATACTTAAAAGTACGTTGTAAACATCTTGCAGTGTGGTTTCATTCATGGTTGGACATTCGGGTTTAGATGAAGAGAGTACATACGTATTTTCTGCACGTAATCGCTTAATCATATTGTACTCTGTACCAATCGCTACCTTTTGATCCAATGGAAGTTTTTTCACATACTCAATAATCTGACTGGTAGAACCCACAAAATCAGAGAGATCACACACTTCAGGCTTACACTCTGGATGCGTGACGATTAAAATACCAGGATACTTCGCACGGTAAAAAGCAATGTCATCCACATCAAAAAGCTGATGAACAGAGCAAAATCCGTTATAACATAAAATATCTGCTACTTTAGGATCACTTCCATCCCCCACCACACACGATGTAAGCCCCATCTCTTTGGCTATATTTTGTCCCAAGCAACGATCGGGTACAAACAAAATTTTCTTGTTGCTCTCATGTGCTTTTGTGATGATTTTTTTGGCGTTAGAACTGGTGCAAACATATCCCCCCATCATACCAACACGCGCTTTGACATCCGCAGAAGAGTTGATGTACGTCACAGGCAAAATGTCTTCTTTTGCAATACCTGCTTTTTCTAAAATGGCAACGTTTTGATCAAAATAGTCCACATCGATCATTCGAGCCATTGCACAACAGGCAATTTTAGGCATTAGAACACGTTTTTCGGGCGCTAAAATTTTGACACTTTGCCCCATAAAGCCAACGCCACAAAAAACCAAATAAGGATTGACATCTTTTGCTGCCCACTGCGCTAATTGCAGTGAATCTCCAGCATAATCTGCAAGTTCAAAAACTTCGTCTTTTTGATAAAAATGTGCCACGATACTTACATGTAACTCTTGCTTGAGTTTTAAAATTTCTTTCTTTAATGTTTGATTATCCAATTTAAATTCCTTCCGTATCTATCGAAAAAAGCCATTATAGCGTTAAAGAAATAATAACAAAATTATTGCTATACTGTGACAACTTTAACGAAGGATTACGTGTGGATTTTCTCTTTAGCATTAACGTTCAATTTTACATTTTAAGCTACTTAATTGGTGGTATTCCCTTTGGTTTACTGCTAGCAAAACTCTTTACAGGAACAGATATCCGTGAAGGAGGAAGTGGGAGTATTGGAGCAACAAATGTTCTGAGAGTTCTTAAAGAAACAAACCCCAAACTGGCGAAAAAATTAGCAATTGCAACGGTTGTTTTGGATGCACTGAAGGGCATCATTTTATTATTGATTGGTCACATGATTGATCTAGGTATCGAAACGCTTTGGGCAATTGCTATTTTTGCAGTTATTGGTCATTGCTATAGTCCTTACCTGAAATTTGAAGGTGGAAAAGGCGTTGCAACAGGTGCTGGTGTACTTTTTGTCATGTTGCCTCTTGAAACATTGATCGCTTTTGTTACGTGGTTTGTCGCAGGAAAAGTTCTTAAAATTTCTTCCCTATCCTCGCTCCTTGCGCTTTGTGCTTTGATTGTCTCTTCATTTATCGTTCACCCTGATCTTGAGGGCATCAAAACACATGCACCGATTTTCATCATCGCTTTTGTGATTGTTTACAAACACATTCCTAATATTATTCGGCTCTTTCAGGGTAAAGAATCTAAAGTTATTTGATGCAAATTCTCATTAAAGATTTAACCTTTGAGACGATTGTTGGCATTCTTGAAGAAGAGCGCCACACGCCTCAAAAAGTTATTTTACATGTAAAGCTTGATTACACCTACGAAGCAGAAAAATTTATTGATTATGCAAAAGTGTCTACTTTTCTTGAAGCAGAAATGAATCAAATGAGCTACTTTTTACTGGAAGATGCATTGGATGATTTAAGTCAAAAACTTAAAGTTTCCTATCCTCAAATTCGTAAAATGAAATTAAAAATCTTTAAACCTAATATTTTACCAAATGCGATGGTTGGGGTTTCTCATAGCATTTGCTACTCCAAAAATTAAAATTTAATTAAAAAAACTTTAAATCTAGCTAAAATTATGCTATAATCCCGTTTAAATTTTAGCAACTAAGGAATTTATAATGCGAATTTTAATCGTTGAAGATGAAGTAACCCTCAATAAGACAATTGCAGAAGGCTTACAAGAGTTTGGTTATCAAACCGACAGCTCTGAAAACTATAAAGATGCAGAATACTACATTGGTATTCGTAATTATGACCTCGTTTTAACAGATTGGATGCTCCCTGATGGCGATGGTGTTGATCTTATCAACCTCATTAAACAAAAATCTCCTCGTACCGCTGCAGTGATTATCTCTGCAAAAGATGACAAAGAGAGCGAAATTAAAGCCCTTAAAGCGGGTGCTGATGATTATATTCGTAAACCATTTGATTTTGATATTTTAGTCGCTCGTATTGAAGCAAGACTTCGTTTTGGTGGCACAAATGTTATCAAAATTGATGACCTTACCATTGATCCAGATGAAGAAAAAATCACCTATAAAGGTCAAGAAATTGAGCTTAAAGGTAAACCATTCGAAGTTCTAACGCATCTTGCTCGCCACAGCGATCAAATCGTCTCTAAAGAGCAACTTCTTGATGCAATTTGGGAAGAGCCAGAGCTTGTTACACCAAACGTTATTGAAGTTGCTATTAACCAAATTCGTCAAAAAATGGACAAACCATTAGAAATCTCAACCATTGAGACAGTAAGACGAAGAGGTTATAGATTTTGCTTTCCCAAAAAAGTATAAGAGAAAGTTTTATATTACAATTGGTGTCCGCTTCGGCGACACTGATTGTAATTTTTTCCGTCATTCTTTACAACTACATTAAAATCTCTATTTTTGAAGATATTACCCAAGAACTTACCAGACAAGCCCAGATCATTGCCACATCGCGTACCAGCTCTATTGAACGTATGGGTATTAATATCTTTGAACCTTCTCTAAGCTCTATCAATAACCCTGCTGATGTGCAAGTAACGATCGCTATTCGTGTCAATCAAGGCAATACTCCTTCCTTTGAACACAGCGAAAAAGATGACCAAAAATTTCTTACCATCTATTATCCTTTGGAAAAACGAAAACACCACTTTGTCTCTATTACTAAAGATATTTCCAATACTGATATATTGCTCACTAAAATTCTCAAAAATATTTTATTGATTAATCTAACTGCAATCTTTTTAATTCTTTTTTATGCACTTTTCCTTTCTCGTATGCTTGTTCTCCCGGTTCGTTCTCTTACAAACAAACTTGCCAACATGAATGAAAACTTTTTGCAGATTATTGATATTCAAAAGCTTCCAAGCGAATTCCAACCTTTAGGTGCGAGTATCAACAAATTGGTTGAGCGTATTCAAATCTTTGTTAATTCTCAAAAAGAGCTTTTTATTGGTGCTGCACATGAACTTAAAACGCCACTTGCTGTCATGAAAACCAAAAATGAAGTAACTCTTTTAAAACCAAGAGAGAATGAAAAATACATTGATACCATCAAAAGCAACAATCAAACTATCAACGATATGAATAAAATGATTAGTAATATTTTAGAAATCGGGCGACAAGAAGGAGCTCAATTTGAAAAACCTGTCGAAATTGATCTCGTCGCTTTTTTAAAAGAACAAGTCAATAACTATACTATCTTAGCCAAGATGGAAGAAAAAAATATTATTGAAGACATTGCACCTTTAAGCTATAAAATAATGATTCAACCTACACTTTTGATGCATATTTTACAAAACTTTGTTCAAAATGCGATCAAGTTTACCCCCAAAGAAGGAAATATCACTATTCAAGCAAACCTTACAAAAGAGGGTTTTTTTGTGCACGTCATTGATGAAGGTATTGGTATTGATGAAAGTAAAGACCTCTTTGCTCCTTTTAAGCGCTATGGCAATCAAACAGGTGCTGGACTAGGCCTCTTTCTTGCTAAAAATGCAGCTGATGCTATTGGAGCTAAAATCACACTCAAAAACAGAGAAGATGCACAAGGAACAAGAGCAACTTTATTACTTCCTCTTCGCAAACGCTCTCTTTAAATTTCGTTAAAGTATTTTTAGTGTATAAACTCGTCAATAAATTCGACTTTAAATAAGGAAAACAAGCATGTCTTTAATGATTACGGATGAGTGTATTGCGTGTGATGCGTGTCGCGATGAGTGTCCAAATGGAGCAATTGAGGAATCCGATCCTATTTATATTATTGATCCTGATGTCTGTACAGAATGTGTAGGTCACTACGATGAGCCTGCTTGTATCTCTGTGTGCCCAGTAGAGTGCATCGTTCCAGATCCTGACAACATTGAAAGCGTTGAAGAGTTAAAGCTTAAATACGAACAACTTAACAACGAAAATTAATGTCAAAACGAACAGCCATTATTGATATAGGATCTAATTCTGCGAGAATGGCGATCTTTGAAAAGAGTAGTCGGTTCGCATTTCATCTTATCAATGAAACAAAAAGTCGCGTACGAATTGGTGAAGGTGCCTATAACTTTGGTGGTGTTTTACAAGAGCCTGCACTGAAACGTGCATTTACAACACTTGAAGAGTTTGGACATATTATTAAAGGTCTGAAATGCAATAAAGTGCTCTGTATTGCAACATCTGCACTGAGAGATGCCCCCAATGCAAATACTTTCATTAATAAAATTCATAATGATCTCAATATTAACATCAAAATTATTGAAGGAACGAAAGAAGCCTATTATGGTGCTGTAGGAGCTCTTAATTATCTCAAAGAGATTCAAGAAGCAGTAACCATTGACATTGGTGGAGGCTCAACAGAGCTTGCTAAAATTGAGAATGGTATGATAGTAGAAACCATCTCACTCAATATTGGAACAGTGAGGCTCAAAGAGCTCTTTTTTGATAAAAAAATACCACTAGAGCAGATTCGTTCTTTTATCAATCATGAGATAGAGAAAATCCCTGAGCGTTTTACATGTAATGATATGATTGGCATTGGTGGAACACTCCGATCACTTTCTAAAATCATTATGGAGCGTACAAACTACCCCCTTAAAACTGTGCATGGCTTTGAATATGAGATAGCATTCCATTCCTCTTTTGTTGATTCAATTGTAAGCTCTGATGTCCTTGGACTTAAAAATCTAGGCGTGCGTAAAGATCGTTATGATACCATGCGTGAAGGATGTATTATCTTTCAATCTATCTTTCAAAAACTCTTGACGAAAAAGATCATTACCAGTGGTGCAGGGGTGAGAGAAGGTGCTTATTTATGTGATCTCTTGCGCTCAAACCACCATAAATTCAATCCTAATTTTAAATTGAGTCTTAGAAGCTTTAAAGATCGTTTTTCAATGATGGAAGAGGACAATCTTTATATTAAAAGAGTTGCATCTCTTCTTTTTGATACGCTTTCTCCTTTACATACTATTCCCGAGAAATATAAGTGCGAACTTGGTGTTGCTGCTGAGCTTTATAATATTGGCACCAAACTAGGCTTTTATCAAAATCATTTGCATAGTTTTTACTTTATACTCAATAACCTTAACTATGGTTTTTCGCACGAGCAAAAAATACTCATTGCAATGTTAATTAAATATCATGTCAATAAACTTCCTAGCGAAGAAGATATGACCCTTTACAAAGCACTCTTGCCTGATATACAAACCTTGCAATGGTTGAGCTTTATCCTCTCATTGGCAAAAGCGATTAATAGTGATATGAGTCGAAGTCCAATAATTTTTAGCTATCAAAATCATACACTTACCATTCAAGCAGAGAAGAAACTCTTCTTAGCTCGTGATCAAATTAAACAGCTGATCAAACCAGCTTCTTTTGCGATTATTATTAAATAGAGAAGATTCTTAAAGAGAAATGAAGATTGAAGAGGAGTTAAACTCCTCTTCTTGAATATTAGAATTTTTGTCCGATGGTAAATTCAAATGAAGCTTTTTTGTCGCCTGTTTCTGTCATTACTGGCTGAGAAAAAATTAATCCAATAGGTCCCAGTGGTGAGATCCATTCGAGTGCAACACCCGTGCCACCACGTTTAATATCAAGATTATCATCGCCAATCATACCATAGTCAAAGAAGAATGCTCCACGCATCTTCATACGTTCGACCAGTGGAAAACTTGCCTCTACCGAGTTAACAAGCATAGTATTACCACCGATTAAGATATTCGTACCATTGAGTTTTGGAGAAAGTGAGTTTGATTCATAACCACGAACTGTTCTAACACCACCCATATAATATTTTTCGCCATAAGAGTATTTTTCATCGGCTGAATTCATGGAAAGATATTTAAATTGTGCTTTATAACGTAAAATAAGATCATAATCAATAAGATCTTGCATGCCATAGTATGTTGCGAATTTATTGACACTGCTCACAAATTTCTCATCACCACCCAATCCTGCAATCTCTAAGCTAGTGCTAGCTGAAATGCCACTTCGTGGAAGATAGTAATCATCTGTATTGTTAAAAGAAAGTCCTGGAACAATAGAGCTTTTTATCGTTGTTTCATCTGTCCATAATGTACCTTTATAAGGCTGAAGTTCACTGGTAAGATTTGAAAGTTTGGATTGTTGAATAATATACCCTAAAGAAGTACTCCAATTTCGAGCAATTTTACGTCCTAATGCAACATTGATACCATATTTTTTTTCATCGTAATAGTAATAATTATTATCCGCACCATAGATTCTACCACTTAAACTATACACAGAGTCAAAAAGACGAGGATTAGTTAAGGAAATTGCACCATTAAGCTCACTATCAGATCTCTCAATATCAATACCAGCTCTTAGTCCAGAACCAAAGATATTACCATCCGAAACGCTAGCACTTAAAAGAACTCCATCGGACGAACCATAACCAATACCTCCACCAATTGAACCTGTAGAAGCCTCTTTGACATTGACAACAATATCCATTGAGTTTTTACTTAAACGCTCTTCTTTAATTTCAACATCTTCAAAATAACCTGTTCGTTTGAGTGCACTTTTCGTATCGGTAACATCTGTTCTGCTGTAAAGATCATTATTTGCTAGATAAATTTCACGTCTGACAACTCTATCAATTGTTCGGCTATTTCCAGCAATTCGAACATTGTTAATATAAACTTTTTCACCAGGCATTACACGATAGGTGATATTTGCAATATGCGTTTTTTTATCATTTTTGACATCAGGAACAATCTTAACAAATGCATACCCTTGATCCGCAACTTTTGTCTCAATCAGTGTCATATCTTTACGTAATTTTGCTACGTTAAAGACTTTCCCATTTTGAAGATTCATCTCTTTGATAACTTCATTCGTATCAAAAAAACCCTCTGGAATTTCTATAGCAACAGTTCCCACTTTATACTGTTCGCCTTCACTAATGCTGTAAACAAGATCTGCAGTATAACTATCTAAGTAGGTTTTTAAAAACGGCTGACTGACTTCACAGTCAAGATAACCTTTTTGCATATAAGTATCTTTAATACGTGCAGAGTCATGCTCTAAATCAGTTGTTTTAAGCTTTCCATCATTAAAACCAAACATCCATGGCAACCACTCTTCAGACTTATTAGCGATATTTGGCTCAACATCATCATAGTCAAGCGCTTTAGAGCCACACAAAGTGACCTTTTTAATAACAACGTTCTCACCACGATTGATCACAAAATCTAGTGACATGGAAAGTTTTTCGTTTAAAGGTGTAGTTTTAATCTCTACTATAGTGTCAAAATAACCTTTATCTTCATAAAATTTGATGATTTTTAGCTTAGAGAGTTCTGCTTTCTCAGCATCATAAACTTCGCCTTTTTTTACACCTGCAAGTTTATTCATTTCATCTTTATCATTGTCGCTAATGCCTAAAAAATCAACTTTAGCAATAACAGGCTTCTCTTTTACATGAACTACTAAAGCACCCTCGCCGACTTCTTCGATCCAAACGTCTTCAAAATAGTTCTGTTTGTAAAGCGTTTTAACCGCTTTATCGATTTTTTCCATATCGACAGAGTCACCAGCTCTCATATCGATCATCTCCGAAGCCATCTCTGGTGAAAGATGGATTAAACCATCAAACTGAAGGCTTTTTAACGGAGCCGCATACAATGTAGTTGCGACAACAAGAGACAACGCAGTTATTTTTTTCATACTGATCAGCCCTAAAATTTATTTTTTTAGATATTTTGAATATAATACCATCTCTAGAATTAAGTGCCTATTAAACCCATAAAATGGCTATTGTTTGGTACTCTAAAGATGCGTAATTAAAGGAGTTTTAATGGTTATTGGTATTGTTGGCTTAGGTTTGATGGGAGGCTCATTAGGATTAGCGCTTCAAAATACAAAATTGGTCTCTAAAATTGTTGGCTTTGACCACAACTTAAGTCACTGCGAAGAAGCATTAAAGCTCAATCTTGTCCATGATATTGTCTCTTTTGCTGAAATTAAAACCTGTGATGTTATTTTCCTTGCCATTCCTGTTGGAGGCATTATCAAAGCACTCCAAGATCTTAAAGATGTACGTGACACAACAACAATCATTGATTTAGGAAGTACCAAAGCAGAAATTGTGGCTTCCGTACCTGAATCGATTCGTTCTAATTTTATTGCCGCCCACCCTATGACTGGTACTGAAAAATTTGGACCAAGTGCGGCTATTCAAAATCTCTATCATGACAAAGTGGTTGTTTTATGCGATACCGATAACAGTAATGACCTACATAAAAACCGAGCGATTCAGATGTTCTCTCACATTGGTATGAAAATCGTCTTTATGGATCCCATTTCGCATGATGCTCATGCTTCATTTATCTCACACCTTCCCCATGTGATTAGTTATGCACTCGCAAACAGCGTTATGGGACAAGAAGATCCAAAAAGTATTTTAGCCCTTGCAGCAGGTGGTTTTAAAGATATGAGCCGCGTTGCTAAAAGCTCGCCTCAAATGTGGTCAGATATTTTCAGACAAAATAAAAACAATCTTTTAAGTTCCATTGATGTTTTTGAACAAGAGCTAGCAAAATCAAAGAGGATGATTGAAGAAGAAGACTGGAAAGGCCTTGAAGCGTGGATGAGTAAAGCCACAACCTTACACAAAATTCTCTAAAAGTAATTTACATGTAAGCTTTTCTAAGTTTACATGTAAAGATTAATTGCCGCCAAATCTGACAAGCCCACTTGCCCAAGTAAAACCACCACCAAAAGCATCTAAGAGCATTAGATCACCTTTTTTAATGCGACCTTCTTCATAAGCATCATTGATAGCCATTGGGATTGAAGCTGCTGATGTATTGCCATATTTTGCAACCGTTAAAATGGTCTTTTCAATAGGAAAATCAAGCTTTGCGCGTACTGCTTCAATAATTCTAAGGTTTGCTTGATGCGGTATAAAATGATCAATCTGTGCAGCTGTTATGTTATTGTTTTCTAAAATATCAATTACATCGTTTGTTAAAGTTTTAACAGCCACTTTATAAACTTCATTGCCTTGCATTTTAATGTAATTGAGTTTATTATCAAGCGTTTCTTGTGAACATGGGTATTTTGAGCCACAGCCTGGGGTAATGAGAAGATCGCCATAACGACCATCGGCAGATGCATGAATATCTATAATAGCTTCATTTTTATCTTCTGTTGCACCAATAATCGCGGCACCTGCACCATCACCAAAAAGAATACATGTACCTCTATCGGTATAATCGACGAGACTACTAATTTTTTCAGCACCAATTAAAAGGATATTTTTTTTAGCACCTGATTCAATAAATGCTTTTGCTATAGAGAGCATATAAACAAATCCACTACATGCTGCACTAATATCAAAGGCCATCACATCACTAATACCTAGTTTCCCAGCAATAACACACGCGGTAGAGGGCATACAAAGATAATCTGGAGAGAGTGTTGCACAGATGATTAAATCAACTTCTTCTTTATCAATGCCTGCTCGCTCAATTGCCAGAAGCGCTGCTTTCACACCTAGATCACTTGTTGCTTCTTCATCAGATGCAATACGTCGCTCTTTAATACCTGTACGCTTTTCAATCCACTCATCCGTAGTCTCAACCATTTTTTCAAGATCAGTATTGCTGAGAATACGAGAAGGAGCATAACCTCCAATAGATTTTAAAGATGCGTACACGTTCGTCCTTTATTGCTCTAAGAGCACTAATTTTTGCTCAATATCAGCATTGATACTAGAACTTGAAAAATTAATTGCTTGAAAAATAGCATTTTTAACTGCTTTTGCATTACTTTTACCATGGCCTATAATCGCACAGCCATTAATACCAATCAACGGTGCACCACCGTATTCTGCATAGTCAACTTGTTTTTTAAGCACCGTAAATACTTTACGCATCAAAACCGCTCCAGCAATAGCTAAAGGTGAGCGTCGTACGTTTTGTTTGATAATTTTCGTAATAGAATCTGCAACGCCTTCACTGGCTTTGAGTAAAATATTTCCTACAAAACCATCACACACAATAACATCGACGGAACCATCAAACACATTGTTGCCTTCAACATTTCCCACAAAACTCTCAAGTTTTTTAAGTGTTTCAAATGCCTCTTTGGTTGTCTCGTTACCTTTACTCTCTTCTTCGCCATTTGAAAGTAATCCAACTTTAGGCTTGGCAATCTTCAAAACATCTTTCGCATACGCTTCGCCCATAATAGCAAATTGTGCTAAATGTTCTGCTTTGCAGTCCACATTGGCACCTACATCTAATACAAGACTCAGTTTACCTTGCACAGCAGTTGGCATAATAGTGGCAATTGCAGGGCGTAAAACACCCTTAAGTCTTCCAATACGTAGTGTTGCTAAACTCATTGTAGCACCACTATGTCCCATAGAAACTACAGCATCTGCCGTCTTATCTTTAACAAGATCAACCGCTTTATAGATTGATGTCTCTTTGCGTTTAAGAGCGTTAGTTGCTGCTTCGTGCATGTCTAAAACATCGGTTGCTTCAACAAATGAGACTCTGTTTAAATATTCATTAGGGATAAGAGGTTTGAGAACGCTAACGTCCCCTACAAGAAGTGCTTTAAATTGGCGCTCTTTAAGCGCATGAAGGGTTCCTTCAACAATTGGAGAGGGACCAAAGTCCCCTCCCATCGCATCAATTGCTATGGTTAGCATTTAGTTTTTATATTCGCCTGTTGTTTTGTTCACTCTATGAGGCATTTTCCATGTTCCATCACTATCTTTAACAGGCATAGGAAGAGTTACTTTATAATGTGTTCTTCTTTTTGCGCCTCTGGTTTTGCTCACGCGTCTCTTAGGTACAGCCATTTTATTCTCCTTTTAGTTGTTCACATTGTCCACAATAGTGGTAATCACTTTTGAAAGCTTCGATTTCACTTTGAAGCATTGTATCAATATCAATCGAACCATCAAAAAATTCTATTACATTTAAAAGTTCTTCGCCTTCGTTATCTTCATAAAGACCTTCACTAGCAAAAACTTCAACACGCTCGTTAACCATTAACTTAAAACTTTCAGCACACCTGTCACATAGATGAGGAAGATTCCCTTCCATAACACCTGTGCATTTTACCATTGTCTTACTTGTCTTTATAGCTTCACCGAAAAATCTAATATCGCCTAAAGATGTTTCAAAATGAATCCCATTAGCGGGAATTTTTTTGAATTCTATATTCATTGGAATTAGAGAATTTCTCTTCTTGCAAAAAAGAAATCAATCTCAATTTTTGCATTCTCTAAGCTATCGCTACCATGTACTGCATTAGCATCAATACTGTCAGCAAAATCTGCTCTGATAGTACCTTTTGCTGCTTCTTTAGGATTGGTAGCACCCATAAGGTCACGATTTTTAAGAACTGCATTTTCGCCTTCTAAAACCATAACCACAACTGGTCCACTAATCATAAATTTAACAAGATCGCCAAAGAATGGTCTACTTGCATGAACTGCATAAAAAGCTTCAGCATCAGCTTGGCTGAGTTGTACTTTCTTCATCGCCGCAATTTTTAACCCATTTGATTCAAATCTGTCAACAATTTTACCAATAACATTTTTCGCTACTGCATCTGGTTTAATAATGGATAATGTGCTTTCCACAATCTTCTCCTATAATATAATTGAATTTCATAACTTTGTAGGGAATTAGAACGTGGGAGTATAGCAGAATTTTTTTTTAATATCAATTAAACTGTGTTTTAAACTCTAGAAACAAAAGAGAGCAAGCCCTCTTTTGTTCTTATGATTAACTATTCAGCACAAGGCGTTGTGCCTTTTCTCATATCTGCACTGATTTCATCACGGCTTGGTTGTCCAGCATATGGTGCATCCCATACGATACATCCCTCAGTTGGGCAAGCTTCTGCACACGCAGGCGCATCATGATGACCAACACACTCAACACATTTGTCAGCGTAGACATAATAAATATCTGCACCTGTTGGGTTATCACTATCATCTACAATTGCTTCTACTGGGCACTCATCAATACAGGCGCCACATGCAATACAAATATCAGTAATTTTTACTGCCATAATTTCTCCTTACTCGGTATTTTTTACTAACAAAAAACTATATCGAAACTAAATTAAAATTGATATTAAACCCAAGTTGCTAGTTAAAAAGCAGTAAATGGTTTAATTTAGCTAATTCAAACCCTAACCTTCTTTTTGAAGCAAGATATCTTAAAATTAAGACTGTAGCTTACAAGAGCTATTTATGTCTATACGCCACCCAACAGTTATATTAATCTTTCTTCATCTCTTTAATTCTTGACGTTTATCTCTCTTGTATAACGTCTTAAAAGGTATATTTTCATGTTATAATTAAATTATATTTTAGTTTGGAGACATTTCATGAATTCTATTGCGAAAAAAGTAACAATTTTACAAGTTTTAATTGTTTCTTTTTCAATTTTTGCTTTTATTTTTTATATCAATTTTTATCTTAGTGGCTATATCAAAGAAGAAACAGAACAAAAAATAACGGGGAATCTAACAGGGTTAGAGCAAACTGTCAAAGTTTACAACAGTGCACTCGAAGATACCGCTATTAAACTTTTTACTGTTTTTGAATCAGAATTTAGTAAGTTTCATATTAATTCTAATGAAAAAATCAAAGTAAACGGTGTGGATACACCTTTACTTACAACAGATGATTATACGCTTAATAATAACTTCCTTAAAGTGGATGCTTTTACGAATCTAACAAATGCCGTCGCTACCATTTTTGTGCTAAGTGGTGATGATTTTATTCGCGTTTCAACTTCTCTTAAAAAAGAAGACAAATCACGTGCGATGGGAACTTTTTTAGGAAAGAACAGCCCTGCCTATGAATCTATTATGAAAAAACAAAAATACATTGGCAATGCAAGACTTTTTGGTGAAGATTATATTACGGTTTACTCACCTATTCTTCAAGATAATAAAGTAATAGGTATTTTATTTATTGGTTACAACTTTACACAAGGTCTTCAAGCATTAGAAACACAAATTAACAGTATGAAGCTTGGTGATAATGGTTATTTTTATGCCATGAATAGTAAAAGCGAATCCTATGACGTACATCCTAAAACAGATGGCGCTAAAATTTCTTCTGAACTTGATAAAAAAATTCTCACTCAAAAAAATGGCATGCTTCATGTTAACGAAGAAGGTGAAGCTAAAATTTTAAGTTTTAAAGCCTTTGATAAATGGAATTGGATATTGGTTGCAAAAGCAAATGAGAAAGATTTTCAAGCGGCTAATGATAAACTAAGAAACAATCTGATCATTACCTCTTTAATCATGACGCTTATTATTGTCGTCATTATTTGGATTATCATTAATCAAATCATCACAAAACCACTTAATAATCTTATCGAAAAAGCAAAAGATCTTTCCAGTGGTGATGGCGATCTTACTCGCCATTTAGAAATCAAGGGAAATGACGAAATTGCACAGGCAAGTGAGCAGATCAATAACTTTATTGAAAAAGTACGTATTTTAATCTGTAATGCAAAATCACTTTCAAGTGAGAACTCTTCTATTTCACATGAGCTCTCTACAACTTCATTGCAAGTTGGTAAGCTGGTTGAGAAATCATCTGCCATTGTTCTGGATACAACTAACCAAGCCAACCGTGTACGCGGAGATATGAGTATCTCTATCGATCAAGCAAAAAATAGTAAAAATGATATGATTAATGCTAACAATGCACTTCAATCAGCCAGCAATGCTGTAGGTTCGTTGACTGAAGAAATTCAAAAAAGTTCTGCAACAGAAATTGAACTTGCACAAAAACTGAATCAGCTCAGTACGGATGCAGAACAAGTCAGAAGTGTTCTTACGGTCATTAGTGATATCGCCGATCAAACCAATCTTTTAGCCCTTAATGCCGCTATTGAAGCAGCACGCGCAGGAGAACATGGACGTGGATTTGCTGTTGTGGCAGATGAAGTACGTAAACTTGCTGAGCGTACCCAAAAAAGCCTTATTGAAATCAATGCTACCATTAATGTTATTGTTCAGTCGATTGTTAATTCTAGTGAACAAATGAGCCATAATTCACAAAAAGTCGAAGAATTAGCAAACACTGCCCAAAAAGTTGAGAACAGCCTTCAAGAAAGTTTTAGGATCATCAATGAAGTGACTAAAATCACAGAAAGCACTGTTAATAGTTATCTTCAAACAGGTGATGAAATTGAAATTATTATTACAAAAATCAGTGAAATCAACAAAATATCAGTTGAAAATAGTCGTAGTGTTGAAGAAATTGCAGGGGCTGCTGAGCATCTAAGCCGCATGACTGAGAACCTTAACCACAAGCTTGGTGAATTTAGAACTTAACTTAGATTTAACCTTATTGGACTAAACTAGTCTTATTGATTAAAAGAGTTTTTTATATTTAATTGTATAATTTCCGTATCAATAAAAATTCTCAATTAAAGGATAATTATGTTAGTAACCAATAAGGCTCCAAATTTTACAGCGACTGCAGTACTCGGTGACAATCAAATTGTCGATAATTTCAATCTATACGAAAATTTCGGGACGAAGGGCACAGTTTTATTCTTCTATCCATTAGATTTCACATTTGTATGTCCATCTGAGATCATTGCTTTTGATAAAAGATTAGAAGAGTTTAAAAATCGTGGCATCAATGTTATTGGTGTATCTATAGATTCACAATTTTCACACTTTGCATGGAAGAACACTCCCGTTAATCAAGGTGGAATTGGTCAAGTAAGATTCCCATTAGTTGCCGATATTACTAAACAAATCTCTCGTGATTATGATGTACTTTTCAAAGAAGGTGTAGCACTCCGTGGCTCATTCTTGATTGATCAAGATGGTACGGTAAGACATGCAGTTATCAATGATTTACCACTTGGAAGAAACATTGATGAAATGCTAAGAATGATTGATACAATGCTCTTTACCAATGAATACGGTGAAGTCTGCCCAGCTGGCTGGCAAAAAGGCGATAAAGGTATGACGGCAAGCACCGAGGGTGTTGCTGACTATCTAGCGCATAACTCAGATAAACTTTAATATACACTACGCGTAAGATAAGAGAGGTTACCTCTCTTATCCTCCCTCCTAAAGACTAGCTATTTTTTTGACATACTGCACATGATTCAACACTTGCAATAATATCCATACGATCAATTTTAACGCTCTTTGCATGCTCTAATGTTGTTTGATAGTCAAATAAACTTTGATCATAATCAACATCCTCAAGAGTACCACATTTTCGACAAATTAGATGGATATGTGGTTTTGAGTAGATGTCATAACGCATCTTTCCTTCAGTTGTATTAACTTCTATAACCACACCCTTTTCTTTCAATGTTGCCAAATTTTTATAAACTGTTGCCAAAGACATCGATGGATTTTCTTTTCTGAGTGCTTCGTAAAGATCATCAATGGTAGGATGCATCTTTTTACCTAATTCTTTGAGAACTGAAATTCTTTGAGGTGTGGCCTTAAGCTCTTTGGTTTTAAGAAGAGTAATAAAATCATTCATCATAAACCCTTTTCATATAATATTTTCTGAATGATTCCATATTTCACATCAATTTGTCTGAAAATAAATTAACTAATATTTTTTACTAATTAATAGACTTCTTTTAAAATGATTTCGGCTAATTGCTCAGTACTAATTCCCAGTCTTTTTTCAATTAAATGTGTCGCTCCATGCGTTATAAACGCATCATCGTATTCAAACGTTTTAATCTTTACATGTAAAGTATATTTCTCTTTAAATGTCATCAGTAATGAACCCACACCGCCTATTTTTGCGCTATCACTAAAGACATACCATTGTTCATACTCTTGTGCTAGCGAAATCAATAAAGGCTCATCCAAAGGCTTCACAAAACGTAGATCTACAATCGCAACATCAATGCCTTGTTCTGCCAATAATTTTGCTGTTTCAATAGCTTTACCCACACCACTACCATAACCTAAGAGTAAAACACTACTTTGCCCTTCTTGGAGCAGTTGGGCTTTTCCGTATTCAAAAGGTGTCGATTCAAAACGCTCACACTCTAAAAAAGCGCCTCTTGGATAACGGATTGCTAAAGGTCCTTTGTGCGTATAAGAATAGTGAATCGCTGCATGCATCCCTCTTTCATCACGAGGAGCCATGAGTGTCATGTGTGGAACAGCACTAAGATACGAAATATCAAAAACTCCTTGGTGTGTTTCTCCATCTTCACCCACAATACCTGCGCGATCAATTGCAAAAACAACATCCAGATTCATAATACAAGCATCATGAATCACTTGATCATAGGCTCTCTGTAAAAAAGTGGAATAGATGGTTATATAAGGTTTAAAGCCCTCTTTTGCCATTGCACACATAGATGTAACAGCGTGTTGCTCAGCAATCGCAACATCCCAAAAACGGTTAGGATACGCCTGAATGAGTGGACTAAGTCCTGTACCGCTTGGCATGGCAGCAGTGACGCCCACAACATTATCATGTGTTTTGGCTAATGTCATCAAAGCTTCTGAGTACATCGTTGTCGCATTTTTGCTAACACCTTTTTTAATTGCCTCGCCGCTAGCAACGTCAAAAGGGCCCACGCCATGCCATTTTTCATAGTATCCCTCTGCCATCTCATACCCTTTACCCTTAAGGGTTTGTGCGTGTACAATGACAGGTTTTTTAAGACTGCGTGCTGATTGGAGTGCCCGAATAAGGCTTTCTAAATCATGTCCATCAATCGGTCCAATATAATCAATGCCTAACTCTTCAAATAGCATACCTGGCGTAATAAGTTTGATACTTTCTTCAAATTTCTTTGCCATATACGTGGCACTCTCTGGCAAATACTGCAAAATTTGCTCGGTTATTTTTTTTATTTTTTGATAAAAGGTACCTGCCATGGCACTGGAAAGAAATTTACTGATTGCACCAATAGGTTTTGATATACTCATTTTATTGTCGTTCAGGATAATAACAACAGGGTATCTACGGTCGCCCAATTCATTTAGCGCCTCATAAACCATACCTGCACTTAAAGAACCATCACCAATAAGCGCTACAGGAACGCGTTTCGACTGCTCATTTTTAAGTGCTATAGCTTTTGCAGCACCTACGGCTAGAGAAATAGATGTTGAGCTGTGACCTGCCACAAAGTAGTCATACGGTGATTCATCAGGTCTTGTGTATCCACTGATACCATCGAGTTCACGTAAAGTATCAAATTTTTCCCAACGATCCGTAATGAGTTTATGCGTATATGCTTGATGGCTCACATCAAAGATAAAAGGATCATTTTGGACATCAAAGACATAATGCATTGCAACGATAAGCTCTACTGCGCCTACATTGCTACTTAGATGGCCTCCATTATGACTAACTGTCTGAATGATTTTTTGCCTAATCTGATCACAATATTCATTTAATTCTTCAATAGAACATTCTCGTAATTTTTTCATGTCTTCCAGTACTTCTTAGTTTTCTTGTAATAGATATTTGACTTTTTCTAAACGCATTGCTAAATTGCCATCCAAATTCCCAACATCACTTAGAATGACAACACCCCCTAGCGTAATAGCATCATCTGAGGTCACTTTGATCTTTTCGTCTTCGGCATAAAGCTCTTTGAGTGCATCTAAATCTTTGGGATTAACCTTTAGCTCAATTTTAAGTGCATCTTTCACTTCCTGCAATAAGGCTTTTGAAAGAGATCCTGCAATTTTTGAACTTGACAAGCTCACTTCTTTCTTAATCACCTCTTTGGCAATCTCAAAAGCTGTTACGCTCATATCTGTCTCTAGTTTGGCTAAGCGCTCTTCAATACTTTTGTAAAGTGTATCGACATGCCCGATAGATTTTAAGTAGCGCGACTTCATCTCGGTAACAGCTGATTCAGATTCTTCTTTAGCTTTTTGATACCCTTGAGAATAGGCATTTTCTCTCTCACGTGTCAACTCTTCAGTGAGTCTATTATTAAAATCTTGTTCTTGTTTTTCAATCTGAATTTGAAGCTTGACCACATTAGAAGTAAGTTCATCCGTCTTTTTGAGCAACTCTTCAATAAATTGATTTTGTGTGCCTTCTTCAATGCGTGCGATATTGATAATTTCATCATTGACAGGCTTTGTTTCAGTCTCATACATGCTCTCAGATGCATAAGCATCATTTACATGTAAAGCTGTAGGCATCTCTGCTAAATTGGAGCCCAATACTTTAAACCGATAGCTCTGTACGGAGTGATCTTCCACTCTATCTTTATCAATAATATTATCTGACATGTTAACCTATCATCTCTTCCGCTTCGCCAATTTGGAGAATGCCTTGTTCTGAAAGTTTTTGAACCTCTTCAACAATCTTTCGTTGAGACTCTTCCACATCTTTCACACGTACTGCACCTAAGAAGTTCATCTCTTCGACAAATGCTTCTTGCGCACGCTGAGACATGTTATCAAAGAACTTTCGTCTTAGATCTTCTGCTGAACCTTTAAGGGCGACCATGAGATCTCTTTTATCAGCCACTTTGAGAATTTCACGTACAGCATTACCATCGAGTTTCATAATATCTTCAAATGTAAACATCATATCTTTTATAACAGAAGCGAGTTTTTCATCGGCTTGTTCAATATAGGCAATCGTTGTTTTAGAAGCTTTTTGACCTAAACGATTGAGAATTTCAGCAACGGCTCTTGGTCCACCAACCTCAACTTTATACGATGTCAATGATTCAAGTTTATTTTCTAAAACAGCAGAGACTCTCTTAACAACGGAAGGCGAAATCTCACCAAGATTTGCCATTCTGATGGTCACTTCACTTCTAAGCTGATCTGGGAAAAAAGAGAGCGTTTCAGCAGCACTGGTTGGATCCATATGCGCTAAAATCAAAGCAACTGTTTGTGGGTGTTCATTCATAATAAAGTCGCCCAATTGTTGTGGCTTGATCTGGGACAAATAACCAAAACTTTGCGAGTTTTCCATCGATTTTGAGAGTTTATCAAGGATCTTTTGTGCACCCTCTGCTCCAAAAGTACGGTATAAGATCTCTTTGGCATACTCCATACCACCGCTTCGGATGTACTGGTTTGATTGTAAAATGACATAAAATTCTTCTAAAACAGCGTTGGCGACAGCTTTATCAATATTTTTTGCCGTCGCAATAAATTTGGAAATATCCGTTACAACGTCTATCTCCATATGAGAAAAAAGATTGGCTGTTGCATCTTCACCTAACTGAATAAGTAATATTGCAGCTTTTTCAGCCATAGTAAGTTCATTGTAAAGGGTTTTTTGATCTTCTGTTAATTTCATTATCCAAGGTCCTTAGGACTATTTTTATCGTAATCACCTTCATTACGAATCATAGACTGTAAAAGTCCTGCAAATTCTTCACTTTTTTGATCTGCTATATGTTTGAGCTTCTCAAGCAATACATCGTATTTAAGTGCTTCCTCATTAAAGTCTTGACCAATGCCCAACTGGTCTTCCACTTTTTTACGGGCTTGTCTAAACTTCTCTAACGTATCTTCAGCACCATCTTCTTCATTTGTAAGAATAGGCTCAACTTCATCTTCAAAATCATCCAATTTGGTTTCCACCATTTTTTGGCTGAAAGGAATAATAACTTTTTTATAAAAGATAAAGAGTAAAATACCCACAATCACATATTTCAAAAGTGGAACCAATGGTCCAAGGTAGTTAGAAGCTTTTTCCATCAAATCTTTCGTCGGGGCGCGTGTACCGTCACTTGAAAGTGGCTTGAACTCAAAATTGCTGACGGTAACTTCATCCCCTCTGGTCTGATTATAGCCTACCGTTTGGCGTACGACATCACGAATGCCATCCATCTGCTCTTTGCTCAACGAAAAATACTCTAATTCGCTTTTTTTCTTACCATCGCTGTCTACACCATATTTGTAAACACCATCAACAACAACCGCTGCAGTGAGACGCTTAATTTTTGCAAACTCATCTTTAGAGTTAACTACTTTTTTAGAAATTTCATAATTTGTTGTCGTTGAGCTTTTTTGGTATGTTTCACCTTTTTTATTACTCTCTAAACCTTGTACAGGACCTATATTGCTAATGGCACCCGGTACGCCACCAACATCTTGAGGCTCTTTGCCTTCACGTTTCTCTTCAACACTCTGCTCACTTCGAGGAACGGAATTTGGATCATACGTTTCACTGACATAATCTTGTTGAGAAAAATCAAAATCAATCGTGACTTTCGCATTGACTTTGTCGACACCACCAATAACAGGTGCTAGTACATTGATAATCTTTTGTTCAACATTGTGCTCAAACTCTTTCTTATAACGCATCTGGCTTTTAACCAGTTCACCTTGAAAAATATTGCTCTGCTCATCACCTAAAGGTTCACCATCTTGATTAACAACGGAGACATTCTCAACCGTCAAGTTGGAAACAGAAGCGGCGACAAGATTTTTGATACCTATGATTTGCTTTACAGAGAGATTCATACTTGGGCGAATATTAAGAACGATTGAAGCTGTTGGAGCTACTTGTTTTTGCGCAAATACAGTCTCTTTTGGAATGGCAATATGCACACTCGCATTAGCGATCGGTCCTAAACTCTCAACAGTACGGGCTAATTCGCCCTCTAAGGCTCTAATATATTTAATTTTTTGTTCAAAATCGGTAGCACCAAACTCGGTCTTATCAAAAATTTCAAAACCAACTTTGCTATTTTTTGGAATTCCAAGCGCTGCAATAGAAATACGTTGTTTATGCACCACATCACTCGGCACTGCAATCGTACCTTCATTGAGTATTTTATAAGGAACTTTCTCTTTTTCAAGTTGCTGAATAATCAGCGCAGAATCACCAGCCGTTGTGTTTTCAAATAAAACACTGTAGCCATTACCTTTTGAGTTTGCATTTTTGTAGAGCGTCAGAAACACTAAAAATCCGATAAGGACAACAATGGATACTGCTGCCACTATCTTTTGACGCAAGGTCAGATTTTGTATAAGTGTTGCTATTTGATTTAAAAGTGTTCTAAGCTCCATATGTCTTTCTCTTACATGTAAATTATTTTAAAGAGTTCAAAAAAGCGTGCGTTTTGCTCAGGTGTACCTATCGTGACACGAATAGCATTCATACCATACGATCCTAAATTTCTAACGATTATACCCTTTTCCATCAACTTTTGTGCAATTGCGCCAGAGTTTTTATTTGCATCAAATTCTAAAACAATGAAGTTAGTATAACTCTCAATCACTTTAAATCCAAGTTCTTTAGCAAATGCTTCATAAGCTTTCATCTCTTCAAAATTTTCTTTGACAGAAGCATCCACAAAAGCTTGATCGCTCAGCGCTACAATCGCTGCTTTAAGCGTAAGGTTTGTAATGTTAAATGGCGCTCGAAGTTTTAAAAGCGCTTTAATAACTTCTGGTTGTGCTATGCCATAACCACAACGCATACCGCCTAAGCCATATGCTTTTGAGAAGGTTCCTGAATAAAGAGTATTAGGATATTTTGCAATGATTTCACTTGGAACAATTTTCTTGGCTGGATCTTTAAAACTTGCATACTCTTGGTATGCACCATCAATTACAACCAATGTTTCAGGGCTGATTTGATCTAAAAAAGCATAAACATCTTTTGTATCCAAACATTCACCCAATGGATTATTGGGAAGACAAAGGAAAATAACGGAGATATCTTTGTTTGCTTTATAAATCTCTAGCATCTCTTTTAGATTATGTCCCGCTGTTGGTGTTTTAAGAATGGTTGCACCTGTTTGTAGTGCATAAATCTCGTACATAGCAAACGTAATTCCTGCCATCAAAACTTTAGTGTTTGCGTTTGCTTTAGCATGTACAGCAAAAGAGATCACTTGGTCACTTCCTGCACCAATAATAATATTTTCCTCTTTTACAGCATATTTTTTTGCCAATGCTTCTTTGAGCTCATACATACTATCATCAGGGTAAAGGTTCATTTTTGCGGCTTCATTGCGTACCGCTTCAATGACTTTAGGGCTACAACCTCTTGGATTTTCATTGCTTGCTAATTTGATGACATCTTTTGACTCAATGCCGTATTCGCGAACAACAAGCTCGATTGGCTTACCCGCTTCATAAATTTTTAATTGATCTAAAACACCGTTAAATTGCATTTCTCATCCTCCACAAATATAGCTTCCAAGCCATTTAATATCATATCTGTCTTTATTCTCTTCAATTACTTTTTGGACATTTTCATCATCGATATGTCCCTCAAAATCCATATAAAAGATTGATTGGAACCCTTTCTCTTTGGTTGGGCGTGACTCAATCTTCGTAAGATTCACTTTTTGATCTTGGAAAGTCTGTAGAAACTCCACAAGACCCCCTGGTTTATCATCCGTTTTTGCCAAAATAGAGGTTTTATTATGAACCCCTTTTTTGTTTTTAAAATCACTTAAAATCAAAAAGCGCGTTTGATTTGCCATATTGTCTTCAATTTTTCCAAATAAAATGGGTAAATTCGACAATTTAGCAGCAATATGGGAACAAATAGCTGCAGCATCATGGTCTTCACTTGCTTTTTTCGCGGCTTCCGCCGTTGATTTCGTTGGGATAAACTCTACGCCTAAAAGCATATGCTCCTCTAAAAATCTTCGACACTGATTGTAGCCCTGAGGATGAGAATAGATACGTTTGATCTTTTTAATATCCTCACATACGCTTGCAAAAGAGTGATGAATGTCCATATAAAGTTCTGCCACAATCTTTGAGCTAAACTTACCAAGACAATCAAGCGTTGTCCCCACAGCTCCTGCGGTATTGTTTTCGACAGGAACCACACCGTATTTAGCTTCACCATTTTCAAGCACGTGAAAAACAGCTTCAATGGAACTCACTTCAATATAACTTCCCATTGCACCAAAACGACTCTCCGCTGCTTGGTGGGTATAGCTTCCCTCTGGTCCCATAAAGGCAATTTTCTCTGGAAACTCTAAATTGCGACTGACCGCAAAGACTTCTAAAAAGATTGCATCGATAGCTTGATTATTTAAAGCACCTTTATTAAGTCCTTTTAGACGATCCAAAATCTCTTTTTCACGCTCAGGTCGGTAAATGGCCGTTCCAGTGGTTTGCTTTGTTCGACCAATCTCTTTGACCAATTCCATACGTTCATTGAGTAGTTTTAAAATCTGATCATCAATCTGATCAATCTTTTTTCGATAGTGTTCTATATTATCTTGCATTATTCGCCTTTAATATGCCCAATGGTTGGCACAATTGCATAACTCATACGTACTCTTTCTCCAAAGCAATCACATCTTCAAAGCTCTCGCGTCTGCGAATCAGACGATCTTCACTATTTTGTAAAGCAATTTCTGCCACCCTACTGCGTGTATTGTAGTTGCTACTCATGGTAAATCCATAGGCTCCAGCACTTTTAACAACCAAAAGATCATCATGCTCACATGCTGGTAATTCAATATTTTTCGCAAAAAAATCACCGCTTTCGCAAATAGGACCAACTACATCGCACACGCTTGTCTCTTCATGCTCTTTACCTTCAACCTCAATGGCGTGATACGCCTGATAAAGGCTTGGGCGAATAAGATCGTTCATAGCACCATCCACAATAACAAAGCGTTTAAAGCCATTGTGTTTTTCATACAATACACGTGTTAAAAAGAAACCAGAGTCTCCTACCAAATAGCGTCCTGGCTCACACACAAGCGTAACATCAAGACCGCTCAGCGCTGCAAAAATAGACTGCGCATACTCATACAGAGCAACTGTCGTTTCATCTTTGTACTGAATACCAATGCCGCCACCCACGTCAAAAAACTTAATTTCGATATTGAGTGCTTTAAGATTGCGAAGTAGGTTAGAAAGTACGAGTGCCGCTTCTTTAAAGGGCTCGACTTCGGTAATCTGGCTTCCAATGTGAAAATGAATGCCCACTGGATCAAGTGAAGGTGCATTTTTAGCGTGAATATACATGCGTTTTGCACTCTCCAAATCAACACCAAACTTATTTTCATGAAGTCCTGTTGAGATATACGGATGTGTTTTAGGATCAATGTTTGGATTAACGCGAATGCTAATTCGAGCAACCACGCTTAATTTTTGAGCGATCATCTCTACGCGATTCATCTCTTCTTCGCTCTCAAGATTAATCATCAAAATATCATTTTTTAGTGCCTCTTCGATCTCATCGTCTCTTTTACCAACGCCACTAAAAATAATTTTGTATTTTGGAATTCCTGCAACCAAAGCGCGTTTGACTTCACCGATCGAAACACAATCACACCCTGCACCCAGACTTGCCATATGTTTTAAAACAGAAAGATTAGAATTAGATTTGACGGCAAAGCAGATCAGAGATTTTCGTGCTTTAAAGACTTCTTTGAGGGCAGAAAATTTGTTGGCTATTGTATCGAAATCATAAACGTATAAAGGAGTACCATATTTTTGTGCTAAAGCTTGGAATTTCGTCATTTTGAACCTTATTAGAGATAACAATAATTCTCTATTCTATCAAAAAGTTCAACAAAAAATGATTAAACGCAATCTAACTTAATGTTTAGAATAAAAACGCAGTGCCGTTAAAAAAAGAACAACAATAGGTAGTAAAATTGCAATTTCTGCAAAAATGACACCATTGGCTGCTAAACGGCTGAGTAAGAAAAGTCCACTCCAAACCACAAGTGTGATAAAAGCAAAGGAAGAAGCAATGACTGCCATATTGAAATAACGTCCCATTACAGGTGCTTTGTAGTATAAAATGACAATCAAGAAAGGGGCAAAAAATGGGAAAAATAGTTGATAAAAGAGTGTGGCTTTAATCTTACTGGTATTGACACCTTGATCCTCAAAAAAACGCAATGCATCGATGCCATCACTCACAGAAAGGGTATATTCACTCTGATAAACATTGTCCATGATTTTAGGTTTAAAATTTTCCATCGTTTGAAGTTTTTCAATGTGTTCAATACTAAAACCTTTATCTTCTAACGATGTAATATGAGGTTTATGAATAATACTCACGTGTTCTAAAATCCAGTGATTTTGAACAAACGAAGCAACTGAAGCACGAATCACTTTGGTTAAATCAACATTCTCCACTTCAAAAATAGTCACATCATACGCAATTTGTTTGAGAGGATCGAGTTTTTTAAAGTAGATGTATTGATTGTTATGTTTTAAAAAAAGATCTTCAGAGTTAGTTGAAATACGACTGTATTTTTTGAGGTTTGAGCTATATTCATACGCATAAGCAAATTCTGTACAATTAAGCCCTATATAAAGAAGTGTTAGCCCTAATGAAGTAATGAAAAATGGTCGAACGAGTGCTTTTTTACTAATGCTGGATGCATACATACAAATAAGCTCGTTTGATTTAATCATAGTAAAATAGGTCACAACCATACCAAAAACAATAGAAAGTGGCAGTACATAATTGACCGCATTCATCCCTTGAAAAAGAGCATAGAGTATCTGTAAGTTAGCAGAATCTGGGATATTGTTGTAGTTGGTAAGAAGATCGACACCGACATAAAAAAGATCGAGGGCTATAAAAATAACAAAGAAATTTTTGAGATAATTTTTAACAATATATTTCTCAAAAAGTTTCATACCTTATCCCCATCACACAATGTTTGTTTAAGGGAGTATTGTAGCGAAACTTCTTTTAAATCCCCCGTGAGTAAAGCTTTAATGCTTTTCTTTACATGTAAAATAATTTCTGGCAAAAATTCTCGTTGACACGCAGAAAAATCAGAGAGTACATATTTGGCGACATCACTTTTATGTTCAGGTTTTCCAATGCCTATACGCACTCTAATATACTCAGCACCAATGTGTGCATCAATGGAGCGAAGTCCATTGTGTCCACCATGACCACCACCGATTTTAAAACGTAAGGTTCCAAAAGGAAGATCTAAATCATCATGTATAACAATAATTTGATCAGGTTTAAAATAGTCATCAACAGAGCGCACACTCTCTCCAGAAAGATTCATATACGTTGTTGGTTTAAGAAGTAACATAGAAGGGGCTTTAAAAAGCTCGCCTTTGAAATTTGCTTTGGTGATTTTTTCGCATGAAGATTGGTCACCGATAAGAGCATCGATGACCATAAAGCCGACATTATGTCGATTGTTTTTGTATTGTAAGTCTGGATTTCCAAGCCCTACGATCAGTGTCATATGAAGCGTTACTTCGCTTTAATAACTCCGGCAACAGAAACACGTGTCTCATCCATGATTTTTACGTTTTCTGGAACTGGGATATCACGTACCAAAACAGTTGCACCAACATCGAGACCGCTTACATCAATAACAAAGCTATTTGGTAAGTTTTCTGCTGTACATTTAACTGCTAAACGTTTTTTAGATTGGATTAGAACACCTTTGTTCTTTGTACCGATTGGAAGACCTTCAAGAACAACAGGAACTAAATATTTAGATAAAACACCTGGAAGTGCTAAACGTAAATCTACGTGTAAAAGGTTGCTATTTACAGGATCTCTTTGGTAATCTTGGATCACAACATTGTACTCTTTACCAGCTACTTTCACTGGGAAAATAAGAGTCTCTTTGTTCTTTGCTGCTTTGATGAATTCGTTTGCTTTAAATGCAGCATTGATGTTTTCTTCACCCTTACCGTAAATGTTTGCAATTAGATATCCATCTCTACGAAGCGCTTTGGTAGCCTTTTTTTCGATACTATCTCTAATGATGCCTTCTAACATAGTTTTCCTTTATAAAAAATAAGGGAATAATTGTACAAAATTGAACCTAAAAACTGCATAAATGTTTTATTGCTTTAATCCAATGATGTCTTTATCGTATTCTTTCATACCTTCAGGCAGCTCTTCTTTACGCGCAATTTTTAGACTTTTATCGGCATCGTAAAAATCAAGTGCCATCGTAATATCATTGCGACTGGAAGAGGTTTGAATGGCTGCTTCACGTGAAATTCTACCCTCAGCGTAGAGTCCTAAAAGGGCTTGATCAAATGTTTGTGTTTTATAAACATCTTTGCCCTCTTTGATCGCATCGGGAATTTCACCTTCCCTTCCCTCCAAAATGAGTGCTTCAATTCTCGCATTTTTGACTAAGATTTCAACGGCAGCCGTACGACCATTTTCCACTGTTCTCACAAGCCTTTGGGCAATAACACCTTGCAAAACTGAGGCTAAAGACATCTTGATTCGGTTTTGCTCACTCCCTGGAAACATGCCGATAATACGGCCAATGGTCTCTTTTGCATCCATCGTATGCAGTGTGGAGAGAACCAAGTGACCTGTTTCTGCCGCATGCATTGCTGTTTCTATCGTTTCAAGATCTCGCATCTCTCCCACCAAAATAACATCGGGATCTTCACGAAGTGCTGCTCGAAGTGCATCCGAAAAAGAGATGGCATCTTGTCCTATAGCGCGCTGATTCACCACACACAAGTCATCTTTATAGATAAACTCTACAGGATCTTCAATGGTAATAATATGCTTTTTCTGCGTTTGATTGATACGATTGATCATTGAAGCCAATGTCGTTGTTTTACCACATCCCGTTGGACCTGTCACCAAAATAAGTCCACGAGGAAGGTCGCACAGTGCATTAATGATGGAAGGTAAATGCAGTGATTCTACAGTTGGAAGCACCATTGGGATCGTTCTAAATACCGCAGAGACACCCTCAACTTGAAAGAACATATTGACACGAAAACGATACTGCTCATTGAGCTTAAAGGTAAAATCAATATTTTTCTTCTCAACAAGCTCAGGAAAGCGACTTCTAAGTAACTCTTTTGCCAATGTTAGACCATCTTGATACGAGAGTGTCTCTTCAGAAAAAGAGACAATTTCACCATTAATGCGTCCTCTGATAGTTGTTCCTGTTTTTACATGTAAATCACTTCCGTTTTGTTCGATAAGTTTGCTGAGATAAAATCTCAACTTTTCCATCATCTCAAAAGTGAGTTCACTCACATTGACTGGCTCTTTTGGCATCAGATTTCCTTGCTATTTGAGTTCGTTTAAAATCTCCACAAAAGCTTCTTTGAAGGCACTAAGTCCCTCATCCATTAACTCATCACAAACGACTTGCATGTGAATGCCATTAGCCGCAAGCGAGTGAAAAAAGTTTTCAATCCAGTCTGATCTAAGTTCGATGGGCTTACACTCTTTTGAAGAAGCGATAAACGCTTTTATCGTTCCGAGGGGGGCTGTATTGATCGCATTTTCAAGCAGAAGCTCTTTAATGTAATAATCAGGGCTAAGCTCATCGCCTTTAACGCCTGTACTGGCAAACAGTGCTCTTACATTTGGTAAATGTGCATTTTGAATAAGCTCATAACATCGCATTGCATTCATAATGCCTACACGGGAAGTCACAAAATCAACTTTTTTAAGCTGTTCATCCAACTTTCGATCAAAACGACTTACAAAGATGCTAATGACTGCTTGAGGAAATTTTTTCGTTCCTTTTTGAATCAACGTTTCATTTGCTTTTGCAAAAGCTTCCAAGCATCCTTTGGTTTGAACATCGGAAAAAATAAGTGTTGCATTGACATTAATACCTTCACTTAAAAGCGCTTCCATTGCAATAAAGCCCTCTTCTGTCGCAGGAACCTTGATCATCACGTTTGGATAACCAATAGCCTTAAACAGACGTTTTCCCTCTTCAACTGTTGCTTCAGCATCATCGCATAAAAAGGGGTCCACTTCAATGCTGATAAAGCCATCATCCCCTTTTTCATAAGAAGGTAACAGCTTCTTCGCTGCTAATTGGATATCTCCAATGGCAAGTGCTTCGTAAATCTCTTTGGCAGATTTGCCTTGAAGTTTGACTTTATCCTCAGCATATGCGGGTGAGCCTAAAAAAGCTGACTTAAAAATGGAAGGGTTACTGGTTGCGGCATTGACAATATTTTTTTCGATCAATTCGCCAAATTCACCCTCAAGAAAGCTACGCTCAACAAAATCACACCACAAAGAAAATTTCAAATTATTGTTATACATTGGTTCACTCTTTTAAATAAATTGGAGAAGATTACGCATATCTTTCTCATCGATGACAATATTTGCCGCATTCTTCAAAATCGGTTTTGCACAAAATGCCACTTTTTTGGCTGCACACTCAAACATCGAAATGTCATTAGCGCCATCACCGACAGCAATAGTATTTTCATAACTTACATGTAAAAGATTTTGCACACGTCTTAGCATATCACCTTTGGAAAAACCAAACATCATATCGCCACCAACAAGACCACTTAAGTGACCATCGCGAGCATGCAATACATTGGCAAAATCAGCATCAAATCCTAAAATTTCTTTGGCAGGTGTGGTAGCTATGCGAAATCCACCGCTAAAAACAATGACGGTATACCCTTTAGCTTTTAAACCTGCGATAGCCTCATAAGCCCCTTTCATTAAAGGCAGTGCATGGCAAATCTCTTCTGCTTTTCGAGCATTCATGCCCTTTAAAAGCCCTACTCGCGTTGTTAAACTCTCAAAAAAGTCAAGCTCTCCACGCATCGCAGCTTCGGTAATCATCGAAACTTCTTTTTCAACACCATGCTCTTTTGCTAAAAAATCTATCGTTTCACCATCCATAAGTGTTGAATCAAAATCAAATACACACAACTTCATGCAAACCGCTCCTTCATTGCTATTAAAGCTCTTATTATAGCAATATCTTGCTTAGGCAATAAAACACCTTATAACTTTCATGCCACTAAAGATTGAAAGTAGAAACTACCATCTTTTTCTACGTTTAAGTTATAATATACAAAAGTTCACTACATGGAAAAAAGAATGATAGAACCGTTTATTGAAAAACTAAGGCATGACACCTTCTTAACGCTTGAGACAACACCGATGCATGAGCCAACGTTTGAGCCTATTATTGAGAAAATAGCAACTCTTGGACTTGATGCAAAGGTGGACGGATTTAGTACAACCGATAACCCACTGGCACGACTAAAATTTAACGCTCTTTTTGGCGCACTAAAACTCCAAACACGTTTTTCAAAGCCTGTCATTGCAACGATGAGCATGAGAGATCGTAATAAAATAGCTCTTCAGTCTGATCTTTTGGGTGCGAATGCGTACGATTTACGAACGATTCTTTGCCTTACAGGTGATCCTGCTAGTGCGAGTGACCAACCTGCACTTAAAGGTGTTTTTGAGGGCAATAGCACCCTTCTTTTAGAGATCATTCAATGCTTTAATGCGGGTATTGACTACTCAGGAAAACCGTTTAAAACACAGCCTAAACCTATCTATCCGTTTGCAGTCTGTAATGCACATGCCAATACGCCTAAAAACTTGATGAAAAAGATGGCAACTAAAGTTGAACATGGCGCAGTGGGCATCATTACTCAGCCTGTATACAGTGTTGAAAATGCCAAAATGCTTTTAACTCTTTTAAAAGATGCCAAAACCGAACTGAAAAAAGAGCAGAGCCAAACACAATTAATTTTAGGATTTTTCCCTATCGTAAAACTTCGTACAGCACAGTTTTTAGCTGCACATGTTCCAGGTATTCATGTACCGCCTCTTTGGATGGACAAACTTGCAAAGGCCAAGAAAATCAGTGAAGAGGAAGAGAAAAAAGTAGGATTTGAACTCTCTTTAAATGCTTTTTTAGAACTCAAAAAAGTACATCCGAAAATTCATATTATGAGTGCGAACAACTTTGAATTGGTAGCAGATTTAGTGAAGTATTAGGGTTACATGTAAAGAGCCAAACTCCATGTTTGGCTCTTTTAGACGTTTAGAAATCGCGTTTTAGAAGTTGCTCTACTTTGAGAATGGTCAAGATATTATCTTCTCGCATACCAATTCCATAAACCAACCCTTTTTCCGCATGAATTGTTTCAGGTGGTGGTCCAATACGACTGCTTTTAATACGAATCGCTTCGGTCAAACGATCGATTACAAAACCTGCCGTGTTATTGGCTCCCTTCATCACGATGTAGCGAGTATCTTCCGTAACTTTCACAGGATCCATCTTGAACTTACTTCTAAGATCGATCAAAGGGATAACACTACCTCTTAGGTTAAAAACACCCAAAATATAATTAGGAACACTCGGAACTCTTGTGTATTCAATCGGTTTAATAATCTCTTGAATACTAAGAATTGGCACTGCGTACTCTTCTTGCCCTATAATAAATCCAACAAGTTGAATAACGTCATCTTCTTTTTTATGTGGCTCGTCAACTTGTTCTTGCTGTTTTTTAAGAATTTGATTGAGTTTATCATTCATTGCTCTGCCCCACTTATAGTTTTATATTTTTTCGAACTACGCTCTCAAGGTATTCTGGAGAGTATGGTTTGGTGATGTATTCACTCATTCCTGATTCAACGCCTCTAAGTCTGTCTGATTTAGAAGTACGTGATGTTACAGCAATCAATGGAAGATTTTTATACTTAGAGTATTTACGAATCTCGCCAGCGAGTGTATAACCATCCATTCTTGGCATCTCAATATCAATGAGCACAGCATCAATGCTGTATTCTGCCGATTTGAGCATATTAAGTGCTTCTTGACCGTTACTTGCTTCAAGCACTTTAACACCAATTGGCTCCATCGATTTTTTCATGATATTACGATCCATGGCACTATCATCAACCGCTAAGACAATATAGTCACTTGGTACTGTTTTGGCTTTTACAACGGTTTCTGCACTTGCACGAATGTCAACCGTAATACCTTTTGCAAGGTTCATGAGTGCCGCAACATCAACGATAAGCGTTACACGTCCATCACCTCGGATGGTCGCGCCTGCAATACCTTCAATACCTTGGAGATAATCCCCGAGTGATTTAATAACAATCTCTTCTTGACCAACCAGTGTATCAACCACAACACCCAGTTTGGACTCAGCAAGACCAATGACAACAACATACGTATGTTCGCCACCTTCATACACTTGCTTGACGCCAAAGATATCTGAAAGGCGTACAAGTGAGAGAACTTCATCGCGAAGTCTGAGAACGTTTTTACCCTCAATGGTATAAATCTCATCCAGAGGAATACGAACCGTCTCTAAAACTGAGGCGAGTGGAATCGCATAGTACTCTTCTTGAGCACCAACAAGCAATGCTTGGATAATGGCTAATGTTAGAGGGATTTTGAGTTTAATAACCGTACCATGACCCACTTCGCTATCAACATCAATAATACCGTTAAGTTTTTCAATATTCGTTTTAACAACATCCATACCCACACCGCGACCTGAAACGTTGGTCACAACTTTTGCTGTGGATAATGAAGGTCTAAAGATAAGGGCAAATGCCTCTTTATCACTCATTGAGTCAGCTTCACGCTCAGTAATCATACCTTTTTCAATCGCTTTAGTACGAAGGAGATCAGGATCAAGTCCTTTACCATCATCGGTAATCTCGATAACAATATGATTGCCTTCATTGTACGCTTTAAGCTGGATGAGCCCCGTTTCTGACTTACCATTCGCACGTCTTGTTGCGCCATCTTCAATACCATGATCGCATGAGTTACGAATAATGTGAACCAGAGGATCACCGATCTCTTCAACAATAGATTTATCAAGCTCTGTCTCTTCACCTGAAATTTCAAGTTCAATCGATTTACCAAGCTCACGAGAAAGATCTCTAACCATTCTTGGGAATTTATTAAAGACTTTCGCAATTGGAAGCATTCTGGTTTTCATAACCGCGATTTGAAGATCGGTTGTAACAAGTGAAATCGATGAAACAACTTGATTAAGTTCTTCCAAGAATTTTTCACCCTCATAACGCTCTTCAACGTCATCATAGATTTTAAGCAATCTATTTTTACCCAAAACAAGCTCGCCAATAAGGTTCATCAAGTGGTCAAGTCGTTTAACCTCAACCCTAATGGTTTGCTCCATGGTACTTGCTGAGTCTTTCTTAGCAGGTGCCGTACTCGAAGCATCCGCTCCAGCGCTACGTCTTACGACTGGCTCTGCTGCTTTTGGTGCTTCATCGTCATTATCGTTATCGCTGTTGTCTTTCAAGCTTTCAAATGATGGAGTAGGAACTGCTTTTGGTGCTGCTGTGCCACTATTTTCTCTACGCTTACGATCTTCTTCTTTACGCACTTTTAAAAGTCGCTCAATCTCGTCTTCAACTTCTTTATCGCTGAGTTTAGAATAGTCCGTATTGTCCTCTTCTTCAGATGAAGGTACTGGAGATTCATCCACTTCTTCTGCTACAACAACATTGGTTGGTATCGTTTCACCATTTGAAATAATGTCTAAACGACGACAAATATCGGTAATATCAATACCCACTGAGGTATCGTTACCATTGTCTCTGATAGCATGTAACAAGCTTTTCATAAGATCAATTGACTCCAAAACAACATCCATGACTTCAGGTGTCAATTTTAAATCACCATGGCGCGCTTTGTTAAGAACATCTTCCATATGATGTGTTAAACCAGTCAAAACATCAAAATTTAAAAAGGATGATGATCCTTTGATCGTATGCGCTACCCTAAAGATACTATTGAGCAATTCCAAATCATCCGGCTTGGTCTCTAGCTCCACTAAGTTTTGATCAAGTTGTTCAATAAGTTCGAACGCTTCAACCAAAAAATCTTCTAAAATTTCTTGAATATCTTCCATCGTTCTACCCCTATTGTGCTGTTTTCACGTGCGATTTAATTACTTTAGAAACTTCTTTGTAAAAAATCGACGCATCAAATTTCGTTAAATAGGCTTCACCGCCCGCCTCTTTGCCTCTGATCTCGCTAAAATGGTCACTAATGGAAGAGTTAAAGACAATTGGAATATTTTTAAACCTCACATCCTCTTTCACATTAGCCGCAAAGTGAAATCCATCCATTTGAGGCATTTCGACATCGCTAATAATAATTTTGACTACATCTGTTAAACGATCGCTGTAGGTATTGTAAAGCTCATTAAGTCTTTCCAACCCTTCCATGCCGTCTTTTGCCTCAACCACACGCATGCCCATCTTTTTAAGAGCATCGCTGACAAGCTTTCGTGCTGTCATACTATCATCAAGAATCAGTGCGACACCATCTACTTTGGTGATTTGATCATCATTGACATCCATTTTCGGCTGATAAATTCCCAATGCCTGAACAACGCTTTCAAGATCTAAAATCAAAAGTACTTCGTCATTTTCGATACGCGTTACGCCCGTAATCTGACTTTTATCTAAAGATCCCATACCTGCAACAAACGATGCTGGTTCGATATCTTTCCAGCTGATACGACGAATGCGTTTTGCTTCGTGTACCACAAAACCAATGAGAATATCGCTAAACTCGGTAATGATAATACGTGGTTTAATCGATCCATCATCGGGTTCTTTAATGTTCATCCATTTGGCAAGATTAACGACAGGAATAACGATACCACGAAGATCAAAAATTCCCTCAATATAATCAGGCACGCCTGGAAGTTCTGTAAGGTTAGGAATTTTGATGATTTCGCGTACCTTAGCGACATTCACGCCATAGATTCCCTCATAAACACCGTTCGCTTCCTTTTTAAAAATACGGAAGTCCACCAGCTCCATCTCATTGGAGCCTACTTTTAAAATACTTTCTTTAGCCATTGCAGCCCCTTAGTTGCTTTTGCGCAAATTCTGTCTCTGACGAAGATTGTACACTAAAATAGCTTTGATTGCACGCAAAAGATGAAAAATTTATATAATGTGTTCCAGATACCATAAAATCACAGTTCTGATGGTAATGACCTTCCGCAACAACATCCACTTTGGGGTATAAATATAGCTTTTGTTGCATTTGCGTTGCAAAATTTTCTATTTGCTTACACAATCTTTTTTTACGCTGGTCATTTTGGATCTTTTGAGAAATAGTACCATGTAGTAACTCATCCAATCCACTAAGTAGACTCAAGACACCTTTATTACGGATCATCTTTGTATAACAACGGTGTATAAAGCTTCCATATTTGTCACCATGCAACAAAAGACAGCTTTTCCCATTAGGAAGTTTACATGTAAGGGGTTGTTCTTCAATCGGAATTACCTTTACATGTAAAAAGAGTTTTGAGAGATTGAAGTCGTGATTGCCTTCAAAATAGTACACTTCGCAACTTTGTCCAATCTCTTCAATAAGATCAATATAGTGTTGATATTGTTTAACACCTTGACGTACATTGCCAACCAAAAGATCGAACATATCGCCCATTAAAAAGAGTTGTGGAGGAGGATTTTGTTTTACATATAAAAGGAAATCAAAAAAGAAAGAACGCTCATCTGAGTCATGTGCATCAGCGATAAAAAGCGCTCCTTCTTGGATGATAAGATTAGGGGACATAGGCGATAATAGGAATTCCAGCAGACTCTTCAAAGCCGCACATTAAGTTGGCATTCACCACCGCTTGGGCTGATGCGCCACGTAAAAGGTTATCGATGCTGGAAGAGACAAAAATAGATTTGTCTTTTTGACTGACAAAAATATCACAGAAATTTGTTCCAGCCGTTGACTTGATGTCCACAGGCACTTCGCGAATACGTACAAAACGCTCGTTTTTGTAAAAAGCTTGAAGGACAGCTTTTGCATCGATGACTTCATTCGTTTGAAGATAAGAGCTCACCAACATTCCACGACTCACAGGAAGCAAATGAGGTACAAAATTGACCTCGAACGCATGTCCGCTAACAAGTCTTAGTTTTTCAGCGATTTCTGGCTCATGGCGATGTTTAAGAGGATTGTAGGCAAAAATATTTTCATTAATAGTCACAAAATGCACTGTTTGTGTTGGCTTTTTACCCGCACCCGACACACCGCTCTTCGCATCAATAAAAATAGGCGCTTCTTTATTTAAATAACTCAAAAACGGCAAAATCCCTAAAATCGAAGCCGTTGGATAACACCCTGGATTGGCAATCAAATTGGCTTGTTTAATTTTGGCACGATTGATCTCAGGAAGCCCATAAATAGCCTCTTTTAAATTCTCTTTATCTTCATGCTCGCAGTAATGTTTTTCATATGCTTCTAACTCTAAACGATAATCAGCAGAGAGGTCAACCACTTTTACATGTAAAGCTAAAAGCTCTTTTGCAAAACCCATTGCTGCCTTATGAGGAAGCGCTAAAAAAGCAAGTTTGGCATGTTTGGCAACTTCTGAAGCATCGGCTTTTACAACCTCTTGCTCAAAGACACTCGCTAAACTTGGGTGCAACTCAGAGGCTTTGACTCCACCTTCGGTTGTCGCAATATAGGTTATATTAAAATGTGGATGATTGATCAAAATTTTCATCAGCTCCAAGCCAGTATAACCGCTTGCACCAATGATCGCTACATCTATTTTTGACATGATTTATCCCTCGAAATTAATCTCATGGTATGCGACTTCTAGTATCTCATACGCTTGTGAACCTGACGGAAGTTTTATGGTCACTTCTTCGCCTTCTCCGTGTCCCATCAACTGCTTCGACAACGGTGAGTAGTAGGAGATAAGCCCACGATCAGGATTGCTCTCGGTGCTTCCAACAATCGTATAGGTCACTTCTTCGTTCGTCTCTAAATTTTCCAGCATAATGGTCGAGCCAAAACGCACTTTATCGTGCTCGTAAGAGCTTGGGTCAATAACATGTGTACGTGAAACAAGGTCGCTCAACTCACCAATACGTCCATCAATAAATGCTAAACGCTCTTTGGCTGCATGGTACTCTGCATTTTCTTTTAAGTCGCCGTGACTGCGTGCAATATCTAATTCTATAACCGTTTCAGGTCGTTGTCTTTTTTTTAAATCGCTTAGTTCGTGTGTTAGTTTTTTGTAACCATATTCGGTCATAGGTTCTTTTTGATTGTTCATGGTTATCTCCTTATATCTTTCATTATACCGTCATTATACTTATCATTGCCTCTTGACTACCGTGCCCTAGCATAGCTCTAAGCTTTTTAGCATGATCAAAAAATGCCTCTTTATTGACACTTTCATACGCTTGAAGCAAATTATCAACCGTTACCTCTTCTTGTAGAAACTCCACATGTAAAGGCTCCATTTTTTCAAAATCAAAAATAAGATTGGCAAGACCTACATGCTTAAGCTTCACAAACTGCTTAGCGATCCAATAATCAATCGCCTTAGCTTTATACGCTAATACAAAAGGAACACCAACCAGAGCAGCCTCAAGCGTGGCCGTTCCTGAACAAACGAAGGCAAACTCACTTCGCTCAAATGCTTCATAGGTATCGCGACAGATTTTAAAGTCATGTATATCGCCATAAATCTCTGCAATTTCACGGTAATCATAATGCGCGGGAATCACCAAGAGTTTTTCTTTGCCTTCTATCTTGGAAGCCAGTTCTTTGTAAATCGGCAATAAGCTTCGGATTTCACTTTTACGACTTCCCGGTAAAAAAGCTATCACACCTGTCTCATCAGCTCTTAGTTTAAACAGAGGGATCTCATCTAAAAGTGGATGCCCCACATAGGTTGCTTTGGTATAAAAGTTTTGCTCAAATGGCAAAATAGACGCTAAAACATCGCAATATTTTTCAACAACAGCTACCCGCTTAGGTTTCCACGCCCACACTTGAGGCAAAATGTAATAAATAATTTCAACATTCGGATTGATCGTCTTAATTGCTTTTGCCAAGGGGATATTGAACGCAGGCGAATCGATAAGTAAAACTTTATCGACAAAAAAACTCATACGCGCCATCGTCTTGATTGCTTTTTTAGCTTTGCGAATTTTTGGCAATGCATCTAAAAATCCCATAATCGAAAAAGCACGACTCGGAAGTAAGGGTTTTCCAAAGCGCTCATCAAAGATACCATACATCTCACACTTCTCTAAAGCATTTAAAATAGGCTCTAAGTGTAAATTTGCCGATGGTTCTAGGGCGGAAACAAGTAATTTCAAAATTGTACCTTTTAAACTTTCTTCAAAACGAAGTCTATACAAAAATCTCTTAAAAATGTAAGTCAGTTTCGTTATAATGTTTTTAAAAAATAATAGGCAATTTCAATGAAACGTATTTTAATTACCAATGACGATGGCTTTGAAAGTGCAGGACTTCACGCCCTTGCCCGTGCGCTTCGTCCTTTAGGACATGTTACCATCGTAGCACCTACCTCTGAAAAATCCGCATGTGGACACTCACTCACCCTTACGCGTCCACTTCGCTTTGTTGCGATTGAAGACGATTTTTTTAAACTCGATGATGGCACACCCACCGATTGTATTTATCTCTCGCTCAATGCTCTTTTTGAGGGTGATAGCAAGCCTGATTTAGTGGTGAGCGGCATCAACAAAGGCTCTAATTTAGGCGAAGACATCACCTACAGCGGCACAGCGAGTGCTGCCATGGAAGCAGCAATTCACGGTGTTCCTGCCATTGCCATTTCACAAGTCTATACAGGTGGGCCTCAAAACATCGAACTCACTCATGGATATGATCTTGCAGAGCAAACCGTATACGATCTGGCTAAACGCATTTTAGAAGGCACATTTCCGCTCGGAGAACGTCGCTTTTTAAATGTCAACATCCCAGCCCTCAAACCTGAAGAGTGCAAAGGCTACAAAATTACACGTGCAGGATATAGGATGTACGGCAATGACGCGCACCTTCACCGTAATCCACGAGGTGAAGAGTACTACTGGCTTGGCGTTCATACACTTGAGTGGAGAAAAAGTGAAAAAGCAGACTGTGACCTAAGTGCCATCGATGAAGGCTACATCTCCATTACGCCCATCAAACTCGACATGACCGCACACGATGAACTAGAAAATTTAAAGCAATGGATACAATAATGGAAGATCGTTATTCACGCGTCAGAAGAGTTTTTGGTGAAGACTTTGAAAAACTCCAACGTGCCAAAATACTTCTTTTAGGCATTGGCGGTGTTGGAAGCCCGTGTTTAGACGCTCTGTACCGCACAGGTATCAGTGACATCACCATCGTTGATTTTGATACCTACGATGTGACGAATCAAAATAGACAACTAGGCAGTGAAGCCGTGGGCGAAGTCAAAGTCTTACACATGGCAAGCCTTTATAAAGGCATCACGCCTATTGAAGCGAAAGTAACCCCTGAATGGGTGCAGAATTTCGACTTTGAGCCTTACGACATCGTTATTGACGCGATAGACGATATGGAAGCCAAAATCGCCGTGGCGCACAAAGCCCATACCAAACTGCTGAGCTCCGCGGGTGGTGCGAAAAAAATCGACCCAACCAAAATTCACTATGCCCCTATTTGGGATACGTATGGTGATATGCTCGCCAAAAGCTTTCGAGAAGGACTTAAAAAAACAGGCTTTCAAGGCACATTTTTAACCGTTTTTTCCGATGAAAAGCCTATTTGTAAAGAAATGGGAAGTTTAATGTGTGTCACCGCTTCGTTTGGTTTGACACTGGCTTCGCTTGCGATTCGGAAGATTACTGGGAAAATATAGGCTTTTTACATGTAAAGTAACCTGCCTTCTTTTTCTCTTTTTATAAAATAATATATTTCGATAAAGAGTTGAATCATTGCAAATACTAGCGGAATGAGATATGTTTTATCTTCATAAAATCTCTCATCATACCTATCAAAAAGTAAATGTAAAAAACCAATATTATATAAATAGTAACATATTACTACATCAGAAATAGCGGATAAAAATCCAAATAAATATCTAATCATCTTTGTTTTGGATTTGTATAATTCTGTTATAAAAAAAAATATAAAAGAAAAAGAACACAAATAAAATAACAATGCATTTAAGCTTACCCCACTTAATGCAATCGAATGTATTTCCCCTTTAAACATAATGTACTTTATAATAAATAAAAAATAAGATACCAAAAATAGATAATATGTTATTAAAAATGTTCGTGTATTTTTAATATACTTATAAGTAAACAGCAATATAACTACGGGCTGAATAAATTCATATATAATCAGTGATATTATTCCACCTATCCAAATAAAATTAGTTGTATACAAACCTAGTCCACTATCGCCAGCGCTAGTTTCATATGTGCACAAAAGACTAATTGCACCATACCAAAAAAATAAAATCAATGATGGCCAAAAAACAAAAAGAAGTTTCTTTATAAAAAATACAATTATAGCTAGACTTCTTTTGCACATTAGTAAAATTCCCTTATCTTATATTCAATCATTCTTCCATTATCATCATTAAAAAGCCCGTAAATCCAGCATTATCATTAGGACTTATCTTCTCACTGACTTCTGCTCTCATGCTCCCTAAGATTTTTTTATATGCCACGTAAAACTCATAACTCGGTTTAGGCTTATAGGCCAAACCTTCTATTTCAAAAAATTCAATGATATTTTTGGTGGTTGTAGGCTTGATGAAAAATTCTTTATCTCTGTAAAAATAATAAGGTATCAAGGTTACGATTGACCATTTTGCCAAACTATAAAACGAGAGCACCTCTACCAAAGTGTCAAATCCCTCTTTTTGATCGCCATAAAGCATTTCGTACAGTCCAATGCAGAGCATATCTTTTCGCTCCATGCGCATCGACTTAATCATATCTCTTACTTTTGGTTTTTCAAAGAGTGAAATGAGGGTTGATTTGGAGACGATTTTGGCGAAATTTTCACAGATGATGTCGGGCTGTGTGAAGTTCTCTTTGGCGAACATCTCACGGACTTGTTCGCCTAGTTTAGCGGTGTTGTGCCTTTTAATGATGGGCAAAAGTCCTACATCTTCAAAACCTTGTGGGTAAAGTTCTAAAAAATAGGCTTCTGCCTCTTGGAGTTTATGTAAGTTCATTAGCGCAATTTCCTCATTTTTCTTTTTCCAAGTCTGTAAATAGATGAAGGTTTATCTTCAAAAAAACCTTTACATGTAAAGAGTATGACATCTGCTCTCTCTTGGGCATAAACTTCATCAAAGCCCTTTCCGCTAAGATTGGACGAAGTCGAGTAACTCCATTTTAATTTTCGTAGAAACTGCAAATGTTCTTCATCTTTTACAACGCGAATCGCCAAACCACATGGATAGACAAAGGTTGTTTTTTTGGCTCTACGAATGTGATTTTTATGGTGTTTTGGAACTCTGGTAAAACTACGAAGGGTTTGAAGAGAATCGACACTGATGAGAAACGATTTACCGCTTGGACGATTTTTGATGCGGGAGAGTGCATCTGCATTTTGGGAGAGGAACCCCGCCGTTGTCTCTGTTTGCGCTAGATAAACAAGGTCGGGGTTCATGGGTTCTAGTTTAAATAATCTTGTAACGCTCTTGGCTCAAGTGCGCTTTTGTCTTGAATGTACTCAATCGCTGTTGTTGCCGCAGATGCCGCAGAGACAGTGGTAAAGTAAGGAATTTTAAAGCGAAGAACCGCTTGGCGAATTTTCTTCGCATCGTCTTTGCTTGATTTATTATCGCTGGTATTAATCACAAGGGCAATGTCGCCATTTTTGAGTTTATCTTCAATGTTTGGACGACCTTCTGAGATTTTATACACAAACTCTGCGTCCACACCTGCATCCCGAAGTGCTTTGTGTGTTCCACCCGTTGCGACCACTTTAAAACCTAAGGCTTCAAATTTAGTACCGATCTCTTTTGCAAAGGATTTGTCGATGTCTACTAAAGAGATAAAGACAGAACCACTTTTTGGAAGCACGTTAGCCGAAGCAATTTGGCTTTTTGCAAACGAAGCTGGGAAGTTTCGACTAATGCCCATAACTTCACCCGTTGACTTCATCTCAGGTCCTAGAATGAGGTCTGCACCTTGGAGTTTATTGAACGGGAAGACCGCTTCTTTAACCGCAACGTGGTCAAACTTTTTAGGTTTTAAGATGCCATTGCCCTCACGAACAACATCAAATTTGTCATAGAAAGCAAGTGCTTCTCTTAGATTTCCTTGGTACATGACGCGTGTTGCGATTTTCGCCATCGGCATTCCTGTTGCTTTACTGACAAATGGCACTGTACGACTCGCACGTGGATTAACTTCGATCATGTAAACATCGTCTTGGTAAATGGCATATTGAATGTTCATTAAACCTACAACGCCAAGATTGAGGGCAATTTGTTTAGTTTGTGATTCTATTTTTGAAAGAAGTTCATCACTCAAAGAGATAGAAGGCAGTGAACATGCGCTATCACCACTATGAATTCCAGCCTCTTCGATATGTTGCATAATGCCACCGATGTACACTTCTTTACCATCACAAATCGCATCAACATCAACCTCAATGGCACGATCAAGGAATTGATCGATCAGTACAGGTGAATTGTGGCTTACGCTTACCGCTTCATTCATGTAGGTGCGAAGTTCGCTCTCGTTATAAACGATACGCATTGCACGTCCACCCAAAACATAACTTGGACGTACTAAAACAGGATAGCCGATCTCTTTTGCTTTCTCAATCGCCTCTTCTTCACTCGTTGCCGTTGCATTATTTGGCTGTTTGATGTTATTTTCTGTAATAAATTGTGAGAATTTTTCTCGATCTTCTGCCATATCAATCACACGTGCTGTTGTACCGATGATCTTCGCGCCCATAACCGTTAGTTTTTTCGCTAACTTGAGAGGTGTTTGTCCACCAAAATGTACAATAACGCCATCTGGATTCTCTTTTTCAACCACGCTTCTCACGTGTTCAAAATCAATCGGTTCAAAGTAAAGAATGTCACTGGTATCATAATCCGTTGATACAGTTTCAGGGTTACAGTTGTACATAATGGTTTTAACACCCAAATCATTTAGAGCATATGCCGCGTGAACACAACAGTAGTCAAACTCAATACCTTGACCAATTCTGTTAGGTCCACCGCCGATGATCATGACTTTTTTCTGTGTCTCTTTTTCTTTTACATGTAAAGGAAGTTTGGTCACATTGGTTGTTGAGTAAAGGTATGGGGTAAGTGCTTTAAACTCCGCCGCACACGTATCGACTTCATTGTACTCAAAGTCAATGTTCAGTTTGTTACGTGCAAAATAAATATCATTGGTTGTAAGCTCTAAATTATCTTCTTTGTTGATGAGTTTTGCGATCATCTTGTCAGAGAAGCCCATTGTTTTGGCTTGGCGTAAGAGTTTTTCATCGTTAAGAATAAACATATCGATTTTTTTCTCAAAATCAATAATCTCTTTGATTTGATTTAAAAACCATGGATCAATTTTACTAAGCGCAAACACATCTTCTACGCTATAACCTCTGCGAAATGCTTCACCGACATAAAGTGCTCTATCGGCATTAGGTCTTCTGATCTCATTTTTGAGTTTATCTTCCTCTACTTTTAGGCTCTCAAATCCACTCAAGTTTGTTTCAAGGGAACAGAGTGCTTTTTGGAAAGACTCTTTAAAGGTTCGACCAATCGCCATAACTTCACCCACACTCTTCATCGAAGTAGTTAGTGTTGAGTCAGCCAATGGGAATTTTTCAAACGTAAAGCGAGGAATTTTAGTAACGATGTAATCAATAACAGGCTCAAAACTTGCAGCAGTTCCAGTGATATCGTTTTTAATCTCATCGAGTGTAAAACCAACCGCTAAAAGAGTAGCAACTTTGGCGATAGGATAACCTGTCGCTTTGGAAGCAAGGGCAGAACTTCTGCTTACACGTGGGTTCATCTCGATAACCGTCATACGACCTGTTTCAGGACAAATAGAAAATTGTACGTTACTACCACCAGTATCCACACCAATTTCACGAAGAATCGCAAACGACGCATTACGCATACGTTGGTACTCTTTATCGGTTAAAGTAAGTGCTGGAGCAATGGTAATGGAATCTCCCGTATGTACACCCATTGGGTCAAAGTTTTCAATTGAACAAACGATGATACAGTTATCGGCATGATCGCGAATAACTTCCATCTCATACTCTTTCCAGCCAAGTAAAGACTCTTCGATCAAAATTTCATTAATAGGACTTGCATCAATTCCTGCCATCGCAAGCTCTTTGAACTCATCGATGTTATACGCAACGCCACTACCGCCACCGGCTAAGGTATAAGATGCACGAATGATGAGAGGAAAGCCAATTTTCTCCGCTGCGGCATACGCTTCTTCTAAATTATACGCATAGGCACTGATAGGTAAGTCCATACCAATTTTGATCATCGCCTCTTTAAAGGCTTGTCTATCTTCACCTTTTTTAATAGCTTCTGGGTTGGCACCTAAAAATATAATATCTTTCAGCATTCCTTGTTCATGCATCGTCATAGCAACATTGAGTGCAGTTTGTCCACCCATGGTTGGGAGCACAGCATCAACACCCTCTTTTTCAATAATACGTGCAATAACTTCAGGTGTAATCGGTTCAATATAGGTGCGATCTGCAAATTCAGGGTCTGTCATAATGGTCGCTGGATTGGAGTTGACAAGTACCACTCTGTATCCGAGCTCTTTCAAAGTTTTCGCCGCTTGGGTTCCTGAATAGTCAAACTCACATGCCTGCCCGATAACAATAGGACCTGATCCGATTAATAATATGGTTTTAATATCTTGACGTTTTGGCATCTCTTTCCTTTAATCTACTTGTAGTATTCAACCCAACACCTCTTAGGCTCTGGGTTCAAGACTAGTTTTGCATAATGACATGCATGTAAGAAGGTACATGCGTGGTTACATACGGTTTTACGACCACCGTTTTAGAAGACTCTTCATCAATGACTTCGGTTACAACACCGACTTTAATTCCCTCAAAAAAGATTTGATCCAGTCCACTGGTAATCACTTCATCTCCCACTTGAGGCTGTAGCCACTGTGAAATGTATTTGACAAGGACCTCTTTACGATTGCCTTGGGCTACCCCTTGCATCTTTTGATTACCGATATACACTGCAAAAATTGCTTTTGGATCGCTTAAAAGCAACCCTTGTGGATGACCATCATTTTCGACAACAATACCCGCAGCATAACCTTGTTGCAATAATCCATAAATCTTGCTTTTGTTAAATGCGTCAAATTTTAACCACACTTTTCCATAATCATTGAGGTTGGCATAGCCAATAGACTCAACCATTGCAACATTTGGATGATACCCAGCTGTGCTATTGTGTTCTTTCAGTAGATCACTAAGCTTACTGGCAAATGCAATGGAAAGAACAGCTGATTTTTGTAACGTTTGATTTTCAGCACGTAAGCGCACGATCTCTTCTTGCTGTGAGAAATGCTCATCAATTTTTTCTTGAATGCGCATTTTCATATCAACATAGGAGGCAAGAATCTTTGTGTTGACGCCACCTATGATGTGCCTCGCCTCTGTGCTGTACCGAAACGATACAAACACAAAGATGCCAAGCAAAATGATAATTTTAAATTTACTCATTCGACAATTGTTGTAAAAGTTCAATCTCTTCGAGTGCTTTACCTGTACCTTTTGCAACCGCTAAAAGTGGTTCATCTGCAACAAAAACAGGCAACTTAACGATGTCTGAAAGGTATTTATCAAATCCACGAATCAATGCACCACCACCTGTGAGTACAACGCCGTTTTCAACGATATCACCCGCGAGATCAGGAGGCATAACTTCAAGTACATCTTTAAGCGCATCAGCAATCTCTTTAAGTGGCTCTTTAATCGCATCTCTTACATCTTCGCTGCTAAGCTCAATACGACTTAAAAGTCCACTGACTTGATCCCTTCCTTTAACCATCATAGAGAGTGGCTCATCCATAGGAACAGCTGAACCAATAGCAATTTTAATCTCTTCGCCCGTTCTCTCGCCGATCAATAGGTTGTATTTTTTCTTGACATAATCAACAATGGCCATATCAATCTTATCACCCGCAACACGGATCGATTTGCTAATAACCAAACCACCTAAAGATACAACACCAATCTCAGTGGTACCACCACCGATGTCAACCACTAAACTACCTTGTGGTTCACGTACAGGAAGTCCTGCACCAATCGCAGCTGCCATAGGCTCTTCGATCAAGAAAACTTCACGCGCACCCGCACTCATCGCAGACTCACGTACTGCTTTACGCTCAACTTGCGTCAAACCGTATGGAACACAGATGATAATGCGAGGACGTAAAAAGCTTTTTCTTCTGTGTGCTTTTTCAATAAAGTAACGAATCATCTTTTCAGTCATATCAAAATCAGCAATAACGCCATCACGCATTGGGCGGATCGCTTCAATATCACCTGGTGTTTTACCCACCATATTTTTTGCCTCTTGACCTACTGCTAAGATATTTTGTTTACCATAGCGGTTACGTTGTACGGCGACAACGGAAGGCTCATTGATAATAATACCTTTACCTTTGACCAATACTAATGTATTTGCCGTTCCAAGGTCAATACTCATATCACTAGAGAAGAATCCTATTATCTTGTCCAAAATCATTTCATCAATCCTTTTTTACGCACTTTTTTTATCTTTTTTGATATAAAGCGGTTTTTCGCCTTTTGTAACCACATCTTTGGTAATCATCACTTCATAACCACCCAGCTCTGGGAGTTCATACATCACATCTACCATAATATCTTCCATAATACTTCTTAGACCCCTAGCGCCTGTTTTACGTTTAATCGCCAGCTCAGCCACAGAATCAAGTGCTTCTTTTTCAAATGAAAGTTCTACATTATCAATTGCAAACAATTTTTTATACTGTTTGTAAATCGCATTTTTAGGCTCTGTTAAAATACGCACCATATCTTCTTGCGTAATTGGTGAGAGTTTTGCTGTTACATGTAAACGACCGATGAGCTCTGGAATCAAACCATAATGCACTAAATCATCAGGCTCTACAAGATCAAAAAGTCCCTCATCTTGGCTCTTAGTACGTTTTTCTTGCTCAAAACCAAGTACATTTTTACCGATACGTCGTTTGATGATCTCTTCTAAGCCATCAAATGCGCCAGCACACACAAATAAAATGTTTGTGGTATCGATCTGAATAAAATCTTGATTTGGATGTTTTCGTCCACCTTTTGGTGGAATGTTAACGATACTGCCTTCAATGATTTTAAGCAATGCTTGTTGAACGCCTTCGCCTGAAACATCTCTGGTGATAGAACGGTTTTCACTCATACGAGCGATTTTATCGATCTCATCGATAAAAACAATACCTTGTTCTGCTTTTTTAATATCACCATTGGCGCATTGAAGTAATTTTGTAAGGATGTTTTCAACATCTTCACCCACATAGCCAGCTTCTGTTAAACTGGTTGCATCAGAAATTGCAATTGGCACATCTAAAAAGCGTGCTAACGTTTGTGCCATCAACGTTTTACCACTACCCGTTGGTCCAACAAGTAAGATATTGGATTTAGAAATTTCGGTATCGTCGGCAATGGTACTTTGCTTGAAAATTCTCTTATAGTGGTTATAAACACCCACTGAAAAGATCTTTTTAGCTTGATCTTGTCCAATGACAAAATCATCGAGTACTTTTTTCAACTCTTTTGGAGCTAAAAGTTCTTGATCGAAAGCTTCTTCACTGCTACTCACTGAAGGCTCTGGGATTTCTCCAAAAAAGATTTTATGGGCGGAGATAACACAATGTTCGCAGATGAAAACATCATCGCCTGCGATCAACCTTGTGTCACTACTCTCTTTCGTGCCACAAAAACTACACTCTCTATTGACCATTATTTTTCCTCTCAAATGGAATTCCTCGTGTGGATTCCATAATAAAGTTGCACATTTGCAACACTTTCTCGTTTGTTTCACTCTCCAGCAATTTAGCCGCTGTCTCTTTTATAGGATTTTCGCTTCTAAAAAGTTGTTTATAGGCACCCTGAATTGCGCTAATATCCTCTCGCTCAAAACGACGCTTTAACCCAACACTGTTAAGGCCTCGAACAACGGCTCGATTACCTTCAGCAAGGCAAAAATGAGGAATGTCTTGACTCACCGCACTTGCACCACCGATCATAACACCTTCTCCGATATGAACAAACTGATGAATCGGTGTCATCCCGCCAATAACAGTGAAAGAGCCTATATGAACATGCCCTGCTAATGTTGCGTTATTTGCCATGATGACATTATTGCCCACTTGACAATCATGCGCGATATGGCAATAGATCATAATAAAACAGTTATTACCGATCCTCGTAACGCCACCACCTTTTTTGGTTCCAGCGTTGATCGTTACAAACTCACGGATCATAACATTGCGACCTATTTCAACGCGTACATCATCTTCTGGTGTGTAGCCTGTATCTTGTGGAGGCATACCAATGACTGCGTAAGGACAGATTTTAGTCTCTTCGCCAACTTTCGTCGTTCCATAGATTTGCGCTCCTTGCATCACCTCAACACCACTTTTGAGTGTGGTATCTTTAGATACAAACGCATAAGCTCCGATTTTTACATCGTCAGCTAAACTCGCTCCCTCTTCAACAATGGCGGTTGGGTGAATATTTTGCATGTTATTTGTCCACGATCATAGCTTTAAGTTCAGCTTCGGCGACCAACTTGTCGTCAACATACGCTTTAGCCTCTAAAACCCAAATATTACCTCTGTGTTTTAGCACGTTTAGTTTATAAACCAACTGATCTCCAGGCTTTACTGGACTTCTAAATTTAGCATTATCGATACTCATAAAATAGACTACTTTTTCTTTCGTATCTTCTTGCTTCTCTTCATCCATACTCTTAAATGCGAGCACGCCACCCGCTTGTGCCATACCCTCAATAATCATAACACCTGGGTAAATAGGATGATCGGGAAAGTGTCCTTGAAAAATCTGCTCACCAATCGTAATATTTTTAAAACCTTCGATAGACTCACCTGGAACAAGCCCCGTTATTCTATCGACCAGCAAAAAAGGAAAGCGATGGGGAAGTATTTTTTGAATCTCTACAACATCAATTAACATCTTTGAAACCTTCTAACAAAATTCTAATATTTTACCTAATTAATACTAAATTTTCTCTAATGTCAGGGTAGGTAAAACTTTGAATGAAGAGTTCATATGACCCTATTTTAACCTCATCTAGTATGATAAGAGGGGTTAAAGAGGCGAATGGTGACGCTATCATGCTGTTTCGAAAAGCCATTTCTACTTCAATAGTTGGGGGATTTCGTAGCATTTCTTCGACATTGGTGTAGGTTGTCTTGGATAAATTATTAAACATTTTCAACGAAATAAAACGTACATCTTCTTTGTTTAAAAACCCTACATCTTGAATAATCGTCTCCACTTTTGCTTTAAACGACTCTTTTTTACATGTAGAATAAAATAAAATATAGCTAGGAATAACCTCTTTGTCACTGTTTTTAATCCATGCACGAAGCAATCTATAATTTAAAAACTTTTCACGCACCAATTTAAAAGGAGTTTCTTTTGCTTCAAGCTCCATCACTTTTTCATAAAGTTCGATGCGTTCTTCAATGGAAGAGGGTAAAACTTGAGGTCGCACAGGAGAGCTTAGTTCATCTGCCCATCTTTTTTGCTGTTCTCTTTGTACACTTAAGGCAAAAATACAACCACAATAATCTTGATGATAGAGCATCGCCTCTTTGGCCAAAGCAAACTGTTCTGTGGTTCCTCCTCCTTTGCGAAAATCAGGAGCAACAATATCAAGGTTGTAACGTTTGGCAATTTCGTGTAGTGCTTTTTCTAACTGCTCGATTGATTTTTTAGGGCTTGTTAGTAACGTGGTTGTTATAACCTTTTCACCAATTTCCAGTGCTTTTCGTGCAGTTTCTTCTAACCTGTTATCAAAACAGACTAAACATCGTTTGCCCTTTTCAGGTTCATTTTCTAATCCCCGTACGGCTTCGATCCATCCTTCATAATTATACGCACCTACATGTAAAGGAATTCCCAATTTCTCGCAGCTCCGCTTCACATCAAGGAGTCTAAGTTCATGCTCGCTAAAAGGATGAATATTTGGGTCATAAAAAAAGCCTATGATTTTCTCTTGTGGGTAACGTTGTTGAAGTTTTTGCAAAAAAAAGTGGCTATCAACTGAGCAGCAAATATGAACGAGCATAGTGTTTCTTTAAAAGTGTAAATTTTCGAAAATTATAACATAGGTAACATATAACGAATCTATCCTCATAAAACTAATAGCACTTTTAAATAGAACTTTTGCATTTTATAGTATAATAAATTAGCCCCATAAAAGGAGTGTTTCATGCAAAAAAAGTTTCTTAAAAATGTGTTATTTTGGTTAATTTTTCTCCCATTACTCTATACCTTAAGCGGTTTTGTCATCCTTCCTTGGTGGGCACAAACAAAGCTACCTGATCTTCTCAAAGAAAAACTCAATCTTAATATTTCTATTGAAAAAGTACTTTTTAATCCTTTTACCTTTGAATTACATGTAAACAATTTTGCACTCCATGATACAACCGGAAATAATGTGGCAACGCTGGAACATCTTTATATCAATTACGAGCCTTCTTTTCTTTTTAAAAAAGAATTTTTTGTCAAATCATTCCTCGTGGACAATCCATTTGTTGACCTAAAAATTGACCCAAAAGGTAACCTCAATCTTCTGTCTCTTTTTGCCACAAATACTTCAAACGAAACCAATGCAACCGCCAATACTAGCCTTGTAATGCCTTTAATAATCGAACATGTTGAGATTCAAAATGCCAAAACTACTTTTACCGATGAAAGACCAAGTGAGCCCTTTAAACTCGAGCTTGGGCCTATTAATTACGCGGTAAATAACCTCAGTTTTTATAAAGACGATCTCAGTATTCACGCTCTCAAAATCATGCTGCAAAATGAAGAAAAAATCTCTCTGGCAAGCAGTGCTTCGTTTGAACCACTCAAATTTCATGGCGAGCTTAACATTGTGCATCTTCCTTTATCAACCTTTTGGAGATATGCTTTACCAACTATTCCTGCTTCTCTTACACAGGGCGATCTCTCCCTAAGAGTCCCTTTTTCAATCGATCTTAGTAAAGAAAAACCGCTTGTCTCTTTGGAAAAAGCAACCGCTTCACTGGATGGAGTGCATTTTGTTGATACCGAGAAAAAATCTGTTATAGAAGTTCCTTCACTGAAGCTGGATACGATTGATTTTGACTTACAAACCTCGAAGATCAGCATTGAAAAAGCCATCATTGCTAAACCTTTTGTCAATCTAACATTGGAAAAAGAGTATGCGCTTAATTTAGTGCGCCTTTTTACACCTATAGGAACACCTCAACCAAAATCAGAAACGCCTGCTAAACATGAGAAAAGTAGTGAGTGGAAATTTGCTCTTAAAACTTTACAAATGGATGAAGCAACGATTGATGTAACTGATCAAAACGTGAAAAGCACTTCAATACGCTTTACACCACTTAAATTATTGGCTCAAAATATCACACAAGATATGAATAGTCCCATTACCTATGATTTCAACAGCACCATAGATACCACCGCTTCTTTAAATTTAAAAGGAACGTTTATTCCTGCAAGTGCATCTCTTGAAATGATGATTAACGCAAATGCGCTCTCTTTAGAAAAAGCCCAACCCTACATTGCGTCTTTTACAACGACTCTGATTCAAGACGGTGTCTTATCGCTCAACTCCAAACTCAAAGCTTCTTTTGATCAAGAAACAACATTCAAAATTGAAGGTGATGCAACTATCTCAAAATTTTCGCTTGCGGATAAATTTAAAAAACCTCTTGTTGCATGGGAGACTCTCAATGTCGCTAATGTCTCATACACGCTAACACCTGCAACACTGAGTATTCAAAATATCATGCTGGATAAACCTTATATCAATCTTGATATCAAAAAAGATGGAACGACTAATTTTTCAAATCTTCTCAAAACATCAACAACCCCGCCACCAGCGCCTTCAAAAACAAAAAAAGCGCCAACCAAACAAGATGCTATGGCTATTTACATTGGCAATATTGTGCTTAAACGAGGAACCACGCATTTTCAAGATGCCTCACTACTTCTTCCTTTTGCTACGTTTGCTGATCGTCTTACTGGAACTATATCAACGCTCGATACCAAAAATACCAAACCTTCTGTTCTTAAACTCGAAGGAAAAGTCGATAAATACGGTTATGCCAAAATCGATGGTTCTGTTTTACCCTTTGATTTGAAAGACAGAGCTAATCTCAAAATTATTTTCAAAAACATTGACATGTCTTCACTCTCACCCTATTCTGGCAAATTTGTAGGTTATGCTATCAAAGAGGGAAAACTTTCTTTGGATCTTAACTATAAAATCAAAAAAGGGCTGATGGAGGGTGCAAATAAGATCAACCTTGACTCACTGACCCTTGGTGATAAGGTGGAAAGCAAAGAAGCGACCAATCTTCCATTAGGTCTTGCCATTGCCATTTTAAAAGATTCCAAAGGGCAGATTGACATTGACCTTCCTATCAGTGGCGACCTTAATGACCCTGAATTTCGTTATGGAGGCATTGTTTGGAAAGCTTTTGGTAACCTTATAGGAAGTATTTTAACCTCTCCTTTTAAACTTTTAGGTTCCATGCTTGGTATCGAAACTGAAAATCTGAAAAGTATCGATTTTGCAGCAGGTGACTATGCTTTGATCGACTCTGAAGAGGAGAAAATGGAGCAGTATCGTCAAATCTTGGAAAAACGAACGGAGCTTAAACTGATCATCACACCAAGCTTTAACGAAACCCTCGATACCAAAGCACTTCAAGATCAAAATGTCACTGCACAGATTGAAGCTTTGATTCCTAAAAAAAGCAAAGAAGATGATAGTTACGGTAAAGCCATTAAAAAACTTTACATTCAAAAGTATTCTGATACTGCGTATAACAAGCTTATCAAAACCTATAAAGAGGAAAATTTAGATGTTGGAGCAATCAATGATAATTTGATTGCGAAGATTGCTGAAAGTGTAACGATTACGCCAGAAGCACTTCAAGCTTTAGCGCTCAAACGCGCCGATACCATCATGCAAAATCTCATCACAAAACAAAAAATAGCACCTCAACGCGTTCTCAAAAATGAGCCTCAAAACAGTGATGCCATTCGTGAAGAGTGGATCGGGTGTGCGGTTTCAGTCAGTAACTAAAACCGCTTAGAAACACTTCTTATTGAAGTGTTTCTAATGCTTTTTTAACTTCACTTGCGTGGTCTTTAACTTTAACGTTTGACCAAAGTTTTGCAATCTTACCGCTTGGATCGATCAAAAAAGTTGAACGCACAATGCCCATATACTCTTTACCACAAAACTTTTTGAGTTGCCATACACCATAGCTTTGTGCCACTTCAGTACTGACATCCGAAAGTAATGTAATCTCGAGTTTTTGCTTGGCAATAAACTTTTGATGAGAAGCTGTACTATCAGGACTGATGCCTAAAACAACTGCATTAAGATCTTCAAATGCAGGAAGTGCTGCTGTAAAATCGCACGCTTCGGTAGTACATCCAGGTGTACTGTCTTTGGGGTAGAAGTAAAGCACAATCCATTTGCCCTCAAGGTCTCTGAGTGAAATCTCAACATTGTCTTGATTTGGAAGACTGAGAGCTGGAGCTTTATCGCCTATGGTTAACATAGTATTTCCTTTGTTTATATTTTTCAGCATATTACCACAGATTTTATCTGGGTATAGTCATCCATAAGTGCAAAATAAGGGCCTTCTTTACCAATGCCACTCTGTTTGATGCCACCATAAGGTTGCAAGTCAAACCGTAATGTTGGAATGTCATTGATAACAATACCACCCGCTTCTAGTTCATCAATCGCTCTGTGAGCCATGGAAAGATCATTGCAGAAAACAGAGTATTGAAGTCCATACGAAGACGCATTCATCTTCTCTTTTGCTTCTTCATAGTCGCTTACTTTGATCAGCGAAACGATCGGAGCAAAGACCTCTTCACACACAATTTGCATCTGCTCAGTCACGTCTGCCATGATGGTAGGCTCAAACAAAAGGTCTTTACATGTAAAACCACAAAGTGGCTTTGCACCCTCATCCACCGCACTTTTTATCCAACGCTTTGCTTTCTCCACTGCTGCTCCATTGACCATCGGACCAATAAAGGTTTGCTCATCATAAGGAGAGCCTACATGTAAAGCTTTTGCTTCTTCCACAAGGGCTTTTGCAAAACTCTCGTAAACAGCGTTATGAACGTAAATGCGCTGAAGAGAGATGCAGACTTGTCCAGAGTTGATGAACGAACCCACCGCACACCGTTTTGCCGCAAGTGCAATGTTAGCTGAAGCATCGATATAAGTTGCTGCATTGCCTCCTAGTTCTAAAGCCACTTTTTTAATCCCTGCGTTTCGCATAATCTCACGTCCAACACCCACACTTCCAGTAAAGCTAATCACACGGGGAATATCACTGCTAATGAGTGTTTCATTAACCCCTTTGCCACTGTAAATAAGACTCAACGCATCTTTTGGTGCATAAGGACTTTCGATGAAGAGCTTCACCAATTCATACGCTGTACGTGGTGCTTGTGAAGTAGGTTTTAAAATGACTGCGTTACCAGCAACCAGTGCAGGAGCAATTTTATGAGCTACAAGATTGAGTGGGAAATTAAACGGTGTAATGGCAAGCACCACACCCACAGGTTCTCGTTTGTAAAACGCTAAGCTCTTTTTACCACTGGGCATCGCCGTAGTATCAAACGTTTCCCCGTTTACATGTAACATTGCGTTGGCAGAGAGTTTTATCGTCTCAATACAACGATCGACCTCAACACGCGAAAAAGCGATCGGTTTTCCCACTTCATCAGTAATAATAAGCGCAATTCGCTCACGCTCACCTTCTAGTTTTTGGGCTACATCCAAAAGCCAATTCATGCGTTGGTGCAAAGGGGTCAGCTTTACATGTAAAGCTGCTTTTTGAGCAATATTAAGAACTTCTACAGCATCCACTTCATCGCAGAGACTAAAGGTTGAAACCACACGTCCATCATAAGGTGAACGCACCTCTTTTTGTTGCTCTTTATTTTTGCATGTAGAACCGTAGTATAGATTCGCTTTCATGAGTTCTTACCTCTCTTTTTGTCACCAAATTATAACGCAACTTTTCGTACTAAAACTATCTTTAATTAATTTTTGGCTAACATAGTATCTCTTTAGAAAACGACTTTTAAGAAGGTAGAACAATGGATAAAGCAAAATACATTTGGATGGATGGCGAGCTCGTTGCATGGGACGATGCAAAAGTACATATTTTGACCCATACACTTCACTATGGTAACGGTGTTTTTGAAGGTACACGTGCGTATATGACTGAGAATGGTCTAGCAATTTTTAAACTTAGAGAGCACACCAAACGCTTACTCAATTCTGCTAAAATCACACGTATTAAAGCAACTTATTCACTTGAAGAACTTGAAGCTGCACACATTGAAGTGCTAAGATCAAACAACTTTACATCAAACGTTTACATTAGACCTTTGATCTATCTAGGTTATGGTATTATGGGACTGAACCACGTTCAAGCACCTGTCAATACAGCCATCGCGGCATGGCAATGGGGTAGTTACCTCGGTGATGAAGGCCTTGAAAATGGTATTCGCGTTAAAATTTCTTCATTTACACGAAACCCTGTTAGTTCAACGATGGGCAAAGCTAAAGCTGCGGCAAACTACCTTAACTCACAAATGGCAAAATACGAAGCCTTAGAAGCGGGCTATGAAGAAGCCTTATTGCTCGATGATGAAGGCTTTATCGCTGAAGGTAGCGGTGAGTGTTTCTTTATCGTGAGAAATGGTGTTTTAATTACCCCGCCAAATGACACATCACTTGAGAGCATCACTCAAGCAACAGTGCTTGATCTTGCACGCGAAGCGGGTATTCCTATTGAGCGAAGACGTATTACTCGTGATGAAGCGTACATTGCTGATGAGTCTTTCTTTACAGGTACGGCTGCTGAAGTCACACCTATCAAAGATATCGATAATTACATCATAGGAGATGGCAAACGAGGTCCTGTAACCAAACAACTTCAAGCCGCGTACTTTGATGTTGTTTACGGACGTAATCCAAAATACAAACATCTCTTAACATTTATCTAAATTTCTGCCTCGAAAGAGGCAAATTTTAGCGCCCTAGCGGCTAGCGTAGGCTTTTGAGCTTTGCTCAAAAACCGTATTTTAAAATTGAACCAAAGGAATATTATGCCAGCAGATTTAAACGATTATTTTAAAAAGAAAAATGGTGGAGGAAACAGCGGTGGAGGCGACAATGATAATCGCACACCTTTTAATATTGAACCTCCCGATTTTATGAAAAACCTTGGTAAAAAAGCAGGGATCATCTATGTGCTTATCGCTCTTGTGGTCATTGCCGTTGTTGCAAAGCCCTTTGTAATTATTAACTCAGGCGAAATGGGTATTAAAGCAACCACAGGTAAATTTGAAGCTATTCCGATGGACCCAGGATTTCACCTTTTTATCCCTTTTATTCAACAAGTTTTTATTGTTGATACAAAAGTTCGCATTATGAACTACTCTTCAAGCGAAGACTTAGGTGAAGTTTTACAAAGAGGCTCAGGCATCAAAAAAAATGCAGCTATTTCCGTTCTTGATGCAAGAGGACTTCCTGTTTCAATTGAGCTAACAGTTCAATATAAATTAGAGCCTTCAACTGCTCCTCAAACGATTGCAACATGGGGTATGGCATGGGAAGATAAAATCATCAATCCAGTTGTCAGAGATGTTACAAGAGCTGTTGTTGGTAAGTTCAACGCAGAAGAGTTGCCACAAAGACGTAATGAGATTGCTGTCAATATCGAAGAAGGTATTCGTAAAGCGATTGATGCACAACCAGGTAAACCGGTAGAACTTCTTACAATGCAACTTAGAGAAATTTTACTTCCTACAAAAATTAAAGAACAAATTGAAAAAGTCCAAGTAGCGAAGCAAGAAGTTGAGCGAACAAGATATGAAGTAGAAATAGCAAATCAACAAGCTCTCAAACGTGCTGCTGAAGCTGAAGGTCAAGCAAAAGCCAGACAAATTAATGCGCAAGGTGAAGCAAATGCTGTTAAAATTGAAGCAGATGCTGATGCTTACGCCAATAAAAAAATCAGTGAAAGTATCTCTGATCCACTTTTAAAACTTCGTCAAATTGAAGTTCAAGGAAAGTTTAATGAAGCACTTAAAGAGAACAAAGATGCAAAAATTTTCCTAACACCTGGTGGTTCAACCCCTAATATCTGGGTTGATACCAAAGATAGCCAAAAAGCGGTCAGTATAGCCAAATGAGTTCAACACTAATAAATTCCATCGACTGGAATGCTTCACCACTTCTACCTGTCATCGCACAAGATGTAAAGAGTGGTGAAGTTTTGATGCTTGCCTATATGAACCAAGAAGCACTCACTTTGACTCTTCAATCTGGACTTGCTCACTACTATTCCAGAAGCCGCCAAAGCCTCTGGAAAAAGGGTGAAACGAGTGGACACTTGCAACATGTTAAAGAGGCTTATTTGGATTGCGATAGCGATACACTGTTGCTTAAAGTAGAGCAAGTAGGTGTCGCATGTCATACAGGACGCCCTTCGTGCTTTTTTAACCGCATAGATGTTGAAGAAACACCTAAAGAGCCAATCAAAGAGATTGAAGCTTATTCGATTAGTGATAAAATTTATCATATTATTCAAGAACGCAAAAAGGCTGATCCGAAGAGCTCCTATGTTGCATCACTCCTTCAAAAAGGGGATAACAGTATTCTCAAAAAAGTGGTTGAAGAAGCAGGAGAATTCTGCTTTGCCTATAAAGACAATGATAGCAAAGAAATCGTTTATGAAGCAGCCGATCTTATGTTCCATGCCCTTGTTGCATTGGGAGCTAAGAACATTCATCCATCACTTATTTCCAAAGAGCTTGAAAGACGCTTTGGACTTAGTGGAATAGAGGAGAAAAATAGCCGCAATGAACACTGATGCCCTCAAATTATCACTATTGACCTACATTAAACACTTTGGTCTGTATGATTATTTGGCATTTGGCTGGCTAATTTTTACATTTTTAGTACTCATTATTTTGGCAAGTTTAATTGCGAAACGCTCCTCTGTTGCATCACTTCTTTTAATTATTTTTGCGCTTGTTTTATTAATCGTTTCCCCTCTTTTTATTAAAATAAAATTAGAGGAAACGCTACGTGCTACATCTACGGAAGTGAGCATGGTCAAAAAATTAACTTTCTCTGACTCTTTAATTGTCGAGGGAACCATTTACAACAATTCAAATAAAGATTTTACACTCTGTTTAGTTCAGACCTCTATTATTAAACAAATTGATGCACAAGGACTTAAAGCTTTCATCAATCGATTAAAACCAATCACCAATCAGTCGATATTTGTTAAAAAAGATCTTCCAAAAGAAGGCATTATGGAATTCCAAAGTGTTTTTGATAATTTTAAATACAGCGGTGATGTTAATGCAACGCTAAAAGCAGAATGCTACTAAAGGAGACGTATTGACCTATTTTACAGTACTCCATTGGTTTGCAATGATTGTTATTGTCTTACTATTTGCTTTGATTGTAACGCTCACTGTTCGTAGTAATGATGGTAAAGCTTCCCTTGTTCCACCCATTCTTGCCACATTTTTTATCTTGAGTCTTTTTGCAATCTTTGCTATTTATGCTCTTGATAAATACACCAAAGTTGCTAGACTTGAAAATGTTGTACAAAAAAAAGTTTTGATTAATGAGTCATTTTCAATTACAGGTCAAATCCGTAATATTGGTCAATTTAAAATAGGGCAATGTGTTTTAGAAGTAAAAATTGCAAATGATTCACTTGAAAAAATTGGCGCAGATTCGGCTATCTTTGTTCCAAAATCAGCATTGGATAATTTGTTTAATTGGGGAGAAGGAACTAAAAGCATTGAGACAATAAAAGAATTTGTCATTGCTGAGAATTTACACACAGGCGAGATGCGTAACTTCACCGTCTTTATGCGTTACCCACCTTCCTATGCCAAACCTTACACGCGCTACGAACTTTTTTGCCACTAATCTAAGCTCATGCAAAATTACAAGGTTAGTTAATAAATCATCCCTTCTTTTTTAAGTGCTTGGCGAATATTAAACATCTGTTGATGCTTTGTATAACACCATGCTGGAGAAAGGAGTGTATCATCTTCAATACCTGCACTCACACGTTGTAACATCACATTTTCAGGTAAAAGCTTAATCGCTTCTATCAACGTTTGAATATAACACTCTTCTGAAATAGGCGTGAACTCTTCTTTTTTAAAATCATTGGCTAAAGCAGTTCTCTTTACAACATAAAGTGGATGAAATTTAAAGGAGTGTACACCAAGTTTAAGTGCAAATTTAACGCTTTCCAATGCCATTTGAGGCGTTTCTCCAGGTAGTCCAAAAATAACATGTGCGCACATTTTAAGTCCATACTGATGCGTTAAAGCAATGTATTTTTCAATATTGGCGCTGTCATGCCCACGATTAATTCTTTTGAGTGTTTCGTCAGAAGAAGATTGAACACCATACTCTACCCAAATCTCATGTAATTTTGAAAGCTCCGCCAAATATGCAAGCACTTCTTCGTTAATGCTATCCGTACGTGTTCCAATGCTTAGTCCTACAACACCTTCAAAACTCAAAGCTTTTGAATAGAGCGCTTTAAGTGTTTCAAGGGGAGCATAGGTGTTAGTAAAAGATTGAAAGTAAACAATAAATTTTTGTGCACCAAATTTTTTGGAAAGCACTTTTTTTGTCTTTTTATATTGTGCTTCTAATTGTATGAGCTGAAACTCTAAGTAAGGATTTTCAGAAGTTGGGCTCAAAAAAAATCGTTTGGGTTGATTGTGCTCCAAATTGGGACTAAAGGATTCATTTTCACAAAAGACACAACCACCCCGAGCTACAGTTCCATCAATGTTGGGGCATGTAAAGCCAGAGATAGAGATGGGGATTTTATAGACTTTTTCCCCAAATTTTTTCTTAAAATACCGCCCAGCAGTTAAAATCTCGCGCATTATTTAATAAAATAGTTTCCATCAAAACTAACCAGTGAATAGTTCATATCATTGCCAATGCTTTCTTTAAGTGCTTCAATGCTTAAAAAGGCAAGTGAATCTGCTTCAATATACTCTCTGACTTCTTCAACGGTTTTATTAGCACTAATAAGCTCTTTATAGCTTGGCGTATCAATGCCATATAAACAAGGATGCTCGATCGTCGGAGCAGCAATGCGCATATGTACTTCAGCAGCACCTGCTCGCTTCAACAATTTAACGATTTGTCTTGAAGTCGTTCCACGCACAATACTATCATCAATCACAACAATCTTTTTACCCTCTAATATTTTATGAATAGGAGAGAGTTTGAGTTTAACTTTGAGATCACGGACGGCTTGAGTTGGCTCAATAAATGTTCGACCAACATAGTGATTTCTCACAATGGCCATCTCAAAAGGAATACCGCTTTCTTGTGCATACCCAAGTGCTGCACTCACACCACTATCAGGTACAGGAATCACAAAATCTGCTTCCACAGGAGCGAGTTGTGCTAATTTCATACCCATTTTTTTGCGTGTTGCATAGACATTTTTACCTTCAATTACACTATCAGGTCTTGCAAAATAAATAAATTCAAAAGCGCAGATATGTGGATCTGGTTCAAAAAGTTGAATACTTTCAAATGTCTCTTTACCTTGCTGAAATATAACCATTTCACCAGGTCTTACATCTCTTACAAATTCAGCATCTACCAAATCTAATGCACATGTTTCACTTGCAACGATATAACCGCCTTCTTTTAATTTTCCAATCGATAAAGGACGCACTCCATAACGATCACGTACCGCAAACATTTTAGATCTACTTTGAATTAAAAGACAATAAGCGCCTTTGATAACATTAAGGGCTTCAACGATACGATCTTTGAGTTTTCCTTGTTGAGAGCGCGCGATTAAATGAATAATATTTTCAGTGTCCATTGAAGACTGAAATATTGCACCTTGTTCAACTAGCTTGCTTCTCACTTCATGTTTGTTAATCAAATTTCCATTATGGACAATCGAAATATCACCGAGTTTATAACTTGCTGCAACAGGTTGAGCGTCTCGTACAGAGTCACTTCCTGCAGTGGAATAACGATTATGACCTATGGCCATATCTCCATGTAAGAATGAGAGTTTATCTTCATTAAAAACTTCGGTGACTAAACCATTGTCTTTAATCGTTCGGATTTTCTTGCCATCACTGGCACTGATACCTGTTGCTTCTTGTCCACGATGTTGCATCGCGAACAGAGCATAATAAGCTATCTTAGAAGCATGTTTTACATCAAATACACCAACAATTGCACACATAAGTTCATATCACCTTTTTTTAAAGACCCAAACAGTCACTAATTGTATAAAGACCATTAGGTTGATTGATGATCCACTTTGCGGCTTTGATAGCGCCTTTTGCAAAGGTATCACGACTGGTTGCAGTATGGTTCATCTCAATAAATTCGCCATCATTATAAAATCCTACCGTATGGCGACCTACGATGTCACCACCACGAAGTGCCATTATAGCAATCTCATCTTTACTACGTTCACCAATAAGACCATTACGCCCACTGACACGAACATCATCTAAATTAAGACCACGCCCACGAGCAGCGTGTTCTCCAAGCGTTAAAGCTGTACCACTCGGTGCATCTTTTTTAAAACGATGGTGTTGCTCAACGATTTCAATGTCAAAATCACTCAAACTTTTTGAAGCAAGTTCAACCAAACGATTCAAAACGGCTACCCCTAAAGACATATTGGTAGAGTAAAGAATCGGCATATTATTTGCGGCTTCTTTTAAAAGATTGTATTGGTGCTCATTGAGTCCTGTTGTTCCAATAACCAAAGGCGTTGGATGTTTTAGGGCATTTTCTAAAAGAGCTTCGGTTCCAATTGAGATTGTAAAGTCAATAACAACATCACTTTTTTGCAAAAGTGTACTTACATCATCTGTAACCACTGCATCCTTAGGAGGCGTAAATCCAAAATCCTCAATTGCATGTAATACATACGGTTTTGCCTCTTTATCTTTGAGAAGATTATCAATAAGTAGTCTACCTACTCTGCCTGTTGAGCCATGGATTCCAACGTGTATCATTCTAAATTTTCCTTCTTATTAATGGTTAACATATTCAAGTGCTTGGATACCCGCCGTTGCGCCATCGCCTGCAGCACATACCACTTGTTTTGAAGCTTTAGTTCTTAAGTCCCCTGCTGCAAAAAGACCCTTGATTGATGTGTGCATGCTCAGGTCAACAATAACATTGCCATTCTCATCCATTGCACATAAAAAACTTCCATCTTCTTGTTTTAAAATTGCATTATTAACATTCATTCCAACAAAGACAAAAACACCAGGCACTGCAATGTCTCTTTCATTGCCTGCATTATCAACCACAATAATGCCATTAAGTCCCGTTTTATCACCATAAGCTTTTTTCACTGTTACATTTAAAACGAGCTCTATTTTTGGATTATTTTTAACTTTTTCAATTGTACTTGGACTTGCTCTAAAGGTGTCACGTCTGTGAACTAAATAAACTTTTGAACAGATATGCGAAAGGTAAAGTGCCTCTTCTAAAGCAGTGTCACCACCACCAAGTGCCACAACCTCTTTATTTTTGTAGAAAAATCCATCGCATGTGGCGCACGTACTAACACCTTTGCCAAAAAACTCAGATTCACCTTCAAAATTAGCTTTCTTAGGAGTGCTTCCCGTACAAACAATCACGCTTTTAGCCTGCTCACTTTTGCCACCTGCTAAAACAATTTGAAATGTACCATCTGCATTTTTAGAGATACGAGTAACTTCATCCATCGCATGTTTAAGACCAAAACGCATACATTGTTCTGACCAAGGTGCCATAAAATCTAAACCACTTAAAATCTCTGCGCTTCCTGGATAATTTTCTATTTCACTACTGCTGGTGATCTGTCCTCCCGGAAGACCTTTTTCAAACATCACTACGTTTTTCAAACCGCCACGTGTTGCATACAATCCGGCACTTAGTCCTGCTGGACCACCACCAATAATTGCTAGATCTAACATGATTTTTTCCTTATCGTTTTTTAGACTGACACATGACATATTGTTATACACAAACTATATTCATAGCCCAAAAGAGGTAATGTAGTCAAGGAAGTCTAACGACTCCCCTGCGAAATTTTGATTAAAGAAGAGAATTAATTTTATCAGCTAAAACTTGTTTTGATGATGCACCGATCATTTGGTCCACTAACTCACCATTTTTAAAGAAAAGGATTGTTGGGATTGATCTAATTCCATATTTAATAGCAACATCTTGCTCTTCATCGGTATTGACTTTACAAATTTTTGCTTTACCATCAAAATCGCCTGCTAATTCATCAATCACTGGAGCGATCATACGACAAGGTCCACACCAAGGTGCCCAAAAGTCTACTAATGCTACGCCTTCAGCTACTGTACTATCAAAATTTGATGCATTTAACTCTAAATATTTTCCCATTTTTTTCCCCTAAAACGTTATTTTATAGATATTCAATTATACTCACTCTAACTTTAAAATTACCATAGCACATCAAGTTATTTTTTTAGTAACTAATATTTTTTATTATTTCAATTTTCTCTGGCATTACTAAGATAGCATCAATTTGATAATCATATGAGCACGGATGAATTAGGAAATAATAATTGATGGTTTTAATGATTTTAGCCATTTTTGAAGGTGTAATGCGCGTAATGGGGTCATAGTGTTTTGAAAATTTAACTTCACAAAAATAGAGAATATTGTCTTTAAAAGCAACGATATCTATCTCACCAAATTTAGAGTAAAAATTGCGAGTAAGAATGGTGTAGCCTTCCTTTTTAAGATAGGAAGAGGCCTTTTCTTCAGCCTCTTTACCTACTTCTAGGCTCATTATGACTCGATGCGTATCATTGCAGGCTTAAGTTCGACAAACTCCAAACTGCTAAGCTCTTTGAGTGCTTTTTGAATATCGCTCTCTTTACATGTATGCGTTGAAAAGAGCAATACGGCACTCTCTTCTCTCTTAGCATCTTGTTTTTGTAAAAAGCTACTAATAGAGATAGAATGTTTCCCCAAAATTTCTGATATTTTTGAGAGAACACCTATTTTATCAGCTACCGTAACACGAATATAATACTGTGTGCAAATGTCATCTCTATTCATCAATGTCAAACCACTTTTTTCAAGAGGCTTGATAAATCCAAGCATTGGTGAATTTTGTGTATGGCGTGCAATGTCAATAAGATCTGAGACAACAGCGCTTGCTGTAGCACTTCCACCAGCACCCGGTCCATAATACATCGTTTCACCCACACGATCTCCAATTACGCTGATGCCGTTCATAACGCCATCCACTTTGGCAATCATCTGTTTGATTGGAACTAAAGCAGGATGAACACGAAGCTCCACTTGATCGCCGCTTTTTTTAGCAATTGTTAATAATTTAATGTTATACCCAAACTCTTTGGCAAAATAGATATCTTCACTATTGATGTGTTCAATACCTTCGATCAAAATCTCTTCAGGCTTCACATCAATTCCATACGCAATACTTGCCAAAATCAGCAATTTGTGAGCTGCATCAAATCCGCCCACATCAAACGTTGGGTCTGCTTCTGCATAGCCTAGATCTTGAGCTTCTTTGAGTACATCAGCAAATTCTGCATTTTCATTCATCATCTTGGTTAAAATAAAATTACACGTACCATTCATGATGCCTTTAATAGCGTCAATATGATTGGCACTTAGGCCTTCACGAAGCGCTTTAATAATGGGGATTCCACCTGCAACACTGGCTTCATAACCAATTGGAGTTGAACCTGCGAGATCACGTAATTCATAGCGGTGGTATGCTAAAAGTGCTTTATTGGCTGTGACAACGGCTTTTTTATTTTTAAGAGCGCGGGTTACAATTTTATAGGCTTCATCCACACCACCCATTAACTCAACCACAACATCGACTTCAGGATTTTCTAAAACATCATCAACGTTTGCGCTTAGAGGGATATTGACATCCCTCTTTTTTGTTGTATCTCGAACGATACCCATAATAGGAACAATTTTTTTGCCACTGCGTGCGGTAATAATATCTTCATTCTCTTGTAAAATTTTAACAACATGGCTTCCAACGGTTCCAACGCCAATAATTCCAACTTTTATCATACTTTTTAACCTTCTAAACTCTTTAAATACTTCTTCACATTTCGAGCGGCTTGACGGATTCTATTCTCATTTTCAATCAGTGCGATTCTGACATAGCCTTCGCCACTTTCGCCAAAACCAATACCAGGGCTTACTGCAATTTTTGCCTCTTTTAAGAGCTGTTTTGCAAACTCCATACTGCCTAAATGCTCAGCAACTTTAGGAATTTTTGCCCATACAAACATCGTTGATTGCGGTTTTTCCATTGGCCAACCAGCATTATTGAAACTCTCAACCAATACGTCACGACGTTTACGGTATTTTTCTCTGATTTCATCCACACACTCTTGTGGTCCGTCTAACGCAATAGTAGAAGCAACTTGAATTGGGGTAAACATACCATAATCAAACCATGATTTAATCTTTTGAAGTGCTCCAACCAATTTTTTATTGCCTACAACAAAGCCAACACGCCAGCCTGCCATATTGTAACTTTTAGAGAGCGTATAGCACTCAACCGCTACATCTTTAGCACCCTCCACTTGGAAAATGGAAGGTGTTTCATAGCCATCAAAAGAGAGATCCGCATAAGCAATATCACTGATAATGTAAAAGCGCTCTTCTTTAGCATACGCAACCAACTCTTCGTAAAAAGCAACATCGGTTGTAACACAGGTTGGATTGTGTGGGAAGTTAACCACAACAAATTTTGGTTTGGGAGCTGATTCTTTAAATACTTTTTTCAGTTTTGTAAAAAATTGCTCTTTATCAAGTTCATATTTTTCATTATAATCAATTCCAAATTTATGAACATTTCCACCTGCAATCATAAAAGCGTACGCATGAATTGGATAGGCAGGATCTGGAACAACGGCCACATCACCTGGATTCATAATAGCTTGAGCTAAATGTACAAAACCTTCTTTACTACCAAGGGTTGCTACAGCTTCAGTGTTTGGATCAAGTGTAACTCCATATTTGCGTGCATACCAATTACAAATCGCTAAACGAAGTTTAAAAATTCCCTTACTCACAGAATAGCCATGTGTGCCATCTTTTTGAGCAGACTCTACTAGTTTATCAATAATATGCTGCGGCGTTCTACCATCTGGGTTACCCATTGAAAAGTCAATAATATCATCACCTGCATGGCGAGCTGCTAATTTTATCTCATTAATTTCGGCAAAAACATACCCAGGTAACCTATCAATTGTATTAAATCTAATCTCATCAAACATATCTTTCTCCTCTTTTACTCTTTTACATGTAAAGATAATCCATGCTTTATATTCTCAAGCATAAATGCATCGCTAATTTTCAAATAAGCGGCATTACTTGGTACTTTTAATTTTAGTGTTCGTGTCGATTCTTCGGATTTAACATCACTGAGTAGATGTAAATTTTCATCAAAGAATACAACATCGGGGAACCAGCGATCACCCGAATGAACCGTTACTGTTATCTCTTTCAGGTTTTTAACATCAATCCAATAGGGCTTCAAAGGTTTACCAAGTGGCGTTGTTACACCGCTTTCTACTTTTTTGGCACCTAAGTAAGCATTATCGGAATTAATGTCGTAAAACCAGTAATTGTCATCATTTTTAACAATATTTGTTATAGTGCATCCTCTAGCCTCAAGGGCATTTGCAAAGGCTTCGGGATCGACAATATGTTCTGTCTGAAGGTAAATTTCCCAAACAAAACCTGCACTATCACGTAATGCATTATTCGTTAAAAAGTAGTTATATCCCATTGCTTCTAAAGATTCATTCACAATTTTAAGAAAAATAAGTGGATCATGTTGCGTACGAAACGCTAAGCGTAATTGTATGGGTTTATCATACAAAAGCTGAAGTAAACCATTTTTTTTCAGTACCGCAATCACTTTAACGCTATCAACTTCCCCATTAGGTTTCGTGAAGTTGCTACTTTGTGCAAAAAGTACTTGTATCAGATTTTTTTGCGTTTCATATTTTGTGGGTCCTACAAAACTTCTAATCTTCTCTTGAAGTGATTGTGCACCAAATAAAGAGAGTGAAAGGGTTAGAATTAGAAGTAGCTTTTTCACCAGTTTTTGCCTCTATTAAGCTCTACAAATTTCTCATCAGAGATTTTTTTAATCGTACCATTTTCTACTAAGAAACGAGTCGATCCTTGTTCTGTAAAATCTTCTACACTCCCATCGTAAGAGAGTTTAAAGAAGCCATTTCCTGTTTTAATAATCTGACGCTTATTTAAATCAATCGTAATATTTTGGTCACTCGAACTCTCTTTACGATTAAAGGTTTCCAAATTAATAAAACCTACCCAAATACGTTTAGTAGGTGCAAGAATTGCACTGTTTTTAGGAACATTGTTTACTAATTGTGTATTGCTTTCAGGAAGCGTTGGGATAGGAGCAGAAACCGTACTATTTGTATCATTGGACTCTGCTTTTCGTGTTAAGTTTTCATCGATACTCACAACAACCGCTTGTACTGTACTATTGCTACTGTTGGTTTCAATCACACGCTCTTCTACTTTAACACCCAATGAAGTTGCTGTTTCTTGTACAACGGGCGCACTTTGAAAAGCACTAACTTGACTTGTTTCCATTCTAGCTTTATCTAAAAGAGCCATAATATCAAAATTTATTTCGACTTTAAAGATGGAAAAAATACCAAAAATACCTGCGATTAAAAAGATCAGTAAGAAAAGCCATGCCCCTTTTTTATACGGACGATCGCTTTTTGCACGAATAAATATCTTCTCTTTGTGAGAATCTTCTTCAGCTTTATGCTCAGCCCAGTAGTCATAAAATCCTTCAAGCCAATCGGTTAAATCAAGCTTGTATTCTCTGGATAAAATTTTAACAAAACCTAACGTATTAATTTTATTGAGCTTGTCATATTGATTATTGATCATGTACTCTAGTTGTTTTACTTCAATATGAGTCCTTTTACAGACTTCTTGCAAACCAATCTTTTCCAATACTCTGATATCATTATCCATTGGCAATCCTATCACATAGTACAGCTGCTGCTGCACTCACGTTTAAAGAGTCAAACGCTCTTGCCATTTTGATTGATACAATCGTATCCAATCGCTCTTTTACTTTTGGAGACAATCCCTTGCCTTCACTTCCCATAATCAAAGCGCGTTTAGGTGCAAATATGACTTCTTTGACATCCACACCACCCATGTCTGCGCCATAGAGTGTAAATCCAATTTGTTTAAGTTCATTGAGCATATCTCGAGTTGAAGGGCATAAAGCAATCGGCAATTCGAATGCAGCTGCACTGCTCGTGCGTAAAATTGCTTCTAAATTGCAGGTTTTCATTCCACTGAGGATTAAGCCATCCGCTCCAAAAGCATAGGCACTACGTATAATCGCACCGATATTTCCCACATCTGTTACTTCATCCAAGATCACTAAAAAAGAGCCATGTTTTATTTCATTGAAGGGGGTGAGTTCAAGATCCTTAATCTCAGCAATAAAACCTTGGTGGTTTCCTCCATGACACATCGCTTGTGCTTTGCGCTCATCAATCGTGCAAATCTTTTGCGTTGCACGTGCAATTTGTGAGAAAAGTTTAGGGTCACATTTTTTAGGTAAGAATACCGTCTCAATCCTTGAAGGATAGTGATTTAACAGATGTAAAAATAGTTGTTTTCCATAGATTATCATGACAATTATTGTATCCAAACTGGCTTAAAATAATACTAGCTTACATGTAAAACATTCTTTTTAGGCGCTTACATGTAACAAAATAGAGACATTAATTTTGAAGTTTGGTGTACCAATCTTTGATGCTCTCTCCTGTAAGTTTAGAAAGTAGCTTCGCTTTTTGTTTTGGAGGAAGATCAAGCCCTATCAAATCCTCTTTGGTAATCGCTTCACCACCGTGCTTTATTTCAGGAGTAATCACAACGACCCACTCTCCTTTGAGGTTAGCTGTTTTCGATGCGTGCTGAACTTCTAAAGATGTGCCTAAAAAGCGTTTTTCATACAGTTTAGTGGCCTCTTTGATCGCAAATATTTGACGATGTGGTGCAAACTCGGCCAACTCTTCAATTAATTTTTCAATACGATGAGGGGATTCATAAAGGATAACAGCGTAAGGAGAATTTAATGCTTCAAAAAGTTCATTTTGACGATCCATCCCCTTATGTGATAAAAAGCCATAGAATAAAAATTGATGCGTTTCAATGCCACTCGTGACATAGGCAAGCAGTGCTGCATTTGCACCAGGGAGAATTTCGTAAGGAAGACTGTTTTCTTGGCAAAAACGAACTAGTGCACTTCCGGGATCACTAATTCCTGGCATTCCAGCATCACTTAAATACCCTACTGTCTCTTCAAAGACTTTTTTATCAATATTTGATAAAACGGCATTTTCATTATGCGAATGCATGGAGATAAAGTTTTTGGCTTGGAATTCTAAATGATGTCGTTGAGCAAGAAGGGTGAGAAGTCTTTTAGTGATTCGCGTATCTTCGCAGAAAAGAGTTTTACACTCAGCTAGAAGTTTAAGGCTTCTAACTGAGATGTCATCTAAGTTTCCTATTGGGGTAGGAATGAAATAGATCAATGGTTTTAAGAACTAATTTAAGCTATATTTTTTCTTAAATTTCTCAACACGACCAGCAGCATCAACGATCTTCTCACTGCCCGTGAAGAATGGATGACATGAACTGCAAATATCGATTCTTAACTCTGCTTTGTTAGACATAGTCTCGAAACTATTTCCACATGCACAAGTTACAACGCACGGTACATATTCAGGATGAATATCTTTTTTCATAATGTTTTTCCTTAATTATTCATAAAAATAAAATCTATTATTTGGCACGTCTTGCCAAAGGGTGCAAATTATAGCACAAAAGATTCATTATTTCAAGTCATGCCAATATTTTGGAGGCTACAGCAACGACAGCCGTTTCACTTCGTAAAATTGTGTTACATGTAAGACCTACAATGGACTGCTTTTGAAGCAATGTTCGCTCTTTCTTGCTAAACCCACCTTCTGGTCCGATCAAGATTGATGTTACTGCTTCACACTCACTCAATTTTGCCTCTGAAAAGTCCAATACATGGGTTTTAGGATAGGCTTCAAGGTAGGTTTGAAGCGTAGGAAGCACTTCTATGTGCATCAGTAAACTTCGACCACATTGTTGGGAAGAGTTAATCAAAATACGTTTGATACGTTCCAAATCAAGCTTATGCCCTTTTTGTGAAAATTCGGCATACACAAAACTGATTTTAGAAACACCTAGCTCATTCAGCATCGGTAACGTCTTTTCAATGATCTTAGGATCTATAATACTCCAGCCTACATGTAAAATTTTTGAAGGAAGGAGTGGTAACTCTTTTTTACCAATCAACTCTAAAAGAGCCTCTTTTTTACCAATCTGAGAAATTTCATACTCATACACAAACGCATCTTCAAGATTTCGCCAATGAAGCTTCTCTCCAACACCAATGCGACGTACTTTAAAAATATGCTCGTACTCTCTGGTATCCACGCTGAGTGTTTGAATACCAGCACTTGAGTGATAAACAAACTGCATTTTAATGCACCATATAAAAAAGTGCGCTTGTAGCAATCAATGCTAACAAGTCCAGACTGTATTTTTTGATAGCATACCGTTTATAAGCACTTTGAGACTCTTCGGTTCGCTCTATTTTTTTATACATTTTATGCCCTCTGATACCAAAAGCTACAATCATTAGCCAAACAAGAATCATCAGCCAAACCGAAAATGAGAAGGTAAATTGGCGCACTGCCATAACGATAATACCTGTAAAAAAAATGGCGGAGAGTACGATGTAGTACTGTGGAGCAATGAGTTCAAGTCTTTTTGAGAGTTTAAGGAATGTTTTGTCACTTTTTAACAAATAAAGATTAAGCGCGATTAATACGACCAAAAGAATAATAAAAACTAAATGCAGTTGGCTCGATAATTGTATCAGTTCTTCCATAATGAAAAATCCTTCAGAAAAATAATCTCAGATTTTACCCATTTTAGTATAATATAACCCATAAATCATAAGGTTAAGCCATGCCTATTTCTTATCACGAAGCGCTTCAAATTATTCAAACGCAAATTAAACCTTTACATGTAACCCAAACATTACCTCTTTTAAAAGCAATCAATCGCATCGCAAGCAGCGATGTTTACGCAAAATTTGCACTCCCAAAACATCCTATGAGCCTCAAAGAGGGTTATGGCATTGCGTTTGAGCCCAATACCGTTATGTACACGCTCCTTAATCCTCCCTACCCTACAACTATTCCTTTAGGGTATGGTATAAGGCTCTCTACGGGAGAGAGTATCCCACAGGGGGCAGATACGATCATAGCCGAAGAAGATGTTCTTTTTGAGAGAGAAGATAGCATCAAAATTCCTTTACATGTAACGCAAGCTCAGCACGTTAAAAAGGAAGGAGAAGATATCGAAAAAGGTGAGTTACTGCTTAAAAAATGTGAGCGTATCAGTGCACAAAAAATTACAGCGCTCTCTTCACAAGGTATTTCAAATGTCAAAGCATTTCAAAAACTAACCATCAGTATTTTAAGTATTGGTACACAGCTCGCAACGGGTGAAATTCACAACTCCAATGCGATGAGCTTAGCTGCACGTGTCATTGAATTGGGTGGGAAAGTGGATGAAATTGTTATTTGTGAAGAAGATGAAGCAAAAATTTTAGAGAAATTAAAACGCTTAATTCAAAAAGCAGACTGCGTGATTACGACAGGTGCACTCAGTCGTCATGATGCCATGCGCCATTTATTAGAGACAAAAATAGTGACACCTCTTTTTCATCATGTGCGTATTGCACCCGCAAAACCAAGTGCTCTGACCTTGTTTGAAAACAAGCCTATTTTACATCTTCCGGGACTTCCACTGGGGTGTATGTTGGGTTTTGAGATGATTGGTGTTCCATTGATGAGACATTTATCGCATCAGCTCTGCATTATTCCTGATTTTATTACCTGTATCAATCAAAAACGCATTACATGTAAAGATAATTGCATGAGTGCTATACCCGGATACAGTGATGGGAGGAGCTTTGTAAATGCTCCCTATTATGAGGCAGGAAGGCTTAACATACTCAGTAAATGCAACGGTTACACACTCGTCGAAGATAAAGAAGTGATCGAAGAAGGGGAAGAGATTCCCTTCTTCTACTTTACTCACCCACCCGTTTCGTAAAAGGCGCGAGAAGAAGTCTCATTTTGATCATCATCGCTCCATTTATTTTTCTCAGGTTTGTTGCGTAGCACTTCTTTTAAAATCTCTGCAGCTCCAGCGACATCACCTTTATGAACCGCATCTTTGATGCTCATCGCTTCATCAAAGTAAAGACACGGAATCAACATGCCTTCCGCTGTGAGTCGAATACGATTACAGTCTTCACAAAAATCGTGCTTGTGTGGGTCAATGATCCCAAAGATATAACCATCATCAAACTCAAAGAGGTGAGCAGGGCTTGGGCCTACACGTCCTATCTCTTTGAAATGGTATTTTTGAGCAATCATCTCTTGGACTTCTTGTCCACTTAAACCTTTAAGTTGCTCTTTTGCATGGGTGTTTTCCATGTACTCGATAAAACGAATCGACATCCCACGCGCTTTGGCATACTCCAACACATCTAAAACTTCATCCGCGTTAATGCCTTTAATAGGCACCATATTTATTTTGACTTTTAACCCAACACGCAGTGCTTCTTCAATACCTGCTTGCACTTTGGCTAAAACATCTTTTTGTGCCATTTTTCCTGCAACATCAGGCTTGAGGCTATCCAGAGAAATATTGACGCGTTGGAGTCCTGCATCTTTGAGTTTTTGGGCTGCATCTTTGAGTAAAAAACCATTGGTCGTAAGGGCTAGATCGAGTCCACTTTTATGATTATTAATCATAGCAATAAATTTATCCAGATCCGTTCGAAGAAGAGGTTCTCCACCTGTAATTCTAATCTTGGTAATTCCCTCATCAATTGCCACTTTAATAAATAAAAATAGCTCTTCAAAATTGAGTAAATTCTCTTTGGGCACCCAAGAAAAAGGCTTTTCAGGCATACAATATTGACATCTAAAATTACATCGTTCAGTCACTGAAACCCTTAGATAAGTGACGTTTCTTCCAAATCCATCCACTAACATTCTTGTTCCTTGTTGCTTTAATGCGGAGGTTATTATACATAAATATCAACAATATAGATTGCTGAAAGTGGTTATCAGAAATTTGAAGCTCTCTCTAAAAAGAATTGGGCTAGAATACGTGACATTTTTCTTTATAAGGAGTATTAGGAATGCAAAAGCCTATCCCTAATAATAAGGAACACAGTGTAAGTGCAGATGCGTTTTTGGTTTCTAAAACAGACACTCAAGGCAAAATCACTTATTGCAATGAACCTTTCATCAAGATCGTAGGTGCGAGCGAGCAAGAGATCCTTGGCAAGCCCCATAACATTATTAGGCATCCTGATATGCCACGTATTATCTTCAAACTCTTATGGGATAAAGTCAAAAACAAAGAAGAAATTTTTGCCTATGTCAAAAACCTCAGCTTTGATGGTGGTCACTACTGGGTATATGCCAATGTCACGGCTTCAACTGATCAAACAGGAAAAATTATCGGATACTATTCTGTTAGACGTAAAGCAAATCCTAAAGCACTAGAGGTTATCCAACCTCTGTATGCAAAACTTTTAGAACTTGAAAAAACGGGAGGCATGGACGCTTCTTTTGCCTATCTTACCAATCTACTTAATGAAAAAGGAGTGAGTTATGAAGAACTTTCTAACACGTTGCAGCGATTATAAACTCGTTTTTCTAACGCTTCTTCTTTTTATCACAATCGGGGCTTACTATGGTGGTTTTACGGAGAGTTTTACTACCTCAGGATTACTCCTAGGCGTTGGTGTTGGCTCTTTTTTTGGCAGTCGCAAGACTATGCAATGCGATACTGAAATATATGAGAAAGTACTCAATGTTGTTAAAGAAGCTGCTAAAGGTAACTTAGAACCACGCATTGTCAATGTCGATCCGCATAAACCAATGGGTGAAGTAGCGTATGCTATCAATGATCTTTTAGATCAAATGGAAGCCTTGATGCGAGAAACAAAAACGTCCATCGAGTCAGCAAGTCAAGGAAAAACATACCGCAATATTTTTAATGAAGGTTTTCGTGGACTATTTGCTATTAATGCCCGTTATCTCTCTGAAGGAGTTAAAGGTATTTCCGAAGGAGAAAAAGGTAAAGCGAGAGGCATGCTCTCTTCTGCATTTTCCGATCTAGGCAACGGCAATAATGGCGTGCTGAGTATTCAACAAGATCTCTCTAACAGTATCCAAGAGATGTTACAAATTACAGACGTTTCCAATATGACCGCTGAAAAATCCAATGAAAGTTTAAAGACTGTTATCGAACTCTCCTCAGGCATTCAAGAATTATTGGAACTTTTAAATAGTACAAATGAAGCCATTAATTCTCTGAGTGAACGCACTTCTGAGATCTCTTCCGTGGTGAACCTCATCAAAGATATTGCCGATCAAACCAATCTTTTAGCTCTTAATGCCGCTATTGAAGCAGCGCGTGCAGGTGAACATGGCCGAGGCTTTGCTGTTGTTGCGGATGAAGTACGAAAATTGGCTGAACGTACCCAAAAAGCAACGCAAGAGATTGCTATAACCATTCAAACTTTGCAACAAGAGACCAATGGTATTCACTCCAATTCTGATCGTATTAGTGTGATTGCCAACACAAGCGGTGAAAATGTCATTCACTTTGAAGATGCACTGCGTGCCTTTAATACAGATGCTAATGATACCGCAGATATCTCTTTCAAACTGGAAAACAAAATCTTCACCATCCTTGCTAAAATTGACCATATTGTCCATAAAACCAATGCTTATTCGGCTGTTCTTAATGAAAAAACTGATGCTAAGTTTACGGATCATGAAAACTGTAGGCTGGGTAAATGGTATCAAGATCCTGCAACGCAAGAACGTTTTGGTAAGACAAAATCATACGTATTGCTTGGGGAACCTCATAAAGTTGTTCACCAATCTGTTACTGAGAATATGCAAGAGCTACAACATGGCTACAATGTTAATACAATTTCCCTCTTTATTAACAACTTCAAAAAGATGGAAAATGCGAGCACAACACTCTTTAGTTTAATGGACGCAATGATCCAAGAATCTGCTTCAGAGTGCCGCTCAGGACGAAGGTAAGCGTATCTGTAAAACTCTTTACATGTAAACTCAATTTTACATGTAAAGAGCTATTTTAAATTAGCCAGCTTTAATACTAAATCCACTTCTCCAATACCAATTCGCAAATCTTTTGCAATTTCTGCTTCATTTTTACCTTTAGCATATTGAGAAATAATCACTTTTTCATTAGAAGTTGAAGGCGAAGAGGAAGAAAAACTCATCTCTTTGGTACGGCTTTCTAAACGATCAATGCGTGAGCTTTGCTCATCGCGAAAATTTTGCATAATTTTTTCAACATCTTTAAGAGAACCTAGAAGAGGCAAAACACTTTGATGAATCTCATCTTTAACATGCCCTAGTATTTTAGTTTCAAGTGCTTTAGGGTCTAATGTAGGTTCTTTTGGAGTTGCTGTGAATTCATTTAATGTTTTATTGAGCACATGATTTTGGTAGTTGAGCTCTTCAATACTTTTCTCATAAATAAGCAGTTTTTTATTCACCTCAACATCGCGAATATAAACCATCAAAAAGATGATAATTACAAGGGCCGCTAACGCAATAAAAGCTAGTGTTTCAATACTCACTTTGACTTCCTTTCATTTGGCGTATCATCACACGCTCACACGCAACCATATAGGCGCTCCAGTCTTGTTCATCATCTTCATGCATCATCACAATTTTTCCAACACTTTCGTTTACAGCTTCAAAAAAGATTGGCATTTGACGTCTTGGAAACGTTGGCATGTCAATTCTTGCATAATAACTTTCATTCGGTTTTAAAACATGCGCGTCAAACTCAATGTACCCATGCCCAATTGCCTTCAAATTGCCCTGCACTTCCAAAAGCAAATATAAAGGCTCATCGCTGGTCACTAAATGGGTTAATTTGTCTATTTTACGGTGTAGCTCAATCAAAAGTGTTAACAGAACGTGGTCGCTCTGCTCAGACTCTTTACGAATCTTAGGAGACTTTAGCCATAGCCCCAAAGGATCATCATTTAGCTGTAAAAGGGCATAGTACTCTTGGATAAAAGTTGTATTTTCTAAGCTACTAGGCTCATAAGCGATTTTTAAAAATGCTGTAACAAAACGAATATCTTCCATTCTCAAATCCTATCTAAAAAGATGAGTGCAAAAAATATAACACCTAAATAGCCATTGAGTGTAAAGAAAGCGCGATCAATTTTGGAAAAATCTTTGAGTACAATACGGTGTTCAAAAAAGAGTACCACCGCTGAAACTAAAACGCCGACATACGCAAAAAAACCAAGCCCTGCGCTGAACACAAAAAGTAACCAAAACAAAACTGTTTGGGCATGAAAAAGGCGCGAGATAAAAAAAGTTGCATCTTGTCCAAAACGAGATGGTATAGAAAAAAGTCCATTGGCCTTATCATACTCCATATCTTGAAGCGAATACAGAAGATCAAAACCTGCAACCCAGTACATAACGCCAATAGAAAGCAACACTGCCCACATAGGAATGGACTCTTGCACCGCAACAACACCCGCTATGGGAGCAAGTCCTAGCGAAACACCAAGCACCAAGTGTGCATACGGTGAAAAGCGTTTAAAGAGTGAATAGCCACCTAAGATAATCAAAATAGGCACACTGAGGTAAAAAGCAAGATCATTAATCATATAAGCCACTACAATAAAAACAAGAGCATTCAGTGCAATAAAAAGCTGCATATTGGTAGTACCAATTCTGCCATCAACACTGGGGCGACTTGCCGTTCTTGGGTTGTATTTATCAATGTCACGATCAGCGTAACGGTTAAATGCCATCGCAAAATTACGCGCACTCACTGCTGCTAAAAGCCCTAGAATTAAAAGTTTAAATCCAAACCACATTGTGTCACTCTGCGCTTTAGAAGAAACAATCATTGCTACAAAAATAAAGGGGAGTGCGAAAACAGAGTGTTTAAAAACAATTAAATCACTAATATCTTTGAGTTTTAACCAGAGTTGTTGCAATACTAACCTTTACGTTTAAGATTGTTTGATTTTACAACAAAACCCTTTAAAAGTGTTATAATTGCTCGCATAGTACCTATAAAGACTCCAAAGTCCAAGTCCGTACTCATACTTACATGTAAGAGAAAATCATTGAAAACCATTGCTATTTTAGGACCAACCGCTTCAGGTAAAACAGCTCTTTCTATAGAACTCGCCCTTAAATATAACGCTCATATTTTATCCCTAGATTCTCTGAGCATCTATAAAGAGATCGACATTGCTTCTGCAAAACCAACTCTTGCGGAGAGAAAAGACATTCACCATTTTGGTATGGATGTTCTTCTTCCGAGTGAACATTTTGATGTCACCATGTTTTTCGATCTTTATAAACAAGCGCATGAAGTTTCTTTAAAAGAGGGGAAGAACCTCATTATTGTAGGGGGCACTGGTTTTTACCTCAAAGCCATGATGGAAGGACTTAGTTCAAAACCTGAAATATCTTTACATGTAAAAGAACAAATCGAAAATCAACTCCTTGATTTAGAAGCTTCGTATGCTTTAGTGAAAGAGCATGATAACACCTATGCACGCAAAATTGCTTCTACGGATCGTTACAGAATTGAAAAATGGTTGGAAATCTTTTTAACCACCAATGAAATACCTTCAACCTACCTTGTACAGGCTAGACAAGAGCCTATCATCAAAGAGGTTGCCTTATTTGAAATAGAGACTCCAAAAGAAACTTTAGCCCAAAAAATTGCTTTACGAACGGAACTGATGATTCAAGCGGGGCTTATTGATGAAGTTTTTGGATTAGAAAAGCGCTACACCAGAGCACCGCAGTGCATGAAGGCTATTGGTATTAAAGAAGTACTGGATTATTTTGATGGTAAATTTAAAATTCCAGGACTTGAAGAGCGCATCACCTTTAACACATTACATCTTGCCAAGCGCCAACGCACGTTCAACGCTTCGCAATTTCCACCGCACATCAAAGGTGATGTTAAATATCTCTTTGACACCATTGAAACTTATTTTAAATCATAATATGACAGGCAAAATAGATGAAAATAATTAATACAAACTATATCAATGGAAAATTTAAAGAAATTGATTCAAGAGAAAGTTTAACGCTTAAAAACCCTACGACAGAAGATGAAATTGCTCAAATTTATTTAAGTACGCCAGATGCCATGAACGAAGCCATTGAATGTGCCTCCAAGACATTTGAATCTTTTTCAAAAACCTCGATCGATGAAAGAATGGATATTTTACAAAGAATTCATGATGAACTCCTCAAGCAAGAAGAGGCATTGATTGATTTGGCAGTTTTAGAATTTGGCGCGACTATCAAAACAACACGAAGGCGAACGAAGAACGCTATCAATCTTTTTTTAACGATCAAAGAAGAGCTTCGAAATTATGATTTCATCAAAAAAGATGACTATTCGATGACCGTCAAAGAAGGCGTAGGGGTCATTGGCGTTATTATTCCTTGGAATGCAAACCTTGCCCACTTGTGCGGAAATATCGCTCCTGCTATTGCGCTTGGTTGCACCCTCGTCATTAAACCAAGTGAATTTAACGCCTTAGAAACCCAAGCGTTTTTAGAATGCTTACATAAAGCACATATCCCCAAAGGCGTTGTCAATGTGGTGCACGGAACAGGTGAGCGTGTAGGTGAAGTCTTAACCAAACATCCTCTTGTGAATGCCATTTCGTTTATCGGAAGCACACAAACAGGGAAAAAGATTTTTGAAAACTGCTCCAAAACAATTAAGCGCATGACGCTTGAACTTGGCGGAAAATCTCCAACTATTCTATTAGATGATGCCATTTTACAAGATGTCATTCCTCAGGTTCTCAGCATTGCCTATAGCAATAGCGGACAAGCATGTCATGCGGGTAGCAGGCTTTTAGTTCCAAAATCAAAACTCGAAGAAGTAGAGCGTTTACTTACTTTTAACATCCAAAAACTCAAAATTGGAGATCCCAAAGAGGAAGAGACACAAATTGGGCCTATGATCAATCAAACGCAGTTTAATACCGTGCAATCTTACATCAAAAGCGGTATTGAAGATGATGCAAAACTTCTTTGCGGAGGGCTTGGAAAACCTGAGGGATTTGAAAAAGGGTATTTTGTAAAACCAACTGTTTTTATCTGCAATGATGAAACGCTAAAAATTGTTCAAGAAGAGATATTTGGCCCCGTCTTATGCGTTTTACCTTATGAGAATGAGCAAGAAGCTCTTGCAATAGCTAACAATACCCTTTTTGGCCTTTCAGCTTATATTTTTTCAAACAACGATACCAAAGCACTTGAATTTGCAACGCATATAAAAAGTGGAAGAGTTTTGATTAATACCTGCGCTTCAAAAGCCAAGAATCCTCCCTTTGGCGGAATGAAGCAATCAGGACTCGGACGAATGGGTGGAAGATACTCAATGGACGCATTTTGCGAGATAAAATCGATACTGTTTTGATAGAGTTTTTACAGAACTCTGAACGTAGTTTTTAAAGTAAAGCTCAAAACGAAGCATGGATTTACTTCAGAAGTAACTCCATGCACCCTTACTTATGCTTCTTGCAAAATTAGTTTTTGAAGAAATTTACTGCATTAAGGCAGTAGTTCAAGATTTTGTTGACAAATATTCTTCCATGTGCTGTTATCATTAATGGCAACACATTGTGTAAAATACGATTTAGCTTTACTAGGATTCTGCAATTTTAAACTGAGTTCTCCCGCTTGGTAGAAGAGTCGTATTTTATCTTTATCCACTAAGTTCTGAGGTAAAAGTGATTCTGCGATGCGCAATGCTTCTTCATCACGCCCCAAACGCTTTAGTGCATCAATGTAACTAAATTCAACAACAGGCGTGTAGGCATTAGATTTAAACTTCTTTTGCATCTCCATCGTTGCTTGAGCATAGGTAGCCAGTAAAAGATCGTTTTTAGTATCTGTGGCTATTTTCACAATTTCATAATAAATATCTAAATTGCTTGATTCATCAGGATATAAAATTTTAATACTCTCCGCAAGCGATGCAGCACCTTCTGCATTTTTGAGTTTAATTAAAGAGAAAAAGAGGTCACGAATCGTCTCCAACCCAATTTTTTCTCTAAGTGAAAATGAAAGGGTTTTGAGATCTTCTTTAAACGCCAACGCCTCTTTATATTTTCCCATCATAAAGAGTACTTGCACCTCTTTTTGTGCCCATGCATAACGGCTTGATAATGCTGTATCTTTAAGATGTGCGCTTGAAATCTCATGCGCACGATCAAATCGTGACACGCGTACAAAACATTTAAAAAGCTTATCTTCATGCTCAGGCTCGCTGATTTGAAGTTTATACTCTTCAATCATACCCACAGCATTTTGACATTCATCTTTTTGCAATTTTTGAAGTGCAAGTAATTTTGCTGCCTCGTATATAAGCTCTTCTGGCTTAATATCAAAACGATCAGGTACTTTTCCAAGCTCTTTTTGAAGGTCCAGCACCTCTTCATAGCGTTGCTGTTTCAAAAAGAGTTTTGCTTTTTCGAGTAAGGCTTTTTGACCAATTTCATTGTTATATTTCTCAATCAATTTATCATAATAATTCGCAAGCTTTGTTTCATTATTTTCAACACGTTTAAAGAAAAGTTCATCCAAGCTTTCATTCACTTCTTGAACATATTGGCCACTGTTTTTATAATCGCTCAAATACTCTTGATAACGTGTATGTGCAGCTTCTACTTCATTCGCTTTTGCATGCCAATCACCACTCTCTTTAAGAAGCAACTCTCTATTCTCCGCTTTTTTAGGTGTATTTTCGAGGAGTAAGTCAGTGATTTTAGCGGCTAAATCATAGAGTCGATGTTCAAAAAGTCTTCGTGCTAGTTTATAGCTTGCCTCTTTATCTTTTAAAAGAAATTGTGAATTGACATTAAGAACTTTTAATAGATACTCTTTAGCCTCTTTCATCTTGCCTGCATCCATTTGATAATCACTTAAGCGAATCGCTGCTTCTGAAGCAATATCCAAATCTTGCGCACTGTAAAGCACATCTAAGTAGAGCTTCATCGCTTTATCTTTCTCTTTTTTGAGAAAGAGATTATCAGCATAGAGTAAAATTGCTCTTTTGGTAAAAAGGCTATCGGGATGTTCACTGACTAAAATATCGATAAAATAGTTTGTATCTGCTTTTGATCCAATTTTAATGTACGCTTTGGTCATCAGCATTAAAACTTCTGGGATATTTTCATCACTTGCAAACTCTTTGGTCCATCTTTTTCCAACAGTTACAATGTCATTATCATTAAATCCAAGAGTATCTGCTTTATCTTCATCTTTTGTGCTGAGGATTTTATCCATTGCACGCATGTGATAAAGCTCCAATTCACTACGAAAAATTGAGTTAGGGAAGAGTGTTAAGACACGTTTCACATCTTTAACAACACTATCATAATAGCCATTCTCGTATTCTTGTTTAATATCTAAATAGAGCTGAATATCTTTGCTCTGTGCATAAGAAATAGGCGCACCATTAAGGTCTAATGCACCAATATAAGGTCGCTGATATTTTGGGAATTCAACAGAAAAGTCAAGCCCTTCGCGTACATTTTTTTCTTCATACAGAGGCTTTTCTTGCAATAAAATTGTCCAGTGAGTGTAGAGTTTTTCTTTGGATTTGGTCAAAATTTCACTGTTTAAATAAAGGCTTTCTTCGACGGGAATAAGCTTTGAATCAACTTTTGGATCAACCGTAACGTAAAATTCACCATCTTTTTCATAAAAATCTAGCTCCGCCAGTTTCATTTTTTTAGACTCAATCGGTTTACTGATAGGACGGCTTATTTTACAAATATAGTGTTTTTTATCAAGTTCGTCAGGGATAGTTTGGCATAAAAATGGCTTTGCATCAATGACATGTAAGATTGCATAGTTTACTTTGCTCTCTTTACCACTGTTTAAAACAATCTCCAATGCAAGGAGTTGTACTGATGCTAAAAGGAAGATTAAAATAGATTTCATGCTTGCATTATAGCAAAATAAGGGGGTTTTCACCCCTTATTTAAAAACCACTAGCAGCAACGTATTTGGTAATAATCGTTAATAAAGGCTCTACAAATACAATGGCGAACATCGTGATAATTGCCGCAACACCTACAATAACTTTAAGGGGAGTTGATGCATTTGTTTCATACAGTCTCGCATCTGCTTTGACAGGATCGGGATCTTTTAAAAACATATAAATGACTAATTTCATGTAATAATAAACGGCAATAGCGCTGTTAAGTACAATAATAATTGCCAATGAAATATACTCACTGTTGATGGCCGCACTAATGAGATAAAGCTTACCCCAAAAGACAGAAAATGGAGGCATACCTGCAAGCGCAAACATAAAAATACCCATGATGGTTGCTGTTGTTGGCATGATTTTAACTAACCCTGAAAACTTCGTGTAAGGATGTTGATAACGTTCGTCCCATAGGTTTTTACGGTGTCTTACAATCCAAAGCATTGTAAAAGCACCTAAGTTAGTAAACATAAAAAGCGTCCAGTATAAAAAGAGTGCTGTATTGGCTTGGGTTGTTCCAATTAAAATGGCTGCCATCATAAAACCAGCATGCGAAATGGAGCTAAAAGCTAACATTCGCTTGACGTCTTCTTGTACCAATGCGGTAAGATTTGCTAATGTCATTGTAAGAACGACGGCAACATATAAAATATGCTCTAACCAGACGACACCTGAAGCAACAAGCATCTCAAACAGACGCATTGCAACCACAAAACCTGCAATTTTTGGCACAACGGACATGTAACCTGCAAGGGGTGCTGAACTTCCTTCATAAACATCGGGTGTCCATGTATGCGATGGTACTAAAGAGAGTTTAAAGCCAAGAGCACCAAGCATAAACACGGTTGCCGCAAGCACACCGATGAGTGGCTCAAAGTGTTGTAGCATCAAGGATCTTTCAATTTGATGAATCTCAACACTACCCGTGAGAGCGTAAAAAATAAGAGCAGACATTCCATAAAATCCTGCTGCAAGTGCTCCCATAGTAAAATATTTAATTGCTGCTTCAAAAGCTTTAGCACGATTGTGCATTGCAATAAGAGTGTAGAGTGCAAGACTGGATGTTTCAAGACCAATAAAGATCAAAATCAGATTGTCACTTACGACCATAAACTGGAAGCCAACAATCATAAACATAAAGAGCGCATAGAACTCTGCCATTCTAAACTCTTTAAAATGACGGTGACTCAAAGAGAGTGGTAAAAAGAAAGCAGACGCCACTAAAATAATCACTTGTGCAACAATAGCAATACCATCCACTAAAAGAACATCAAAAAATCCACGTGATGGACCATTGTAACCGATAACAGCGCCAAAATCTAAGATAATAAAAAGTACCGTAATCATCGTTAAAAAACTACGATTTAATCCTTTGACCGCCAAATCAGCACAAATAACAGCCAATGCACCTACACTTAAAATTGCCATAGGAAGGAGGGCTGGTAGATTGAGGCTCGCGACATCAATCGAAATAGGCTCTAACATTAGTGTGTTCCTCCTATGGTATTGGCTTTAATAATAAGATCTTTCGTTGTTTGATCTATGGCTTTTTGCTCCATTAAAACCAGCATTTTTTGAACACTCATATCAATGACGCTCAGCACTGGTTTTGGGTAAACTCCTAAAATAACCACAAGAGCTACTAAAGGAATAAGGGCTGTCAGCTCTTTGGCATTCAAATCTTTCAATGTTTTATTTTCCGCATGGACGACTTGACCAAAAAATGATTTTTTGTACAACACAAGCATGTAAACAGCGCCCAAGATAATACCCGTTCCTGCAAACAGTGTCATGACCCAGTTAATGCGGTAAAAACCTGCAAGTGATAAAAACTCACCCACAAATCCTATGGTAAGGGGAAGTCCTACAGAAGCCATCAGCATAATGCCGTAAATCGTTGCAAAATTTGGCATCACGGAAGCAAGTCCACCAAAATCACTCATAAGCTTCGTATGACGCCTATCGTAAATAACACCCACCAACATAAACAACGCACCACTCACAATACCGTGGCTTAACATAAGGAAAATTGAACCAGTAATACCTTCAGCATTCATCGCAAAGGTTCCTAAAACAACGATACCCATATGCGAAATTGAACTATAAGCAATGACCTGTTTCATATCTTCTTGAGCGTAAGCTATCATCGCTGCATAGATCACCATGATAATACAAATGGTTGCTACAGGAATCAGAAAATAGACCGAAGCATCAGGGAAAAGGGGAAGTGAGAAACGAACAAAACCATAACTTCCCATTTTTAGAAGAACCGCAGCAAGAATGATAGAACCAATCGTTGGTGCTTGACCATGTGCATAAGGCAACCATGTATGGAAAGGGAACATTGGTACTTTAATAGCAAACGCTAAAAAGAATGCTCCAAAAAGCCATAGTTGTGTTTCAAATGGAATTTGCAACAAATACCAATCTGGCAATGCAAAACTCCAAATACCTGTTGCTTCATGGTATAAAAAGCCCATATACAAAATCCCCACTAACATGAGTACTGATCCTGCAAACGTGTAGAGGAAAAACTTGATAGATGCGTACATACGGTTTGCACTTCCCCATGCACCGATGATATAAAGCATCGGCACAAGTGAGAGTTCCCAAAACGCATAAAACCAGATAACATCAAGGATTAAGAAAACGCCTACCATCGTCATTTCTAAGAAAAGAACCGAAATAATCAGGTTTTTAATCTCATCTTTAATACTAAGCGCAATAAACGCAATCATTGTAATAAACGTCGATAAAATAACCAAGAAAAGTGAAATACCATCCACACCAAGGTAATAACTCATACCGTAACTTGGAATAAAAGGATAATACTCAACAAACTGATACCCTGCATTGGTGCTATCAAACCCAACCCATAAAACAATGGAAAGGAAAAACTCAATCGCACAAACACTAATGCCATATGCTCTTATACTCTCTTTTGTGACCAAAAAGCCTAAGAGTCCTGCCATTGCTGGGAAAAATACAAGAAGTGATAAAATATGTTCCATGCCCTACTCCCTACACCATTGGTCTATAAAAAATTGCGAGTGCAAGTAAAACAATCATACCTACAACCATCCATCTGAGCATATCAGAGAGATTTCCACTTTGCATTTTTCGAGCATTTTGCCCTGTTGAATAAACTGTTTTTGCAATCAAATCCACCGTAAAATCTACAATTTTCGTATCTATTTTTAACCATGCAAACCTTGATAAGGCACTAAAAGGACGCATAATGTAAAGTTCATAAAGCTTTGGAATATAGTACTGATTACTGAGTAACTTATAAACTGCACGCTCTTCCAAGGATTTTGGAAAACCGCCACGTTTGTACATGTAAACGGCAAAAGCTATGCCACTCACTGCAATTCCTAGCGTTCCTGCGATCAATAGTGCTTCAGTACCATGTTCAATATGAATTTCATACTGAGCCAAAAGGCGGGTAACAAAACCTTCAAAGGTGTGTTCCAAAAATCCTGCAACAACGGCCAAAAGCCCCAATGGAAGCAGTGCATAAATCACAAACGGTTGTGCCTCATGCGGATGCAATCCGTACTTCACATACTCTTTCTCGCCAAAGAAAACGAGCATCACTAAACGGAAACTGTAAAACGCTGTAAGTCCAGCACCAATGAAGAGTGCAAACCAAAGGAAATACGCGCCCTCATTAAAAGCAACTTCTAAAATTTTATCTTTGGAGAAAAAGCCAGCGAAGGGATAAATACCTGCTAACGCTACTGAAGCCACACTCATCAAAATAGCCGTTGCTTTCATCGAGCCATAAAGTCCACCCATCTTTTTAATGTTAAGCTCATCGTGCATCGCATGCATAACATTACCTGCACCTAAAAATAACAATGATTTAAAGAAAGCGTGTGTCATCAAATGGAAAAGTGCAATCCAGTAAGCGCCTAATCCTGCAGCTACAAACATATAACCCAGTTGTGAAAGTGTTGAGTAGGCGATAATGCGCTTAAGGTCGTTATTGACCAATGCCATCGAAGCGGCAAAGACAGCCACAAAAGCTCCTAGGGAAGCAATAGCAAAACCCACTTCAGGTATAAGCGTGTAGAGCTCTCCACAACGAATTACAAGATAGACACCCGCGGTTACCATAGTTGCGGCATGAATGAGCGCTGAAACAGGTGTTGGACCTTCCATGGCATCGGCTAACCATGTATGAAGTGGAAACTGTGCTGATTTACCCATTGCACCGATAAATAAAAACATACCAATAGTTGCAAGCAACGTTACGTCCATTGACTTTACACTGGCAAAAACATCGTCGTATTGGAATGAACCGACATTCCAATAAATGAGAAAAAGTCCCATCAGCATACCAAGATCGGCAATTCTATTCATAATAAACGCTTCATTGGCTGCCCACGAAGCAGAATGTTTGTGGTACCAAAAACCAATGAGTAACCATGAACAAAGCCCCACACCTTCCCATCCAATAAAAAGACCTACAAAGTTATCGCTCATAACCAAAATCATCATGGAAAAAACGAAAGCTGAGAGGTAAGAAAAGAAACGGTTAAAGCTCTTATCATGATCCATATAACCGATAGAATAGATATGAACAATCGTTGAAACCAGTGTGACCGTTACCATCATAATAACCGAAACTTCATCAACCACAAAGCCAAAAGGAATCTCCAAATTACCCGCTGCGATCCAGTCCATCATCGTTACATGTAAAGGTCCATACGTATTCACATCAATCAATAAAATAAACGATGCAATCATCGAAATAGCAATGAGCATAGAGGCAACGATACCTGTGAAAAGCATCTTAGGGCGTGCTGCAAAGAGTGCAACAAACAAAGAGCTTATTAAAGGTGCAAAAAGTGCTGTGTAAAGATATTTTTCCATTGCCTTACCCTTTCATCATCTGAAGGTTGTTAAGATCAACAGAACCATTACGCTTGTACCATAAAATGAGAAGTCCAAGACCAACAGCTACTTCACTCGCAGCGACGGCTATAATAAAAAAGGCAAACATTTGCCCGCTAAGATCTCCATAATATTTCGACACAGCAACAAAACCAACATTGATAGCATTGAGTAAAATTTCGGTTGAGAAAAAAAGCATCAAAAGGTTGGTACGTCGCATGACACCGACAAGTCCTATGGAAAATAAGATACCTACTAAAACAAGGTAATGTGTTAAGGTGATCATCTGCCCTCCTTTGCATCTTCTATTTCATCATCTTCAATGGCTAAATACTCATCCATTCGTTTACTTGCAAGCACAATACCCGAAATCATTGCTACCAAAAGCATAATAGCTGCAAGCTCAAACGGTACTAAGTATTTTGTAAACAGAACAATTCCGATCATCTGGACATTGCCAACGTTGTCAATGCTAGGATAGAGCGCTTGGATATTTTCTGAAACAAGCGGAGCACATAAAATGGCAACCACTAAAATAGCACTGATTACAGAGAGTGTGTACGCAATTTTTTTAGAACGCATTTTTTCACTGACATCACGTGTTGTATCAAAAAACATCATACCAAACGCATAAAGTGCCATAATGGCACCTGAATATACGACAATTTGCACAACCCCTAAAAATTCAGCATCCAAGATAAAGAAGAAACCAGAAATAAAGATCATTCCACCTGCTAAAGCACTCATTGAATAGAGCGCATTACGACTCATAACCACAATCCCGAACATGCTAATGGTGAGCGCGGCAAAAACATAAAATGCTATAACTTCAAACATGGTTACCTCAATACGCTAATGGTGTTTGTTTCACATTTTCGTCTGCATTATCACTTAATGCACCAAAACCTGGAAACTCTTGTTGTTGTTTGGCTCTAAAAGTATCAAGTGGGGTGAGCATATCCTCTTTAAGACCAAAATGAGCACGCTGTTCGCTTGCATTTTCATACTCCACGCCATGCACAATCGCAAGCTCAGGACAGACTTCAGCACAATACCCACAAAAGATACAGCGACCAAAGTTAATGCTATATTCACTCACCACTTTACGGCTCTTCTCATCCACGTAAGTGTCCATACGAATACAATTAGCAATACAAATTTTTTCACACAACCCACACCCAATGCATCTCTCATTGCCACTCTCAAAAAGACGAAGTAATCGGTGAATCGCTCTATATCTTGGGCTCATTTCCATTTTTTCAGCAGGGTACTGAATGGTGTGAATATCAAAACGGATCATCTCACGGAAAACAATCCAAAGACCCACAAAAAGCTCACCCTTAAGTGCTCGTTTAACCACTCGATTAAAGGATTGCCATCCATTTTCTGGCTTTTTTTCACCTTCAAAAAAGATGTATCCAGGAGAAATATTGCGTTGTTTAAAATCTTTTAGTTCCATCCCAGCCTCCTAAATCAGCACAAAACCGGTAATCAAAATATTGACCACCGCTAAAGGCATTAACACTTTCCAACAGACCCACATCAATTGATCGGGTCTAATGTGTGGCCATGCTGCTCTTACCCACAAGAAAAGGAAAATCCACAGTGAAACTTTCAGCAACATTGCAATGGCTCCTGGGATAAACCAAATTGGATTGTAACCACCCATAAAGATGATGCTGACAAGAACTGAAATCGTGATCATATTGGCATATTCGCCAATGAAAAAGAGACCCCAACGCATACCCGAATACTCTGTTGCATACCCGGCAACGACTTCTGCTTCAAATTCAATCGTATCAAATGGCGCACGATTGGTTTCCATGAATCCCGCCATCGCAAATAAAATAAATGCTAAAGGCTGTTTCCATACAAGCCAGCTTGTCACACCACTGTTTTGATAGTCATTGATATCAATCAGTGAAAGTGAGCCTATCAGCATAATTGGTGCAAGCACCGATAAACCGCTTACCACTTCAAACGAGAGCATTTGTACTACGGCACGTGCTGCACCTAAAAGCGACCATTTATTGCTACTGCTCATACCAGCAAGGAGCGGTCCATAAATACCCACCGATGCCACGCCCATCACATACAAAAGCGCTACGTTAATGTCTGAGATAATCGGATGAATGGTATAGCCAAAAAGTGTAAACTCTGGAAAATAAGGAACAGCTGCCATTGCCACAAACGCGGTTACTGCTGCAATAACAGGAGCTATCATAAAGATAGGCTTAACCGCATTTTGAGGAACAATGTCCTCTTTGGTAAAGAGTTTAATGCCATCGGCTGCGAGTTGCAATAAACCATAAGGTCCCACGTTCATAGGTCCAAGACGGCGTTGCATAAAGGCTAAAACTTTTCGTTCAATAAACGTTGCAAAACCTGCCATGGCTGCCACAATTGACACAACAATCACGGCTTTGACAATGGTTTCAATCAAAACGGCTGTTTCAAACATGTTCAACTCCTTTAAGCACTACGTGAGCAAATCGGTAGCCATCTTTAAAGAATGGCACGGTATCAATTTTAGTATCAAATGTCGGAAGGTAGGCAATCATGCCATCAATCATTTTTTCTTCTTTAACCGCAATCACCAATTTCGCACCCGCTTCATTTTCTACAGTGACAACAGAGCCATCGTGAAGATTTTTAGCTTCTAAAAAAGCCGTTGATGCATAAAGTGCGCCCGCTTCATTTAACTGATGCGCTTTGTTGGTAAAGGTGCTAAATTGATGTACAGGATTGGCTCTGTAAACCACATCGCCCTCTTTACATGTAAAGCTTGCAATTGGTTCAACGTCATCATTACATGTATGGCTTTGAGAAGCAAGCATATAGCCACGATTTTCAGTGCCATCGTTTTCATAACGATTCGGTAAGTTATCAAATTTCTCGGCAAGAAATCCTTTTTCATTCGGTAAATACGGCGTATAATCAATCGTCCACTCCGCTTCCAGTCCAAGCGCGTTGGCGATGTCATTGAGGCAATAGCCTTTAAACGAAAGCGCAGCGTTAGTTGGAACGACCCGTTTGTTCATCGACGTAAATGTTCCTTCTTGTTGATTAAGAGCTGGCATCGCCAAATCACCCTTACCCAGTGCGCTGAGCGTAAAGTCACCTTTAACGTTATAACCTAAGCTAAAGTTTCCTTTTGCATCATCGAGATCACAGATGAGTGAAACACCTAATGTGTTGGTGCGTGATGGGATGATGACCAGTTTAAACGCGGTAAATCGCTCAATCAAACCTAAAAGTTTCGCGATATTTTGAGCTCTTGGATGCGTGTAAAGATCTTCACCTGCAATTAAACTAAAGCTATCTTTTTTATCCAAAAGTTTGGTGATTTTCTCTACCAAATCTGCGTCTGCACCGATGAGTTCAAGCAGAGCGTTGGTGTCGATTTCGATCTCTTTATCCACCATCTTTTCAATCGTTTTAACAACCTCTTTCTCTTCGCCACTCTCTTCGTCTTTCACCATCTCTTTAACTTCTTCTTTAACGCTCTCGTGGATGGTTTTTTTCTGGATACTGTGGAAAGTTGCCAAGTACTCTACAACACTTTTTGGCATCGCCTCTTTATCGCCAAAAAGATCAAGTAAGAGGTAAGCAATGGCTTCTTCAGCGCCAATCTTATGGGTGATACTGAGTAAGTTTTTAGAGTAAGCAGAAACGATTGGATCTGCCACTGGATGGAAATAGAGTCCCGCACCTTTGTTCATACCAATAGCATTATTCATTGCATAACCCGCATTAGGGCTATCGGTTTTAATGGCAGTACCAAAACTAACCACAAAATTACTTGAGCGAACGCTCTCTAAGTCGCCACTGTAAAGGCTTACTCCCGCTGTGCTTGCAAAATTTTTGAGGAAATTTTGGTACGCTTTGGCATCAACATTGACTAGCTTATAACCAAATTTCTCTTTGAGTTTTTGTAAAATCAACGCTTCTTCATTGGTAATATAACTGTCAAAAACAATGGTGTCAACTTTGGATTTAAGCAGTTCAACCGCTTTTGCAAAAGCACTCTCATCTTTACATGTAACGTCGTTTTGGAAGTCAAAACCATAACGAGCTGCCGCATGAAGTGGCGCGTAGTTATGATCGCTACTCACACGGTAAATTTTAGGCTCAGGATTGCTAATGCTGGTGTGTTTGACATCATAATAGATAAGTGAACAATCTGAGCTGTGTGGATTGGATGCTGGGATTTTTTTAAGTTCCCATGCATTGGAAGTGTATTGGAAGTCTGAGCCTACAAGTGCGCCCACAGGACAAACCGCTGTACACTCACCGCACTGCGTACAGTCAAGTGTTTCAGCTCCACTGGCAACGCCGATGATGGATTTTTGGAGTTTATTCCACATCGCATACGCGTCTTTTTCGGTTTTATCTTTCCATGCTTTATCAAGCTCTGTCCCACCGCGAGGGACGGTTTTAAGTGCTGATTCGCCGATCATGTCTTTACAGACAGTGACACAACGCTCACAGACGATACATAAAGAAGAGTCATAATGAATCGCACCCCAATTTTTGGTCGGACGATGCGTATCAGCGATGCAGTGATGTTGCGCATCGACACCCATTTCAAGGGTATAGTTTTGCAGTTCACACTCACCACTTTGATCGCACACACCACACTCTAAAGGATGGTTGATATCATAGATCTCCATAATCGCTCTGCGCTCTTTTTCGATCTCTTCCGTTTTGGTGATGACGCTCATGCCTTCTTTAGCACGTGCGTTGCAGCTATACGCCCTTTTACCATCAATATCCACCAAACACAAACGACACGCAAGGGTTGGTGAACAATTGGTCACGTAACAGAGCGCGGGGATAAAAATATCATTTCTGCGCGCAACGCCTAAAACGTATTCACCCTCTTGGGTGGTACACTGTTTTCCATCTATGGTTATTAAAACATCGCTCATTGCACTTCTGCCTTCACTATTTTTACTACATGGTAGGGATAGCTAGAGTCCGCTTTCGCACAGGGCATTAAAGCGATCACGCCTTTTAAACTATCGTCGCGAACAAAGGTGCGAGGATAGACCTCTTGGTTGATGGCAACACTGATTTTATCACCATTTTGCACTTTCGCCGCCATTTGAAACTGGGTTGAACCTATCAAAAAATTCTCTTCATCCTCTTTTGTTACAGGACATTGATAGACTACAACACCATCATAACTTTTAAGATCTGCAATCTCTTCTAAAACAGTTTCACGTTTTGATTCTACAATCGCTTCAGATGTTGCACCTACAACGAGCAATTTCGCTTTACCGTACTTCGCGATTAGTCCTGCAAGGTGCGCTATATGAGAAGCTCGTGGATGACATACAAGATCATCTCCTAAAACTAAAAGCACATTTTTAGCCTCTTGGTACAACGCTTCGATCTCTTCGATCTCTTCTTCGCCAAGATTGCTCTCAGCACTGATGTAACCCTCATCAAGCTCTTCAAAATAGCTTTGGATAGCCTCAGGAAGCTTTACATGTAAAAGAAAACTTTTGGCAAGAAGTGCCAATACGCCCTCTTCTGCCCCCACTTCATAACGACTAAAGAAAGCACTTTTTTCAACTAACGCTTGATCTTCCATCGTAAAGAGATAGACCAATTTTGAATCATTCGCACTCAAACTCTCTAAAAGCGTTGTATCATGGCGAGAAGGAAGCGTTCCTAGACACATAATAAGATCAAATCCTTTACATGTAAAAGCGAAATTCTCACAAGTTGATTGATTTAAGGCCTCTATAAATTGCTTTTTTATCATCACGCTACTTCACTTTTCACTTTTTTAACGACAATCGTCCAGTCTGTTTCATTAAACTTCAAAGAGTTCATCAATGTCCAACCCGCTTCTTTGATAACGTCTGCACTTTTTTGAATAGGAGAAAAATCACCGATCTCAAACATAAAGATAGAAACTTCACCTAAAGCCGTTTCATCAATGATCTCAAGCATACGTCCGTAAAAATCATCGTTTAAATGGCGTAAATCATAACGTTGCATTCTCTCTCCTATCTGTCAATTTCGCCAAAGACGATGTTTGCGTTACCAATGATCGCAACAACGTCGGCAAGATATTCACCCACTAACAACTCTTGTAAGAAAGCAGTGTGGAAGAAACTTGGTGTTCTTAGCTTGAGTCTATACGGGTATGGATCACCTTGGGAGTTGATGTAAAAACCAAGCTCACCTTTGGGTGATTCAGTTGCAACATACACTTCACCTACGGGTGGTCGCATACCTTGCGTTACCAGTACAAAATGTTGCATCAACGAGTAGTTTTGCGTCATAATCTGCTCTTTGGGAGCGGACACATAACTTGGTGCATGCGCGATAATCTCTGGAGAAGTTTGCGCATACATTGGAATGAGTTGTTTGAGGATGCGAACGCTTTGGCGCATCTCTTCCATATGCAGTTTATACCTTCCGTAACTATCGCAGGTGGTACTGACGGGGACATCAAACTCAACTTCATCATAGAGTTCATACGGCTCTTCTTTACGAATATCCCACGCAATGCCCGAACCTCTTAGCATCGGACCACTACATCCCCAACTTTGCGCTTGCTCAGGCGTTACCACACCCACATCTTCCAAACGCATTTTCCAGATACGATTTTGATCTAGTAAACCCTCGTAATCTGCAATGTCAATCGGTAGATGATTGATAAATTTATTGAGTCCTTCAATCCACCCTTTTGGGAGATCAAGAGGCACACCACCAATTCTCACCGAAGAGTGTGTTAAACGTGCTCCACAATAATCCTCAATCAAATCAAGCGTGTATTCTCTTTCTCTAAACGCATAAAGGAAAATGGTCATCGCTCCAACGTCAAGTGCGTGCGTTGCAAGCCAGAAAAGGTGTGAAGAGATGCGGTTAAGCTCTAAAAGCATCATACGAATCACTTTGGCACGTCTTGGAACTTCAAGACCGATGAGTGTCTCAACCGCTAAAGCAAAACCGTAGTTGTTTGCACTCGCAGCGATGTAATCCATTCTATCAGTCGTTGGCAAGAACTCATTGTAGATCATATTCTCAGCCATTTTTTCCATACCACGGTGCAAATAACCGATATCAGGGGTTGCTTTGCTAACCTTCTCACCATCAAGTTCCAAAATCAGACGTAACTGTCCATGAGAACTAGGATGCTGTGGTCCAAAGTTAACGATCATGTGGTTGTCTTCACGTTCAAAGACCACATTTTCAAAAAAGGGTTTAAGTCTGTTGACTTTTTGCATGATTAGTATCTCTCTTTCAAGATTTTAGCATCTTCTTTTTTGAGTTTTTTCACGATAAATACACCACCCTCTTCTTGGTAATCGGTGATTGTTTTTTCACTGCTTGCAGGTGCTCCAAAAGGAACTTCATGGTTAATATGTGCAAAACGATAGGTATCACTCACATCAACACGCGCACTGTCTCTCTCTTCAGGTCCTATGATATCGCGGTACTCTTTGCCAAAAATCTTATCGATTTCATACCATTGAGCAACCTCATCACCATGGAGCGGATAGGTTTTACGAAGGGGATGATCATACCAGTCATCGGGCATTAGAAGACGTTTCATATACGGATGTCCGCTGATGATGACACCGAACATATCATACATTTCACGTTCTGCCCAGTTTGCACTGTTGTAAAGGCCTGTCACACTTTTAAGTATTTCTTTCTCTTTGATGAAACATTTCACACGAAGACGTTTATGTTTAGAAGTCGAAAGCAGTTGGTAAAAAATTTCAAATTCACCACGTTTTGCCAACCAATCAATCGCACTGTGTTCGCTTAAAAAGTTATAAGAGAGTTCATCCCTAAGCGTTTGCAACACATTCACATTATCTTTTGGGTCTATATAAACAACCAATTGCCCTTTTTGAATATATGCTTCTTTAATCTCAAATTTTGCTTTCAAAACAGCTAAATCGTTTGCAAAAATTTCATCGCTCTCCACGGCTTCTTTAGAAATTTGTGGAGCTACCCAAAAACGGTCGCTGTAATAAGGCTTTTTTTGAACATTTTGTTTATCGCTGTAACTTCTCATCATACCAACCTTTTAGGTTCTAATCTGCGTGATGCTTTCTCGGTTCGAATTTTCTTTTGAAGAAGCATAAGTGCGTATTGAAGGGTTTCAGGACGTGGCGCGCAACCTGGAAGATAAATATCCACAGGCACGATGCGATCAGCTCCTTGAACGGTTGCATAGGTGTTAAACATACCGCCTGTATTGGCACAACTTCCCATACTGATGACCCACTTTGGATCAGGCATTTGATCGTAAAGGCGACGCATAAAAGGGGCATGTTTTTTAGTGAGTGTTCCTGCAATGACGATAACGTCCGCTTGTCTAGGACTCGCTCTAAAAATGGTTCCAAAACGGTCAAAGTCATAACGACTCGCACCCGTTGCCATCATCTCAATCGCACAACAGGCAAGTCCGTAAGTAAGTGGCCACAACGAGTTACTTCTACCCCATTGAACCAGTTTATCGACTGTGGTCAGTGCCACAGGAAGTCCTGCTTCTTGAAGGTAATTTATCTTATGCTGTGCCATTCGAGCGCTCCTTTTTTCCATGCGTATACAAAACCAATGGTTAAAATGATGACAAATAAAATCATCTCGACAAAACCAAACATTCCCAGAACTTTAAAATCCACCGCCCATGGAAACATAAAGATAATCTCCACATCAAACAAAATAAATAAAACTGCAAAAAGGTAAAAATGTGCAGAAATTTTATTGGGCTGTTTGGTCACTTCAGGTCCACACTCGTAAATGCTGAGTTTTAGTTTTTCAGTATCCAAACGTGACATGCTGCGACTGACAACACGTGCTAGAACAGTAATACCGTAAAACACAACGGCACCAAAGACAAGGAGAAAAAAAGCTCCAAAATAAGGATGTGCAAAATCCATGTGTGACAAAGGGGTCATCATCATTCCTTCATTCATTTTATAACACTATTTGAGCAGAGCCAAAAACGCAGTTTCTGTGAAAAAGCTACGTTAACACTAGGGTGCTTAAGCTTGCCACTAACGAGGCAAAATCTATAGGTTCACAACAAATCCATCTGAGTACTTTTACATGTAAAGTACTCAAAAAGGCTTGTTTAAAGCTTTTAATTCATAAATCCAACGGATTTCGCATCACCAAATGCACCTTTGGTTTCGCGATCAATTGAGAGTTTAAAATCTTCAAATGTAAAGAGCGGTTTTGCTTTCGTAGCCACTTTTAAAGCAGTATTTTTAAGCACTACTTTGATTTGTCCACCCGTAAGTGGATACGAGGCTAACTTTTCAACATCCAACCCTTCTTCATACGTAGCATTTTCAGGTAACAGCTTTTTCCAAAGTGCAATGCGTTGTTTCAAATCAGGTTTTTCAAAAGCGATTTTATAATCAAAACGTCTTGAAAAAGCAGGGTCAATCGTCTCTAAAAGGTTTGTTGTTGCAATAAGTAGTCCGTCGAAACGCTCAATTTGCTCTAAAAAGATATTTTGCATCTGATTGTGCATTTTATCTGCACTTGCTCCACTATCGGTTGAGCGTGCGCTTAAAAACTGATCCGCTTCATTAAGAAGCAATAAAGGTTCACTTTTCGTTTTTTTGCATAGCTCTTTATACGTATCAAAAATATTACGCACATTTTTTTCACTCTCACCCACATATTTGGAAAGAATCTTTGAACAATCAAAACTAAGCACTCTTTTTTTCATCGACTTAGCTAACGAAAGGGCGGTCATTGTTTTACCAGTTCCAGGAGGGCCGTAAAGAATAATCTTCGCATCAATGCCACTACGACGCTCTTTGATACCCCATTCACGCAGTAGCTTCACAACATTTTTATCAATTTGTTTTAGTAAATTATCGAGTACTTCTTTGGTTTTTGGGTGCAAAATCACATCATCTAAATTGGTCTTAGGATCGATCAGTTCAAAAAGTTCTTGTTCGCCAATAAGCATATCGAGCTTTATTTTCTTGCTTTTTTTCTCTTTATTGGGGTGCATGATCTTTTGCAAAATCTCTTCAGAGATGAAAAAACTTCGCGTTACGCCACCAAAGGTGCTCAGCATCTCATCGTAGTCAATAATGAGATTTTCGATCAACTTTGAGCCCTCTTCCAATAAAGAACGATTTTTGATCTTCTCATAGTCATCGACGCTAATAAGACTTATAAGAGTATTCATATCACGGAGACTTTCAAACTCTCCTGCATACTCTTCTTTGAGAAGTGCTAAGAAAATGAGCTGTTCTTTGGCACTCAACTCGTTCTCTTTAAAAATATTCTCGACCACAATCTCATTTTGTGTTACTTTTATACGCTCAACGATCCGACTCTCTAAAAGCTCTAGTTTATTTTTTAGGCGACCAATACTAGGTGAATTTTCCGTAGCATTGTGCTTTGTTTGGCTAAGTTTTTGGTAAAGTTCAATACGAAAAAATTGATCTTTTAAATATTCAAGATGATCTTCATAAGGCGTAACATCCGGTAACACTACTTCGAGTGTTCCTTCTTCGAGTAGTTTTAAAAAAGCTGAACTTAGTGTTACGGTGCTGTTTAAAAGTTCTAAATTTGAGACATCCATAACTTTGGAACTTAGAAAACTGTTTTGAACAATCCAACCTTGTTCAATCAAATCTTTGACCAATGCAAGCTGTTGTAAATGAGCATATTTTTTATCGCCAAAAAGCTTTATCAAACCATCGGCAACACCCATATCAACACTACCTAGGACGTACTCTTTGGTCATCATTTGTAAAAATTTTGCTTCGTCAATAGAACATTTAAGATGCTCATAAATCTGTGATGTTTGAACCGTTTTACTCTCTAAAAAATCTACCAAATACTGCAATACGAAACCTTTTAATCCAAGTGAAAAAAATATAGTGTAGCTTATAATGACAAGATGATGATAAAAGAACCCTTTGATTAAAAAGTTAATATCTATTTTTTACGTAATAATCCGCCTGTTTGTACTTTTTCCTTCAATACACGCTTTAAAACTTTACCCGTTGCATTCTTTGGAAGCTCTTCTACAAAGTAAATATGCTTTGGTAATTTGAAATTCGCCAAATGCTTCTTAAGATAGTGACGTAATTCCATCTCTTGAAGCTCTACACCTTCTTTGGGTTGAATAAATGCTAGTACATCTTCATCTTTTGTTTCATCTTTGATTCCAATAACCGCTACAGCATCGACGCCATCGTACTTATAAATAACCTCTTCAATTTCTCTAGGATAAATATTAATCCCTTTGGAAATAATCAAATCTTTTTTGCGATCCACAATATAAATAAAGCCATCTTCATCTTTTTTACCCAAATCACCCGTCAAAAGCCAGCCATTGATAATAGTCTCATCGGTTGAATCTGCATAGTTAAGATAACCTTGCATGACACAATCACCTTTTACCATAATCTCACCAACCTCGCCAGTTTTAACTTCCATCATCTCTTCATTGACAATTTTCACTTCATAACTTGGTAGTGGTAATCCTACAGAGAGCGCTTTTTGTCGCTCAAGTCGATTAACTGAAACAGCAGGTGAACACTCACTTAGTCCATAGCCTTCTAACAGTGTCGCTTTTTTAAATTTAGCATTAAAATCATGCAATGCTTGTTCACTGAGTGGTGCACTACCAGAGATAAAAATGCGTACTTTATTAAACCACATAAAATACCAAGGAATCTTTGCTTTTAAAAGTGCATTGTAAAGGGTAGGTACACCCAAAAAGATGGTCACTTGTTTTAACAACGTCTGTTTTAGGACATTCGCAAATGGGAAAACGGAGCGAACAATGACAATACTTGAGCAGGTAAACATCGGAAGAAGTACCATAATAGAAAGTGTAAAAGAGTGAAACATCGGTAAAAAAACAATAAAACGATCTTTACATGTAACTTGAAAGGACTCAGCCCCAGCGATAGCATTGGAAAAAAAGTTTCGATAACTAAGCATTGCCCCTTTAGGCTTACCCGTAGTTCCTGAAGTATACACAATACATGCAAGATCATCTAAATGTGGTCGTTTTGCCAAGCGTTCATGTGTTTCTAAATTGGCATCAATTTCCGTAAAGCTATAATTTCGTTCATCCAAATAAGGATATTTGTCTGTCCAAACGATTTTTTCAATCTTAGTTGTATCGAGCAAATTTTTGGTCTCATTTGCAAATGAAGCCGAAGAGATAAGCATACGTGCACCACAATCATTAAGAATGTACTCAAACTCTTCTTTTTTCAAAAAAGTATTGAGAGGTACAGCTATCGCTCCAATCTTCGTAATCGCAAATAACGAGACAACAAACTCTTCAGAGTTGCCAATAATCATAGCAACTCTGTCTCCGCTTTTAATACCGCTAAATTCTAAAAAACGTGCAAAGGTATCGATGTTTTGCTTAAGCTTTGCATACGTAACTTTACGATCGTCAATAAAAATAGCTGTTTTTTTAGGATCATTTTTAACATTCGCTTCCATGACCTCATAAAAATTCTGATACGGATAATTTAACATTCTTAGAACTTATATTTAAAAGATGCAGTCAAAAGATGGGCTGAAGAATCTGTAAAGGTACCCGATGGTGCTGATGAACTTGTATTTGTAACTGATCTTTCTTCTTTATCGTCATACAAATATGCTAACCCCACTTTAAGATTTTGTGAAAGTTTGTACTCAAAACCCACAGAATAAAGCTTTGCATCCGAATCTGGTAGTTCAAAACCAAGTGTACTATCTGGAACTGGCGTTTTATCAATCGCAAAACCTGCCATTAATTTTAAAGCATCACTGTATTGATGTGAAATACCTATGCGATACGCATTAACATCTTTCCAGTTTTTTGGTCTTGGGCTATCAAATACAGCATATGGACTTGATGTTCCCCCTGTAGTTGAGAGTGTTGAATCATAATTAAAATCTAACTCTTTGTAACTTGACCAATAGGTTCTCTCAAATACAAATTCAACGGTTGTTTTATCCATTGTATAAGCTGTAGCCAATGCCAAGGAGGCTGGTAACGGTATAGTAACCGAAGCACCTCCGCTATATCTTCCTCCAGCAATTAATGGATGAACTAGTGTTGCTTCACCTTCAACGGTTAAATCTACTTTAGAACGATATGTTGCTGAAAATGTCAAGTCTTTAATTGGCTTATAACTCATCGCAAGGTTATAACCAAAATCAATTGAATCTCCCGTTAAATCTCTAGTAGCTGTCCCTGCATTACTTTTTACAACACCATCTGTATAAACACCTCTTAATCCAAAACCTAGTGAAAATTGATCAGTCACTAAATAACTTACTGTTGGATTGACTTCAATCACTTTGAGTGTAAATTCCTCGCTCGTTCGCATTTGGTATGATTCATCCCAACGTTTAGAAAGACCTGCAGGGGCAGTGATGGAGAGGCCGTATCTCCAATCACCCATTTTAGGTGAAACATAATGCAAGTTTGGCATCAAAAATTGTTCTTCTTTAGAATCGCCATTAGCATTTCCAGCAGGAGTTGCTCCCGCAGCTGTATAATTCACCTTTGGCAAATTAATATAAGTCATTGCAACTTCAGTAAAAGCGCCATTTTCCATAAAAGACATATTTGCAGGGTTATAATAACTGGCATCTGCGCCATTTGCTCCTGCGACATAAGCGGCACTTAGTGCTACTGAGTTTAAAGATTGCTCAGGGATACGGTATCCTGAAGCTAGCAATGTCGCCGCACTAAGACTTAGTAACGTGGCTACTCTTACCGTTTGTTTCATCTATATTCCTTAGAATTTTTTAGTTGATAAGACTATAAAGCAGCGCAATTTCTTCTGCCCATATTGAATCATCGATGGTTTCAAGCACTAAAGGGATGTCATCCATACGTTTATCATTCATGATAAATCTAAATGGTTCTACTCCTAATTTTCCCTTGCCGATAGAATCATGTCTATCGACGCGAGCACCCAAATCAGGCTTAGAATCATTAAGATGCATTCCTTTAAGATACTTAAATCCGACGATTGTAGCAAATTTTTCCATCGTTTGCCTATAGGCATCTTCACTCCTAATATCGTAACCTGAGGTAAACAGATGGCAGGTATCGATGCAAACCCCTACACGCTCTTTATCGATGGAATTATCCATAAGGTAGCCTAAGTGTTCCATTTTGTAACCCATATTGCTTCCTTGACCTGCTGTGTTCTCAACAACAAGTGTGACACCATTTGTTTGGCGTAACACTTCGTTCATTGATGAACTAATGAGCTCCAAACAGGCCTCTTCGCCTATCTGTTTTAAATGGCTACCAGGGTGGAAATTGAGCTTATCAAGCCCTAAAGCTTCACAACGTTGTACCTCATCTAAAAAGGCATTCAATGATTTTTCGCGCGCTTCAAGCTCAGGATGACCAAGATTAATAAGATAGCTGTCATGGGGTAAAACATGTTTGGGTAAAATCTCCGCTTTCTCTAACTCGGCTTTAAAGCGATCTATTTCTCCTTGAGTCAGAGATTTTCCTTCCCATTGGCGCTGATTTTTCGTAAAAAGTGCAAAAGCTTTTGCTCCAATTTTTGTGGCATTAATCGGAGCATTAAAAACCCCGCCACTCGCACTGACATGCGCTCCAACAAATTTCATATTCTTCCTTTATGGTAATTGTTTTAATCGCATTAAAATGCCATTTTTCGTATCTCTAAAAGTTAAGTTTGATCCTTCAACTTTATAAATAAGATGGCTATTGGGAAGCTCCAACTCTTGATCAAAACCATTACTGGTTTGATGCAAATTTTTCCCTTCATAGATGGGTTGTTTTGCAATGATCTCTTGCATCAATTTGGCATAATGCTCTTCTTGAAAGAACTGCTGATTAAAGGCAAGTTTATCCATACATCTCCCATCCAAACAGATGTTGTTTCCCATCATTTCGAGGTTGAAAAGCACACTGCCCGCTGAGAAAATTTGCACATTGGTATAGTCCTTGCCTTGATTGATAAAGCCCGTATCTGAAAGTGCCATCTGCTTATTTTTAATCGTAATCACATACGTTTCGGAAGAGGTAATCTCCTGCTTTGTGGCACAACCACTCAAAAAAAGTAGCATCAAAAAGCTTACATGTAAAACTATTTTCATATGTGACACTCCTTACATGTGCCCTTTAATACAATGCTTTTAACCTCGCCCTCGACTTTGCCTAAATCAACTTCCATACAGGTAATTTTATGGCAATGCTCACAAATAAAATGGGCGTGGGTGGTGCTAGAGAGTTCAAAATACCACTTGCGATCATCGGCTTCAAACTTATGCACCATCCCCGATTCTTCAAACTTGGCGATGTTGCGGTAAAACGTTGCTTTATCCATTGCAATACTCATCTTCTCTTTAATCTGTTCATAGTTCATGGGATGATGCGCCTCTTTAAGCACTTCTAAGATGGAGGAACGTGCGGTTGTAAACTTGATGTCATGTTCTTCAAACAATGTTTTGATCTGTTCGCTCATAGTTTCCCTCATTAATTGATAGTGAATGTTATCGAAAATTGTATTAAGTCACAACTAAGTTGCATTTGATTAAGATTGCAGCAAAATTATGCAACTTAGTCGCAAAAGGATAATCCGTGAAATCTCTTTTACTCTTTTTTACCTTCCTCTTTGGTTCACTTTTAAGTGCCGCTCCAACCGTAACGGTGAGCATTCTTCCCCAAAAATATTTTGTCGAACAGATTGCTAAAGATTTTTTACATGTAAACGTCATGGTAGCCCCAGGTGCTAACCAACATACCTACGAGCCAAAACCTGCTCAGATGAAAGAACTTGCAAGTTCTGATGCTTACTTTAGCATTGACGATGGTTTTGAAAAAGCATGGCTTCCTAAATTTAAAAGTAGCAATCCTAAAATGGTAATGGTCGATACCATTAAAGGGATCGAAAAAATAGCAATGGCAGAACACCATCATGAAGGTGAAAAAAAAGATGCTCACCATGACCATGAAGACGAATCTCTTGATCCTCATGTCTGGCTCGACCCTATTTTGGTTAAAACACAAGCTAAAAATATTTACGATGCACTTGTCATTCTGTATCCAACACAAAGAAGTGAATTCACAAAAAATTATGAAACATTTATTGCCTCATTAGACGCACTAGATGCCTCTATTCAAACCACACTTGCTGAAGTAAAAAGTCGTAAATTTATCGTGTTCCATCCTTCTTTTGGTTACTTTGCACAACGTTATAACTTGGAGCAAATCGCCATTGAAGTGAGTGGGAAAGAGCCAAAACCAAGTGAATTAGCCACTATCATTAAAGAAGCCAAAGAGGAAAATGCTAAAGTCGTTTTTGTTGCTCCACAATTTTCACAAAAAAGTGCCGTCAGTATTGCGAAGCAAATCAACGGAAAAGTCTTACCAATTGACCCTTTAGCGTATGCATGGAATGAAAATCTTTTAAGCATTGCCAAAACCTTTCAATCAGAACTAAAATGATATAATCGCTTTATGCAAAACGATATTCAAATCAATCACCTCTATTTTAGTTATGATGGCGCTACCGTACTGGAGGACATTAACCTCCAGTACAACAAAAATGAATTTCTAGCCATTATTGGACCCAACGGTGGCGGTAAAAGTACCCTGCTTAAAATGATGATAGGCTTGCTTGAGCCTGAACGTGGCGAAGTACTTCTTTTTGGTGAAAATCCTTTACATGTAAGCCATGAAATTGCCTATGTTCCTCAAGACACCATCGCCAATAAAGACTTCCCCATTAAGGTGATGGACGTTGTTCTTATGGGCAGACTCTCCAAATCCAAAGCCTTTGCGACTTACTCAAAAGAAGATAAAACCATCGCTTTGAACATGTTAGAGAGAGTGGGAATGAAAGGGTTTGAAAACCAAAAAATCAACACCCTCTCAGGCGGTCAACGCCAACGTGTTTTCATTGCACGTGCCCTCGCTTGCGAAGCAAAAATTATGTTTTTAGATGAACCAACAGCAAGCATCGACACCGCAGGGCAAATCGATATGTTTAAACTGCTTAAATCGCTCAACGAAACGGTGGGCATCGTCATCATCAGTCACGACATCAATGTTGCCCTTAATTACGCCACCAAAGTTGTCCATGTCAACAAAACGCTCTACGTCCATGATGTACCCAAAACTCAAAATTTCAAAGTCTTTGAAAATCAAAATGAACATGTTTGCCCTGTTGAGCTTATCAGCGCAACCCGTTGCAACCACACCCATAAAGAGCTCGTATGATAGATATCCTTAACTTTGATTTTATGCAAAATGCACTTTTAGCTTCTCTTTTAGTAAGCATTATTTGTGGTGTCATTGGGACATTGACCGTTATTAATCGCATGGTCTTTATTGCAGGCGGTATTGCACATGGCTCATACGGCGGCATTGGGTTAGCGCTTTATTTTGGCATTGCTCCTATGCTTGGTGCATCTTTGTTCTCACTTTTCTTAGGGGCTATTATCGCCTATATTACCCACCACAACAATGCACGTCTTGATGCACTTATTGGTGTTTTATGGGCATTTGGTATGGCGCTTGGCATCATCATGACCGATCTTACGCCGGGATACAATGTCGATTTAATGAGTTATCTTTTTGGTGCGATTTTATCCGTAACACCTGAAGATCTTTACGCAATGGGATTCGTACTCATTGTAGTATTGACCTTTGCAATTATCTTTTACAAACAGCTTTTGGCTATGAGTTTTGATGCTCAGTTTGCAAAACTTCGAGGTATCAACGTTACCCTGCTCTATTTTGCATTGGTCTTGATCATAGCCCTTGGTGTTGTGATTATCATTCGTGCGGTGGGGCTTATCTTGGTAATTGCGTTGCTTACGATTCCACCTTACATTGCAGAAAAGTTTACCAATTCTGTTGGAGGAATGATGGTTGTTTCATCTTTTCTTTCAGCCCTTTTTTGCACCGTTGGACTCTATCTCTCTTACAGTTTCAATCTTAGCGGTGGGGCTTCCATTATTTTAGTGGCAACAACAACCTTTTTTCTCCAACTTCTCTATAGCAGGTACTTCAAAGCCTAAACAGCATTTTTTCGTCTGCGGTATTGCTCCATAAAGTATGAACCCAGTTCCGCGATGAGCATACCGCCTAAAATCATCACTGCACCACAGATTTGTGGAAAGGTTAAGAGTTCATTGGCGAAGAAATAGCCAAAAATTCCAGCACTGACAGGCTCCATGGTAAAGATAATCGCTGTTTTTGCCGCCGTGGTAAAACGCTGCATGGCTGTTTGTACCCAAAAGGCAAAAATCGTTGCAAAGATAACCGTAATGGCTATAGCATTCATAAACAACATATCTGTTCGTGGAGGGATGATAGAGCCTTCCATCACAAACCCTCCAATAAAAGAACAAAAACCCACCGTTAGAAATTGAATGCTCACCAAGAGATAAATATTGTGTTGACGTGAAAGATGGCCTGTAAAGACAATATGCAATGCAAACATCATTGCACAGATAAATGCATAGAATTCCCCTAACGAAAAACCTAACGTGTTATTGAGTGTTAAAAAGTAAAGTCCAGCAGAAGCAACGATTGCGCCTAGGGTTGAAAACATTGATGCTTTTTGTTTAAAGATAAGATAGGTAGCAAAAGGAACGACAATCACGCTTAAGCCTGTAATAAAACCAACCGTAGATGAGTAGGTATAAGTGAGCGCAAACGTTTGAAACGCATATCCTAAAAACATAAAAAGGCCCAAAAGAGATCCTGCTTTTAAAACCGCAAGATTAAGATAACGAAGCTGTTTAAAGGAGATCATTACCATTAAAGCACCTGCGAGAAAAAATCGCCAAAATAAAAAGGTATAGACGGGTGTTTCGTTAACTGCAGCTTGTACCACAAAAAAGGTACTTCCCCACGCAACAGCTACCATAAGCAGTAAAAAATCTGCACCTAATTCTCTTAATTTATGACTGATCACTACACACCTCATTACTTTGATAGAAGAGGCATTGTATCACAATGAAATAGGAAAATACAGAGTAACCAGCTCAAAAAATATCCAAATAAAGATGGCTTTTTTTAAGTTCTTTTACCACTAATCACACGAAAGCCTCCCTCTCATGAAAATGGAGGCTTTTTACCCGTGACATTTGTACCAATCCCTTTATCTTACTTTTATATTCTACTGCTACAATTATGGTTTACGCGATATAATGAAAGAAAGGTTTGAATGAGTCAAGCTATTGTTCACATGGAAAATGTTAATAAGTATTATGGCGATTTTCATGTTCTTAAAAATATAAATTTTTCCGTTACAGAGGGTGAAATTGTTGTGATTTGTGGACCAAGTGGTAGCGGCAAATCAACGCTCATTCGCTGTATCAACAAACTAGAAGAGATCGACACTGGCGAAATTGTCATTGACGGTTTTGATCTATACACTAAAAAAACCAATATTAACCAAGTCCGTGCTGAAACAGGAATGGTTTTTCAACACTTCAATCTTTTCCCCCACTTAACTATCTTAGAGAATATTACCATCGCTCAACGTAAAGTCAAAGGTATCAGCAAACACGATGCCAATGAAGCAGCCCTTAAACTTTTAGAACGTGTAGGTTTGGTACATAAAGCAGAAGGCTATCCAAATGAACTCAGTGGTGGTCAAAAACAACGTGTTGCCATAGCAAGAACACTTGCAATGAAGCCAAAAATTATTTTATTTGATGAACCAACATCTGCCCTTGATCCTGAAATGATTGGTGGCGTTTTAGATGTTATGCGCGAACTTGCACACGAAAACTTTACCATCGTTTGTGTGACCCATGAAATGGGTTTTGCCAAAGAAGTTTGCGATCGCATCGTTTTTATGGATGAGGGCGTCATTATTGAAGAAGCTACACCGGAAGCTTTCTTTGCCAATCCAAAAACAGAACGTGCGCAGAAATTTTTACAAGAGATATTAACACATTAAAAACTAAACCCTTAAGGAGAGTAGCAATGAAGAAACTTTTAGCTGCATTACTTGTAATGCTTGGCATTAATGCTATGGCTGATGATATCAACCTATGGCAAAAATCAACCCTCAACAGTATCGTTCAAAAAGGTGTTCTAACCGTTGGACTAGAGCCAGGTTATATGCCTTTTGAGATGAAAGACAAACAAGGTAATATCATCGGATTTGATGTTGATATGGCAAATGAAATGGCAAAAGCGATGGGTGTTAAACTCCAACTGGTTCCAACTGCATGGGATGGTATTATCGCAGGTCTTTTAACAGGTAAATATGACATCATTATGTCTGGTATGACTATCACTCAAGAGAGAAACCTCAAAATCAACTTCGCAGACCCATACATCAGTGTTGGTCAAACTATTCTTGCCCCTAAAAAACATGCAGGTAAAAAATGGAGTGATTTGGATAAACCAGAATACACTATCGTTACGAAGATTGGTGTAACCGGTGAAATTGCAACACGTAAAATGTTTAAAAAAGCTAAAATCAGAACCTTTGAAACAGAAGCTGACGCAGCACAAGAAGTTCTTAATGGCAATGCAGACGGTCTTGTTTATGACAAACCATACAACGCTATTTTCTTTGCTGAAAAAGGTGCAGACAAACTTGTTCACTTAAGTGAAGAATTGACGTATGAACCTCTTGGCTTTGCTATTCGTAAAGGTGATCCAGATTTCCTTAACTGGCTTAACAACTTCCTAAATCAAGCAAAAAATGATGGTACTTACAAAAAAATCTATGACAGATGGTTTGCAGATACCGCTTGGCAAAAAAAGGTAATGTAAGCAGTGGCAAAAGGAAAACAAACTCTTTTGCACAATAAAGCATTCGGTCACGTAGTGGCCGTTGCTTTTTATGTTGCATTTGGATACTTACTCTTTATGGCTGCATCCAATATGAACTACATTTGGAAGTGGACTAGTGTTCCAAAATATTTTGCATATGAAAAAGTTGAGACCATTCCTGCATCTTTGGATGGTACAATTCAAATTCGAGGATCTGCCCTTATTATTCAAGGGCGTGAAGATAGTAAAGAAATTGCCATTGATAAAAGCTACTCACTGAGTGTCAAAGATGGCGACAGTGTTTATGAAAATGACACTATTGCTAAAAAAACATCAATGCAAATTGGCCCCTTACTTGAGGGCTTAATCGTTACACTTGAGATCTCGGGACTTGCCGCAATTTTAGCCTTTTCTATTGGCTCTTTACTTGCGTTTATGCGTATTTCCAGTTACCAATTTTTAAAAGATATAGCGACTGTTTACATTGCTATTATCAGAGGAACGCCTCTTCTGGTTCAAATTTTTATTTTTTATTTTATTATTGCTACGATATTTGAACTTGAACGTTTTCTTGCAGGTGCTATCTCGCTTGGACTCTTCTTTGGAGCTTATATAGCCGAAGTTTTACGTGGAGCTATTCAATCCATCGATAAAGGCCAGTATGAAGCGGCAAAATCTTTGGGTATGAACTATACGCAGACAATGATTTATATCATTATGCCTCAAGCACTTAAGCGTGCACTTCCAACACTGGTAGGAGAGATGATTGCACTCGTGAAAGACTCTTCATTGGTCTCTGTTATTTCTATTACCGATCTAACCAAAGTAGGTCGCGAGATCGTTGCAAATACCTTTTCACCTTTTGAAACATGGCTTATTATCGCAGCCGTCTATTTTGCAATTACCTTTTTGCTCTCAATACTCGGACATAAAATTGAAATGAAAATGAAAAAACAAGGTGGTATGTAAGCTAGAGCTTACATACCATTACAGTACATACTCATTCAATTCGTTATTTAGCTCTTCTAAAATTTCATCTTCTCGCTTTGAAATATACTGAAATATCTTTCCACTCATCTCTTGATCGGGGAAAATACGCATACAGTAGCGGTATGAGTCTTTATACTCAATCACATTCATCACTTCACCTTGCACTTCAATCTTTCGATCGCTTTGGGTGGACACAGAAGCGCTGTTAAGCTCAAACCCAACAAGAACCTTCGCCCCAACAAAAATGCCATTATTTTCACTACTCACAACACCCAAACCATTCAAAGAGATATCAAATAATCGTCCACTTGTTTGAATGTTGCCAAATTGATGCAAAAATACTTTTGACACGATATCAGGATGTACCCGAATAAACTCTCTTTGAAGTGCTGGCATATTGAGCAGATAAATAAAATTGGTGAGAACGACGGTATTTGTTTGAAAATTACAATCCACAATGTCCGCTTTAAGATGCTTATTGAAGTAATTATTTTTGACAATAAAGGCTTTACCATCTAGCTTCATAGCAATTTCTTGCAATTTATCGATGTAAAATGTCACATTTTCACCCTCAATTTTTACAATACTAGCCTCCGAGCTGATAGGCACACCCTTGTATAGATTGAGAAAAACAATCGCTTGATTCTCCTCCTTCATTTGATGAAACACTTCAATAATATTGTTGATGGGAGAGAACATAACATCATCACTAAATCTGACATCAAAAGCGACTGTAGCGCTGCACACTCTAGGCGTCTCATTTTCTATAATATTTATAAACTGACCTATACATCCAACCAAAAGTTCAATTTGAGAGGTAATGTTATGTTTATGGGCAAAGGAAATATAATTTTCTACAAGATAAAACATACTTCGAGTGATGAGAAAACCAATCATAATACCATTTTGACGCATACGTATAAAAACATCATCCTTAAGCGCTGAGATGTCAGTATCAGACTTAAAAAGTCCATGGTAAAGTGCAAAAGCTATCTCTTTTGACTCTTCTTTACTCATTGCTTTGTCATAACTTTCACATAAGCAGGTAAAATACTCTACAAATGTATTCTCAAACTCTTTTATAAAAAGTATAGAAGTGACTAAAAAATTCTCTTTCTCACTTTGAGAAATAACTTCCGTTTCCATCATAGTGTCCAGGTGGTGATTTTATTGATTATATCATTTTTTATTCAGGAGGTGTGAAATATCTAAGATGACTTCTGTACCGACATTTTTTTGAGAATTAATGCGCATAGAAATTTTAAACTCATCGCAATAAGCCTTCACTAAGCTCAGCCCTATACCATACCCTTCTTTACTTGTATCCGCTTGATAGTAGCGATCAAATGCAAGAAAAAGCTCAGCTTCGCTCATCCCAACACCCGAATCTTTGATAATAAGATTCTCTGCTTCTTGAAAAATGCAGATTTCATGATGATTTTGGTTGTATTTGAGGGCATTATGCACGAGGTTTGAAATGACTTTGGCAAACCCGTGTTTATCCGAAAAAAGCTCTACATGTAAAACGTTATAGTTGATTTCAACGCCATCTGCCATCTCTTTTTGTTTTACAATGACACTTTCTATCAACTCATCCAGGTAAAATTTCTCGCGAACATCTTCTTGAATCTCTTTTTTGATGTAATAATCCACCTCTTTATAGAGTGCATAAAGATCTTTGCTCGCTAATTCAATGCGTCCTAAACGTTTAAATTTTTTCTCATCATGCTCCTCGGCTTGAAGCATTTGAAGATTGGCATTAATGACAGAAAGCGGAATATTAAGCTCATGAAGTGTGTCTTTGAGCAGAATATCTAAGAAACGGTTGGTTTTAAACAAAGAAGAGAGAGTATAGGAAACAATGACATAACCGACAATCGATGAAAGAATCAGAAGCGAGACAAAAAACCATAGTTTCTCATCAACCCATTCCCACATCATAACACCAAAAGTTACCAGTAAACAAACCGCTATACTAAATGCAATGATAGAGCGAATAAAAAAGATTCTATCGCTACTTCTCAAAGCGGTACCCAATTCCTCGTATATTTAAAATGCTCTCTTTCCCAAAAATCTTTTTAAGATTATTGATATAAACTCTTATGGAACCTTCATTAATCTCTTCACTGCTACTCCAAAGCCTTTCATGGATCATCTCTTTCGTGACCACATGTCCTCGCTCTTTCACTAACAAATAGAGCAATTCAAAATCTTTGAGATTAAGGTCTAACTCTTGATGATGAGCAAAAAGCCGTTTACGTGCAAGGTTGAGTTTGTAGGCTTCATCAATAACCAGCCAATCATCCACAATTCCTTTAGAGCGCGCTAAAATCGCTTTGATACGAAGAAGCATTTCATCTAAATCAAACGGTTTTTTAATGTAATCATCTCCCCCTAACATAAAGCCTTTGGTAAGACTCTCTTGGTCGTTCAATGATGTCACAAAAATAGCGGGGGTATAATCTCCAGAGGCACGAAGCTCTTTTAAGAAGTCAAAGCCGCTCATGTCAGGTACTTTTACATCCAGTAAGTAGAGATCAAATTTATGTTCATAACACTGTTTAAGTGCGGCTTTCCCACTTTTTACTAAGGTACATTCATACCCATGTCCACCTAAAAAATCCTCCAGTGTTTGAAGAAGCAGTGTGTTATCTTCTAAAATAAGAATTTTATACGACATGTTTAATGCTCCAAGCGAGTGTCTCGTTAGCAAATATAGGGACAACGTCACCATAACTGTGTGTTACTTGGAATGGACTCTTCTCTAAGCAAACCTCTTTATACAGGGCTTTATAATTATAAATTGTTTGTGCATTGTTACTTACAAACGCTTGTAGATTTGCTAATGCGTTATGTTTGTCAAATAACTCTACTAAAACTTGCAACGCAATCGGTGCAGTGAAAACACCCGCCGCACAACCGCAACACTCTTTTTTATGAATTGGATGTGGAGCAGAATCACTCCCAAACATCACTTTGGGATGGGCTTTAAGACTTACATGTAAAAGGGCATCGCGGTCTTCATAACGCTTGGCGATTGGCTTACAAAAAAGATGTGGTTGAAGCATACCACCGGCAACATCATCCAAAGTTATCAAAAGATGATGCAATGTAACCGTAGCATAAAGGTTTTCATACTTATCCAAAAGTGCCACACTCTCTTTGGTCGTAATGTGTTCCATCACAATTTTCAGCTTTGGAAATGCCGAAGCGAGACTTTCATAAATAGAGCCAAACTCTTTTTCTCTATCCATCACAAAACCATTGGTTTCGCCATGTACACATAAAACTAGCCCCAGATCACTCATAGCCTCCAAAACAGGGCGAAGTGTCTCAATGTCCATACTTGCCACGCCACCCTCCGAGTTGGTTGTAATACCTGATGGGTAGAGCTTCAACGCCTTTACATGTAAAGCTGCTTTTTCTAAAAATTCACGTGTATAATCCGAACGAAAAAAAAGCGTCATCAATGGCTCAAATACATTATTGCCAATAGCATTTATAATACGCTCTTTATAGGCAATAACCGCTTCAATGGTCGTAATGGGAGGAAGAATATTTGGCATAATGATACCACCCGCAAAACTATGCGCACTCAGGGGTGCCACCACTTTAAGCATCGCTTCATCACGTAAATGTAAGTGCATATCTAAAGGAGAAATCAGAGTGTAGGTCATTACCAATGCCTTTTTGGTTTTAATTATATCAAAGCATCACCAAAATGTTATACTTCCAAAAACAAAGAAGGCAAGAGAGATGGAATATCGTTACATTGGGAAAAGTGGACTAAGAGTTACCCCTATTTGTATGGGTACCATGAGTTTTGGCAGTTGGAGTGACAAAGCAGAATCGTTTAAAATCCTCGATACTGCGTATGATCGTGGCATTAATTTTTTTGATACCGCAGAACTTTACCCCGTTCCTCCCAAAGAGAGTTATGCGGGTGTCACTGAAGAGATCATCAGTGAGTGGCTCTCCTCTAAACCACGTGAGAGCATCATACTTGCAACCAAAATTGCAGGTGCTGCCAATGGCTGGTTTGTGCCGCCCATTCGTCATGGCTACACAGCGATTGATCGTTTTCATATTCAAAAAGCGGTTGAGGGAAGTTTGAAACGTCTCAAAACGGACTACATCGACCTTTACCAAGTGCATTGGCCCGATGAAGTCGTCCCCAAAGAAGAGTCGATGCGCGCCCTTGATGAACTTGTAAAATCAGGAAAAGTGCGTTACATTGGTACCTCTAACGATACTGCTTATGGACTCACCAAATCAAACACCATTTCTCAGTATGAAAAACTCTCCCGTTTTGAGTCGATCCAAAACAATTTTTCATTGCTTAATCCTCGGTTTTTAGACGAGCTCGCCAATGTATGCAGAAAAGAAAACGTTTCAATGTTGCCTTACTCACCCATTGGAGGAGGAGTTCTTAGTGGTAAGTATAATCAAGCCTTTATTGACCCTAAGAGTCGTTTTGGTGAGTATCTTCATGCAGGAGAACCTAGACAAAAAGCAATGTATAAACGCTTTGTCAATGATAAAACAGTCACGGCAACAGCAAAATACATGGAAATTGCGAAAAAATACGGCATGCGCCCCGTAACGCTCGCCGTTGCGTGGAGTATGCACTTTGATTTTGTGGCTTCAACTATCATTGGGGCGCGTTATGCCACACAGTTAGAAGAGAGCTTTAAAGCTTTAGAAATTAAACTAACACCTGAGATTTTAAACGAATGTGAGAAAGTTCAAAAAGAGATTTTATACCCGATGGGATGAATTAAAACCTACTTTTAATAAAAGCCTTAAAATCAAGGTTTTAGGGCTTTTATTATTTACACATCCGTGCATATTCAATTTGCTCCTTACCCCAAATATCCAAAGATTTGAGGACAGGTAAGAGAGTCAAACCTCGTTCTGTTAATGAATATTCGACTTTTGGTGGAACAGTATCGTATTGTTTACGACATACTAATTGGTACACTTCTAATTCTTGAAGTGACTTAGTCAACATAATATTTGTTATACCACGTACTGCTCTTTTCATTTGGTTATAGCGTAATGTACCATCTTCTGCAAGATGCCACATAATTGGTATCTTCCATTTTTGCCCAATAATGTCTAATGCATATAAAATAGGACATACTTGCTCAAGATCTAGTAATTCTGTTGTAGATTTTTTAATGTGTGCCATATATTTCTCCAAAAAAGTAGGGCAGAAAAAACTGCGTACTATATTTTTATTTCCTTTTGATTTATAATTATATCTTAAAATAAAAAGGAAAATACAATGAATGTATTATTGGTAAATGGTAGTCCAAGGAAAAATTTTAATACAGCAAAACTTTTGAATAAAGCACTAGAAGGAGCTATTTCAGCAGGAGCAGATGTTGAAATAATCAATCTTTATGATTATACATTTCAAGGGTGTCTTAGTTGCTTTGCATGTAAAATAAAAGGCAGTAAAACCAATGGTCTATGCGCACACAAAGATGAATTAAAACCTATATTAAAAAAAGCTCAAAAAGCAGATGTCATCATTCTTGGAACACCCGTCTATTATGACTACCCAACTGCTCAAATGAGAGCTTTCATGGAACGTTTCATGTTCCCAGTTGATACATACATGATCAATCCTGAGACCAAAGAACGAATACGCTTTCATGACAAAATAGTCCCAACGGGAATCATTTATACAATGAACTGCCCAGAGTTTTTAATGAAAGAGATAGATTACCCTACGATACTTAATGCAAACGGAAACGCTTTGAATAGGCTTTTTGGGTATTGTGAAACATTATATTCTTATGATACCTATCAGTATACTGATTATGCGAAATATGATTGCAATATATTTGATGAAAAAGTAAAAGCAGAAATAAAAGAACGACAATTTCCATTAGATTGCGAAAAGGCATTTGCTATGGGTAAAAAATTAGTGGAGATGGTCAATCACTAAGAAAGGAATTAATCTTAAGATGTAACTCCTTGTGAGATTTTAGATGTAAGAAAATTTCTTACATCTAAAAAGTTTAAACTTTTGATTTAACAAATTCAGGGTAAGCTTCCAAGCCACACTCTTCAAGATCAAGCCCCACATATTCGTGCTCTTCATCACTTCTAAGCCCAATAACTTTTTTGATGATAACAAACGCAACATACGAAATAGGAAATGTGAAAAGCCCTGTTAAAGCAATGCCTTTAAGTTGTGTCAGCAGTGAAAAATCTGCAAAAAGCGCTACCGCAATCGTTCCCCAAATACCATTGACCAAGTGAACAGAAAGAGCTCCCACAGGATCATCTATTTTGAATTTATCAAAAAGAGGAATCGCGAAAACGACCAATGCCCCACCAACAGCACCAATGACAATCGGTTCCCAAAGGCCAACAACATCAGCACTTGCCGTAATTGCAACCAGTCCGCCAAGTGCCCCGTTTAAGATCATGGTAATATCAAGTTTTTTATACTGAAAATAGACAATAAAGGCTGCAATAATGGCACCTGCAAGTCCCGCTGTATTGGTATTGACGATGATTAAGCCTACGAGGTCTGCATTTTCAACACTTGAAATGTGAAAAGCACTACCCCCGTTAAAGCCGAACCAACCAATCCATAATAACATCGCACCAAGCGTCACCAAAGGAATGTTAGAAGCAGGGATTGCTCTTACATGCCCCTCTTTACTATATCTGCCTCGTCTTGCACCCAAAACTAAGATACCTGCTAAAAGTGCCCAACCACCAACGGAATGTATAACTGTACAGCCCGCTAGGTCATGCACCTCTTTTAAAAATCCTCCACCCCAAATGGCATTACCCACCGTTGGATAAATAAATCCGCTCATTAAGACGGCAAAAATCATAAAAGGAATAATGCGAATACGCTCACTCACACCACCACTCATAATAGAAACGGTTTTACTGACAAATGCCATTTGAAAGAAAAAATAGGCATAAGGACTATACCCTTCCGTTACAACGCCTTCGAGGAAAAAACCAGCTCCTCCAAACATAACGTTATAGCCCCATAATAAAAAGATAAAAGAGGTGATAGCGTAGAGCATAACATTGCCTGTGAGAACAGCAGAGACGTTTTTGCTACGAACAAGCCCTGCTTCAAGCATGGCAAAGCCTGGAACCATCAAAATAATTAGAACAGAAGCAAAAAGTAGGAAGAAGGTGTCAATAATATATTGAATGTGAGATAAATCCATTACATGTGCCCTTTGAGTAAAATAAAGTGTAACGGATAATTGTACAAAAAAGAAGAAAAGCTTTGTGATTAAAATTTAATCACAAAGCTTAAAGTTTAGATAGCATCTTCGTTTTGTTCACCCGTTCTAATACGAATAACTCTTTGAACATCACTCACAAAAATCTTTCCATCGCCTATTTTACCGGTCTTTGCAGCTTCAGAAATCGTTGCAATCACTTTGTCTACATTTTCATCAGCAACAACGATGTCAAGTTTGATTTTTGGCAAAAAGTCAACCACATACTCAGCACCTCTATAAAGTTCAGAGTGTCCTTGTTGTCTGCCATACCCTTTAACTTCATGTACAGTCATACCTGTTATTTCAATACTAGCAAGAGCATCTTTGACCTCTTCAAGTTTAAAAGGTTTAATAATCGCTTCGATCTTTTTCATGGGTTCTCTCCTCTATTATTTCAAAATTGGGCTATTTTACCTTAAATTATTTTAAATACGCTTTGATAATTTTTTGTGGTTGCATTGGCATGTCTCTACCATCAGTTACAATATTTTCAAGCTTTTTCACAACATCCATTCCCTCAACCACTTCACCAAAAATAGTATGTCTACCATTGAGATGTGGCGTAGGAACAGTCGTAATAAAAAATTGACTTCCATTGGTATTACGCCCCGCATTAGCCATTGCTAAAATACCAGGTTTGTTAAACATGACATTGGGTTTAAACTCATCTTCAAACGGTTGCCCGTAAATTGACTGCCCTCCACGGCCCGTACCCGTTGGGTCTCCACCTTGAATCATAAAACCTTTAATAATTCGGTGAAAAGAAATACCATTGTAATACCCTTTTTTGACTAAACCTTCGAAATTCTCACATGCTTTGGGTGCAACTTCAGGTTTAAGTGCAAAAACGATGGTTCCTTGCGTTGTTTCAAAAACCACTTCACTTGCGACAAGAGCACTCCAAACACCCAAAAGTAAAACTAAAACCACTTTTTTCATTTACTGATCTCCAACGAGTTTTGTATTGCGGAAACGATACATTTTATTTTTAACTTTCTCTAAAATACCTACTTTGATAAGTTGTTGGAACATATGCACCACCGTTGGTTTGCTCACACCAATGTTATCAATAATATCTTGGTAAGATCCGTTAAATATTTTATTTTCATCCAAATGGTTGATGATGTATTTTAAAATCTCAATCTTTTTACCCCCAATGAGTGCCGCAAGACCTTCGATAATAAAAGAACATCCTTGTATCTCTTTATTATGCAACTTTGGAAGCATCACACTGTAAATATTGCTAATTAAATCTTTGACATTAATCGGCTTCATAATAAAACCATCTACTTTAAGGGTAATGGCCTCCATAAGATACTCTGTCTCTGTAAAAGCCGTTGTGATAATGGCAGGTATATCACGATTATGCTCTTTTTTCAGCTTTTTGAGCATCTCGATACCATTCATCACAGGCATAACAATATCGGTTACAATAATATCGATATCTTTTTCAAGTGCAATTTTAAGCCCCTCTTCGCCATTAGATGCAAGATAAACCTCTTTGACAAAATCTTTTAAGATCAATTGCGTTTGCATCTGTACTGATTTTTCATCTTCTACGTATAAAACGACACAGTCTTTTAACCCGTTAAAATCCATGTTATTTTTCCTCCTTTTTTTCAAGTGGTACTAAAATAGTTATGATTGCACATTGTTCATAGCGCTTGCCATTTTGAAATGTATAGGTAAGATTCGTACCACTAATGGTACCTCTCATCTGTTTTTCAATAATTTGCTTTGACATATACAACCCTATGCCTGTGCCTGAGGCTTTGTGTTTGGTTGTAAAATAGGGCTCAAACATCCTATCTTGCACCTCATCACTTATCCCACCGCCATTGTCTATAACACTAATCACCGCATTATTTGCCTCTTTAGTAATGACCACCTCAATGAATTTCTCTTCTACACTACTCTCTTCAAGTGCATCTTTGGCATTGGAGAAAAGGTTCATAATCACTTGTGAAAATTCATTGGGATAGCCACTAATTTGCACATCATTGGTACAATTTAAAAAAATCTCAATGCCTGATTTTGCATAATACTCTTGTACTAATTTATGACTGTAAAGTACTGTCTCTTTAACACTAAAAAGCTCTTCACGATGGTTTGGTTTAAAAAAATTACGAAAATCATCAATGGTATTGGACATCAATGATGCCAATTCGATACCCTCATTTACCTGTTTATCGATAAACGCATCGCTTAGTTCCAACCCTGCTATACGCTTCATTTGAAAACTTTGGATAATCAGCACAATCGCATTAAGCGGTTGCCTCCATTGATGAGCAATATTGCCAATCATCTCCCCCATAGAAGCAAGCCTTGATTGACGAAACATGATCTGATCTTTTTGGCGACTCTGCTCCACTTCATATTGCACTTTGAGTTCAAGATTACGGTTCAGTTGCTGTAGTTCATAGGTTTTAGCATCAACCATTTTGGCAAGTCGTGCATGAAGCAAACGAATATTTTGAAGAAGTACAATCGCCAATAATGCGGCAAAAGCTATCGTTCCAATTGTTGCCACCACAATCCATTCAAAGGTATTGTCATAAACTTTTTCCGTACGGGCATATCTCTCTTTTGCACTATCAAGATTGAGGTTAATAAGTCCCGTAAGATCAATATTGATCGAATAAACACTTGGATAGAGCTCATTTTGGAGGGTATCAATTGCCCTAGGAGCTTGTCTGGTTTCAAAATAACTAAACATTTTGAGCAAAATGCCATCAATTGTGTGAATCTTTTGTTCAATTTTGGATATTAAAATATCATCTTCTTTCGTTTGAAAAAATGACTGGCGAGTCTGTGTCATAACACCCCATGAACGTGCTAACTTTATCAACCAATCACTCTCATCAATCGCCAAACTATTTTTATATTCTTGTAATTCAATTTTGATGAGATCTTGCGCAAGGGCTATAACGACTTTACCCTCACTCGCACTGATTGAGCCTTTTTCTATATCACGGATCGTGTCTAAAATATTGACCGTATAAATATCTTTGAGATTTTCAAGGCGAATCGTTGGAAGCATACGCTTAGTGTATAAAATATCAAAATTATTTTTAATGCGATTGATGCTCATATGGGCGAAACTACCGATAAAGAACATTCCAACAACCATAATTAAAAAAAGAAGCGTTGTCTTTTTCGCTATAGTCATCTCATCGATGCTACTCATAAAATCATGGAAAGGACTAGTGCTCATCGTTTCGTCCTACCGAATAGAAGTCATCTTCCACATATTCACTTAAATGTACACGATGCAAACACTTACAGCGTTCATCTCTATTTTTGGAAATGACATTTTCATCCAATGTCTTTGAAAATGTTCCTAAAGCCTTGATAAATTCTTCTTTGGTAAAGTCTCTTCCAAGACTTTTAAAAACCTCGGCAATCATACGTGCCGCAAAATAACCTTCCAAAGAGACATGACTGAGCTCTTCTTTGGGATAATATTTCCGCATCAAAATACGATATGTTTCAACCTCGTCAACCTCTGACGTCCAAGGAGAAGGAACCACTTGTGCAAACGTAATACCTTTACCATTACCATCTAATAAATTAATGAGTGGTTTAGGTTCGATAAATGAAAAAAGCCCAAAATGAACCTCTTTACGTATCTTATGACTTTTACGAACGCGTTTGATAAACTCTGCAACAGGGGTTGTCGAACCTATCATCAAAATAACCTCTGGATTACTTAGCTCAATTTCATACAGTGCATTACCAACAGAAAGCGTGTTTCTTTTATAACTGCCTTCGCCTACAAGCACTAAATTACGTTTGGCGAGGGCATTTTTTACACCCTTTAGCCCTGTTGTTCCATAGCTATCGTTCTGATAAAAAAGAGCAAACCGTTTATACTTAAGATCTTCACTGTAATATTCTATAAGTTTTTCAATCTCATCCAAATCACCCGCTCGTGCATTTAAAACAATGGGATTGGGGGGATTGCGCAAGAACTCTGCACCTGAGTACGCACCTATAAAAGGAATACGTTTGTCAATAGCAATAGGAAAAACTGCTTCCGTCACGGGTGTGCCAATGATGCCAAAAAGAGCGAAGACTTTCTCTTTGTCAATAAGATTATAAACATTTTCTACTGCAATTTTAGGCTCATAGCGATCATCGTTAGAGATAATTTCAATTTTACGTCCATGTACGCCACCGGCATCATTTAAATTTTTGAGATACACTTCTGCGCCTTGTAGAAACTGATTTCCTACACTAGTGAGCCCTCCGCTAAAAGGTCCACTCATCCCCAGTCGAATCACGTTCCCTTCAAATTTTGTATTGGAAATGTAATAAGGCAAAAGCAGAAGAGTAATGAAAAAGAGAACTCCCATGAATTTACGCATTTTGATTGAACTTTCCTTAGACTTTAAACGCTATAGTTTAAACATAGATGAATGAAAGAAGTCTATTATGTTTTGCCGCTATAATATCAATTATTTTTTATAAAAATGCTTAATTAGTAAAAAAATATTTACTTAAATAATGTTTTAAGCACAAAATGAAAGAGAATTAAAAAATGAAATGTATAATTTGCGATTGTGATACAAAAATGTTTGACGATCCACAACTTCAAAAGCAGTACCACTACTGTCAAAACTGCGACTGTATAAGTCTTGACACTACCTATTGTCTCTCTTTAGAAAAAGAAAATAGTCTTTACAATAATCACCAAAATTCTCTGGAAAATGAAGGTTATGTACAGATGTTTGAGAATTTTTTGGACTATTTTTGGAATGATCTTACATGTAAAGATAAATCGCTTGATTTTGGATCAGGTCCAACCCCGATACTTAGCCAATTGCTTCAAAAAAGAGGTGTTCAGGTTGATTGTTATGATAAGTTTTACCAACCTATCAAATGTTTTGAAAATCAGACTTATGATTTTATCACCTCAACAGAAGTCTTTGAGCATTTGGATGACCCATTAGCAACGCTTCTTCTTTTAGCAAAACACCTCCGACCTCAAGGGATCTTTGCTATTATGACGCTTTTTCATCAAAATGATCAAGCCCATTTTTTAACATGGTGGTACCGAAGAGATCCTACACATATTACGTTTTATACGCCTAAAACACTCGAAGTATTAGCAAATCAATGTGGGTTGGATGTTGTAAAAACCGATGGGAAACGCATAGTAGTATTGAAAAAGAGGTAGCGATGGGTGTCGCAACCTCCTGAACTTTTAACAATTATCTATAAGAGCGGTAGTACCTATCATCATAATCACGATGATGACGTGGTGGGTAATAATATCTAGGAGCTGGGTCAACATAGATGACTCTCTCTTGCACATAAACGGGTTCTCTATACACAACGGTTGGTCTAGGTTCATAATATACAGGACTTTCAACATAACGTGTTGGTTGTTGCGATGCGTTAATCAAACCACCTAATAATACAACTGCGCCTGCACCAAGAAGAGCACCCTTTTCTCTATCACCCATTGCATGAGCGTTTGTGATGCCACTGAAGACTAACACAGCTGAGATTAATAGTGTTTTTACGATTTTCATTTGGGACTCCTTTGCCTTTATAAAGAAATCCTAACGCAAAATCGTGAAGTGTTTGTGAATTTAATCTTTCAGTGCTTCTCGTACCTGTAAAAAAATATCAAGATGTTCAAAGAAGATATCAACCAGTTTTGGATCAAACTGCTTTCCTCTCTCTTCTCTAAACAACGCAAAGATCTTTTCATCATCCCATGCAGGTTTATAAACTCTCGCACTACCAAGGGCATCAAAAACGTCTGCTAAGGCTGTAATACGACCATAAATATGAATATCCTCGCCACTTTTTTTATCAGGATAGCCCTTACCATCGTATCTTTCGTGATGCTCTTTGGCAACAATGGCTGCCATTTTTAAAAGCTGTCTTTGCGAATGTTTAAGCATCTCATAGCCTAGCATTGCATGCGTATCCATGATTTTACGCTCCTCTTCATCAAATCTTCCAGGCTTATTTAAAACACTGTCGGGTATGCCAATTTTACCTATATCGTGCATTGGAGAAGCCAGTTTGAGCATCTCAGCCTCTTCTTCATCCAATCCATAATATAAAGCCAATATTTTAGTGTATTCTGCCACCCGCTTGACATGATTCCCCGTCTCTTTAGACCGTGTCTCACCAATGGAGCCCATGGTAAAAAGTACCTCTTTCTGTGTGTCTTCAATCTCACGATTAAGTGTATTGACCTCTTGTAAACCCTCTTCTATTTTTGCCTCAACCTCATCCATCGTTAAAGATACATTGCGAGAAACTTTGAGAGCAAGGAAGATAATAAAAATAATCGTAACAAACCCAACAGATATTTGAATGAAGCGCATCTGATCGATAAATCCACTGGATAATTCTGAAATGGTCTCTTCTAAGGCAATACTGACTTTTTTGTTATCATCTAAAACTTCAGAAGCCTTATCAATCGTTGTCGTTTCAACCAGTTTTGTCTCTTCAATTTTCATTGCCTTTTCTGCAATGGCTCGAACAACCTCTTTATACTGAAGCAGATCTTCTCGAAGATCCCTCACTTCATTTTGCGTTGTATCAATAAGTTTATCAATGGGTACAAGCCATTTGTGCAATGTAGCTTCATCGCCATGTTGGTAAAGCATCTCTTTGCTGTAGTAACGAAGGTCGCTGAGCGCTTTGATTTGATCTATACGATTGTTCGCTAAAATATGCTCTTGAATTTTAACACGCGTGCTATTTTCTTGTGGATAAAGTGCATTAAATACGGAAACATATCCCAATTTTTCAAGCTCAAGTTTAAAAAGTGCATCATACATGAGCTCTAAACTATGCTCATTGGAATAAAGAGCGTAAAGATACGTTTTGATCGTTTTGTCTTCGCCAATATTTAATATTACTGTGTTGGAAAAATAAACTTTTTTATGAGAAGAAAGCATTTCTCGAAGGCTTTCAAAACGCTTTTCATAGGTCATAAACTCTGTATGCAATTGTTCTAATTTTTTAGCTTCAGTCGTTTTTGTGCTTTCAAGAATAATATCATTCATTCCCTCTTGCATTAAAAGAATGGCAGAAATACTCTCTCTAAAATTGCTATTTTCTTTGATTTGATAGGTAATAATCGCACTGATAAAGCCTAAAAAAAGCAACATTGCAATAATCACAACAAAGCTCAATTTCACTTTAGTACGAATATTCATAACAATCCTTTCTTAAATGAAACTATTTTATCACTTTTTGTATCCACTTCCAATAAAAACCTATCACGATAAAAGCAAACCCTAACATGCACGTTATCATCCACAACGGCATTCCCCATTCAAACAGCGCACCAATGGCAAAAGAGACCAAGGTACATACGCCCATAAAGACCATATCGTTATAAGCGATCACTCTGCCATAAAATTCGGCATCTGTTTCATACTGTAAAAGCGTATAGGTGTACGACCATAACGTTGTTGTAAAAAGCCCACAAAGAAAGATACCTACAAAGCTCAGGTAAAAATCATATTGCAAAATGCCCCAAAGAATAATGCTCACACCTTGCGCAATGAAGAGATAAAAGAGACTGTTTTGATTGATATAACGGCTGAGTACAAATTGTCCTAGCACTTGAGAAAATGCACGAGAAGCATTGATAAATCCCATAACTAATGCAATCGATAAAAGATGTTTGTACTCATGATCTGCTAAAAGCGCAATAAGAGCATCGTACGCAGTAAAGCCAATACTGGCATGAAGAAAAATAAGATGCATGATCTTTGGATTCTCTTTAATATAGATAAACCCACTCCAAATCAGTGCCCTTACATGTAACGTATTTTTACTTACCAAAGAGGGAATATCTAGACCCAAAAGCAGATAAAAACCTACGCCATACAAAATCATATCGGCAATAAAAGCACTCGTCGTTCCAAAATAATGGATGTAAAAGCCAGATGCTGCCATACCAAGAGCATAGGAGGTTGACCAAATAATAGAGTGAATTTCATTGGCAATTTTCAGCTCTTTATCACTTAAAATTTTTGGTAAAAGAGACATCTCCGTTTGGAAATAGATGCTCCCTGTTCCCATACGAATAAAAATCAGTCCCAACAACATCCAAAGTGCGTCTAGAGATGTTATAAACATAAGCCAAAATACCGTGACTATCTCTATAGCCGTTAGAAAAAGCATAAACTTTTTGGTATTGACTTTATCAATAATCGCTCCACTAAAAGGTGCTAAAAGCATCGAAGGCAAAAAAGTAAACGCCGCAGCAGCGCTTAGTGCCCATATGGGAGCATCTAAGTTAATCAAAAGTGTATAAATTGCCATATGGCTAAACCAAGCACCAAAATAACAGATCAATTGAATAATACTCAGCCTTAGAAGTGTTACATTTGTACGCAACAATTCTATGTAATGGTTCATTTTATCTCCTAAATTCATTCGGCATCATTGTATCGCTTTTCATTAATAATTTTAAATTTTTTTTTATGCTAAAATAGGCTCGTTAACTCATAAACCTAATAAAAAACAAAAAGGCAATTGTTATGAAAATATCAACGCGAATTTTAATCTCCCTGATACTATCGTTGATAGTCTTAGGAGCTTGTATTATCGGTGTGGCATACACTAACACCAAAAAAAATGCGAACATGTTTATTCAAGAGTATGAAAAGAGTGCCTACTCTTTTTATGAGAATGAACTCAAAACCATTATGGAGATGATGCAACAGACCGCAAACGTTATCTATAAAGTGGAAAAAGCCAAGGGAACATCGGATGAAGAAATCAAAAAAGCTATCTTGGAAAAATTTGATGCCTTACGCTTGTTCGATGATAAAAGTGGGTATATCTTTGTTTATGCCTACAATGGGGACAATGTCTTAATGCCAACCAATAAAGCACTTCAAGGTCAAAATTTCATGGCGCTCAAAGACGTCAATGGTGTTTTTCTTATTAAAGATCTTATCGAAGCGGCTAAAAAAGGTGGTGGTTTAGTCAAATACAACTTTCCCAAAGTAAAAGACGGCAAACCTTTGCCAAAATTCTCTTACGCTCTCTCCTTTGAGCCCTATAACTGGATGATTGGAACAGGTGTATACGTTGATGATGTGGATAAAGAAGTTGACAAACTTCAAAATAGCATTGATGACAATACGGCTTCGCAGATTCGATCGTTTCTTTTGATCTCAGTGGTATTGTTATTACTCAGTCTTGGTGTGACGCTCTTTATCATTACGCGAACGATTTCTAAACCTCTCAACGATTTGATTCAAAGAGCCGATAATCTTTCCAGTGGCGATGGCGATCTAACACGCAAACTTGAAGTCATTGGTAATGATGAAATAGCCATTGCAAGCAGTAGCATTAACCGTTTTATCGAAAAAGTGCGTATTTTAATCAGTGAGGCCAAAAACCTCTCCAATGAAAACTCGTCTATTTCCCATGAACTCTCTTCTACTTCACTCGAAGTGGGTCGATCCGTTGAAACATCCATGCAAATTGTGGGCAACACGACGTCAAAAGCACATGTATTAAAAGATGAACTAGAAGAAGGTATATCCGAAGCTAAAGAGGGAAAAACAGAACTTCTAAAGGCCAATGATTTTCTTAAAGATGCAAACAGTGCCATTTTGGAGCTCACCAAAGATATTCAAAGCAGTGCCGCAACAGAGGTTGAATTAGCACATCGCATCCAACAGTTAAGCGTAGACGCCAGTCAAGTGAAAGATATCTTGGTTGTCATTGGCGATATTGCCGATCAGACCAATTTGCTAGCTCTTAATGCCGCCATTGAAGCAGCACGTGCAGGTGAACATGGACGTGGTTTTGCTGTGGTTGCGGATGAAGTACGAAAGCTCGCAGAACGCACTCAAAAAAGCCTTCAAGAGATCAATGCGACCATCAATGTCATCGTTCAAGCTATTATGGATAGTAGCGATCAAATGACTTCAAATTCCAAAAAAGTAGAGTCTTTGGCAACTACGGCTAGTGATGTCGAAACTAAAATTAATAATATGTTTCATGTTATGAATAACGCCACTTCACTTTCGGACAAGACAACAGAAAATTACCTCAAAACAGGTATTGATATAGAGTCTATGATAGGAAATATCACCCAGATTAACGATATTTCCAGCCAAAATGCAAGAAGTGTTGAAGAAATTGCCAGTGCGGCAGAACATCTAAGTCGTATGACCGAAACACTCAACCTTAAACTCTCAGAATTTAGAACGTAAATAGCTTTACATGTAAAGATTTAGCATGCGTGCTAAATCTTTACCCAATGCTTTTTTAACACGCTATGTTCCTTTCCCGTCAATCATTATTTGACTCTCTTTCCTTCCTCATTATTTTAATAAAATTGGATTATATTTTGTGTTACAATGAACATTAATAGCCTTAAAGGAGGAAAAATGAAAATTTCAACACGCATTTTAATTTCTCTCATCCTATCACTGCTTGTCTTGGGCGCTTGTTTAATTGGTATTTCTTATACCAATACAAAAAGCAATGCAGGGATGTTCGTGAGCGATTATGAAAAGAGTGCCTATTCTTTTTATGAAAATGAACTCAAAACCATTATGGAGATGATGCAACAGAGTGCTCAGGCAATCTATAAAGCTGAGAAAGCAAAAGGGACACCCGATGAAAAAATTAAAGAAGCTATTGTCTCGCAACTTGATGGACTTCGCTTTTTTGATGACAAGAGTGGTTATCTTTTTATCTATGAATCCGATGGAACCAATGTTATGCTTCCAACCAATAAATCACTCCAAGGTAAAAACCTAAGCACCCTCAAAGATGCCAATGGGGTCTTTTTTGTTAAAGAACTCATCGAAACTGCCCAAAAAGGCGGAGGTCTTGTGAAGTACTTTTTCCCAAAAATCAAAGACGGACAACCTTTCTTAAAATATGCATATGCCGTACCTTTTGAGCCTTATAAATGGATGATGGGAACAGGTATTTACGTCGATAATGTCGAAGCCGAAGTCGGTAAACTCAAAACGCAGATTGGAGATAATGTTGCTTCCCAAATTCGTTCTTTTTTACTTATCTCTTTAGTCTTAGTTATTTTGAGTATTGTGGCTACCGCCATTATCATCAAAAAAACCATTTCCAATCCGCTTAATGATCTTATCGACAAAGCAGATAACCTCTCCAGTGGCGATGGTGATCTAACACGAAAGCTTGAAGTTGTTGGCAATGATGAAATTGCACAAGCCAGTACAAGTATCAACCGTTTTATTGAAAAAGTACGCATTTTAATTAGTGAGGCTAAAAACCTCTCCAATGAAAACTCGTCTATTTCACATGAACTCTCTTCTACTTCTTTGGAAGTCGGACGAGCCGTTGAAACATCCATGCAAATTGTTGGCAATACCACATCAAAAGCAACAACACTGAAAAATGAGATGACGACAGGTATGGGGGAAGCCAAAGCTGGCAAAGAAGAGCTTCTTAAAGCCAATGATTTTCTAAAAGATGCTAACAGTGCGATTTTGGAGCTCACCAAAGATATTCAAAACAGTGCTTCAACCGAAATTGAACTAGCACACCGTGTCCAACAGCTAAGTTCAGATGCAAATCAAGTGAAAGACATCTTGGTTGTGATTGGCGATATTGCCGATCAGACTAATTTACTAGCGCTTAATGCCGCCATTGAAGCAGCGCGTGCAGGAGAACATGGACGTGGTTTTGCTGTGGTTGCGGACGAAGTACGCAAACTTGCTGAACGTACTCAAAAAAGCCTTCAAGAGATCAATGCGACCATCAATGTTATCGTTCAAGCCATTGCAGACAGTAGCGATCAGATGACATCAAATTCTAAAAAAGTAGAGTCCCTTGCAACTACGGCCAGTGAGGTTGAGACAAAGATAAACAATATGTTCCACGTCATGGGCAACGCAACAAAAGTTTCGGATAAAACAGCCGAGAACTATCTTAAAACGGGTTCTGACATTGAGTCCATGATGAATGATGTTTCGCAAATCAACGACATCTCTTCTCAAAATGCGAGAAGTGTTGAAGAGATTGCTAGTGCGGCTGAGCATCTGAGTCGTATGACTGAGACCTTGAACCTCAAACTTTCTGAGTTTAGAACCTGATGAGTGTAGACGAATGAACGCTGATTTTTCAATTGTTTCGACAGCCATACTTTTATTTTTTGTGATTGATCCTTTTGGAGCAGTACCCGTCATCCTCTCTATTCTCAAAGACGTGGACATGCAACGCAAAAGAATTATTATTATCCGTGAAATGCTTTTTGGTCTTGGGATTTTGATGCTCTTCCTCTTTGGAGGAGAGCTCTTTTTGAATATTTTTCACTTGGAGACAGAGTCTGTACGCATCGCAGGAGCCGTCATCTTTTTTGTGATTGGTATAAAGATGATTTTCCCTGGAGTTGAAGGGAGTAGCGGGCTCTACGGCTCATCCAAAGAGCCATTTATGGTACCCATCGCTATGCCCCTCATTGCAGGACCTTCAACACTCGCGACTCTTTTAGTGCTGGGTAAATCTCACACAGATCAGCTTGGTAATCTTTTTATGGCGCTTGTGTTAGCATGGTTTGCTTCAGCACTCATTATGTACCTTTCTCCCATGCTTTATAAACTGCTGCGTGAAAAAGGACTTTCAGCCCTTGAGCGCCTCATGGGAATGCTTCTTTTGATGATGTCTGTACAGATGTTCATCGATGGTATACGAGGACTGATTCACACTTTTTGAGTTTTACATGTAAAGGATTTGGCTACTTGAGCAAATCCTTATACTCATGCTTAAAGTGTTGCACTTTAGGTGAAACTACAAACATACAATAGCCTTGGTTGGGATTGTTTTTGAAATAGTCTTGATGGTACGCTTCTGCTTTGTAAAAAACTTCCAAAGGTTTTATTTCGGTGACAATAGGTTTGGTAAATTTACTCGCAAATTCTTTCACCGAAGCCTCAGTTTTCTCTTTTTGCTTTTCATCATGGTAAAAAATAACGGAGCGATATTGTGTACCTACGTCATTTCCTTGACGATTAAGTGTTGTTGGATCGTGTATGAGCCAAAAGATTTTTAGCAGTGCTTCATACGAAATGATGTTAGGATCAAACGTCACTTGAACCACCTCAGCGTGCCCTGTGGTGCCACTGCTGACCTGCTCATAGCTTGGATTGTGAAGTGTTCCTCCTGCATAACCACTCACGACATCAATCACTCCGCGTGTCTCTTCAAAAACTGCTTCTAAGCACCAAAAACAGCCGCCACCCAATGTTGCAACTTCGTATTTCATATCTGTCTCCTTTGCACTCACGTGAGTGATAACACTCAGTGAAAGCAGCATTAAAAAGAGTACTTTTTTCATGAACAACTCCCTTTTGCTAAAGATTATAGCATCCATTGATAAAACCTAATCTGTGCCGTTTTGAATAACCTAATTATGTTATAATAACCAAAAAAATAGGGTGTATGTCAAAATGAAAAACAAACCCTCGCTGCAAGTAACACAAACAAACGATGGTTTTACTGTGGCATTGCAGGGCAATTGGGTCAAAGAAGCCGTTCATGCGCTTGATCTGACATTTAATACGCTTACATGTAAACCAAAAGAAACCTACACGCTTGATCTTTCAGAGATCACTGAATTTGACACGCATGGAATTATGCTAATTTTGCATCATGCTAAAAGACTTGAAGCACAGAAGTGTATTGTTTCTAAAGTGGGAGCAAGTGAATCTTTGGAAAAATTACTCACCATTTGTGAACAAAACTATCCACGCGAAAACGTCATTGAAAAAAAAGAGATATTTATTCTCTCCTACCTTGAAAATGTGGGCAAAGATGTCTTTGAAGGTTACAAAACGCTCTCCTCCTTTTTTGCTTTTACAGGAGAGTTAACCCATTATGTAATTGCCGCTTTTTTAAAACCTCTCACTATTCGTCTCAAAGCGACCCTTTATCACATCGAACAAAGTGGCGCTGGTGCGCTTCCTATTATCTTGTTGACCTCATTTTTAATTGGTATTGTTATCGCTTATCAAGGAGCAACCCAATTAGAAAAATTTGGTGCAAACATATTCATTGTCGAAATGGTGACTATTTCCGCGGTACGTGAACTTGCACCGCTTTTAACAGCAATCGTTGTTGCAGGACGAAGTGCTTCAGCCTACACAGCGCAAATTGGTGTTATGAAAATCACCGATGAAGTGGATGCCATGAGTTCCATGGGTTTTTCACCTTGGAATTTTTTAGTGTTACCTCGTCTGTTTGCACTGATTATTTCTTTACCTCTTTTAGTCTTTTTTGGGGACATTGTCTCTGTTTTTGGCGGGATGGTGATAGCTTCAACAAAGCTCGATGTCAGTTTTGTTGAATTTATTGATCGCATTAAGGAGACGGTAGCACTTAAACATTTAATTATTGGGTTGATCAAAGCACCTATTTTTGGCTGTGTCATTGCAACTATTGGTTGTTTTCGTGGCTTTCAGATCGATAGTAGCACCGAAAGTGTTGGTAAATACACAACGATTAGTGTCGTCAATGCTATTTTTTGGGTTATCGCTATTGATGCAATTATCTCTGTACTTCTAACGGAGATGGGCTTATGAAGAACCACGTCGTTATTGAAGCTAAAGAGATTGTGACCTCTTTTGGGAAGAATGTCATCCATGATGGAGTTAGCTTCAAAATCCAAAAAGGAGAAATTTTTGGGCTTCTAGGCGGTAGTGGTAGTGGTAAAACAACACTGCTTCGCGAAATGATTATGCTTCAAAAGACAAGCGCAGGGCAGATGCTTGTCTTGGGAACAGATGTCAGGACAACCTCTTTTAAAATGGCTCAGAAACTTAGGCAAAAGTGGGGAGTGTTATTTCAATTTGGCGCTCTTTTTACCTCTTTAACGATTTTAGAAAACGTAACCATTGCGATGCGTGAATATACAGATCTACCCGATTGGCTCATTGTTGAGTCTGCTTTGATGAAGCTTTCCATGGTAGGACTCCCCCCTAAAGTTGCTTCGATGTATCCTTCGGAACTCAGTGGTGGTATGAAAAAAAGAGCAGGCTTAGCACGTTCCCTTGCGCTTGATCCTAAATTACTTTTTTTGGATGAGCCAACCTCTGGTCTTGATCCACAAAGTGCGCGAGCTTTTGATGAACTCATTGTAACCCTTCGCGATACACTGGGCATTACGGTTGTTATGGTTACGCACGATAAAGACACCATTGCAACTGTATTAGATCGTTTTGTTATACTAGGGAACAAAAAAGTGCTGTTTGAAGGAAATATGGAGCTTTTAAAGCAGACGACCAACGATGAGTTGAAAAAATTTTTAAGTTGAGGCAAAAATGGAAAATAGACTAAGTTATATTTTAGTAGGCGCATTTATTTTTGTGTTGCTCATCGGAGGTGTTTTTTCAATTCTTTGGCTAGGAAACTACTCCGATAAAGGTACCTTTAAATTTTACAGAGTTGCCACAAAAGAGTCTGTTTCAGGGCTCAATGAAAAAGCTCCTGTCAAGCTTCGAGGTGTCCAAATAGGTGAAGTACGCACCATCACCATCAACCCTAAAAATGCTGAAGAGGTTTTAGTCACCATTCGCGTTCAAGATGATGCACCTATCAAAGAAGATACCTATGCTGCTATTGAAGCGCAAGGTATTACAGGACTTAGTTTTATTCAACTCCAAGGTGGAACCAATGAAGCCAAAGATCTTAAAACAAGCGGGAAGGTAGAAGAATACGGCATTATCTATTCACGTCCGTCCACTTTTTCAAGACTTGATAAGACCATTACCTCGTTAAGCACAAAAGCTGAGATGATTTTTGAACGAGCTGAGAGTATTATGAGCGAGAAGAATGTTAGAAATCTTGAGATTATCATCGAAAACAGTGCGAAAATAGCTGAATCTACCAGTAAAACAATGGCAAACATCGAAGCCCATAACAAAGAAATCAACCAACTTTTACTAGAAGCAACGGCTGCGGCAAAAGGGGTCAAAGATATGTCATATTCACTCAGCTCTGCGATCGATAATACAGGTATAGACACCATGAATAAAGTCAAAGAAGCGTCTCAAAGCGTCTCCACAGTTATGGGAGGGCTTCATCAAAAGTTAGACAAAGGCTCATTTGATGTCGATATTTTAGTAAAAGAAAACCTGATTCCACTTCAACAAACCCTTCAAGAATTACATGTACTCGTCAATGAAACCAAAGATCTGGTTAGTAACCTCAAAGATAGTCCGAGCGATCTTCTCTTCAAAGAAGGGAGTATCAATCCTGCTCCAAATGAACGATAAAGGAAATATGATGAAAAGCTTACTTCTAGCCCTAACCACGCTTTTACTCTTTAGCGGTTGTAGTGTGAAAGAGACAACACTCAAACCTTATAACTATACATTAGAGCCTATGTTGAAATTGGAGTCTTTTAGTGTACATAACAAAGATGTGCTCAAGGTTGCTTATATCGATGCTCCTAGCGGTCTCAATTCCAGAGCCATTGCATACAAAAAAGATGGTGCTTTGCAACCGTACAAATATGGTACATGGAGCGAAACACCTCCTTTGAAATTTCAATACCTCATCACCGAAGCATTGCAAGATCAACATCACTTTGAGTCTGTCATTTCAGGTACTTCCATGGCATCTAATAACCTTGTGTTAGAGCCTGTTCTTCAAAATTTTGAAGAAGTTTTTCGTGAAGATGGAACCTCCTATGCCTATGTAAGCATCCGTTTTCGCCTTGTTGAAATTAAAACAGGTGAAGTGCTAGGAAGCGTTAAACTCTCATCTAAAAAAGATGTCACCAATACAAACGGTGCAGCAGGTGCAGTAGAGGCGTTTAACGTTGCAACCGCTGATGTTATCAAAAGTCTCTCACTATGGATCAATGGAATTCGCAAATAAAAATGAAAAAAATCCTCTTTGTCTGGTTACTCGTACTCTCTACACTTTGGGCAAAAACTGATTTTAGTGAGATGAGTACAGAAGAATTAATAGCCCTTATTGGGTATATTGATCCATCCAAAGAGGAACGTTTATATGAGGAACTTGATACACGTTTAGATCAAATGAGTGAAACGCAAAAAGCACTTTATGAAGAAGATAAAAAAAGAAGAGATAATGCCCAAAACTAAATTGCTTCTTTTAGAAGATGACACCAATCTAAGTGAAACGGTGTGTGAGTTCTTAGAGTCCAAAGGCTATGAAGTCACGCCTGTGTACGATGGAACGGAGGCTGAAGAGATTATCTACGAGCACCATTTTGATCTTTTTTTACTCGATGTCAATGTCCCTTCCCTCAATGGCTTTGAGCTTCTTTCAAAAGTACGCAAAGAAGGCAACACAACCCCTGCTATTTTTCTCACATCTCTCAATGCCATCGAAGATTTGGAACATGGTTATGAGAGTGGTTGTGATGACTATTTGCGCAAACCTTTTGCCCTTAAAGAGCTGCTCTTTCGCATAGAAACCATTGTAAAGCGTGAGTTTTTTCACGCGCCTAGCCCTAAAATACGCATTGATGGAAGTATAGAGTACGACTCACTGGGTAACCAACTGTTAGTTCAAAATAAAGTTGTTCAACTTCAAAATAAAGAAGCGAAACTACTCAAACTCTTTTTACAAAAGAAAAATGAAATCATTAGCCATGAGATGATTATGGCACATTTGTGGGAATACGACGAACAAGGTAGTGACGATACTCTTCGCACTTACATTAAGAACCTTCGTAAAATTATGGGGAAGGATCGCATTGTTAGCATTAAAAAATTGGGATATAAATTTACGCTCGCGTGAGAAGAAAACGCTAAGATCGTTTTTGTTTCTCTACGCTTTTTTAGCACTGCTCATTTTAGCGTTCGTGGCTTTTTTGTACTATGGCTTGGAGCGTGACTTGATGCTTCAAAACCAAAGAGAAGCCCTTTCCAATCTTACGAATGAACAAATTGTACGGCTAAAATCTTTACATGTAAACCTTGACAAAGAACAAACGTATCCTAGAGATGAGCGTTTTAACTCTGCCATTTATGATAGTAGCCTCAAACAAATCTTCTCAACGCTCAGTACAACTAAAGTTAATTTGTATGAAGATATATACCTTAAAAACGCTCACATCTACTTTATCAAAGAGCTAGAGTCCTACTACTTGGGTGCGCGTTACATTGTCATAGAGGTGAATGCACCACATTCATGGGATAAAAAAGTTTTTCGCAAACTTTTGATTTATGGTGCTGTCATTTTTGGTATTTTAGTGGTTATAGGTTACTTTTTACTGGGTCTTTTACTCCGTCCCATGAGAGACACTATCTCGCTCTTGGATCGCTTCATCAAAGATACCACACACGAACTGAACACACCTGTAAATGCCATTCTTTCTAATATTGAGATGATCGACACACAAGCACTGGATGAAAACTTGGCAAAAAAGATCAAACGTATTACTATTGCATCCAAAACTATTTCCAATCTTTACGATGATCTCACCTATTTGGTACTCTCACATCAAATTCTTTCACAAGATGTTGAAGTCGATCTCAAATTGCTCATTGAAGAGCGCATAGAGTACTTCTCACTGCTCTTTGAATCTAAGAAAATTGCGCTAAGTATTGAACTTCAAGAGGGTGTTGTACTCACGATTGACCGTAAAAAAATTGCAAAACTGCTCGATAATATTCTCTCCAATGCCATTAAATACAATAAAATAGGTGGAACAATTCATATAAGCCTTACCGAACATGGCATTGAAATACGTGATGGTGGAAGAGGCATCGAAAAGAGTAAAATAAACCAAGTCTTTGAGCGCTATTCACGCTTTGATCGCAGTGTTGGAGGCTTTGGTATAGGGCTTAGTATTGTGGCTAGCATTGCTAAAGAGTATGCTTTACATGTAAAGATAGATTCGATACTAGAAGAAGGAACAACAGTGAGGATTACATGGTAAAAAAAGCCTTTATTTTCATACTGCTTGCCTCTTATCTTAGTGCAAAAACAGGTGTATATGAAAAAAATTGCATCCCCTGTCATGAAGATATGGCTGTTAAAATTGACAAATTTTTTTACCGCTATTTACTTAAATACAGCAGTGAGGTAGAAGTCAAACGTGCCATGAGCCACTATCTGAAAAATCCAAAAGCTGAAAATTCTATTTTGGTGGATGGGCTCATTAATCGCTTTGGGGTCAAGAAAAAAACAACCCTTAGTGATGCAGAACTCCAAGAAGCTCTCGATAGCTACTGGGATAAATACAAAGTTTTTGATAAATTAAAATAATTACTTTTTTATTTCACAATAAATTCACTTTATATTTATATAATTCATCTATTATTTGTATAAGGAGTTACAATGAAGAAAGTATTGTTTTTGGTAAGTCTTGTATATGCTACTTCCATTTTTGCAGCAGATGCAGAAACACTTTTTAAAACCTGTGCGACCTGTCACGGGGCAAAAGCGGAAAAATCAGCACTCAATAAATCGCAAATTATTGCGGGTTGGGATGCTGCTAAAATCACAGCTGCGCTTAATGGTTACAAGGAAGGTACGTATGGTGGTCCATTAAAAGGAACCATGACACCTCAAGTCAAGAATTTAAGTGCTGATGACATTAAAGCACTTGCAGGGTACATCTCTACGATCAAATAACCTCTATGAAGGGATTTATTTCCCTTCATTTTCTTCTCACCTTCTCTTTATTTTCAAGTACTCTTTTAGCACTCATGCCTTTTCTACTGACCTACTATTCTTTCTGCTCTAAATTTAAAACGCCAATTCAACTTGAAGTAGGAAAGCTAATCGCCAAATTAGCGTGTTCAAATTGCCATGCGCTGGAGAAAGGTGCTGCCTATAAACCATTTGCCAGATCGCTTCCTTGCGCAAGATGTAGCAACAATAGAAATCATTCTCACAGATTTATTGTTGCTGGTGTGCGCAATTATATACCACCTATCAAATTAGCAGAACATGAAACAAAAGTACTAGCAGCCTGGCTTACTACTCAAAATTAATAGGAGAAAACTATGGATCTCTCTCTTGTGTTAAATTCTCTTCGCGATCCTAGGGTAGTACTCTTTTATACCATTTGCAGGGCATATGAAAAAAAATTATGATCAAAACTGGTATGTCACTAACACGCTCTATCACAAGGCCATTCTAGCCTTGTGGCTCCTTACATGTAAGCATGAATCAAACCAAATCCCCAGACAACGACAAAAATCACAATACTTAAAAAAACAACGGCACTGCCTGCATCTTTGGCGCGTCCTGCCATCTCGTGATATTCTAAAGTGACCAAATCAGTCACACGTTCAATCGCACTGTTAATCGCTTCTGCCATAGGAATCCCCACAAGCGCAATAAACATTACCAATTTATACAAAAGGTCCAATGGAAGTACACACAAAATAGGAAGTAAAATGAGTACGAGCACCAACTCTATTTTAAACGAGGTCTCATTCGCAATCATATCTTTGAGTCCATTAATCGCATACGTTGTATTTTTGAAAAAGTGATATTTAGGTTGGTTTCTCACACTAAGCCTTTATTTTTGTTGGTATATTAGTATATCTTTTGTCGGATCATAGAGCGCTGTTTGAATACCCATCACACCTAAAATAGTATGAAAAAGATTATCATGTGAGTATTCTTGTGATGCTTTTTGTGCAATAGCCTGTGTATTAATACGCTCTTTACTTTTTGCACCAAACCACATAAGTGCGCCTACATGTGTCTGCTCATCCGGTGCCATAAAGTAAGGAATACCATGCAAATAAAGCCCTTTTTCACCCAAAGATTCACCATGATCTGCCATATAAATCATAGCTGTTTGAAAATTTTGGTCATTTTGTTTTAAAAAGGTAATGGTTTTAGAGAGAAAATAATCAGTATATAAAATGGCATTGTCATACGCATTGCCAATCTCTTCTGCACTGCATTTTTCAACTTGATTGGTTTGACACGTCGGAGTAAATTTTTCAAAAGCTTTAGGGTAGCGTTTATAATACGCTGGTCCATGATTACCCATCTGATGCAGGACGATTACGATATCACCTTTTTGAGCATTAACGTACTCTTGAAGCCCCACGAGCATCCCTTCATCACGGCACTCATCTTCACATAGCGTATTGTTTTGGCTCGTTTTATAATCTTGATAGTCTACTCTTAATGCAACACCCTTTGAGTCAGAGTTATTGTCACGCCATAAGATACTTGTACCACTACGTTTAAGTACATCAATGACATTTTCACGTGCTTTTGCTTCTTTGTCGGTATAATTTTTACGCTCTAATCCAGAAAACATACATGGCACTGAAATAGCCGTTGATGTCCCACATGAATAGAGATTAGAAAAATTGATAATATCTTCTTTTTGCAACAAAGGATTTGTTGGTCTTTCGTATCCATTGAGTGAAAAACGATTTGCTCGTGCAGCTTCACCAACGACGACAATCGTCAATTTACGGCTACTACTTTCTATTTTTTTAGCATCTAATCCAATTTGCTTTAGGGTTGTCTCTTTTTGATAAAAACTGTTATAGACATATTTACCCGCCGAATAAAGGCAGAAAGTTGGATTGGTGTAATAGCGCAAAGGCTTATGTTCTCTAAAAAACGAAGTGTAAAAACGATTAAAGGCAAAAAGGATGACCGCAATGAGTATAAGTGCTATACCTATACTTTTTACTTTTCCCCAAACCTCTTTTTTGAAACTTCCATAAGCAACGGGTAGGCGATAAATTATGAAAGAAGGTATAACACCTAAAAAGAATAAATAACCCAAAAGCTTCAGATTTATAAGATCCATGGACTCATTAATGTTCGTTTCCACTGCATTTTGAATCATTGATTCATCAAGAATTACATTGTAAGTATTCATAAAATAGTTCGTCAATGAGGCAATCAAAACCAACGCTATCAAAAGTGGTTTAAGGGTATAACGAGAACTCAGTAGGGTCACGAACAACGTAATAACAGATGCTAAAAAAACTCCTAATGAAATCAAAAAGCCAAGATTTGAAATAGAAAGCTCATAAACTTGTGTCACGTGCTTAAAAAAAGATATATTATCGGCAAGCACTAAGAAAAGTGCTACGATCACCGTTAGCCTAGAACTGGTTAGTTTAAATTGCATTTATTCTCACTTCGAGTTTCTTTTTACATGTAAAGTATAGTTTAGTTTTTTAAACAGATGTTCCGAGCAAGATACCATTTAACAATTGCCATCGTCGAATAGCTCATTTCTCGCTGCTCAAAAGGAATCGAGCAAATACGCATTTTAGAACTTACCACGCCACTGACCAGCGTAAGAAAAAGAAAAAAAGCGATGCCTATCCAAAGATTATAAACATAGCCTAGCCAAATCCCAACGATAATTGGAGTATACGTAAGTGCGCCATAAAGACTAAACATCGCTATACGGCACCAAAATCCTTTTATCTTAGGAATAATCTCAATAATAGGTGGGATTTGATCCATGGGTTACTTAAGATTCGTAAAATTCACAGGGAAGTCAAAATCACATCCGCGAATCGCTTTAATCGCTTCTTGTAAATCATCAATCGCTTTACCTTCAACACGTACGACATCGCCACGAATGGAAGCTTGCACTTTGAGTTTAAGCTCTTTAATCTCTTTGACGATCTTTTTTGCATCATCACTGGAAATGGCATCCACAATACTCACAGTAACTTTCGTTTTATTGCCACCTGCCACTTCACGTTTAGTCTCTTTGAGTGCTTTAGAAGAGATATCCCGCTTAATGGCTTCTGAAATTAACGCCTCTACCATTGCATCGGCTTTACTATCACTGGTTGTCAACAATGTAACGGTTTTAGCTTTTTCATTGTGATCAAACTCACACGTAATACCCTTAAAATCCCATCGATTTGTAATGACTTTTTTAGCTTGCTCATACGCATCTTTAAACTTTTGTTTATCGATTTCTGCAGTAATGTCAAAGCTATGCTCTTTTGCCATTTTTTCTCCTTATTGTCTTAAAAATTCTTTGATATTTTCACCCACTTGTCGCATCAGTTCTGTTCTTGCTTCAATACTTGCCCATGCAATATGCGGCGTAATAATTAAGCGTTCAGGATGCTTTACATGTAAAAGTGGATGATGCTCAACCATTGGCTCAACCGCCAACACATCAAGCCCTACATAAATCTCTTTCGTATCAATGACTTCGCGTAAATCATCTTCATTAACGATGCCTCCACGACCAACATTGACTAAAATAGCACCTTTTTTCATCATAGTTAACTGCTCTTTAGCAATTAAATTTTTTGTGTTTTCATTAAGAGGTGCATGAATCGAAATAACATCGCATGTTTGCATCATAACATCAAGACTAACACGTTCATAATGGCTGTCACTATTGGCGCCACTGGTAGAATAAAAAACAACCGTTGAACCAAAGGCAGAAGCAATTTTTGCCACTTCTTTACCAATCGTACCAAAGCCAATTATACCCCAACGTTTACCCTTAAGTTCCCAAAAAGGTCGATCAATATGCGTATACATAGGGCTTTTAATCCAACTGCCTGATTTTACAAACTGGTCATAATAACCACACTGCTCTAAAAGGCTCAGAACAAGCATAAATGTGGTTTGTGCTACCGATGCAGTTGAATACCCTGCAACATTTTTAACCACAATGCCTTTTTGCTTTGCATATTCCAAATCAACATTATTCATACCTGTAGCCGTAATGCAAATAAGCCCTAAATTAGGGCATGCATCCATGACTTCTTTATCAATAACAACTTTATTGGTAAGGATTATCTTTGCATCACCAATGTGCTCAACTCTCTGTGATAACGCCGTAGTTGCAAAGGTTTCAAACAGTCCAAACTGCTGAAAAATACTCAAATCCGCATCATCACCTAATGTCTTGGCATCTAAAAAAACAATTTTCATCGTTTAGTCCTTTATACGGTGTCCCACAAATTTTGAGAAGTTCTCCATAATGAGCCCTCCTCGCCTAAACCCAAGCCCACATCCTTCATAAGCAAAGAAAACACCTGCTTGGTATGATTTACCTTCGCCATCTTTTGGAAGTTCCACATATTCTTGATAGATCGGTTTATAATTGCCATAATCACCTTCTGTTTTAACAATAACAGACATGTCAGCATCATAGATAACCGTATTAGCACCTTCTCTTCCAAACGCTCTTTTTTCAACTTGTTTTTTATCTTTTAACGGTGCATAAGAGGTTTCGAGTAATAGTGGATGATTGGGGAAAAGATCCCATAGTACTTTCATAAACGCTTTACTTTGAAACAGAAGCGCATAGGCAGGATTTAAGATAATGGCCTTTTGTTCACGAACAATTTCATCTAAAAGCAGTGCCAAATCGCCCTCTTCTATCGCAATATTTTCCCAAGGAACAAGTTTGAACCAATATTCAAAATTTTCATCTCCTTTAAAAATTCCCTCTTTACCATTAAATCCTACCTCATCGACATAGGCAAAATCCGTATGAAATCCAGCCTCATTTGCAGCTGTTTGAAGTAATCTAGTGGTATTTTCATCTTCGATATTCCCACGAATGGAAGAGAAAAGAATTCTCCATCCCTCATAATTTTCAGCAAAATCTTCAGTATCCCCACCAAGAACAACAAGACGTTTGAAGTTCTCTTTGAGGGCTTCAAAAAGAGTATTAAACTGTTTTGCTTCATCCATGCCATTGGCTTTGAGCATTGCCCATTGAATAATTGCTGTTTCATACAGTGATGTTGGCGTGTCCGCATTAAACTCTAATAACTTGATAGGCTTCCCATCGACACCACCTGCAAAATCAAAACGACCATACAAATGCCAATGTACATCATTTGCCCATGAATTTTTAATCAATTCTACAAGATTAAACGGAATATTCAGCTCATGAAACAAATTATTGTCGATTACATATTGCCCAGCTTCAGCAAACATATCGTACAACTCATTGGCTGCTTCATAATAGGCTTCTACCTCATTATTATTGACCAGAACTAATTCGTCGGCAACGTAAGATGTTTGATCCGCATCCGTATGCCAATAAAACCCAATTGACTCTAAAAATTCCTTGCTTAACGGCTTGATTTTTTCTACATGTAACATGATTAACTTCCTGAGCTTGTTGGAGTACTTGAACTTGAAGTGCCGCTAGATGAACTGCTACTTCCGGAACCAGAACCAAAAAAGCCACTGCTTTTAGTAGCACTGCTACTCGTTGATGTAGACATAGGTTTATTAAAACTAGAAGTACTACGAGAATAGGCCTGTGGCGATTTATACGTTGTCGCACGCTGATTTTGGTAATTTTGATTGTTAAAAAGTTTATTACCAATCCAGCTACCAATCATCGCACCTGCAATACTTGAGAGTAAAACACCCCCTAGGCCCATTGATCCAGAACTTACTTGAGGATTTGTAAGCGCAGAAGTGTTATTGTCGATCTTCTTTGCCTCTTCTTGTACTAAAGCATCAATTTCTGTTTGCGATAAAATGCGCTCACTGCCATCAGGCTTTCGCACAATGACTCGTGTTGTCGAACTTGGATACTCTTCCGCAATTTTATACTCACCTGTGGCACTTTCATCGACAATAACAAGCGCACCTTGCGTTTTTGCAGCATCCGCTAGAGCATTTTTATTTTCATCTTTTTTTTGGTCACAGCCTTGCATGCTAGCAATGACCATCACCCCAATACCACCGGCAATCATGTAATCTGAAATTTTACGAATATACTTCATCTCTTTTTATTCTCCCAATATCTCTTTAAGCTTTTTCCCTTTTTTGATAAAAAGCTTGCCATCTTTGTCCATCACATCATTGAGTTGACCTACTTTTTTACCAATCTTATCGCTGATGTGTTGCTTCTCTTTTTTAGAAAACCCTTTTTCTTTAAGGTAGCTTCGTAGATCTCTCCAGTCACTGTAGGATTCAAACATATCTTCCACGACCCTACTCTCATCGTCTTCATCGAGAACATCTGCTTCTTCAAAGAAAAAAGGTGTCGCAGTGGAACTTTTTGGTGTAGGAATATTTGTAGAAGACGTATTGGTTGTTACTGTCTCGGCTCCAGTATGTGTAATTTGACGATTAGCCAATGTCAAAATGGCTTTAAGTTGCTCATCTCTCTCTTTGTAAATCATCTCTATTTTTTCTTTAGATTCAATCAAAAGGCGCTCTTTATCAGCAATAAGGCGCTCTTTATCAGATTCTAGTTTTTCATTTTTGAGTTTCATCTCTTCCAGTTGAACTTTTAAAAGCTCCACATAAGCGCTATCGGTAACATTTTCGAGTTTACGTGTATTTGGCCCTTCTTTGAGGCTGCTTTTTGTTAGCAAAATGTATTTCACACCATTTTCAATAACACTTTGCAAAGAGCCTCTTCGTAAACGATTATAGATAGCCTCTTTACTCACACCTAAAAGCTTTGCCGCTTCAATAACGGTTAGTTTTTTATCCATCTTGTAACCCTTTTGCTAACAAAGAGAAATATATTTACATTCATGTTATCATAGGTTTGTTTAGTTTATTTTGAGAAAGTTTTTTGGAGAGTTAAGAGAAGAAGCCAAGAAGCTAACTTCTTGGCTGTGTGTGTTAGAGTCTCGACTCGTAACGGCGAAGCATATAAAGTCTTTTCAACTGTTTTTTACGAGCACTAATTTTATCTTTTTTGCGTTTTTCTGTTGCTGTTTCATAGAAACGTCTTGCACGCACTTCAGTTACAACTAGGTTACGATCAACTTGTTTTTTGAACTTTCTATACGCTTCGTCAAACGAATCGTTAGGATGTACTTTAATTCCTGGCATACTCTATCCACCACCTTTCTGATGAATTTTAAAAATGGATTGTACCCAATTCCTTTTACATGTAAGCTTAACTCATATGATTATTTTTCTTAGATACCATATTTTAATAAAACTGACGTAAAAATTCAATTTAATATTGACTTTCTACGTCAATGTCTGTATACTTTCGTTCACATCAAATGATAAAAAGGTGACATTTTTATGAATATTGTCCTTTTGAAAAATAGAAGTGATGATTTTCCCATCATCGTTCAACAAAAACAGATCCTAAAGTATGCACACCATCATGATCTAAAAATCAATACTACAGAGATCGAAAACTCCGATCCTACACTTGAACTCGAAGAACGAAAAGAGTTCAAAGGATTCTTGCGTTCCCTTTCAAAACATGATCATATTATTATCTTTGATCTTTTCACTTTTTCCAAAAACGTTGAAGAGCTGGTCAAAATTTTTGAATGTTTACTTACACGTTCTATTTCAGTCCATATTGCTGATGTTAATGTTTGTATTCATGTTGACACAAAGCCCTTAGTATTACTTGATTTGCTTGTCAAACAACGTGAACTCAATAAAAAGTTAGACAAAGAAAAAGCCCAAGGAAGACCTAAAGGACGCATGTCCAAATCAAAATTTGATACGTATCGACCTCAAATTATTGAATTCCTTGAAAGCCATACCTCGATTAGTGAAATTGCGAAGATTTTACATGTAAGCCGTACCTCGCTAAAAGACTATGTCAACTCAAGAGGTCTCAAAGAGCTTGTTAAAGCAAAAATTACCCTACTCCAATCATCTCAAAAACAACCACTAACACTTACTAAGTCCCAGGCGACAAAAGAGTGTTCACTCATTAAACAACCTATCGATCAAACAGAAGGATTACACCATGAATTGTAATAGCGATTGCTCAGTTCAACCTATTTATTATAGATTGAAACGCTATATTAGTTTTGGCATTATTACGCTTATTTCCCTTATATTGCCATTTATAACTATAGAAGGAAAACATTTCTTTTTACTCAGTTTTGATAAAAAACAGTTACATCTTCTTTTTACCACGTTTGATATGCAAGAGCTTTACTTAATGCCTTTTGTTATCATGCTTTTTTTCTTAGGTATCTTTTTTATTACAACTCTTGGTGGACGTGTTTGGTGTGGTTGGGCCTGTCCACAAACAATTTTTAGAGTTATCTTCCGTGATCTTATACAAACATCTCTTCTTGGCATACGTAAGAGCCTTAAAAACAAACAAAAAGAGCCTGAAGAGGGACAGATCATTAAACGTATACTCGCTATTCTCATATGGGCATTTTTAGCAGCTTTGGCAGCCTCTAACTTTTTGTGGTACTTCATCCCTCCTGAAGACTTTTTTACTTATCTGAAAGACCCTCTTGAAAATAGTGTAATGTATGGCTTTTTAATCTGCATTACGACGTTTTTAGTATACGATGTTGTTGCGCTCAAAGAGAATTTTTGTGTTTATATCTGCCCTTATGCACGTATCCAATCAGCACTCTTTGATGAAAATACGATTCAAACGATTTATGATGAAAAACGCGGTGGTCAAATTTATGATGCTAAAGGTATTAAGCTAAGCAGTAAGCCTCCTTTAGCAACCGATGATTGTACCGGATGTGAAGCTTGTGTTCGCGTATGTCCAACGCACATTGATATTCGTAAAGGAATGCAGTTAGAGTGTATTAACTGCTTGGAGTGTGCTGATGCATGTACACCAGTTATGGAAAAACTTGGAAAAACTTCTTTGATTACATGGACTAGCTCTAATGCCGCGGAAAAAGGAATCAAAACAGAATATTTCCGTTTTAGAACAATTGCATATATGGTTGCACTGACCATTGCATTAATTGGGCTTTTTGCCATGGGTACGCAAAAAGAATATATGCTTTTAAATATTAATCGCACAAGTCAACTTTATAAAATGGCAGATGATGGTAAAACCGTTGAAAATGTCTACACATTTTTATTTCAAAATACAGACTCTAAAGATCATCTTTACTACTTTGAGGTCTCTCATAGTGACATTAAAATTGATAAACCAAGTGAACCTTTCTTACTTAGTGCTGGTGAAAAAGTAAAAAAAGTGGTCATTCTTGTCTCTGTTCCAAAAGAGCTTAAAGTTGAAGGGGAAGATCTTCCTATTAGCATTAAAGCATTTGCCGTTGATGCAAAAGAAAAGATTGTAGTTGATCGACATACAATCTTCATTTACCCTAAAAAAAGTGATATACGTCCCTAAACACTTATCTTTCGCGTAAGGAAACCCTACTCTCCTTACGCGATTTACTCCCCCCCACACACTACTTATAATTTACTTGAAGCATGAGCTCGAATCGTATCCTAACTTTTTCTTATTACAGAGGGAAATACTTCTAATCCACATGGTTGAATCTTATCAGTAGTAAGAAAGTTTGACAGTCTTGAAGTCTTTTATTTTTGGCTTTAGGTATCTTTTTTGCACTACGTATAGACTTTTTTAAGCGATATTGACATAGTAATTGTTTTGTAGGTTATAAAATAATTTGGTATATTAAAAAAAAGATTTGTGGTGGAATAAATTTAAAGAGGGATGCTAAATGATGGACTAGCCATCATTTAGCAAAATGGATATTAAAGTGCTGCTTTTGCTTGTTTTACAACAGTTGCAAAGGCTTCAGGGTCATTCATCGCCATATCTGCAAGAATTTTTCTGTCTAAATCAATATTTGCTTTGTTTAGAGCATTGATGAAACGTGAGTAGCTGATATCGTTAAGTCTACATGCTGCATTAATACGTGTGATCCAAAGTCTTCTAAAATCTCTTTTCTTTTGTCTTCTATCACGGAATGCATAAACTAAACTTCTCTCAATTTGCTCTTTCGCTTTTCTAAAGTGTTTTCTTCTTCCACTAAAGAAGCCTCTTGCCATCTTTAAAATTTTCTTGTGACGTCTTCTTCTGACGATACCTGTTTTTACTCTTGCCATGGTGTCTCCTTGACCAAATAAATCAATGTCGGTGTCCCACTGGGGAACTTGCCCTCATAAACGAGGGGAACATTACATGTAGGGTGAATGACTCTTGTCAAAAACTCTTTTTAAATTACGCTTTACAAAGCATTAATTTAACGGACTTCTCATCGCGTGCATTAACAGATTTAGCAACTTTCAAACCACGCATTCTTTTCGTTGGTTTTTTAGTAAGAATATGACTTCTAAAGGCTGCGCCTCTTTTGATCCTGTTCTTACCTGCTCTAAAACGTTTAGCTGCACCGCGTACCGTTTTCATTTTCGGCATGCTTACTCCTTGAATTTATTCTAAAATCTAATGAGGAAATATCCCCCCTAGCATTAGAAAACGGCTATAATAGCTTAATTTTCCTTAGAGGGGATTAAAACAATGAAAGATTGCGACGAGTTCAGGTTACTTTTTAGGAGTGACCAGCATATTAATATAACGACCTTCAAGCTTTGGTGTCTTTTCACGCTCTGCAATATCTTCTATCAGAGGCCAAAGATTCTCTAAAACCTGTTCACCAATCTCTGGATTAGACATCTCACGACCTTTTAGAAAAACTCTAAAACGTACATGCTTTCCCTCTTCCAAAAACTCTCTGGCATGTTTAACTTTATAGTGAACATCATTAGCCGCAATTTTAACAGAAAGTTTGATCTCTTTGATCTCAATAATTTTCTGATTTTTGCGAGCTTCTTTCAGTTTTTTCTCTTGTTGGTACTTGAACTTGCCATAGTTCATAATTTTGCAAACAGGCGGATTTGCATCAGGTGCAATTAAAACGAGATCTAATCCTAGCTCGTCTGCTTTCGCAAGAGCCTCTTTTCTGGTAATGATGCCATATTGCGTGCCATCGTCACCAACACATCTTACCTCAGCTGCCCTGATCTCGTCGTTTAGCATGACTTCTTTGTCTTTACTCAAAAGTGTACCTCACTAAGTTTCTCCTTCATATTTGATATTAATGCTTCTTTTGTTAAATTATACTGTGTTCTTTCACGTCTATCTCTTACGGCAACGCTTTGTCCTTCAACTTCTGCATCACCAATGACCAAAATCATCGGTACACGCATTGTTTCAGCATTGCGAATACGTTTATTGAGACTCTCATTTTTAGAAGATATCTCAACATCAATGCCCTCGTGCATCAACTCATTTGCTAATGTTTTTGCATACGCTAAGTGAGCATCAGAAATTGGCACGATCACAGCTTGAATTGGTGCTATAAAGAATGGAAACTCACCAGAGGTGTGCTCAATTAAAATACCAATAAAGCGCTCAAATGAACCTAAAATTGCGCGGTGTAACATTACAGGTCGCGCATGCTCATTGTTTGCATCAACATAAGAAATATCAAAACGCTCAGGCAAGTTAAAGTCAACTTGAATGGTTCCACATTGCCATTTACGTTTGAGCGCATCGGTAATTTTAATGTCAATTTTAGGACCATAAAATGCTCCGCCACCTTCATCAATGCCGTATTTAATGCCGTTTTCATCAAGTGCTTTTTTTAAGCCTTCGGTTGCAGCATCCCAATATTTTTCATCGCCAATTGATTTCTCAGGACGAGTTGAAATTTCCATCTCATACTTAAACCCAAAAGTTTTCATAATAGAATCGACAAAACTTAAAATTTCTAGAACATTCTCTTTAATTTGATCAGGTGTACAGAAAATATGAGCATCATCTTGAGTAAATTCGCGCACCCTAAAAAGTCCATGTAATACACCACTTTTTTCATGGCGATGAACAACACCGTATTCAAAAAATTTGAGAGGTAAATCACGGTAACTTCTAACCTCGCTTTGGAACACTTTGATATGTCCTAAACAGTTCATCGGCTTAATACCATATTCAGATTCATCAATCACAGTAAAATACATATTTTCACCATAATTTTGGTAATGTCCACTGATTTTCCATGCATCTGATTTTAAAAGTTCAGGTCCACGCACAGGTAAATATCCGCGTTGTCTATGTGCTTTAAAAAGAAGTTGCTCTAATTTACTTCTTAATTTTCCTCCATTTGGCAACCAAATAGGAAGTCCTGCACCTACTTCATCATCAAAGGTAAAGAGCTTTAATTCATTACCAAGTTTACGATGATCTCGTTTCTTCGCCTCTTCAATCATAGTAACATAATCTTTGAGACTCTCTTTATCTGCAAAAGCTATACCGTAGATACGGGTAAGCATCTCACGTTTTTCATCTCCTCCAAGGTAGGCACCTGCTACTTTGATGAGTTTAAAAAATCTAAGATATTTGGTATTGGGAACGTGAGGGCCACGACATAAATCTTCAAAATCCCCTTGCTTATAGATGGAAACTTCACCATCAGGAATTCTAAGCAAGACTTCTTGCTTAAGATCATCGTGTGCAAAATGTTGAGTAACGGCCGCTTTAGTAGTATAACTCTTCTCAATTGGCAACTTGGCATTGGCGAGCTCTGCCATCTTTTTTTCAATCTCTTTAAGATCAGCATCACCGATCTTTTCATTGACACGAAAATCATAGTAAAAACCATCTTCAATGACAGGTCCAACAAAAAATTGTGCATCTTTGTACAACGCTTTAATCGCTTGAGCCATTAAGTGCGCACATGAATGACGGATCACTTCAAGGGCATCTTTAGAGTTGTCAAATAAGATTTTGTCTTCGTAAGTCTTTGAGGAAGCAGTAGCAGTTTGGGTGTCGATGACAAGAGCGCCTTCTTTGTAGGCTATAACATCATTCATCATAATCAGATCCTTTTACTTGTATGAACTCCCAAACAGACGGGAGAACAAAAAATGGTGGTCGCGAGAGGATTCGAACCTCCGACCACTACCTTGTCGAGGTAGTGCTCTACCAACTGAGCTACGCGGCCACACAATTTAAGAGCTGAGATTATACCAAAAAAAAATAAAAATGCAACTATTTTTTAAATCAAAAGAGGTAAAATCGCACTTTCAAGCCTCTTTTGGGCTTCTCCATGAACGGTATAAAATTAAAAGTACTCCAAAATCAATCATAACATCAGCAAAATTGAAAACAGCAAATTCAAAGCCATAATGCCAAAAGAAATAATCAACGACACCGCCATGGATAAAGCGATCGTAAATGTTGCTGAGCGCTGCACCTGCAATAATACCAATAGGTAAGCTATAGTTTTGCAGGACCTCTTTTCGAAAAAAAAGATAAACTCCTAAACCACTTACGAACAAGAGCTGTATATATTTTAAATACTCTTCCAAAAATGCAAACATTGAGAATGCAACACCTTTATTATACGTCAAAATCAATGAAAAATAATCCCCATACCAACGGAAACCTTCTAAAAAAAGAGCTTTAATCATTTGATCTGCAACAAAAACAAGGCATAAAGAAACAAGACTAACGATCCATGTTCTATTCATTTAAAGCACTTTTAAAAAATTTAACGGTCTTCTCCAGACTATCTTCAAGAACTTTTTCATTCTGACCTTCCAGTAAAATACGTAGTAAATTTTCTGTGCCTGAGTAACGAATAAGCACTCTCATTTTCTTACTTTCTAACTCTGTCACCAATTTATCATAACCTTTAAGTTCAGAAAGAGGTATTTTATTGTCAATTTTAATGTTTTGTTGCAATTGAGGATAAAGTTCAAAAGGATTGAATAATTGACTCACCTTTTGCTTCTCTGTGAGCATACAGTGCATAACAGCGAGTGCTGCTACTAACGCATCTCCTGTTTTAGCAAAATCGGAGAGAATAATATGTCCACTTTGTTCTCCACCAAAGTTAATTTTTTCCCTATATAAGGCTTCTAAAACATTTTTGTCACCTACATCGCAACGGTAGGTTTTTATGCCTGTTTTACCCAAATAATCTTCTAACGCTTGATTACTCATAACAGTAACGCACACACCTTTGTTAGCAAGTCTGTTTTGACTATTTAAAAAAGTTGCGATTTTACCTAGAAGTTTGTCACCGTGTATGGGATTACCATTTTCGTCAACTACGACTAGCCTATCAGCATCCCCATCAAAGGCAAAACCTATGTCTGCTCTCAAACGTCTTACCTCTTCGCCCAATTCTTCTGGATGTAGGGCTCCGCAATTAAGATTAATATTACTGCCATTTGGCTCATCATTTATAATAATGACATCCGCCCCTAGTTCATTGAAAATAGTAGGTGCTACTTTATAAGCCGCGCCATTGGCAGTGTCAAGAACAATGCGAAGACCTTTCAGCGTCAAGTTCTTTGGAAACGAGTTTTTGATCTGAACAATGTAGCGACCAATAACATCATCGACTCTTTTGGACCGCCCAATATCAAACTCTATTTTTTGATTGGCTTCAATTAAAGCATCATCATAATAGATCTTTTCAATTGCATCTTCTTCTGTTTCACCTAGCTTATTACCAAACGAATCAAAAAACTTAATACCATTATCAAAATACGGATTGTGTGATGCACTGATCATAATACCTGCATCACAGCGCATATCTTCTGTTAAAAAAGCAATAGCAGGTGTTGGCATAGGGCCAATTTGTCTAACGTCATAACCAACGGCTGTTAATCCTGAAACAATTGCATTTTCAATCATATAGCCACTGCGTCTAGTGTCTTTCCCCACTAAAATTTTATTAGTAATAGAGTTTTTACGAAAATAGATACCTGCGGCCATTGCCAAACGCATTGCCATAAAAGCACTCAGTTTCTTACCTGCTTTGCCTCTCACTCCATCGGTTCCAAAAAGTTTCATTGTTGTTCCTATTTTCTCGTTACATGTAAAATGATTAGCAAATTGTAACAAAACTTTTTTAATCTTTACATGTAACCATATAATGATCAAATAAAATATGAATTTATAAGCATGCTTTATATAGAATTCTTCACCCAAATTATTTTATAAATTTTCTGATACCTAAAATGAAAATACCTATAACAGCTATGAAAATTTTGGTATAAAAAAGCATATTTAAACATAAATCAACAAAACATATCAAAAAATTGCCCTTTTAATTTTAAAATGTCCTTAAAATAAGTTCTATTTAATATTTATTTTTATATAATCTACGCCTAAATTTAAAAACGAAAGGCTTATCTATGGCAAACCACAAGTCAGCAGAAAAGCGTATTAGACAAACAAAAAAACGCACCGAAAGAAATAGATTTTATAAAACTAGAATCAAAAATCTAACTCGTGCTGTTAGAGAAGCTGTTGAGGCAGGCGATCAAGCGGCTGCTGAAATTGCGTTGAAAAATGTGAATAAAAACTTTCACTCTTATGCAGGCAAAGGTATTTTAACAAAAAATACAGCTGCACGTCGTGTAAGCAGATTGTCACAACTTGTTAATACGCTAGGTAGTGTTGCTGCATAACTTGCGGCAACTCCCTCTTTATTTTAGTTCCCTCCCATGTTGAAAGATAAATTACTCCCATTTCTTGAACGTTACAATGAGCTTTCTACACTTTTAAGTGATCCAGATATCTCAACAGATATTAAAAAAATGACTGCACTTTCCAAAGAACAGTCTAGTTTAGAAAAAATCAAAGACAAGACAGTCGAATACCTTTCAACACTCACTCAAATTGATGAAAATAAACTTTTACTTGATGATGAAGAATTAAGCGAACTTGCAAAAGAAGAGCTAAAAATACTTGAACCTCGAAAAGAAGAGATTGAAGAAGAAATCAAACTTCTTCTTTTACCAACCGATCCTAATGATGAACGCAATATCTTTTTAGAGATTCGCGCAGGTACAGGCGGTGACGAAGCAGCTATTTTTGCATCAGATCTTTTCAAATCCTATCTTCGTTATGCTGAAAGTCGTGGTTGGAAAGTGGAAGTTGTCTCACTAAGTGAAGGTGTCCTTAACGGCTATAAAGAAGTTATTGCACTGATTAAAGGGCAGGGTGCTTTTTCACGTCTAAAATACGAAGGTGGCGTTCACAGAGTACAACGCGTTCCGCTTACAGAATCACAGGGCAGGGTACACACTTCAGCGGTTACTGTAGCTGTTATGCCAGAGGTTGATGATGTTGAAATTGATATACAAGAAAAAGACTTGAAAATTGATGTTATGAGATCAAGTGGAAATGGCGGTCAATCGGTTAATACAACGGATAGTGCCGTTAGAATTACCCATTTACCAACAGGCCTTGTCGTTGTCAACCAAGATGGTAAATCTCAGCATAAAAACAAAGACGCTGCCATGAAAATTCTCAAAGCAAAACTCTATGATATGCAGATGCAAGAACGCAATGCTAAAGAGAGTGAGGCACGAAAAATTCAAGTAGGTTCCGGTGATAGAAGTGCTCGTATTCGTACCTATAACTATCCACAAAACCGTATTACCGATCATAGAATAGGGCTTACGATCTACCGATTGGATGCAATTATGGAAAGCGGTTTGTACGATGAAATTATTGACCCAATTATTACACACTACCAAGCAGAGCTTATGAAAGAAGCTAACCTCTAAAATAATCTTCTATTTATCGTAAATAAGAAGATTATTTTGATCAATCATCTCTTTAATCATCTTAATATATTCCTCTTTTAATTCAGAGTAGTTGACCATCGTTTTAGAAGCTTCCATACCTCCAAAACTTTTCCCACTGTTGCGCGCTTGTAGTCTCTTTTCTCGAAATGCGATATAGGCATCATTGGTATTAAGATTGAGCATGTATGAATTGACCGATTTTTGAAGTGATCCAAAGATACGGATCATATGTGTTTTACCAATCGTTCTATTTTGAGGCATCAATCCAACACCCGAATAGGTCCAGTGTCCAAAAAGATTATTAGCCTCTCTTGCAAAGCGGCTCTTTCCCCATCCACTCTCAAGAGAAGCTTGGGCTAATGCTAATGAAGTAGGAATGACATCAATACGTTTAAAGTACTCATCTCTATCAAAGAGCGATTCTATGCCGTATTTATTGCGTAAAGAGATTAGATAACCGACATTAGCATGATTGAGACCGCGAAACGCATCAGGCATAGCTTTCGCAAAAAAATTGGTAATAAACTCGCGATCTTTTTTGATCTCATCATTACCTTTATCAACCAGTACTTTAAGCTCGCGAATAAATTCCTCTTTTTGTTTAGCATTGTCTTCAATCTGATAATATTCCGAGGATAAACCTCCTGCGTAAAGAGCGCTCTGAGCGAGCATGCAAGAGGCGATAAAAAGAGTAGAAAGAAATTTCACGAAATTAGAGTTCCAGCGTCGTTTCAAAGACTTTTTGAATTCTACCTTTGAAAAAAAGTCTCTGATCTTCAATGCGCAAACTTAACTCATCCCCACTGGTTGGGTAAACTTTTGCACTTATTCCTACTAATTTTTGACGATACGCACTGTAAAAACATGCTGCCATTCCAGTGCCGCATGCCAGTGTTTCATCTTCAACGCCACGTTCATAGGTTCTTACATGTAAAGCATTTTTTTCAAATTTGGCGTAATTCACATTGGCATTGTATTTGTAGCGCATTTGTCGTGCAATCACTTTATCAAAACATGCTGTATCCTCAACAAAAGTAACCAAATGTGGTACTCCTGTATCGCAAAAATGCCATGTTAATCCATTTTCTTCAAATGATTCGCTCAGCACTTGAGGTGTTGTTAATGCTGTCTCAACAATATCATTTTCCACCATTGATGTAATGACCCCAGCACCTGTTAGAAATCGCATGGATGCCTTGGCTAAATGGTTGGTAAATGCGTAGTGAGCACATGCGCGCGTACCATTACCGCACATTGAAGCAGTACTTCCATCACTATTATAAAATTGCCATTTAAAATCATATTCAGCGTGTGGTAGCAAAATGATTAATCCATCAGCTCCAATACCACTTTGTCTATGGCATAACTGTTGCGCTAATGCACTTCGATCAACCTCAATAAAGGTATGAAAAATAATAAAGTCATTACCATTTGCATTATATTTTGCAATTTGCATATTTGCCTCGTACAAATTTAATAAATTTTTCGATTTCACTCTCTAAAAATTTCATATCAAAAGAGTTGTTGATAAGAAAATCGGCTAAGATCTTCTTCTCTTCAATACTAATCTGAGCATCAATACGTTTTTGCGCCTCTTCTTTGGTGAAATTCTCTCGCACCATTAGCCGTTTGCGTTGTACCTCAACAGGTGCATACACAACAGCGACAAGCTTACACGAGTAGCCATCACTCTCAAAATAGAGTGGAATATCGATAATATAAGGCTTTTGCTTCTCTTCTAAAAGATCACAACGTCTAAATATCTCTTGACGAATCAAGGGATGTAAAAAAGCATTTAGTTTTTCGCGTTCCGCTTTGTCATTAAAAATCAGTGTTCCAAGCGCCTTACGATCAATTGCTCCAGCACAAATGACACGATCCCCAAAAATAGCTTCTAGCTCTTTTACATGTAAAGGTAAAACCTCTTTCGCGATCACGTCTGCATCGATCACTTCAAAACCGTGAGATCTGAGCATCGACGAGACAGTACTTTTACCTGTGGCTATTCCACCTGTTAAAACAATCGCATGTTCATACGCCATAGAATCCTAACACCTTTTGCTATTTTTATAACGATTTTAACATACTTTTGTTAAAATCTATTAAACAATAACCTCACTAAAGGCATATCCATGAGCACAGTCAGCTACAAAGACGCTGGCGTCGATATAGACGCGGGAAACCAATTTGTCGAAAATATTAAACCATTGGTCAAATCCACTTTTGATAAAAATGTCATCGGAGGTATTGGCTCATTTGCAGGTGCATATGAGCTTCCTACCGGATACCAAAAACCTGTTATTTTAGGTGCAACCGATGGTGTTGGAACAAAACTTAAGCTTGCAATCGATTCAGGCATTTACAACACTGTAGGCATTGACCTTGTTGCGATGTGTGCGAATGATCTTATCTGCAACTTTGGAACACCACTTTTCTTTCTTGACTACTATGCAATGAGCAAACTTGAAATAGACGCTGCTGTAAGTATTGTCCAAGGCATTGCAGAGGGATGTATTCAAGCTGAGTGTTCACTTATCGGTGGAGAAACAGCTGAAATGCCAGGAATGTATCATGGTAAAGATTTTGATCTTGCAGGTTTTGCAGTTGGTATTGCTGAAAAAGATGAGATGAACCGTCTTCCACACGTTAAGGCTGGCGATGTTCTTATAGCTCTTCCAAGCTCAGGCGTTCACTCTAATGGTTTTTCACTCGTTCGCAAAATATTTTTTGACAAATTAGGCTATAACTTTGATACAGAGTTTGATGGGAAACCACTCATTGAAACACTTTTAACACCAACACGTATCTACGTAAAACTCTTTAAAGCACTTAAATCTAAGATTAACGCTTTAGCACACATCACAGGTGGTGGTATTGTTGAGAACCTTCCTCGCGTTCTTCCTGAAGGATTACAAGCACATGTCTACAAATCAAAAATCAAAACACTTCCAGTATTCGACTTTATGAGCCAATACGTCGAAGAGAGTGAAATGCATCGTACCTTTAACATGGGTGTGGGTATGATTCTTGTTGTCAGTCCTGAAAATGTAGATGAAGTTCTTGCAAACAGCGACGGCTATGTGATTGGTGAGCTTAAAGTTGGCCCTAAAAGCGCTGTTATGCTCTAATGAGTATGGTTTATATTCTTTCAAAAATTTTTACATACGTTGTATTGTCGCCTGTAATTTTTATTTTTTTACTCTTCGTGAGTGCGCTTTTTACAAAAAAGTTTAGAAAAACGATAGGGCTTTTTGCTCTATCGTTTTACCTCTTATCAACGTTCATAGTCGCAGAAGCTTTACTCACCCCTTTAGAAAAGCCCTTTAATACTATACTTACTGAACTAAACGTTGATAGTGTCATTGTTTTATCAGGTGGTAATATCCCCGCTAGTGCAAACTTGCCTCTTGGTCCAGATGCTACAAAACGAGCCCTTTGGGGACTCATGCTTGCAAAATCATATTCATTGCCTCTGCTGTTCAGTGGTGGCGGAGCTGAAGAATATAAAGAAAGTGATGCTTTTATAGAATTTATACAAGAAATGTCTCAAACTCTCGGTTTTGAATCACGCTTTACACAAAACTTGACCCTAAACAATTTTTCTATTTATGTGGAAGATAAAAGCTTAGATACTTACGAAAACGCAAAATTTAGCAAATCTATTTTTGAAACATCGGGTATTCAAAATCCTAAAATTTGTCTTGTAACTTCAGCATACCACATGGAACGCTCAATGAAGCTCTATAAGCATTTTGGATTTCAAGTAACACCTTGTGCAACAGACTTTAAATTAGGACCAACATCAAAAGAAATTACTTTTTTTCATTTTGTACCTAATTTTCAATCACTTTATTTAAGTTATACGGCATTACATGAGTACGCTGGCTTATTGAGCTTAAAAATTCGAGGGATTTAATCCTAGAGGTATTAAACCGATATTCACGTTTAACCTCGACTCTTTGCACATCTGTTCGAGTTCCTCAGCTTTTACATGTAAAGTTTATTTACGCTTATCTCCAGTAATTTTATAGATGAAGCTAAAGACTTCTGCAACTGCTTTATAGAGCATAGGAGGAATCTCTTTATTGAGTTCTATCTTAGAGAGAAGTTCAACCAAATCAGCATCTTTTTTGATAAAAATATCATGCTCTTGTGCTAATTTAATGATCTTATTTGCCACTTCGCCTTTGCCAGAGGCAACAACTTTTGGTGCGCCACTTTTTTCACGATCGTATTTAAGGGCAACGGCTTTTTGTGGTTTTTGAGTTGGTGTATTCATATTGTAATATTAATCCCAAATTGGAGCTTTTCCCCGCTAAAATAGTCATTTTTAACAACGCTTACGTCTTTATATTCTAACATTTTCACATTGCCTGTAATCAATCCTACTTCGTTGAATGCACGTTTTAATTGATTTAATTGATCTGTAATCTTCTCGCTTAGCTCTTTTTTCTGCACAGCAATCGAAATATCGATGTATTTTTCACCAGAGAGTAGAAGCATCATATTGAGCTTACCATAGGCTTCAAGATCAAGATCGATTTGGCAGTGAAAGTTATCATCGCTTGATTGTTTCATCATCATTGAGCCACCTTTAAGGCCATCCCAGTTAAAAGGGACATACAGATGCGTTGAGCTACTCACGTACGAAACTAATTGGTGGTACTCTATCTGTGTTAAAAGACGATTCGTAATCTCTAAAGCCTCTTTATTTTGAGGTGATGTTTGAAGATTGTCGCTGAGCTTGGTTAAAACACCTTTCATATCACTGAGCAATTCAACATCAGTTGGATCAAGCGAGAGTTTTTGAGCGATTGCTTTACCCAAAAAAAGCTCTGGTTTAATAAGACTATGAATTTTTTGCTCTAATGCATTACTCTTATCAACAAAATCAGCTTGTTGTACACTTTTGGGATCAAGAATATCTATTTGTTGTTTGATGCGATTAGCAACTATTTTGAGCGCTTCCTCAGTTGTTTCAGGTGGTTTCAGGGCACTACCACTCAATGCTGCGGTTAAAGAAGCGGAGGAGAGTGAAACCATTGGTGTTTCTTTTGCTAACACAACTTCTTCTAAACCTTCTTCTGCATTATGCTCTGCTAAGGGTTGTTGTACCGTTTTCAAAAGCTCTTCCGCTTTAACTGCAATAGGCGAAGTCACTAACAGCTCTTTAGCAGGAAGGGCAACACTGTTAGTTTCTTTTAAAAGTGTTCCTTTAGTGAGTAAATCATCAATCTGTGGCTGAAGATCATCAAGTTGCAATGCACTAAGGTTTTCTTTAAGCATTTCTAAGAGAACTTTTACTTGCGTTGTAAAGTTCTCTTCCACTTTCATACTCGCAGGATAATTTTCGACTTTAGAGTTGATCAAATCCATTTGCTTAATTGCGTAGTCAAGCTTTTGAATATTTTGATAAGCCTCTTTAAAGACAGAGGTCCCCTCTGCTGAAAGTTCTTGCTTCACACTTTGGCGAAAAAGATCAAGTAAATTTTTCAAGCTTGTTTGCGCTTCTTTAGAGGTAAGATCTTGTGTGGACGTTAAGTGATCCATAATCATAATGATCTCTTTTGCAAGAGGGGCAACGGCCTTGTTGGTTCCACTAAAATGATCTTGCAGCTCTGATGAGAGTGCTTGAATACTCTCTTGTACACCTTTTTGTGTGATGATGTTAGCTAACTTGGATTCAAAAAAAATACCCGAATTTTTGACTTGTTCTTGAAGCATCTTTGTATCAATCTGATCTATACTCTTAGAAAAGAGTTGTAAAAGTGCTAATGGTTTGGCAATAGACGAATCAAGTTTTACAAGAGAAGTTAGATTTTTAATATCTTCAGCAAAATTACCCATATTTTTAAAAAGCTGATTGTTTTGTAAAATTTCAAAAATGGCACTTTTAGATTTGGCTTCACTTACAGCACTTCCGAGCAATTGTCCAATGACTTCTTGCGCATTATTGGGTGTTGTTATAGTTTTTTGAGCCGTAATTGAAAGAGGTATGTCAGCACTGTTTTGGATAATCTTTGTAGCATTCTCTTTAGCCGTAGCTTTGGGATCAAGTGTTTGGAGTTGATTGGCAAGAAGAGAAGTAGTCGAAATGTCCATTAAAACACTTCCATAACAAACATTACCATTACATGCGCCTTTTTATGACTGTTTATCTTTTGTTTTGATTTTAATCAACCACTCAGAAAGTGTTTTCTCATACCCTATCGGCAAATTATCATAAAAATGAAGTGGTTTTTCCAAATACTTCTGCTCTACCCAGCCACCAAAATCATGAGGATAAAGATACCCTTTAGGGGAGGGGCTTTTAAGATGAGCGGGAACTTTGAGAGCTTTTTCATTTTTTACGTATTCTAAGGCGCTATTAATTGCCATATACGCACTATTTGACTTAGGACTACACGCAAGGTAAATCAAACATTGCGATAAAATGATTCGTGCTTCGGGATAACCTATCTTACTGACGCTTGTAAGGGTGCTAGAAGCCAAATTAAGCGCATTAGGGTTAGCATTGCCGATATCTTCACTTGCAAGGATTACAAGCCGTCTAGCGATGAAATCTGGGCTCTCTCCGCCATCAATAAGACGTGCTAAATAATAGAGCGCAGCATCCACATCCGAACCTCTAACACTTTTAATCATTGCACTGATTAAGTTATAGTGTGTGTTATCAGAACTCACACCATCTTTAAGAGCACTGGGACGAAGAATTTTAAGCATTTCAAGCTTTACATGTAAATCCACTTTGAGTGCAAATTCCAGTAAATTTAAGAGCGCTCTGCTGTCCCCCGCACTTGAACTTATAAGATAAGCAAGTGCATCTTCATCTATCTCAAAATCAACTTTTTCACGAACATGCTCAACAATGGTTTTCAGATCATCCTCTTCAAGTGGATAAAACTCAAAAAGCATCATACGTGAGCGGATGCCAGAACTCAGAACAAAATAGGGGTTTTCGGTTGAAGCACCAATAATAATCGCTTCATGGTTTTCCATCGGAAGCAAAAGTACTTCTTGCTGCGTTTTAGAGAGACGATGAATCTCATCGATAAAAATAAGCGGTTTTTGAAGTGCTCCTCGGTGTTGGGAGAGTATCTTACGAATCTCTTCCACCTTGACACTTGTCGCATCCAGTTCGTAAAAAGGAAGCTGTAACTCATTCGCTACAATACGAGCTAACGTTGTTTTCCCTACACCTGCAGGGCCAAAGAAAAGAGAATGGCTCATTGAACCTGATTTTAATAGCTTTCGAAAAGGGCTACTCTCACCACTCAGATGTTTTTGCCCAGCTAACGCTTCAATCGCTTTCGGGCGAAAGAAGAGAGCGAAGTTATTGATCATCGTCCTCTTCATCCTCGTCAACCACTTGAATTTTATCACCATCTCTTTTAATATACTCAAGGTAATCTCTGAGCGCGGTATATTCTCCGCCATCAAAATAACGGTGTTTACCAGGTCTTAACATGCCTAGATCAATTTTGCCATAACTAACGCGTTTGAGATCAACAACATCTACATCAAAGTAACCAAAGAAACGTCTTAGTTCTCTGTTCTTGCCTTCATTGATGGTCACTTTAATCGTAGAAAATGTTGGGTTATTTTTGATAATACGATACGAAACAAATGGTGCGAAATCCATTGAACGAATCTCACTATGTGAATGTCCACCTTTGCGTGCATTTTCGAGGAAAAGCCCTTCTTGCATCGCTTTTTCCATTGCTGGTGTTATCATACCGTTAATTTTTACGTAATAAACACGCTCTAAATCACCATGCATCAACGCTGATACAACGGAAGGTGAATCACACAAAAGCAGTAATCCTTCACTGGCAAAATCCAGCCGTCCAACACTCAGATAATGCCCAAATTGAGAAGGCAATGTATCGTAAATTGTCCTACGACCACGATCGTCTTTTTTACTGACTAACTCACCTTTTTGTTTGTGATAAACGATTACAGAGTAACCATGTTTTTCAAAAAGAGCTTTACCATTTAGTTCAATTTTATTTTTAAAACTTACCTGTGTAGAAAGATCCACCACAACAGTGCCATCAACTTTAACATGTCCTGCTTTGATAAGTTCGTCCGCCTCACGCCTTGAATAGTGCGTGTTATGCGAAATCATTTTATTGAGTCTCATTAATTCCATTTATTTTATTCCTGCTTCCACTAAATGGTGGATATGTAAAACACCTTGAAGCGTACCTGTCTTATCGGTAATCGCTACAAGTTGTATTTTGTGTGTTTCAATGAACGCTAATGCATCACTCGCTAAAAGCGTTTCATCGTCTAGTTTTTTTGGATTTTTGGTAGCGTATTCATACGCGGTTGCATCCATTGTAAAATCATCTCTCATGAGCGCTCTACGTAAGTCGCCGTCGCTTAAAATCGCTAAGAGTTTATTGTTCTTATCCGTTATAAGCACATTGCCTAGTCTGCCTTCGCTCATTTTAATAACGGCATCTTTGAGCTTGGTTGCCTCATTGATAGTCGGAAGATCTTGCTTTAACATCAAATCTTTTACTTTTACAAAGAGACGTTTGCCCAAACTTCCACCAGGATGGAATGATGCAAAGTCTTCTTTTTGAAAGTTTTTCTTCTTCATTAAACAAACGGCTAACGCATCACCAAGAGCTAACGTGAGTGTTGTTGAACATGTTGGTGCAGCATCTAGTGGGCATGCTTCTTTTTCTACATGTAAAGGTAGAAAAATATCACTGTAATGTCCTAAAGAAGACTCTTTTGTACGAGCCATACCAATAAGTGGAATTTCAAAACGTTTGATATGCGGTAATATTTTGATGAGCTCTTCACTCTCTCCACTATAGCTAATCGCCAACACCGCATCGTCTTTGCCAACCATACCTAAATCGCCGTGCATCGCTTCTGTTGGATGAAGGAAAAAACTACTGGTTCCTGTACTGGCAAGTGTTGCCGCGATCTTTGCTCCAATGAGTCCACTTTTCCCCACGCCTGTTACGATCAATTTACCTTTGATGTTAGCAATTAAGTTGGTTGCTTCACTCATCTCAGCACCGATCATTTGGGCGGCATTAAGCAACTCTTTTGCTTCAAGTTCTAATACTTCTTTAGCGATAGCTTTAAAATCTTGCATGCCATTCCCTACATCATAAAGATCGTCGGAACGATCGTTGGATATTTTTTCATTTGTCGGTAAATATGCTTACGAACCACTTGTCTTACTTCATTTTCCAATGCTCTTGCATTCTCAAGTAGTTCTGCTTTAGCATTTACAATAAATTGGTCAATAACACCTTCCATCTCAATGGAGAAAGCTTTATCATCACGATCAGGAACTAAACCATAACTAATAATTTTTGGTTTTGAAATCAATTTGTGATCACTTTTATCGATCTGAATCACTAACATAACCAAACCAGAATCTGCTAACTTTTGGCGATCAATAACAACATCATCAGCAATCTGTTCATTGATTTGATTATCAATAAACACTTTCCCTGTTTTGACTGTTTTAATCTTTTTCATATATTTTGAACATACTTCGATCTGGTCACCATCACTCATCAGCACAATATTACGCTCAGGAATGCCACACTGCATCGCCGTCTCTTTATGCTTTGTAATGTGATTGTACTCACCATGAACGGGAAGGAAAAAGCGTGGTTTTACCAAACGCAAAATAAGCTTTTGCTCTTCTTGCGCAGCATGTCCACTCACGTGAATTTCACTAAAATCTTGATACGCAACGTTAGCTCCACTTTTAAGTAAGAAGTTTAGTACTTTAGAGACACTACCTTCATTACCAGGGATGGCTTTAGCTGAGATAATAATCTGATCGGTTGGCTTGATCTTAACATGTCTATGCTCATCCGTTGCCATTCTGTAAAGTGCACTCATCGTTTCACCTTGACTGCCTGTGGTCACAATCAAAACATCTTTGTCAGGGTATTTATTCACCTCATGTGGATCGATAAATATACTTTTATCCAATTGGATATAGCCAAGATCAATCGCGGTAAAGAGGTTTCTCTCCATCGAACGACCAATAACGGAGACTTTTCTACCATATTTTAAACCATAATCAATTGCTTGATAAACTCTATGAATATTAGAAGAGAAGGTTGACATAATGACACGACCTTTTGCTTTTGCAAAAATTGAGTCAAACGTTTTTCCAACAGTACTCTCACTACGCGTTATACCTTCTTTGTAAGAGTTTGTACTATCACTCATCAAACAAAGGACCCCTTTTTCGCCGTAAGCTGCAAAACGGTTAAGATCGGTTACATAACCATCAATTGGGGTATGATCTATTTTAAAATCACCCGTATGAATGATTGTTCCAGCCTCAGTCGTAATAGCAAGGGAAGAAGCGTCAATGATGGAGTGAGTAATGTGAATCCACTCTATTTCAAACTCACCAATTTTATATATTTTACGTTTTTCAACGGGTCTAAAATACTTTTTATGTGCTTTTAATCCATGTTCATCGAATTTATTGGCAAGCATTCCAAGAGGAAGAGGGGTTGCATAAAGCGGAAATTGCATCTCTTTAAAAAGATACGAAACTGCTCCAATATGATCCTCATGTGCGTGAGAAATAATAATTCCTGCAATTTTTTTCTTAATTTGTCTCAAATAACTAAAATCTGGAACCAAGATGTCCACGCCATGCATGTCCTCACTTGGGAAACTCATACCCACATCAAGTATAATGGCGGAAGTGTCTGTTTCAAAAACACAGATATTCCCACCGATTTCACCAAGTCCTCCAAGTGGAGTGATTTTAATCTTTCCTTTAGACACTTGGTCAATAAGGTTAGAGCGATTGAGCCTATCTTTATGCATTTTTTGATTAGCTTCGATAGCCTTTTTCATATCTCTCTGCCAAGGCTCATTACCCTCTATAGAAGCTGTAGGAGATTTGTTACTTTTGCGTCTTCTGTTATTACGTGGCTTTTTTTCACCCGTAGTTGTCTCTCCAGAAGTCTCTTTTGGTACATTTGTTTGTGGATTTTGGCTCACCTGTTTTTTGTTATTAGGATGAGGGTTTTGTTTGGGTTGCCCAGCAGGTTTTGGAGTACTCTCCTGAGGCTTTTCGTTACTGTTGTTCTGTTGTTGCGTTACTTCGTTTTCTTGCATCATTCAACCTTAAATGTTTAAATAGTAGATGATGAGACAAGACGCTTATTTCATGAGGACGAATGGTTGCAGGGAGATTTTGCATCTGCATCAAATCTTGCACAGACTGCTTATCAAACTCAGAAGAAATATTTTTCAACCAAGTTTTTCGTGGACTTTGAAACGAACAGCGCAAATATTTTTTAAATTTTTGCAATTCCTCTTTGGTTTCAAAAATACCCGAAAATGACCCTTCAACAAACTCTTTTTGTTTGTCAATCTTGAGAATAGAAGATACAACTTTAGGCTGCGGATCAAACGATGTTGGATCTACATCAAAAAGTAGTTTTGCAACGCCAACACTTTGGGCTAAAATTGCTAAAGAAGTAAATTCTTTGGTCTTTGGAGATGCTGCAAATTTCTCTGCAACCTCTTTTTGAACCATCACCTCCATTGATTTACAATAAGGATCTTCTAAAGCGTCCAAAATAATGGTTGTCGCAATATAATAGGGTAAATTCGCCACCAAATCATAAGGTTCGTTGAGCAATGAACCCTTTTCAAATTGGCTTAAAACATCGGCGTGGACCAATGTTAGGCTCCCCTCATCTATCTCTTTTGAGAATTTTTTTCTCAAATAAACGCACAAGTCTTCATCGACCTCGTATGCTACTAAAGGCTTAACCTTCAGTAGTTCTTGCGTCAAATCACCTAAGCCAGGCCCTATCTCAACGAGTTTTCGATCATTTCGGGGCATCGCTTGGATGATTTTACTTAAAACACTACTATCTTTTAAAAAATTTTGGCCAAATTTCTTCTTTGCCTCTATCAATTTGCACGCCTATTTTCTAAAATTTAACCGATTGTAGCTAATCTTTACTTATAAAAGAGTTATACGCTTAATTAATCTCTATTTTCAGAAGTTTTTTTTAATTCTTTTGCTATCATTTATGCTTATATTTATCTATAAAAGAGAGCCTTATGGAGCATTTCGCTAAGCGTATTATCCCTTGCCTAGACGTCAAAAATGGACGCGTTGTTAAGGGTGTTAATTTTGTTGGACTTAAAGATGCAGGTGATCCTGTTGAAATAGCAAAACGATACAATGATGAAGGCGCGGATGAACTCACTTTTTTAGATATTACGGCTAGCCATGAAGGACGCGGAACAATTGTTGATATTGTTGAAAAAGTAGCTCGCGAAGTTTTTATACCACTTACTGTTGGTGGAGGTATACGAACACTGGAAGACATTTACCGACTTTTACATGTAGGATGCGATAAAGTGAGCATCAATTCTCCAGCAATCGCTAATCCACATTTTATAGATGAATCATCTAAACGTTTTGGTTCACAATGTATTGTTGTAGCTATTGATGCTAAACGTATGGGTGATTCATGGCATGTTTTTATCAATGGTGGCAGAATCGATACGGGTCTTGATGCACTGGCTTGGGCAAAAGAGGCTCAAGAGCGAGGGGCAGGTGAAATACTCTTAACATCTATGGATTGTGATGGTGCAAAAAATGGCTATGACATTCCACTTACTTCTCAAATGAGTAACATGCTTGATATTCCTGTCATTGCTAGTGGTGGGGCAGGGACAATGGAGCACATTAAAGATGCGTTCTTAAATGGTGCTGATGCAGCGCTTGCTGCTTCTATTTTTCACTTTAAAGAGATTGATATTATGGATCTTAAACGTTACCTCAGACATGAGGGAATCGCAGTACGAATATGATTCTCTGTGCTGGGCGAAATGAAACATTTGATTTTGCTAAACCGATTGGTGTTGGACTTATAGAAAGCGCTATCAACTTAACCCAACTTGTACTTGAAGAGAAACCTGCTTTTTTATTTTTTATTGGAACAGCAGGGAGTTATGGCAGTTACCAACCTTTAGACCTAATTTACAGTCATAGTGCTACCAATATTGAACTTGGTTATTTACAAAATCAGTGCTACACTCCTTTAAAAAATCAAATTGAGGCAGACAATATTTATGTTTCACGTGGAACAAATCATCCATCGCCTATTATCAATTCAAGTAATTACATTACTACGGATGTTACCTTAGCAAATAAAATGCTTGAAAAAAATATTGAGTTAGAAAATATGGAGTTCTTCTCGATTGTAAGCGTTGCCAATCAATTCAATATACCTTGTTCTGGCCTTTTTGTGGTTACTAATTATTGCAATGAAAATGCACATAATGATTTTATAAAAAACCATGCTAAAGCTAAAGAGTTAATTGCTTTACATGTAAAAAAAATCTGCATCTTGTAAAGCAAAATATAAAGCACGACGTGCTTGGGCTTTCTGCCGAAGAAAACTAAGCGTTAGTGTAGCATTTGAAGCTTTGCTTTAAATGCGTGTTCAAAGTTCAGAAAGAACTAAAATAAAAAATTTGAGGAATTATGGAAAAACAAAATATATTTGATCTCTCGAAAGATGAGTTATCAGAAGTTATTAAACCTGCATTTAGAGCGAAGCAAATTTATCAATGGCTTTATCAAAAATATGTTACTTCTTTTGATGAAATGAAAAATCTACCAAAAGAGCTTAAAGAACAACTCAATTCAACATACTATCTTGATCCACTTATGATCGTCAAAGTTGAAGAGAGTAGGGATGGCAGTAAAAAATACCTATTTTCACTTAAAGATGGCAACACAGTAGAATCGGTTCTCCTACCCATGAAGCAAGAACAAACAGATGAAGAGGGTAAACTTCTTCATCATACGCGCTATACCATCTGTATATCTTCTCAAGTAGGGTGTAAAATAGGGTGCGCCTTTTGCCTTACAGGAAAAAGTGGATTCAAACGTAACTTAACAGCCGGTGAAATAACAACCCAAATTCTAATGATTAAAAGAGATAATGCTATTGCCGAAAACAGGCGTGTTAATATTGTTTATATGGGAATGGGTGAACCATTGGACAATCTTACTAACGTGAGCAAAGCAGTGCGTATTTTTAACGATCTTGATGGTCTTTCTATCTCTCCACGAAGACAAACTATTTCTACCAGTGGACTTAGTGCACAAATCGAAAAACTTGGTCTTATGGATTTAGGGGTACTGTTAGCAATTTCACTACACGCTGTTGATGATGATCTACGACAAAAATTAATGCCTATCAATAAAGCCTATAATATTGAGTCGATTATTAATGCCGTCAAAGCTTTCCCCATAGATGCACGTAAACGCGTCATGTTTGAATACTTAGTGATGAAAGGGGTAAATGATGACCAAAAGAGTGCAAAGAAGCTGGTGAAGCTCCTACATGGCATAAAATCGAAAGTCAATCTTATCTATTTTAACCCACATCCAGGAAGTGAATTTGGACGTCCATTAGAGAAAGATATGGTTGCTTTTCAACAGTATCTTGTAGATCATGGAGTACTTTGTACTATTCGTCAATCCAAAGGTTTGGATATCAGTGCGGCATGTGGTCAACTAAAAGATAAGGAGCAAAAAAATGACAATGCTTGATCTTTTTCAACTTGGATTTTTAATTATTGTTGTTATCGTAGGAGTAGGTGGATTGGTGACAGTCCTCTTTAAAAAAGAGAAGTAAGAGCTTTACATGTAAAGCTCTTTTGATTTTATTTAGCTATCCATTCTTTGGAAATAATTTCTCTGTCTGCAACAAAAATCTTACCTACAAATTTATCGCCTTTCACATAACTTCCAACACCTTTTGGGGTACCGCTCATAACAATATCGTTATCAATAAGTGTTGAAAATGAGTTAATCTCTTTGATAATAGAAAGAGGTTTATGAATCATTAGATCAATATTTCCCTCTTGAACTAACACATCATTAATCCATAATTGCATTGAGAGTTTATCAATATTGTATTCTTCAATACTTACAAACTGACTCATAACAGCTGCACCATCAAAAGCCTTTGCACGCTCCCATGGTAAGCCTTTTCCTTTGAGCTCACTTTGAAGTTCACGGTTAGTCAAGTCCAGCCCAAAAGCAACAGCTGCAATCTTTCCTTTCTTTATTAAAAAAGATATTTCTCCTTCATAATGAAGAGGTGTTATTGCACCTGTTATGAGCTCACTGCTTAGCGCAGCGTTAGGTTTCATAAACAAAACCATGGAAGTAGGGACCTCATTGTTCAACTCTTTAATATGTTCAACATAATTTCGTCCAATACATACTACTTTACTGGGGGCAACTCTTACACCATCTAAAATAACTGTTTTCATTTCTATCCTTTCATTAAGTTGTAAAATATCGTTTTCGCATCAAATTTTGATTCAATCTTATAAGGAATACCTTTATACTCAAATGCAAGTGTTTGTGCATGTAAAAGAAGACGTGAACTTTGAGTGATTTCCAATTGCTCTTCCACACTCATTAAACCATCTAAAAACTTTTCAGCATAAGATTCATCAATACCATAAATTGGATCACCAACAATGTGATGTTTCACGTGGAACAAATGAACTCTAATCTGATGCTGTCTTCCGGTATAAGGAATAGCCTCAACCAACGTAGCATTTTTATCTGCGAAATAGTGTAGGGGCGTTATCTTGGTTTGAGAAGCTTTTCCTCTTTCATCTACATGGACTTTAAGACGGATTTGACTTGTTTCCACATCGCGTTTTAGTTTCTCATCTATCATAATCATGTCATCAATTTTACCATGAACCAAAGCTAAGTAACTCTTTTGAACTTGCCTTGTTGCAAAGATGCGCTTGAGATCAATTTCGGCTTGTTTATGTTTTCCGACTAACACCAAACCACTCGTACTTTTATCAATACGATGTGCCGCATTGGCATCTTTACCGTAAAGTGATTTAATCTCGTCATTAAGTGTATATCCATCACTTCGTTTTCGAGGATGCATCATAACCCCACTAGGTTTTTCAAACACTGCAAAATCTTCCGTCTCAAAAACTGGCAATAAGCCTTTGGGATTACCTTCAAAGACAACAACACCAATATTACCCACAATCAGAGCTGATTTTTTCAGAAGTTGCTCTTCTTCTACAAACACTCGCCTTTTATCAACCATCTTTTGTGCTTCACCCATGCTGATATCAAAGGTATCCATTAAGAAGCGAAAGGCAAGTGTTGGTTCTTCAAGAACAAACTTTTTCAAAGTATACGCCAAAATTCAACCCTTTTTTAGTCCTATATTGTTAAAATAAAGAATCAAATAAAACACGATTCCATAGATAAATTCACCGTATTTTATCACAGAAAAATCACAAAATAGACAAGGAATGAAAATGGTAGAGCGCTACGCAAGAGAAGAGATGAAAAAGCATTGGACAATTGAGGCAAAATACGACGCATGGCTCAAAGTCGAAAAGGCCGCAACTAAAGCGTGGAATAAACTAGGGCTCATTCCAGATGTCGATTGTGAAAAAATTGTTAAGAATGCCAAATTTAATATTGACAGAATTGATGAAATTGAAAAAGTAACAAGGCATGATGTTATTGCTTTTTTAACCAGTGTTGCAGACAGCCTTGGAGAAGAAAGCAGATGGGTACATTATGGCATGACCAGTTCTGATTGTATCGATACGGCAGTTGCACTTCAAATGCGTGATTCTTTACATGTAATTATTGACGATGTCAAAACATTGATGGAATCTTTAAAAACTAGAGCAATGGAACACAAGATGACGCTGATGGTTGGACGAAGTCATGGCATTCATGGTGAGCCTATCACTTTTGGTTTGGTTCTTGCTATTTGGTACGAAGAGATCAAACGAAGTCTCAAAAATCTTGAAAATGTTATGGAAGTCATTTCAGTAGGGCAAATCAGTGGCGCTATGGGAAATATGGCTCACTCCCCAATTGAACTTGAAGAGTATGTATGTGAAGACCTTGGGCTCACACCTGCTCCTGTTTCAAACCAAGTCATTCAACGCGATCGTTATGCAGCGTTAATGAATGCACTTGCTCTTTTAGCTTCAAGTTGTGAGAAAATTGCGGTTGCTGTTCGCCACTATCAACGTACTGAAGTGTATGAATGTGAAGAGTTCTTTGAAAAAGGACAAAAAGGAAGCTCTGCAATGCCCCACAAACGCAATCCAGTCCTCAGTGAGAACATTACTGGACTTTGCCGCATGATTCGCTCTTACGCGATCCCAGCTATGGAAAACGTTGCATTGTGGCATGAGAGGGACATCAGTCACAGCTCTGTCGAACGTTTTATTTTACCCGATGGATTTATTACCACAGATTTCATGCTAAATCGCCTCAACAGTGTTATCTCAAAATTGGTTGTTTATCCAGACAATATGATGCGCAACCTTAACCTCACAGGAGGACTTGTTTTCTCTCAACGTATTCTGCTTGAACTTCCACTCAAAAATGTATCGCGTGAAGATGCCTACAAAATTGTTCAACGTAATGCTATGAAAGTATGGGAAGATCTTCAGCATGGAAAACCAGCTCTTAATAGTGAAGGAGAAAGTTTGTACCTTCAAAACTTACTAGGCGATGAAGATCTTAGAGCAAAACTGAGTGAATCAGAAATCAGAGAGTGTTTTGACTATAGCTACTATACAAAAAATGTTGATAAAATCTTTCAAAGGGTGTTCAAATAATGTTAACCGTCCAAAAGCGTAATGGTCGCATTGAGCCACTAGACATCTCAAAAATACAAAAATATACCAGCTCTGCCATCAAAGGTTTGGACAACGTCTCTCAAAGTGAACTTGAGGTTGATGCGAAGATTCAATTTCGTGATCAAATCACCACAGAAGAGATTCAAAAAACATTGATTAAAACAGCAGTTGATAAAATTGATATTGATCGTCCAAACTGGACGTATGTTGCTGCACGTCTTTTTCTTTATGACCTCTACCATAAAGTCAATGGCTTTACAGGATACGGAAGCTTTGCCGAGTATCTGGAGCGTGGTGAAAAAGAGGGACGTATTGCCTTAGGTCTTAAAGAAAAATACGATCTAAAAGATCTAGAAACTCACCTCAAACCAGAGCGCGATCTTCAGTTCAACTATCTTGGTATTAAAACACTCCACGATCGTTATTTAATCAAAAATAGACAAGGTAAGCCGATTGAATTGCCACAGCATATGTTTATGGCAATTGCAATGTTCTTAGCCCAAAATGAACTAAATTCACAAGACTGGGCAAAGAAGTTTTACGATGTCATTAGTAAATTTGAAGTAATGCTCGCAACACCTACACTTTCAAATGCACGAACAACACGCCACCAATTAAGCTCATGCTACATTGGAAGTACGCCTGATAATATCGAAGGTATTTTTGACTCTTATAAAGAGATGTCATTGCTCAGTAAATTTGGTGGCGGTATTGGTTGGGATTGGAATCTCGTACGCTCTATGGGTGGCATGATCGACGGTCATAAAAATGCGGCTGGTGGTGTTATACCATTCCTAAAAATTACCAATGATATCGCCGTTGCCGTTGATCAGCTAGGAACTCGTAAAGGTGCGATTGCTGTTTATTTAGAACCATGGCATATGGACATTTCTGACTTCTTAGACTTGAAGAAAAACTCAGGTGAAGAGAGACGTAGGGCACACGAACTGTTCCCAGCATTATGGATCAATGATCTCTTTATGAAAAGAGTGGAAGAGAATGCCATTTGGACGCTTTTTGACCCAGCAGAAACGCATGATCTTTGTGAAGTGTTTGGTGAAGAGTTTGAGAAACGCTATATTGCATATGAGCAAAATGAAAATGTTGCAAAAGAGTATGTCCCTGCAAAAGAGTTATGGAAGAAAATTCTTACCAGCTATTTTGAAAGTGGAAGTCCTTTTTTATGTTTCAAAGACAATGCCAATAAAGCTAATCCAAACGATCATTCAGGAATCATTAGAAGTTCTAACCTATGTACAGAGATTTTTCAAAATACTCAGCCAAACCACTATAAAATTAAGATTGTTTTTAACGATCAAACTTTCATTACCTACGAAGAGAGTGATTTAGTCAAAGTCGACAGTGGCATTACTAAAGAAGCCAAAAAAGTCACTGCACTCGATAGCATTGATGGCAAAGATATTTTCATTGTTGAAAAAGAGATGGTCGAGGGGAAAACGGCGGTATGTAACTTAGCGAGTGTTAACCTCTCCATCATTAATACCAAAGAAGATATTGAGCGAACGATTCCTATAGCCATTCGAATGCTCGATAACGTTATCGATCTTAACTTCTACCCACATGCAAAAGTCAAACATACAAACCTCAAATCACGGGCTATTGGCTTAGGTGTTATGGGTGAAGCGCAAATGCTTGCTGAACAACACATTGCATGGGGAAGTTATGAACACTTTAGCAAAATTGATGAAGTGATGGAAGCGATCAGCTATAACGTCATCCTCTCATCCTCTAACCTAGCGATTGAAAAAGGCGCTTACCCAGAATTTGCAGGTTCAAAATGGAGTAGAGGCATTTTCCCTATCGATACAGCCAATGAAGAAGCGAAAAAATTAGTTGATCGTGGCGGTCTTTTTGGTTACATGTACGACTGGGACAGCTTAAGAGAAAAAGTGAAACAAAATGGTATGCGAAATGGCTATTTGATGGCAATAGCACCAACCAGTTCAATCTCTATTCTTGTAGGAACAACGCAAACCATAGAACCTGTTTATAAACGTAAATGGTTTGAAGAGAATCTCTCTGGCATGATCCCTGTTGTTGCTCCAAATCTTAATCCAGATACGTGGGGATTTTATACGCCTGCGTATGAACTCGATCAAAGAGTGCTTATTAAAGCAGGTGCTATTAGACAAAAATGGATCGATCAAGGACAAAGTCTTAATATCTTTATCACGCTTGATAAAGCCAGTGGAAAGTACCTTAATGACATCTATATGCTAGGCTGGAAACTGGGTATTAAATCAACATACTATCTACGTTCTCAATCTCCTGAGAATAAACTTGAAGTAGCCGACCGTAGCATTGAGTGTGAGGGTTGTCAATAAAAAAATGCTTTACATGTAAAAGGTGCAAATGAAAACAATAGGACTGATTGGTGGCATGAGTTGGGAGTCAACGCTCAGTTATTACAAACTTCTCAACGAAGGCGTAAAAACAAAACTTGGCGGACTGCATAGCGCAAAGATTATCTTACATTCCGTTGATTTTGCTCCTATTGCACGCTTACAAAGTGAAGGAAAATGGGAGGAAGCTGCCTCAATTATTCAGGAAGCAGCTCTCTCTTTAGAGCGTGCAGGAGTTGATTTTATACTTCTGTGTACCAATACCATGCATAAAGTACTTCCCTTAGTCACACCACATGTTAAAACACCTTTTTTACATATTGCGGAAGCGACAGCAAATGCCCTCAATGCTCATGGTTCTCACAAAGTTATCTTGTTAGGGACAAAATTTACCATGCAAGAGTCTTTTTACAAAGAGATTTTAAATGCGCATCACATTGATGTTGTTATTCCCGATCTGAAATCAATAGAAATGATCAATCAAATTATCTTTCACGAACTCTGTATTGGTAAAATTGAAACAGCTTCCAAAGAAATATTTTTAAAGATTATTGATGATCTTAAAAGTCATGATGCAAGCATTGATGCCGTTATTTTAGGATGTACCGAAATTGGACTTTTACTGGATCAACAAAGCTCGAAACTTCCGTTGTTTGACACGACTATTTTACATGTAAATGAAGCACTTAATCATGCACTCTAAATATTATAAATTAATTTTAAATTTTTATATTATTTAGCATAAAATAGACTATAATCCCTTTATTAAGGGATTTATTCCTTTAAGTAAACTTTTAAAAAAAGCTTTGTTTTGGACTGTGACATAGTTGTTACAGCTTAATCATTAAGTTTCTTTAAATTTTACTCTTACTATAATCTTCACTACTTTTAAATCTAGGATAACCATGCTAACCAAAGTACTCAAACGTGACGGAACAACAGAAGAATTTGAACCTTTTAAGATCGAAGACGCTATCAAAAAGGCCTTTAAAAGCGAAGGTGTAACGTACGACGAAAGTATCTTTAAAGAGATTCTCAAGCGTATTGAGAAAAAACGTGTAGCAGCGGTTGAAGACTTCCAAGATATGATCGAACAAGAGCTTTATAAAACACGCTATTTTGATGTTATGCGTTCATTCATTCTCTACCGACATACGCATAAAATGCAGCGCGAGCACATCTACGGACTTAATGAAGATACAACCTATGTCAATTCTAGCCAAACGATTGAAGAGTACATTGGCAAAAGCGACTGGAGAATTAAAGCGAACTCGAACACTGGCTACTCTAACGCAGGGCTTGTGAACAATACAGCAGGAAAAGTTATCGCCAACTACTGGCTCGATAAAATTTATTCTAAAGAAGAGGGTTTAGCGCATAGAAATGGTGACTATCATATCCACGATTTGGACTGTTTGACAGCGTATTGTGCAGGTTGGAGTTTAAGAGTACTTTTGGATGAAGGTTTTAATGGTGTAAGGGGTCGCGTTGAAAGTCGTCCTCCAATGCATTTTAGAGAAGCGTTAGGACAAATGGCAAACTTTCTAGGAATTTTGCAAAGTGAATGGGCGGGTGCACAAGCGTTCAGCTCATTTGATACCTACTTAGCCCCGTACGCGTTCAAAGATAAAATCTCATACAAAGAGATCAAAAAAGCGATTCGTAGCTTTATTTACAACCTAAACGTTCCAGCGCGTTGGGGACAAAGCCCATTTACCAACATTACTATTGACTGGACTGTGCCGAAAGACTTGGCAGATCAAATTCCAACCTCAAGTCAACGTCATCTCTTTAAAGAGATTAACGATGCTGAGCTTATGGAAGAGGCAAAAAAACGTGGTGTCACGTCTCTTGAAGCCATGACTTATAAACATTTCCAGAAAGAGATGAATCTTATCAATAAAGCTTACTATGAAGTGATGACTGAAGGCGATAAAACGGGGCAACCGTTTACTTTCCCAATTCCTACCGTTAACATCACAGAAGATTTTGACTGGGATGGAGAAAATACCGAATTACTCTTTGAAAACACAGCCAAAATTGGCTCTTCGTATTTCCAAAACTTTATTGGAAGCCAATACGTCAGAGATGATGAGGGTAAACTCGTCGAAAATCCTAAAGCCTATAAACCTGGTCATGTGCGCTCTATGTGTTGTCGTTTACAACTTGATCTTAGAGAGCTTTTAAAGCGTGGTGGTGGACTTTTCGGAAGTGCGGAGATGACGGGAAGTATTGGTGTGGTTACCCTCAATATGGCACGTCTTGGTTATCTTTACAAAGGCAACAAAAAAGAGTTGATGGAGCGTTTTGAATACCTTATGGATCTTGCAAAATCAACCTTAGAGAAAAAACGTGTGTTTGTTCAAGAGATGTATAACCGCGGGCTTTACCCTTATACAGCACGTTATTTACCAGGATTTAACAGCCATTTTTCAACCATTGGAGTCAACGGCATCAACGAAATGATCCGTAATTTTACGGATGACAAACATACGATTGCTGATGAATATGGAATGGAATTTGCTCACGAAATATTAGAATTTGTGCGCAACAAAATGGTCGCGTATCAAGAAGAGACTGGTAATCTCTACAACCTTGAAGCAACTCCAGCAGAGGGTACAACATACCGTTTTGCAAAAGAAGATAAAAAACGCTACCCTGAGATCATCCAGGCAGGATCAGGAAAAAATGTGTATTACACCAATTCCTCTCAACTTCCTGCGAATTTTACCGATGATCCTTTTGAAGCATTGGATCTTCAAGATGATCTTCAATGCTCCTATACAGGGGGAACCGTACTGCATCTTTACATGAAAGAGCGCATTAGTTCAAGTGAAGCATGTAAGAAGTTGGTTAAAAATGTCATTACGAACTACCGTATGCCATACCTTACGATCACACCTGTCTTTTCGGTGTGTGAGAAGCATGGTTATATCAGTGGTGAGCATGAATTTTGCCCTAAATGTGACGAAGAGTTAGTCGAACAATACAAACAAGGAGATGCATCATGAGCAAAACAGAGATTTTAGAGAAATTGAGAGAAAAACGTACCAAATGTATCGTTTACACCCGTGTTATGGGTTACCATAGACCCGTAGAGAGTTTTAATGTTGGAAAAACAGGTGAACACAAAGAGCGTATTCAGTTTGTTGAGAGATGCTGCCATAAATAACCCAATCCATAGCATTACCAAATTTACGACGCTAGATTATCCACATCATCTAGCGTCTATCTTTTGGTTTGCTAAGTGCAATATGGCATGTCCGTATTGCTACAACCCGCACATTGTGCGAGACGAGGGTACTATCAGCTTAGATAAAGCGCTCGAATTCCTTCAAAGTAGGCAAGGGCGACTTGATAGTGTTGTATTAAGCGGTGGAGAGTGCACCCTTTACCCACATCTTGAAGGGTTCTGCGAAGCTATTAAAGCTTTAGGCTACAAAATTAAAATCGATACCAATGGTTCCAATCCACAACTCCTTGCACGTTTGATTGAAAAAGAGCTTGTTGACTATATTGCACTCGATTATAAAGCTCCTAAATATAAGTATGAAACCTTAACCCATAACCGTCATTTTGAACGCTTTGAGCAAAGCCTTAAGCTACTGATAAAAGGGCATTTTCCTTTTGAAGTACGCACCACACTGCACAGTGATTTGCTGAGTCCACAAGACATCAATAGTATCATAGACGATTTACATGTAAAGGGCTATCAAGGCTTGTATTATCTTCAAAATTATTTACATGTAGAACCCACCCTTGGCGCAACAAAAATGCAACAAAATCAGTTTGATTTGAGCAAACTAACCCCTCTTGTGCCTATAGAATTAAGAAATTTTTGATACAATCTTTTTAGATATTACTGTATTAGGAATGGCAATGGAGCGCAAAAAAATCTACAACCCAAACTCAGATGAGAGCTTAAATGATCGCAGAGTCTTTGGCGGAAATCCTCATGGAATTTTAAATTTTACCAAAGCAAAATATACCTGGGCACTCAAACTTTGGGATATGATGGAAGGCAATACATGGTTTCCTAAAGAGGTCGATACGACTAAAGATGTCATCGACTATAACCGAAATTTGACCGATGCTGAAAAACGTATGTATGACCTTGTTTGGTCCCAACTTATTAGTATGGACAGTTTCCAAACCAACAACCTTACCGATAACATCAATCCTTATATCACAGCCCCAGAGATTAACGCATGTCTTTCACGTCAATCGTACGAAGAGGCAAACCACTCGAAATCCTATGCTGTTATGGTCGAAGCAATTTGTGACAATACAGACCTCATTTATGAGATGGAAAAACACGATGAGGTATTGCGTCGTAAAAATGACTATATCTCAAGCGTTTACGAAGAGCTTGCAGGTGATGTCACCGATGAAAAACTCGTGCTGGCGATGTTTGCCAACCAGATTTTAGAGGGCATTTACTTTTACTCTGGTTTTACCGCTATTTATGCCCTAGCACGTGCTGGTAGAATGCTAGGAAGTGCGCAGATGATTCGTTTTATTCAACGCGATGAAATTACGCATCTTTTAATCTTTCAAAACATGATTAATTCCGTTCAAAAAGAGCGTCCGGAGCTTTTTACCCCAGAGCTTAAAGCCAAAGTCTATGATATGTTCCAAAAAGCAGGTGACCTTGAAATAGAGTGGGGCAAATACATCACCCAAAATCAAATTATGGGCTTTACCGATGATATCATCGAGACGTACATTCACTATCTTATCGATGATCGTTTAACCGCTGTAGGATTTGAAAAACTCTATAACGCCAAGCACCCGATTAAATGGGTGGATGACTTTTCAAAATTTAATGACCAAAAAACAAACTTCTTTGAAGGCAATGTCTCGAATTACAGTAAAGGAAGTCTTTCTTTCGATGACTTCTAAACCGATGCTCTGCACTTTACAATTTGCCTATGAAGGACGAAGCTTTGAGGAGAATTTTGCAACCCTGCAAGCTCTGGTAGAGCAAACACCTTCCAATAGCATTGTTTTAGCGCCAGAGCTTTGTTTGAGCGCTTACAGCTACGATAAAATGGAAGAAGCGGCTCTCTTTTCTGCCGCTATGATTCCAAACCTTGCAAAACTTTCTACATGTAAAACATTTGGGCTTACTTTAATTGAGAAAACAGATGCGGGATATATGAATAACTTCAAACTTTTTCATCATGGTGAGCTTATCTATACACGTGCCAAATCAAAACTGTTCACCTTAGGCGAAGAAGAGCACTACTTTAGCTCAGGAAATACAGAAGAAATAAGTATCATTGATGTTGATGGAATAAAAATTGCTGTACTTATCTGCTTTGAACTTCGCTTTCCATGCCTTTGGGAGCAAATCAAAGGGGCAGATCTGATTTTAGTACCTGCATACTGGGGCAAACTTCGTAAAAAACACTTTGAAGTGCTTACGACGGCATTGGCAATCGCCAATCAAGCGTATGTACTGTGTGCGAATGGCGCCGATGAAAGTATGGCTAAAGGCAGTGCTATTATTTCTCCTTTTGGTGACGTTACCATCGATGATCGTAGCAGACTTATAATGCATGCTTTTGATGCTAGCGAGATCAAAAAAATGCGACGATATCTTGACATAGGACTCAATCATAATGCCGCAAACGGCTCACTTTAACACTAAAATACGTTTTCAAAAACATAAAAAAATGGCAGATGAAATCGCCAAAATTTGTCCTATAAGTCCCAATGTCTATGATGCTTTTTGCCAGAGTGAGCGTGAACTTTTTGTGCCACAAGGCATGAGCATGCACGCTTATAAACTAGACGCTCTGCCTTTGGCTGCTAATCAATGGATCAGCTCGCCTTTAACCGTGGCTAAAATGACCGAAGCGCTTACATGTAAAGGTGCGGACAGTGTTTTGGAGATCGGTTGTGGGAGTGGCTACCAAGCGCTTATCCTAAGTAAAATTATTCGCAGAGTCTTTACCATTGAACGCATTGAACGCCTTCTTAAAGAGGCACGTGAACGCTTTAAAACCTTAGGTATTACTAACATACACACGCGTTTTGACGATGGTCAAAATGGCTGGAGAGAGTTTGCACCTTATGATCGCATTCTTTTTTCAGCTTCAACGCCAGAAGTGCCTCAAAAACTCTTTGAACAGTTGAAAGTGGGGGGGATTTTAGTTGCTCCTATTGAAAAAGGAGATAAGCAGATTATTACCCGTTTTATTAAAACAGAAGAAGGAATACGAAAAGAGACAATCGGTGATTGCCTCTTTGTACCTGTTAAAGATGGTCGTGAATTTTAATACTTTTTCACAATCTGCTTGATTAAAAGTTGAGGTGTCACAAGCCCTCGATAGTCATTACGTGAAACCGTAAAAAGAATATCAATGCGATCACCCTGTTTGGCTTTCATATCATAGTTAAAGAAAAGCGCTTCAAGGGCGTTACTTCCCTCTTGCAAAATAAGTTTCAAATGCTGCCCATCTTTGCCAATCAACCGATCGACTTTCACCAGAATATTCTGCAGTAAAAAGCTCGGTTTTGGATTTTTCTGCCCATAAGGCTCTTGATTTTCTAAAATCTCTAAAAGCTCAAAATCAATCTGATCCGCAGTGATCTCGCCCAAAAGATCATTATCCGCTTCCAATACTTCTTGCGTAAATTGGATCGATGCTTTCTCTAAATTGGTACGAAATTGTTCCAAATGCTTGATTTCTATTGAAACACCCGCAGCACCTTTGTGCCCACCGAATCCTAGTAAAATAGCTTCTTGCGAACGAATCAATTCTAAAATATCCACATCGCCAATGCCACGTGCGCTCCCTTTGGCCCTCTCATCTCTAATTGAAAAGACAATAGCAGGCTTTTTAAAGCGTTTGGAGAGCCTAGAAGCGACGATCCCTACAATACCTTCATGCCACTCTTCACCCCATGCCACGATGATATTTTCAGCCTCTTTGACGTAAGGAAGCGTTGCTTCAAATAAAAGGCGTTCCTCTTCTTTGCGTGCTTCATTCAAAGAAACAATATAATCAAGTTTTTTTAAAGCATCATCTACATTTTTTGACTTCAAAAATTCATAAGAGAAAATGGCATCTTCCATACGTCCTGAACTATTAATGAGTGGTGCTATCAAAAATGAAATATCATCGCCTTCTAAGGTTGCTTTGCCAAAATACTGTTTAATAGCCTCAAAAGCGGCACGTTTAGAGTGGTTAAGCTCGACTATGCCTTTTTTGACCATCACGCGATTCATCCCCACAAGTTCCATCATATCTGCCATAATCGCGATGCAAAGTAGGTCTAAGAAGCTCGAAAGGTCATACTCGACGCCTAGCTCCTCTTTGAGTGCAGCGACTAAATACCATGCGACTTGTGCCCCACAAATTTCACAATGAGGAAAAGCACAATCTTCTTGTTTAGGATTGACAATAGCATACGCTTCAGGTAGAACAGAAGGGATACTATGGTGATCGGTAATGATGAGATCAATCCCTTGTTCTTTACAAATTTGAGCGGCTTCAATGGCAGAGATACCATTATCAACGGTGATAATCACATGCACATCAAGCTTTGCAACAATATCTGGATTTAAACCATAACCATCGGTAAAACGGTTAGGGATAATTAAGGAGTAATCAACCCCTAGATCATCAAAAAATTGGCTTAAAATAACCGAAGATATGACTCCATCGACATCGTAATCACCTACAATGGCAATACGCTCACCATTTCGCATCGCATCGGCAATGCGTTTCGATGCTCGTGCAATATCTTTTAAAGAGGAGGGCTTAGGAATCTCATTTAAACGGGTACATTCGTCATTCTCGAACCTGCTTTGAAGAATCCGTTTTATCTCCTCTTTGGTCAGTAGCTTAGCCATTTTGACGTTGTGTTAAAGCCGCTCTCGCAAAGCCCACAATCGTTTTATTAGGATTGGTTAAACGTGATGTAAACTCAGGGTGAAACTGAACACCTAAAAACCATGGATGACCTTTAAGTTCTACTGCTTCAATCAAGCCATGACTCTCACCACTCACGATGAGTCCCGCTTTTTCAAAGGCTTCACGGTATGCTGGGTTAGCTTCGTATCGGTGGCGATGACGTTCGCGGATTACTTTGGCTCCATCGTAAACAGATCGCAACAATGAGTCTGGTTTTGTTTCACACTCATAGCCACCCAAACGCATTGTTCCACCCAATGGGCTTTGGAAGGTACGCAATTGTTTTTGACCACTCGCATCCATAAAAGAGTCGATCAAATAGATAATAGGATTTTTACATGTAGGATTAAATTCAGCCGAATTGGCATCTTCAAGATGCAAAACGTTGCGTGCAAATTCAATCATTGCAAGCTGCATACCTAGACATATTCCAAGGTAAGGGATTTGATGTTCTCGCGCATATTGAATGGCTGCCATTTTACCGACAACACCACGCTCACCAAAACCACCCGCAACCAAAATGCCATCTACATCGGAAAGAATATCTTCGCAACCTTTTTCTTCAATGACTTCAGAATCTACCCAGCGAATTTTCACTTTAGCATTCAGATGTGCTCCCGCATGGATCAACGACTCTGTGAGCGATTTATAAGACTCTTTAAGATCAAGGTATTTACCCACAAATGCGATCATCAACTCATCACGTGGCGCAATGACACGCTTAACCAAAAGGTCCCACTCATCCATATGAGGTGTCAAATCTCCTAGATCAAGCGCTTCAGAAATCGGCGCTAAAATGTTCTCTTTGAGAAAACTGAGTGGCACTTGATAAATCGTTGTCGCATCTAAACACTCAATGACAGAATTACGCTCTACGCCACAAGAAAAAGCTAGCTTGTTTTTAAGCTCTTTAGGAAGTGGGTATTCGGAGCGGCAAATAAGCATATCAGGCGTTATACCAATACGACGAAGCTCTTGAACCGAGTGTTGCGTTGGTTTGGTTTTGAGCTCACCTGCAGCTTTGATGAAAGGAACCAAAGTAAGATGAATATTCATAGCTCTGCGTTTTCCAAGTTCACTTTTAAGAGAACGAATGGCTTCTAAAAAAGGTAATCCTTCGATATCACCCACAGTTCCACCAATCTCAACAATCAAAATATCTTGACCACGACCCGCTTCTTTGATGCGGTTTGCAATCTCATCAACAATGTGAGGAATCACTTGGATCGTTTTACCAAGATAATCGCCACGTCGCTCTTTTTCGATAACAGAGGAATAAACACGACCTGTTGTAAAGTTGTTGGCTTGGGTTAGATTTTCATCCAAGAAACGCTCATAATGTCCAAGATCAAGATCGGTCTCGGCACCATCATCGGTGACAAAAACCTCTCCGTGCTCCAAGGGACTCATCGTTCCAGGATCGACATTGATGTAAGGATCAGCTTTCAGAATGCTAACTTTAAAGCCAACATTTTTTAAAAGTGTAGAGATACTCGCCGCTGCTATGCCTTTACCAAGAGAGCTTAAAACGCCTCCAGTAATAAAAATATACTTTGTTTCGTGATTGGACATAATCTTTCCGCCTCATTATTATTTAATGGCAAGATTATAGCTAAGCTAAGCTAATAAAGGGTTTATCTTCGTGTGGTTTAAAGCAGTGAAAAAAGGTGAGAAAGCCTCATCAATACTCTCGTGAGGCTTTACATGTAAAGCTTATTTTGCTTTGTCGTGAAAGTAGTTAGTCGCTTCAACAAAGCCCTCAATGGAGCCACAGTCAAAACGTCTTCCTTGGAATTTATACGCGATAACTTTACCTTGTTTTGCAAGCTCTAAAAGAGCATCGGTGATCTGAATTTCGCCACCTTTACCCGGTTTTGTATTTTCAATAACATCAAAAATATCGGGTGTTAAAATATAACGACCAATGATCGCTAGATTCGTTGGAGCGTCTTTTGGGTCTGGTTTTTCCACCATGTTTGAGACACGAAGTACGGACTCATTACCATCCACAATTTTTCCATCAATCACACCGTATTTATTTGTCTCTTCTTTTGGTACTTCTTCGATTGCAACCACACAACAGCGATACTTTTCATACACTTCAACCATCTGTTTAAGGACTGGATCTTCATCGTTATTGTCACATAAGTCATCCGCCAAAATAACCGCAAAAGGTTCGTCACCAATCAACGTTTTACCCGTAAGGATCGCATGACCCAAACCTTTCATCTCCACTTGTCTTGTATAACTGAAGGTACAATTATCAATAAGGTTACGAATTTCAGTAAGATAACTCTCTTTTGAGGTTCCTTTGATTTGATGCTCAAGTTCATAACTGACATCGAAGTGATCTTCAATGGCACGTTTACCACGACCTGTAACGATTGCCATCGTATCAATGCCAGCACTTACTGCTTCTTCAACTCCGTATTGGATCAATGGTTTGGTAAGAACGGGTAACATCTCTTTAGGCATCGCTTTGGTTGCTGGAAGAAAGCGCGTACCATACCCAGCGGCAGGGAAAAGGCATTTTTTAACAGATTTTAGACTATTGATTTTGCTATATTTTGAGATACTTGACACTGTATCGCTCCTGAAAATTTTAAGTGTGAAATTTTATCTTAATTTTGCTCTTTTTTCTATGAGTATCAAATCTAAACACTCAAAGTCATTTTTTTGTCATCGTTATTTTTTTTCATACCTTTATCATCTTAATGTGTTACCCTAATTCATTCATCTTAATTAGAGTCGAGGGACATAATGCTTCAACGCTACTTTTTTAAAATCAGTGCTATTTTTATTCTTTTTGGAATAGGCTTGTTTGGGATCACATGGTTTATTACTGAGCCTTTCATCATCGCTATCATTGCATTTGCTCTTTTTATGCTTGCAACGCTCACATTGTATAAAACTATCATTCAACCCTTTTCCCATGCCACAGAACTCCTTAGCGAGTTTGATGCTAGAGATAAAAATTTACGAGAAACGTATCAAAAAGAGTTTTTACATGTAACAGAACAAAACACTTTACTCAATTTTCTTTTTCCAAGAATCTATCGACTTGTTACACTCCTAACCTATTTGAGTGAAAACTACTCACAAAGTGCGGGTAGAAATTCCATTGCAACAGCACAGTTAATGTATTCAATTGACTCTATGTCTAAAAAGCTAGAAGAAAAAGCACACTCTATTGCAGAAATTTCAAGTTCGACTCAAAACATTTTTGAACAAGTCAATTTAGTAAGTTCAAATGCCCAAGAAGCATCATCATTTGCCAAGCTTTCTATGAAAGAGAGTCAACAAAGTATTGCAGAACTTAATGAGATTATCACGCGTATGAATACAATCAATGTTCAATCAGCAGATGCCTCTTCCAAAGTGAATGATCTTAAAGAAAAATCCATCACCATCCAAAATGTAACAACCGTCATTGACGATATAGCCGACCAAACCAATCTTTTAGCATTGAATGCTGCGATCGAAGCAGCACGTGCCGGTGAACACGGGCGTGGTTTTGCTGTTGTCGCCGACGAAGTACGCAATCTTGCAGAGCGCACTTCAAAATCAACCAGTGAAGTTACTCTTATTGTCAAACAAATTCAACAAGATACAAATGATGTCTATGCTAGTATTGAAACCTTGCGCCATGAGATAGAGCGTGCAACCCATACCGTTCAACATGTGGGCGATGAGATCAAGCTTTTTATCGGTAATGCCGAAAAAATAGAAAACCAAATTGACACCATTGCAAAGAGTGCTGATTATAACAGTGACCAACTACTGAGCATTAAAGAGGCTATCTCAAAAATCAGTGACCAACTCGAATCTGGCACAAAAGAGATGAAAGCTATTTCAGGACAAACGCAAGCAATTATCTCGGGAGCTGAAGAAGCCCATGAAAATCTCAGTGCTTTTGCGATGGATGAATACCATGAAAAAATGTATCAACTTTGTTTTAATGCAAAATCGCGCGTTGAAGCATTATTTGAGAATGCTATATCCAATGGAAAGCTAAGTATAGAAGCTGTTTTCGATACCAACTTCAAACCCATCGCCAATACAAATCCTCAAAAATATACTACGACTTATGATGCCTTCACAGATCAAACCTTTCCTCCTATTATAGATACGTTGATGAATGAAAATCCAAAAATGCTTTTTTATGCTGTTGCAATGCATAAATCAGGGTACATCTCAACGCACAACGCACGTGCGCCACTTACGGGTAATTATGAGAAGGATCTTTTTGGTAACCGTAGCAAACGTATCTTTACAGACAGTGGTGTTAGAGGTGCAAACCACGAAAAACGCGTACTTCTTCAAACCTACCGAAGAGAAAATGGCGATGTCATGCACGATATTTCGATCCCCATTTACGTTAAAGGCCGTCATTGGGGCGGATTTAGAATAGGATATAGACCCAAAAATTAATTGACTTCTTTTCAAATATGATTGTAGGAAGTGTAAATCTCCATACACTTCTTATATTCCCAAGTATAACTGCATCAAAAAACCCTCTATTTACTTAATATTAGCTTATTTTATAGTTTTAATATCATTATTTTCATTAAATTTAAAGTGTAGAAAAGTTACCAAAATAAAGTTAATAAAATTATTTTTGGCAACTTTATTGTATTTTAAGTTTTAAGTGCATATAATTCCGAAAACATAAAAAGGAGCCGTTATGATGAAGAAATTAAATGTTGTAAAAGCTGGAATAGCTATGACGCTTATCAATGCAGTTTTATGTGCGGTTGGCTTTGTATATCTTATCCAATCACAATCACTATAATAGAGTATTAACCCTAATTTGTCACTCACTTCGTGGTTTTGGAGCAATCTCCAAAACCACATCTTTTTAAACTATATTACTCGTCGTTTGCCCCTAGCATCTCGCGCATTTTGCGCTCCATACGTTTTTCAAACGCTTCATTTGAAGGTGAATCTTCACAGGAAAATTTCGCTTTTCCGTACAAAACACAACCTTTGTCACCTGGATCACACTCTTTTTTAATGATGTCACACATACCTTCCACATCATGAGGACAGGTCCAGCCACCTTGGTTCATACTTATTTCCTCTTTACATGTAATGTTTTACAAGCGTGCTAATACCACCCACAACAAACTGTACTGCAATAGCACCAACAATTAAGCCCATCAAACGACTCACAATCTTTTGTCCTGTAATACCGAGATAGTGCCGAATATAAATACTATTTTTAAAAGAGAGATAAACGCTTAGTGCAACAATAAGATAAGCGATAATGAGCGCAGCAACTGAAGTAATACCTTCACTATGTCCGCGTAAAATAATGATGGTTGCAAAAATACCTGGCCCAAAAGTAATAGGAATACCCAAAGGAATAACCGAAAACTCATCATTTTTGATCGCTTCCTCTCGTTCTTCTTCTGTTTGGTTTTTGGACTCCATAGAACCTTGAACCATTTTAATCGCTGTTAGTAATAGCACGATTCCGCCCATCACTTTGAGCGAATCAATTTCAATACCAAAAAGATTGAGCAAAAAATTACCCGTAAGTAAAACGACAAAGAAAGCGACAATAATGGTGACTGTAGCTTTCCAAGCAATTTGATTAATATGCTCTTTCGTTGTACTTTGCGGCAAGAGTGAGAGCATAATCGCACTCACTCCCAAAGGATCAACAATCGCCATCATTGTGATGGTATGTTGGAGTAATAAATTAAAAAATTCAGCCATTACGCATCAGTCTTTAAAACAGCACCACTGCTTGCGTTGGTGACTAGTTGGCGATATTGTTTCAACCAACTACCTTGAATGGTTTTCACTTTTGGTTTGAATGCAGCTTTACGGCGTGCCAATTCTTCTTCATCAATCAATGCTTCAATCGTATAGGCATCTACATCGATCTGTATGGTATCGCCATCTTGAACAAGACCGATAAGACCACCCTCAGCTGCCTCTGGACTCACATGCCCAATGCTAAGGCCTCTGGTTGCTCCAGAGAAGCGTCCATCGGTGATAAGTGCTACGTCGGCTCCAAGCCCCATACCCATGATTAAACTCGTAGGAGCAAGCATCTCTTGCATACCAGGACCTCCACGAGGACCTTCATAACGAATGACAACCACGTCGCCTTTTTTCACTTTTCCACCAACGATTCCAGCAAGTGCTTCTTGTTGAGAGTCAAAACAGACCGCTTTACCGATAAATTGACGACCACCCACAATACCAGCGGTTTTAATAACACAACCCTCAACTGCCAAGTTACCAAATAAAATAGCAAGACCGCCCACTTTAGAGTAAGGATTTTCAAGCGTATGAATGATTGCAGTATCTTTAATCTCAGCATTGGCAATGCGCTCACCAACGGTTTCACCTGTAACGGTTAAATTATCTAAAAATAAAATGCCATTATCACGTCTACTGACCTCTTTCATCACCGCACTCACACCGCCCGCACGGTTGATGTCTTCCATATGAACCGTTGAAAGAGAAGGGGCAATTTTGGCGATATGTGAAACGTTCTTACTGATCTCATTAATATCTTTGATTTCAAACTTAACGCCTGCTTCTTTAGCTATGGCTAACATATGAAGTACAGTGTTAGAACTGCCGCCCATTGCCATATCAACAGCAAAAGCATTGCGTACCGCTTTTTCATTAAGAATATTACGAAGCTTGAAACGATCATCGATGGCAATCTCACAAATACGTTTTGCCGCAGCGCGTAAAAGCACTTCACGCTCAGGTGTTAAAGCTGGGATCGTGCCGTTACCGGGGAGAGCGATGCCCATTGCTTCCATCAATGTATTCATACTATTGGCGGTAAACATACCCGAGCAACTACCACCACTTGGGCAAGCATTGCACTCAATGTCTTTAAGCTCGGCCTCGTTAATGTCGCCTTTTTCAAATTTACCAACTGCTTCAAATGCCGTCGTTAAATCAATCGGAGCTCCCTCTTTGGTATAGCCTTTTTTCATTGGTCCACCACTTACAAATACCGTTGGAACATTGACACGAAGCGCACCCATGATCATACCTGGAACGATCTTATCACAGTTAGGAATACAAATCATCGCATCCAACATATGTGCATTCATCATGGTCTCGATAGAGTTAGCAATCAACTCACGACTTGGAAGAGAGTAGAGCATACCATCATGCCCCATCGCAATACCATCATCGACACCAATGGTGTTGAACTCAAATGGCACACAGCCGTTCTTACGAATCTCATCTTTAATGATGACAGCGTACTCATGTAAGAAAAAGTGACCAGGAATAATATCAATATAAGAGTTTGCTACTCCAATGAATGGTTTGTTAAAATCTTCATCTTTTAGACCTGTTGCTCGAAACAAACTTCGGTGTGGCGCTCTGTTGTACCCTTTTTTGACTTGATCACTACGCATCAATTATTCCTTAAAAATTTTCTTAGATTATAGCAAAACCGCTCTAAAAAAGCTTACATGTAAAGAATTTTTCGCAAATGACTTTACATTGCGAAAAAAAACTGCTATACTCTCATCTCTTTTTTAGATGCGGGAATAGCTCAGTGGTAGAGCACGACCTTGCCAAGGTCGGGGTCGCGAGTTCGAACCTCGTTTCCCGCTCCATTTAGTTTAATCTTAAAAAGAAACGCGTTGCCCGGATGGCGAAACTGGTAGACGCAAGGGACTTAAAATCCCTCGCCCGTTTGGGTGTGCCGGTTCAAATCCGGCTCCGGGCACCACTTAGATATAGAGAAATACGGTGGCGATATAGCCAAGCGGTAAGGCATGGGCCTGCAAAGCCTTGATCCCCGGTTCAAATCCGGGTGTCGCCTCCACCTTTGTATTATGTATCATCTACAAATTTTCTGTCGGGAGATGGCAGAGCGGCTTAATGCGGCGGTCTTGAAAACCGTTGAGGGTAATACCTCCGGGGGTTCAAATCCCTCTCTCCCGGCCACTTCATATTAAAATCCCTAAATACAAACTTTATTTCACTACTTTTTTAAAGTAGCTAACGAGTAGCTACTTTAATCAAACTCAAACATTCACAATTTCCACTTTGATCGACTTAAACGCTGCTGTTAAAATGAGTTCATCACATCGATCACCAAAAAGATTATTGATTTTCGACTTGGCATGATGAAACGTACAGAAAAGTGTTTTAGGTTGTACTTTGTCGGTAAACTTTACGGTGAGTGGCGTACTTTGCCCAAATTCTGTTTTCAATATGACTTTTTCACTGGTAAAATCTTCTGCATCATCTTCATGCACTAATAAAATCGTTTCGTCATAACGTTTATTGAGTTTTTCACAGCGACTGGTTTGTGAAGCATTGTTATACTGTGCCAATGTTCTTCCCGTGGTGAGATGATACCCTGTGAGTCTTTTTTCACATATCTCTTGCACCATGCCTCGAAGTTGATAGGGGTGGTAGTGAAACTCACCGTAGCCATCTTCGGTTCGGAAGTCTAGTTGATGTAAAATCGGCGTATCTTCGGTGTGTACGGGCCATTGAAGCCCACGAACGCGGTGACGCTCTAGTCTATTGTAACTAGCTCCTGAAAAACGCCTGTACGCCACTTCTCGCACTTCATCCCAAATTTGCTTTGAATCTTCATACGCGTAGTTTCCACCCATTTTGTTATCGAGTAATTTGATGACTTCCCAATCATCGGGTAAGTCAGACTTTACAAGCGGTTGCGAGAGGTGAAGGCGACGCATCGCGTTTACGTAAACACCTGTTTTTTCATAAGCGGATTTCACGCCGATGACAATGTCTGCTTGGTTCGCGATTTCTGTCATAAAAAGTTCTTGCACCATGATAAATTCAACGTTATCCAGTGCGCGGTTCACTTTATTGCTGTTCGGGTGAACGTGGGTGAGATCTTCGCCCATATTGATCACCGCTTTGATGCGACCCTCTAGCATTTCATTGACAAGCTCAGGCGTCATCAGTCCGATCTCTTTAGGCGTTTGATAATCAGGGTCGTAGTAAGGCAACATGCCCATGTCACATGCACCTTGGACATTATTTTGTCCACGAAGTGGCATAAGACCTGCGCCTTGTTTCCCGATGTTTCCTGTCATCAGCGCTAAATGCGTGATCGCCATCACCGCATATGAGCCATCAATGTGCTCAGTTATACCAAGACCCCAGAAAATCATCGATCGTTTAAGTGCGTATTCACGCGCTACTTTAGGAATCAGTTTGCTAAGGCTTTCATAGCCTTCAATACTTTCGAAGTATTTGGGATTCGCATAAGGGTCATTTAAAATCTTCTCTTTAAACGCTTCAAAACCTTTGGTGCGATCTGCTAGAAAATGCTCATTGTAAAGCTCTTCGGTGATGATGACATATGCCAGCATATTTAAAACAAGCAGATTGGCTTCGTGAGGAATGATACCTTTGTATTTGGCAAAGCGGTGAAGGGTGATTTCTCGCACATCAAAAACGGCTAGATTATCATGTTTGCTTGCCATATCAACGATGCGGTTGGAGATAATGGGGTGCGCTTCGGTGGTGTTGGAGCCAAAAACGATCATAAACTCCGCATTGTAGATGTCATTGTAAGGATTGGTCGCCGCACCTTCACCGATGGTGGTACGCATGCCTTTCAGGCTTGGAGAGTGGCAAATGCGTGCGCAGTTATCGACATGCGGAGAGTTTAGGGTATGACGGGTGAACTTTTGAAGTAAGTATGAACTTTCACACGAGGTTCGCGCCCCTCCGATGGAGCAGACACTTTTACGTCCGTACTTTGCTTGAATCTCTTGAAGTTTCATAGCCGCCGCCGTGGTGGCTGCATCCAAAGTCGTTTCAACCCACGTCTCATCCAACTCGTTTACATGTAAAGCTATCGCTTCGTAAATTGCAGGGTTTTGCGCCAAAAAACTTTTGCGAATACGCGGAATTCTCAGACGATCTGGGGCATCCACAAACTCAAAGCCGTATTTGCCTTTGACGCACAGGTTTCCCTCTGAAACTACGCCTTCAGGATGGGCAAAAATGCTTTTAATTTTATTGTCTTTGACATTCGCAGCGATGTCGCATCCCACACCACAATAGGTACAAACACTGTCTATGACTTCAACGTGTTCCATGTTTTATTCACCTTTGGTATAGAAAAAATCTCCATGAACGGACTCATTTTTGATCTTTTTAATCGCACTTGCTTTGAGTGCATCGTAACGTGTTGCATCTATTTTTTGCTCACTCATCAGCGTCTCTTTGTCTTTGCCAAGTGCTTCAGCATTTAAAACTTCGCACTCTTTTTTGGTCAATCTTTTTTTGAGAAGCAGTGCCAATTCTTCATCGCTTTTGGTGAGTGTCCGCTTGTCACCCATCACCATTAAAATGATTTTTCTAGCTTCTAATTCTTGTAATTTCATGTTGTCCTCTTTAAGTAATTACGCGTATTATAGCCTAACGAAACTTTTGCTATACTCCATTTAGGAGAGTCCTTTACAAAACTCTACACACGTTTTCAAAGCAAGCTTTGAAAACTACGTTAACACTGGGTTTTGTTCGGCACAAGGCCCGCGCACCTTTGGTGCTTAATTTATTGATTAAAAGGTAGAACATGATCATTTATATTCACGGATTTGGCTCTAGTGGCGAGGCAAGTAAAGCAAAATTACTTCGTACTTATTGCCAAGAAAACAAGATTCGCTTCATTGCACCATCCTTGCCTACGATTCCTGATCTTGCCATTAAAACGCTTAGTGAACTCATCGAATCTTATCAGGACAATGAGCCAGTTTATCTTATGGGTTCATCGCTTGGTGGCTACTATTCACTGTATCTCAGCGATAAGTACAATCTCAAAGCCGTGCTCATAAATCCAGCGGTGAATGCACCTGAAACACTTCAAAGAGCACTTGGTCATGGTGTGAATTACTATGACAATAGCGCATATGAATGGAATGAGTCTCATCTTGAAATGCTTGAAAGCTATGAGATAGAAGAGCCTAATCTTGAAAATATTTTACTTCTTTTGCAAAAAGGTGATGAGGTCTTAGACTACGAAGAAGCACTCGACTTTTTAGAAGGTGCGAAGATGGTTGTAGAAGAGGGTGGCAATCACAGCTTTGAAGGGCTGGATCGCCATTTTACAACTATTCAGCGTTTTTTCGGCGTCGCTTTAAAATTGTAATATTATTGAGCATTTTAACGGCAAAAAGCGTTAAAATCGTTCCAATGATGATGAAGAAATCTACTTTTTCATCTAAGAAAAGAGCGCTCAGTCCAATCGCTGAAAACGGCACCAAAAAGACGAACGAGCTCACCTCGGCTGCACCTAATTTTTCAATTCCTAAGAAATAGATCGTATTGGAAAAGGTGGAAGCAGCCAAGGAAATCAACAGCGTATTAATCCAAAAGATACCATCAAGTGACGAAAAGGGTATTGCACTCACATCCACAAATAAAATCCAGTCAAGTGCAACAGTGACAATGTACATGTAAAACGTAAAGACAATCGGTGAAATTTTCGTTGACTTAGAGCTAATAATCGTCAAAATTGCCCATAAAATAGCTGCAAGAAAAAAGTAAAGATTTTGAATCACCAGTATGTGCGCTAGATCAAATGTCCAAATATGCAGCATCGTCAAAACGCCAATAGCACCCAAACCAAGAGCAAACAGATCTTTTGAACTCACCTTTTTAACACCCATCAATGCTAGTAAAACAAACGTTAAAATGGGGATCATCGTCGTTACCATCGCACCACCCAAAGAGGCCGTACCAAACTTGGTTCCAAGGTAATAATATTTATTGTAAAAGATCAATGCAAGCGCTACGAGTACCACCAAACCGAAGCTTTTGAGATCAATTTTGAATGAGTGCTTGAGCCACACAATGATCGGAACCATCGTAATAGCGGTAATGCCAAAACGCAAAAAGATCATCTCGTAAGCACTGACATAATGTCCTAAAACTTTCACATTGACCCACGAACCACCCCATGCGACCATTGCGAGAAAGAGTAAAAAGAAAAAAAGATTTTTATTGACCATGGTAACTCCTTGGCGCGAATTTTACTCTTTTTGATATTATTTATATAGAATAAAATTGCTTTTTTGAAGCAGTGTCTTTGGCGAATAGCCATAAATTTTGCGAAAGCTGCGGATAAAATGTGACTGGTCACTAAAACCTGCATGAAGCCCTGCAAGCGAAAGCGATTCACCCTCCAATACAAGCTCTTTTGCCTTATGAATACGCTCTGCAATGATGTATTGATGTGGCGTCAAGCCCGTGTGGCTTTTAAAAAGTCTTAGAAAATGGTACTTGCTCACCATCGCCGCCTTTGAAAGTGCGTCCAGTGAAATCTCGGTATCTAAATATTCATGGATATACTCAACCACCATCGACATGGTATTTTTTGCTTTACATGTAAAAGGGTAGGGTGTCGCTGAACGCGTGTAGTTGGCTATCAGGTGCGAGAGGGCATCGATAAGTTTTGACTCGCAGGGCAGTGTTTCTTCATGCTCATAGACACTGCGAAAAAAAGAGACCAAAAGCCTATATAATGCCTCATCTTGGATAATATGCTGTTCAAAAATCGGCATCTTTTTTTCACCATACATTTGCTCATACAAACTGCTTAAAAGTTCAACGCTAGGGTAAAAATTGGTGTATTGCCATGCATGTGAATCACCACAATGCACTTCGCCAGGGTTAATTACGCGCGTGGAGTATTGGTAAGCGAGGGTTGCTTTATGTTCGTGAATAGACTTGAACATACCATCATGCGTGAGTCCAATGGTGTAGGTGTCATGAAAATGGTTGGTAAATTGACCATTGGAGTTGGTGATGTTCTCAAAAATAGTATCGTTTAAAAGTGCAGATTTCATGGTTTTAGTATAACGCAACTTTGTCAATAAAAATAGTACAAAATTGCGCTTTTAATAGCGTGTAAACTTAACCGCTTGAGCTTTGCCCTCGATGCCACTCCAGCGATTGTACGAAACGCCCACTTTGGTATAGCGAACATAAATAAGTGCATCTGCACCTTTTTTCGCTGCTTCTTCTTTGAGTTTTGCTTCAGCGTCAGATTGTTTTGGATCATCACCCCATGGGTTGAGTTTCGTGACACTCACATTTACTTCACCAAGGCTGGTATAAGGGCGGTCGGTAATATCTAAATCATACATCAAAATGGTGCTAGGAAGTGCTATTTTGACTTCAGTTACAACAGGGGAAGGTGTGGCAGGTGCTTTTTGACTCCAAAAATTATAATTGAAACTCATGCTACAGCCTGAAAAAAGACCTATACACATCGCCATTACTATCCACTGTTTCATCCATTGCTCCTTAAAAATCATACGATAGTCTAGCAAAACTGTGTTAATGTTTTACATGTAAACTTTTGATCTTCCATAAAATAACCATTCGAACTAAAAAAATACCACTCAGCACACCATAACATAAACTAATTCCAAGGATAAACCAAGGCTCATAAACGATTTCTAATTCTCTAGCAAGAGCTACGCCTACGGCAAATTTTAGCCAAAAAATGACCATCATCAAAGCTAACCATAACCAACTTCCTTTAATGGCAAACGCTTTGTGTTCTTCCATAAAAACAGCATTGTAAAAAGCCCGTATGCGAATTCCAAGCGCCATAACAATTATCATGCCCAAACTCCATGCAACAACTCCAATGCTCATACCAAAAGCAGAAACAACACTATAGATGGAGAAAAGAACCATAATGAGAGGAAGTATCAATGCCCTAGCGTAGGGGACAATGCGATCACGGCTCTGCGTCCAGCCCAACCCTAGTAATGCTAAAAACAGCACATAGACCCATACAGGTGTTCGCTCCAAAATTGCCATGAGCATAAAGACTCCTTTTTTGTATAACCTATCAGCCATTTTATCATATAATAAACCTCCACCAAGGAGGCACCATGCAAAACGTGATCCTAGATATTGCTAAAAATGCCATCAAAGATGGCTTTAGTCACACTGATACGCTTGATAAAAAAGCTCTACTGGAACTCTATCCCGAATTTGCCAAACCCAAAGCAACGTTTGTAACCCTCACATTAGACCGTCAACTTCGCGGATGTATCGGCTCACTCATCGCTCATCGACCCTTATTAGACGACCTCATTTACAACGCAAAAGCCGCCGCCTTTGATGATCCACGCTTTTATCCACTGAATCCTGAAGAGTTTTCACGCATCCACATCGAAGTCTCACTTCTAAGTGAACCTGAGCTTATCACGTATGAAAATAGCGACGATCTTAAAAGCAAAGTCACGGTAGGCGAAGATGGTATCATCCTTCAAAAAGGGAGCCGTAAAGCAACGTTTTTACCCCAAGTTTGGGAGCAACTGCCCACCTTTGAGCTTTTCTTTTCACATCTCTGCCAAAAGGCCGGACTCGAATCTGAGTGTTTGGAAAGTCATCCTGACATCTGGCGTTACAAAGTCCAAAAGGTGAAATAATGAACTACTTTAAAGCAGAAGGATCGCGTCTCGTTTGTCTTCTCTGTGCACACTACTGTCATCTCAAAGAGGGGCAAGCAGGGATTTGTGGTGTGAATAAAAACGTTGATGGCGTCATCAAAAATCTAGTCTATGGCTACCCCGTGGCAATGCACGTTGACCCTGTGGAAAAAAAACCACTCTACCACTTTTTGCCCGACACCAGAGCCTTTTCGCTCGGAACGATTGGCTGCAATTTCAAATGTCCGTTTTGTCAAAATTGGAGTATTTCGCAAGAAAAAACATTACATGTAAAAGAATTTTTCTCTCCTTTGCAAATCGTCGAAATGGCACTCAAATACGAATGTGCCTCCATCGCGTACACCTACAATGAACCTACCATTTTTTACCCTTATGCCAAAGACATAGCCCTTTTAGCCCATGAAAAAGGTATCAAAAACATCTTCGTCACCAACGGTTTTGAATCCTCTGAAGTCATTGACGATATGATTGGCATCATCGATGCAGCGAATGTTGATCTCAAATCCTTCAACCACGACTACTACAAAAAAGAGCTCGGTGGTGGGCTTGAAGCCATTTTGGAAAACCTCAAACACTTTAAACGTAATGGCATCTGGATCGAGGTAACGACACTCATCGTTCCTACCAAAAATGACTCAGATGTTGAGTTAAATGCCATCGCTTCCTTTATCGCAAAAGAGCTGGGAGCGCAAACACCGTGGCATATTAGCGCCTTTCATCCTGATTACCACGAGCAAGGGCTTCCAGCGACCTCGATCGAAACACTAAAGCGTGCTGAATCCATAGGTCAAAGCGCAGGGCTAAAACACATTTACATTGGCAATGTCGGACTTGAAAACCCAACGAGGTGCGTTACATGTAATGCTATTTTGATAGAACGAAAACGCTTTGAAGTGATGGAAAACCATCTGGAAGAAGGATGCTGTCCAAAATGCAAAACCAAACTCGCAGGAGTTTTTGATGAATAAATATCGTAAGTCTGCCGTTGCAGGGATGTTTTACCCTGATATGTGCAGTGAGATTAAACATTACATTGCCCATTTTGATAAAGAGATGCCAGAGTTGAAGCTCGATGTGATACCCCGAGCACTCATCGTACCGCATGCAGGCTACATTTACAGTGGTTACACCGCCAATCTTGCCTACCACTACACGGCTTTAAAACGCTCTGACATTGAACGTGTCGTTGTCATTGGTCCTAGCCATCGTATCTATGTTTCCGGCGCTTCTGTAGCCCTTTTTGAAGCGTATCATACACCCTGTGGCGAACTGGAAATAGACTTACGCTATAGCCATGATCTTCAAAAAAAGTTTCCATGTATAGACTTTCATCCTTCCGCACACGAAGAGCATTCGACGGAAGTGCAGATGCCTTTTATTCACCACTACTTTAAACACGCTAAGATTGTCGAAATCGTCTATGGCGACATCATGCATGATGAACTCTCATCCGTGATAGACGAAGTGCTTAAAGATGAAAAAACTCTTCTTGTCATCAGCACCGATCTCAGCCATTTTCACACAGAAGAAGAAGCCAATAAACTCGACAATCACTGCATAGAAGCCATTAAAAACCGTGATCTCCATGCACTGACACATGGTTGCGAAGCATGCGGTATGACAGGCGTTACAGCCATGGTACAAAGTGCGCTTCATTACGATTTAAGTGCACACTTTTTAGACTATAGAACCAGTTTTTCACGTACTAAAGATGACAGTCGGGTTGTCGGGTACACTTCGTTTGTGATTGGTTAAAATATATGCGCTAGTTTTTTGAGTTAATTTTTTTGGAAAAATGCGTGTGCTATACTCTCTCATCCATCACAAAGGTCATGCATGCAACCATCCAAAGACTATTTTTCTGAAAAATCAAAAGTGTATGAAAAAGAGCCCGCACGTGTTGACAATGTCACCAACATCGCCGATGCGATTTTAGAGAAACTCACCTACACTAAAACAACAACGCATCTGATGGATTTTGGCTCAGGAACAGGGCTTTTGACCACCCAAATTGCTCCACATGTCAAAAAAATCACTACCGTTGATGTTTCACCTTCGATGAATGAACAACTTCGATCCAAGAAAAACTCTCTTCCTTGCGAACTTACGATGTTAGAGCTTGACCTTTCATCTGCTGAACTTGATGAAACATTTGATGGTATCATCTCCTCAATGACCATTCATCACGTTGAGGACACACTAGCACTTTTTCAAAAATTTCACCGTTTACTCAACAGTGGAGGAAGCATTGCACTCGCAGATTTAGACAAAGAAGATGGAACCTTTCATAGCGAAGATATGGGCGTTTTTCACTTTGGTTTTGACCAAGAAGAGTTTGCCACACTTGCAAAAAAAGCAGGCTTTGAAGATGTGAATATTGAAATTGTCAGTGTGGCTAAAAAGCCTTACGGGGACTACCCCATCTTTTTATTGACAGGGCGTAAAGCTTAAATAACTACGCGATAGGCACGTAAATTTCGGTACGCAAATTCTCAGGTTTCGTGCGCCTTGGATCACGGTTGAGATACTTCTCAAAAAGAGGCTTATCGCGTAGTTTAACGCCACTTTGCACCATCCACTGACCTATCTCATCATAAGTAGATTTGAGATTTTCATACGCACCTTTATGCAAGAACACCGCAAACTTTCCACCCTCCATCACCTTACGAAAAACCTCACCTTTTGGTTCAATACTCGCATCATCACAGCTAATGCACGCATCGTAGCGAAGTAGGTCTGGTTCTATAAGGTTCGGATTGTCATGCCCGATGCCAAAGTGCATCGTCTCTTTGTCCATAATTTTTTTATGAAACTTCATCTTCTGCTCATACGCAAAAGGCATCAACAGATTCCACGCTTCACACGCTGAGGTCGCATACAAACCCGTTTTTCGCACATACAAAACCGTTATCGGCTCAACATTAACCACTTTTGGCGCTACCATCACAACTCCTTGTTTCGCTTTGAGTTGATCCGAAAAAGCCCTCGGACTCATCCCAAAATGTTTTTTAAACGCTTTGGTAAAAGAGGCATTGGTTTCGTAGCCACTATCAAGGGCAATTTGAGTGATTTTCGGCTCAATTTTAAGCTTCCACGTCGTTCCTTGAAGCCTGATGCGACGTATGTAATCTCCAATGTTCTCACCGCTCACTGCCTTAAAAATCCTATGAAAATGATACTTCGAAAACCCCGCCACTTTGGCTAACTCTTCAAGACTCAGCTCCTGCGCATAGTTGGCTTCAACGTAAAAGATGACCTTATACACACTGTGAATATAGTCCTCTTTGGTTATCTCTTTCATATCCCCTCTTTAAAACGTTTATGTGAAAGTGTAGAGTAATGGCGAAGTTAAAACTACTCCATGGTTGCTAAGTTTGAAAATGTATAGAGTTTTCCATTTTGAGGAGTAATCTCTTGTTTTCCATAAAATCCACGATTTTGTAAGGCTTTAATGATGGTTTTCATCACAAAGCCATGCGTTATAATACACATATCTTTGGTTAAATCACATGTTTCTAAAAATTGATTTATTCGGTAAACAGTATCAATTCTATTTTCACCTTCAGATATATTAAAATACCACTGTATTCTAGTAACAACTAACCAAAGCCATTTAGGAAGAGTCAAAGAAGTTTTAATAAACACTTTTGCATCAACTTCTCTCACTAAATCACTTATTTGGTACCTACAGTGAATAAAATCTGCCGTTTTTAGTGCTCTTGTGTGAGATGAGACATAAACCATTTCTACTTGAGGAAAATCCACTTGTGTATAATCAAGATCAAAAGTATCATAATCTTTGACCCATTGTTCAAATTGGACACTATTCATCCACGTTTTTGATGTGTCTTTCACTTTAAAATGCCGCATCAGGTAAATCATATAAGGTTACCGTTTCCCCTCAATATGCTCTATCAACTCTTCAATGACATCACTATAATCCTGCGCATTACCACTCGCTTTTGCCGCAAGTATAGCGCCTTCAACCGTTGAGGTAATGAAGAGTGCCAATTTCGTCGTATCGCATAGTTTCATCTCTTTAACCTCAATCGCTTTGTCTAAAATGGCTTTGATCTTGGCGCGAAAAGCTCCATAAATTGATTTCATCAAAGTATTAAAATCTTCATCAATGTTGGACATCTCTTGAACGATATTGGCGATAGGACATCCACGTTTAAAGTCTCGCACGGAAGTGTCACGTAATCGTGTGTAAAATTCTTCAAGAAAGCCACTGGTATAAGTTTCGACATAGCGGTATTTTTCAGCGTTTTTTTGCAGTATCGTCTCTTCGATAGAGGCGAGTGCCATCTCTTTTTTATTGGCAAAGAAGTGGTACATAGAACCTTTATGTACGCCTGCTTTGGCTAAAATATCGACAAGTGATGCACCTTGATAGCCGTGCGAAAAGATCTCGTCAAATGCTGCATGAATAAGCTTATCGCGTGTGGTTTCCATCTCTTTTTCCTTTATTGATTGGTTTGATTATAGCATAATTCTATCCAACTTGACTAAACGGTCAAGTTTTGTTAAAATGCCACTTGACCAAACAGTCAAGGAGGTTTTATGAAACGAGCTCTTATCGTTGTGGATGTTCAAAATGAGTATTTTGATGGGGGCGCTTTGCCTATTAGCTACCCGCCCCATAGTTTTGAGAAAATCAAAGTGGCTATTGCTGAAGCTCAAAAAGAGGGCGTTCTCACTGTCTTTGTGCAACATACCAGTCTCAAAGAAAATGCCGGAGCATTTGTTCGAGGAAGCCATCTGTGGGAATTGCACGATGAGATTAAGAACATAAAACCTGATCTTATCATCGAAAAGAATCATGCGAGTTCATTCATAGGAACTGACCTAAACTGGAGACTGAGAAATCTTGGTGTCGATACTGTTACTATCATAGGGTACATGACCCAAAATTGTTGCGATGCTACAGCAAGGGACGCTTCACAACTTGGATTTAACGTCGAGTTTTTAAGCGATGCAAATGGTACATTGGCTTTTTCTAATGAAGCAGGTGAGGTAAGTGCCGAAGAATTACACCGAGCTTTTTTAGTGGCTCAGGCATTTGGATTTAGTCGCGTTTTAACGCTTAATGAATGGATACCATTACTTTCAAAGGAAAAATCATGCCATTAATCAATACCATCAAACCAGAAAACGCCACCGGTGAGCTTGCAGAGCTTTATGGAAAAATAGAAGCGATGCGTGGACGTGTGAGTAACTCAGCGCAGATTTTTAGTGCAAGTCCTGAGCTCATCAAACAGCAAATGAGTTTCATCGAATACTACATGGTCAAACAAAAAAGCCTTTCAATGCCTTTGCTTGCCTCTATTCGTATGCTCATTTCCGATAAAAACAGCTGTAGCTATTGTGTCGATTATAACGCTTCTATTCTTATCAATATGATGGGATGGACCCCAAAAGATGTTGAAGCAATGCGTGCCAATCCTAATGATACTAAGTTAGATGCAAAAGAAAAAGCGATGCTTCTGTTTGTTCTCAAAGCGGTACGCACACCTCATGATGTAAACGCTTCAGATGTACAAGCCTTGCGTGATCTTGGTTATGAGGATGGTGACATTTTAGATGCTACAAACCACGGCGCACGCATGTCTGCCATCGATATCATCTTTGATGCATTTAAAATCGAGAAAGATTTTTAGTCACTCGTGCCTTAAAAGTAACAACCAAATTAAGGTATAATTGGACTAATTCTTTTAAGGCACGATTTTTTATGATTAATAACGAAATTTTTTACCTCTTCGCCATCATTTCTGTTGGCTACATCTTAGGCAATATTAAAGTCAGAGGCTTTTCACTGGATGTAACGGCTATGCTTATCGTAGCACTCATTGCTGGACATTATGGCATGGTTATCTCTGATGCATTTCAATACTTTGGACTCGCTATTTTTATCTATGCTGTTGGTCTTCAATCAGGTCCTGGTTTCTTTGATACCATCAAACATGAAGGTCTTAAGCTCAATCTCATAGCAACAGCCCTTTTACTTCTGCTTTTTGTCATCATCTTTGGATTTGGCTACTTTTTTGATATGCCAAAAACTATCATCGATGGAATTTTTACAGGAGCACTTACCAGCGTTCCAGCACTCGCAGCGGCCCTAGAGATTAAACATACACCAACCACTTCCGTCATCTTTGGTCTTGTATACCCTTTTGGCATTGTAGCAACCGTCCTTTTTATACGCGTACTACCTGTACTTTTTCGTGTCGATTTGCAAAAAGAAGTGGAAGAGTATGAATCAAGCCAAAAAGTACGTTTTCCTGACATTCATACCCGAAATTTTCGCATTACTAATGAAAACTTCAGAAACACCGAAATCAAAAAATCAAAAATAGAGAGTATGACCTCTACCGTCATAGAGCGTATGACTTCTGATGGGCATGTTGACCATACCACCGAAGATGTTTCTCTCAGTTATGGCGATGTTATCAGAGTCGCAGGAACCGATGAGCAACTGGCTAACCTTAGCATTGTTTTAGGCCAAGAGATCGGTGAAGAACATGAATTTCAAGACAATATGGCAGTCTTACGACTTCTGACAACTTCGAAAGAAATTGTCGGTAAAAAAATCGGTATGATAAAAGAACTCAAGTCACTCCGTGCTGTCATTACCAAAGTACGACGTGCGGGTATCGACATTCCTGCATATCCTGATTTGACGTTACGCCTTGGTGATAAACTCTATGTAGTCGCACCTGAAACATACACTGAAAAAGTGACCAAACTCATCGGTAATGACCTTTTAAAATACCCAGCGGCAGACTTTTTACCTATATCATTAGGTGTTGTTTTTGGTATCTTGCTAGGAAGTATTCCTTTTTATATTCCCGGTGTCGGCGACATCAAACTAAGCTTTGTCGGTGGTATTTTGATTACCGCGTTAGTCCTTGGACGTTTAGGACGTGTTGGACCCATCGTATGGAACCTTTCACCGCATTCGACCACGCTTTTAAAGACCCTTGGCCAACTCATCTTTATAGCAACCCTTGGAACCAATGCAGGTAAATACCTTGTCGAGTCATTGGAAAACAATGGTGTCTTACCCATTGTACTCGCGCTTGGTGCGCTCATCGTTTCGTTGGGAATTATTACCTTTACATGTAGAAAAATTTTGAAGATGAATTTCTTAGATATTCTGGGTTTGCTCTCAGGAGCTATGACCTCGACACCTTCATTAACCATGGCAAATAACATGACCAAAACGGATTACCCTTCCATCGCGTATGCTGCGGTTTACCCACTTGGTTTGGTACTGGTCATCGTTCTAGCCCAACTGGGTATGAAGATAATGTAACATGCAGATGAACATCCTGACGCACAATCACTGGCTTAACAGTTATGTGCTCAATAAGGAGTTCAGTATGAAAGCAAACATCTCTTCCAATGCGTACCGTTACTGGAAAAGTGTCGAAGCTGCAAAATTTGATGATGCACGCGTCGTTTTCTTACGCAAAGACAGCATCATTCCCAAGTACAAAGAGATCATTAAACAATGCACTGACCTCACAGGCATGGTACAGTCTCAAGCCTTTTGTAAATATACAGGTCTAGCCCCTTCGCACCTCATAGAGCACAATAACTCTTGCATCTACAAAGTCTTGGACATCATTGATGTATGCGATGTCAAATTGGTCAATCTCAAGAAGTTTTACGATGATTTGAAGCTAGACTACAACTACCACATCTACATCGAAAAATGTAAGTATTTTGGGCCTTCCCCTTTTGAGAAAAAGATTAGTCTTTCCAACGATATTTGTGTAGGCTACTATTAATTTTTTGATATCCATTCCTAAAATGTAACGCAAAAGTCACTCTTATTGGTTATACTTCATTGTATTTAAACCAAAGGAGAAAACATGTTTGGCGGACGACGTATAGCAGAATTAGAAACTGAAAATCAGGCACTTCAAAACGAACTTCAAAAAATAAAAGATGAAGTCACACGACTTGAACAATCAAAGCAACAAACCTTGGAAGAACATAATACTTCAGAACCTATCAATCAAACAAAAGATGAACTTTTAACAATCCTTCTTGGAAGCTATGAAGATGGTATGAACTTTCTCCAAAACACCATCGAAGAGAGTTTGACGATGCTCAATGAGATCAACACACTCAACAATGCTTCGCTCACAGGCGGAGAAAATATCGAAGTACAAACGAAAGACATTGCTCAGTCTCTCGAAAAAGTGCAAGAACTCACACAAAAATTCACCCATGATGTTGAAAACCTCTCAAGCAGTGTTTCAGCTATCAGCGACATTATCAATCTTATCAAAGATATTTCAGACCAAACCAATCTTCTTGCACTCAATGCCGCCATCGAAGCAGCTCGAGCAGGAGAACATGGGCGAGGCTTTGCTGTTGTTGCAGATGAGGTGAGAAAACTAGCCGAGCGTACTCAAAAAGCAACATTGGAAGTCGAGTCCAACATTAGCATTCTCAAACAAAATACAAACTCCATGGCCGATACCAGTGAGACATTCCAAAGTGAGTCACGTGCCTCTATGAAAATCTTAAAAGAGTTTAATGGAGAAATTATAACGATGCTTGCAAATTCACAAAACATCACCAACAAATGTGACAATGTCACCAATGAAATTTCTGTCAGTAACGGTAAAATAGACCATATTTTACTCAAACTCCAAGGATACAATGCCGCTCTTTCACAGAAAAAAGTTGATATTTTAGCGCATACTTCATGCCGCTTTGGTAAATGGTTTGGAAGCATCAGCACTAAACTTAATACGACAATCGTTCAAGAGGTAAACAACCATCATATTAGCGTTCACGATGGTTTGAAAAAAGCCATTGAAGCATTTGCTATACGTGCAGACTCGAAAGAGGGTATTGAAACATTTCGTGCTGTTGAAAAATCGAGTAAAATTGGTTTTGAAAAGTTGATTGAAGCATTCAAAAACATTCGTAACGCATAATACTTCAAACGTAAAATTAATGGCATCGACTCAATGGATGCCATTAATCCCCAAATAAGCACAAAATCGTTATACTTCCAATCCTATCAAAAATGGGCAGATGGGAGAGTGGTTTAATCCAGTCGCCTGGAACGCGGCCGTGGGGCAACTCACCGGGGGTTCGAATCCCCCTCTGCCCGCCATTTTCTTAACTTTTTTCCTGCGTTTTACTGCATCTCGCTTCTAAGTTTTCCATAATTTTTACATGCTATTGAGAGATTTTGCTCACACGCTTTTTTGAAAAGTTCAAGTGCTGTTTGTTTACTTTGCATGACACCTTGGCCATCGCGGTACATAACACCTAGATTGTAACAACTTTTTTCATAGCCTTCATCGCATGTTTTTTGGAAAAGTTCAGCTGCTTTGATAAAATCTTTTTGTACGCCTTGACCTTTATAAAACAGAAGACCAAGATTATAACATCCTCTGGTATGTCCTGTGTCACATGTTTTGGTATACAACACAAATGCTTTTATGGAGTCTTGTTTCACCCCTTCGCCTTTGTCGTACATCATACCAAGATTATAACAAGCATCTGAAAAACCACCATCACATGACTTGGTAAAAAGTGTAACGGCTTTTTGATCATCTTTATACACACCAAGCCCTGTATCGTACATATTGGCAAGGTTATAACACGCTTCAGCATTACCGCTCTCACATGAGCTTTGAAAAGACGAAACGGCACTACCATAGTCACTTCTCTCATACGCAGACAATCCATCCATAAGATCATCCGCGTACGATAATTGTACACTGAGTGTTAGAATACATAAGAGATATAAACTTTTTTTCATCATAAATTCCTTTTTAGGTTTTCGTAGTACAAAGAATTATTTATACTTACCGTTGTAGGAAATTTCATTGAACAACAACTCTTCAATCAATTCAGGAAACAATCTCATGGTTAAAAAAAGTGCAACATTTTTAGCGATGGAAAGAGGGTTGTTGGCATTTGAAATAGAATCTGCTAAAAACTCCTGATCTGCTTTGCTAAAACGCTTAATTGAGTAGATAAAATCTTTGACATTCTCTTTTGCACTAGGATCCAAAGAGCTTATTTTATAATCAGCCTGTAATTTTTCAAAATTCCATACGGTTGTTCCAAACAAAGTCCCAATACTTTTATTGGCAAGGAACTCTTCAAAAGCCACTTTGACATCAAAATCAATGATAAGGCTAGGCTTTTCTTCTCCAATAAAATAGATATGCTCCTTCGCAATCACTCCACCGTAAATATTTTTCCCTTTAAACGAGTGCGCTATAAAAACAACTTTTTTGTTAATACGCTCTGATACACGATCACCGCTTTGCATCTTTTTCCATGAAATTTCTTGATAAGATTTAGGATCATTGATGCTCTTTAAAACTTCATTTTTGATAGCATTTTTGAGCCCAACATCAATGTTTTGAGTCTCTAGTTCATGGGCTATTTTTTTCTCTTCATCCTTGCTTGTACAACCACTGAGGATGAATAAAGCCATCACGAACATCATCATATTTCGTAGCATAACATCACTCCTTTTTTTCAGGTATAGCTTCATTGATAGACTCATTGTATAACGGTGAAACTTAAACCATTAAAAATTAAAATATTTATGTTAATAGCAAATTTTTACATGTAAAGAAAACTTGTAACACCTTCAAATGCTTTGATACCACTATAATTAACCACTTTCTTGAAAAGATAGCATTGTAATGCTATACTAAATAAAATTAGTATATTAAAGAGCATCTTATGATCAATCTTAAAAAAATACAAATGCTACCTGCGCGTGAACAAGTCGCATCTATTCTACGCTCATCAATCCTCTCAGGCGGTATCAGTAAAGGTCAATCTATCACCCTTGATAGTATCGGCGAGCAAGTTGGTATGTCTCGTACACCGGTTCGTGAGGCATTTCAAATCCTTGCGAATGAAGGACTTATAGAACTTCGCCAAAACCGTTGTGCCATTGTGAAAGGTATCTCTGAAGAGGCCATTAAAGATCACTATGAAATGCGTATTTTACTTGAAACAGAAGCTCTTAGACGTGCCTGTCTTCATATGGACGATGAAACACTCAAAGTGATTCAAAAAGTCAATGAACAAGGTAAACGTGCAAAAGAGAGTGGCGATACCGAAGCGTATAATATTGCGAATCAAGCATTTCACATGACCATCTGGGAAGCTGCAGATAGTGATAAACTCAAATCATTCCTCTCCTTGCTCTGGAACGGCTTGTCAATGAATCGTTTGGTGACAGCTCAAGAGTATGCAGGTATCTCATTGAATGACCACAATAAAATTGTTGAACAACTCACCAAAAAAGATTATGAGGGTGCGTGTGAGACTATGCGTCAACACATCATCTATAGTATGAACAGTACGCTCGCCAATTACAAAAATTAATCACTCAAGAGGCGTTTAAAAGCGCCTCTTTCCAATTTCTACTAACTTTTAGCAATCATTGAAACGATCTGACTGGCTGTCTCTTTAAGCGCAACTTCTTTTCGCTCGTGAAATGTAACTTTATTGGCTTCAAAGAGGTTATTTCCCTCAGCATCGATAGAAATAATTAACGGTCCAAACTCTTTAACTTTAAGTATCCAAAAAGCCTCAGGCATACCAAACTCGGGCCACTCTTTACCTTCTATTTTTTCCACTTGTTCTGCTGCTACCACGCCACAACCTCCAGGGAAAACGGCATGAACCGCCGTACTCTCTTTGCATCCTTCTGCTGTTTTAGTACCCATTCCACCTTTACCAATGACTAGCTTAACACCCGTTTTGGCTAAAAACTCTTTTTCATAACGCTCCATGCGCATACTCGTAGTTGGTCCAATAGAAACCATCTCCCACCCTCCATCAACATCTTTCACAATAGGTCCTGCATGAAAAATAGCAATGCGATCCATCGGCAATTTAGGCATGATTCCCTCAGCAATAATGCGCCTATGCCCTTCGTCTCTACAGGTAACGAGTGTTCCGCTTAAATAAACGATGTCGCCTACTTTAAGATCTTTAATAGCTTCATCAGAAATAGGGGTTGTTAAAATCTTTTTCATAGGGTAACTCCTTTATGCGAAATAATTTCATAATTCATGTTTTCATCAAAACGAATAATGCCATGGCGATTTGCCCAGCAACCTATCGTCACGCCCACACCCAAAACAGAAGGGTGATGTGCCATGCCCTCGACATGCACAGCCATAACGCTGTTTTTTCCAGAAATTCCTTGTGGTCCAAGACCGATGTCATTGAGACCTTTTTCAATGGTTCTTTCCATCTCAGCCGCTTTTGGATGTGGATTGGACGAACCAACCGGTCGAAGCATCGCTTTTTTAGAAAGTAAGGCTGATGAATTAGAACAGGTTCCAATGCCGATGCCTACAATGAGGGGAGGACACGCATTAATACCCCAGTTAACAACGGTATCAAAAACAAATTGCATCGCCCCTTCATAACCCGCAAGTGGAGGTAAAACAATGGAACGACCAGGGAGGGAACATCCACCACCCGCTTGATAAACTTCTATCTCAACATTGGTACTGTCATCAACGATATCCCACGTAATGTAAGGAATATCCGTACCAACATTGGTTCCTGTGTTGACTTCATCAAAGACTTCAACAGCATTCAAGCGTAGTGGAGCACTTTTGGTGGCAAGAATCGTAGCTTCTCTTAAAACCTCTCGCAATTGTCCCAAATAGGGAAATTTAGCCCCTGCGCGGACAAAATATTGGATGACTCCCGTATCTTGGCACGTTGGACGACTGAGTTTTTTAGCCTTGTCCATATTTTCAAACATGACATCATAAATGGCTTTTGCCAAAGGTTGCTCTTCCCCAACTCGAAGCTCTTTAAGCTTTGCCATCACATCATCTGGGAGTTCTTTGGAAACCAAATCCACAAATTTTCCCAAAGTTTGAATCATCATCTCTTTTTTATCGAGTACAAACATCGTTTTATCCTTTTACATGTAAATAATATTTAGAGAAAAACCAATACACCTACTAAAAGTACGGCCATAAAAATTGCCGCAAAAATAGCACCTAATGCCCACCATTTTCCTTGTGAAATATAACCAGCACCATACCAAATAGGCGAAGGGCCTGTTCCATAAGGGGTGATAATTCCCATCAAACCAATTGTACTGGTCAGTAAAATCATAAAGGTCATCAACTGCTCAGGTGCAATAAGTTTTGCCGCAATCACAATAAAGATAGGCAATAAAGCCGTAGTGTGTGCGGTTAAACTGGCAAAAAAGTAGTGCAACAAAAAGAACAGTACTATCATTGAGATCATCAACATTGTTGGGCTTAGTCCTGAAAGATAGACTTCAGTACCTTTACCCATCCATGCTAAGATACCTACATCTTTGAGCCCTGAAGCCAACGCCACAAGAGTTGAAAACCAAACTAAAATATTCCATGCAGACTTATTACCAATAACATCTTCCCAAGAGACAACATTGGTTAAAACCATTAACGCTGTAATCGTCATAGCTGCCATCGTTGCATCAACATTAAGTTCTTTTCCAAAAATCCACAAGATGAGTGCAAGAAAAGCAAATGATGCCATCAATATCTCTTTAAAGGAGATGCGACCCATTTTCTTCAGCTCATCTTTTGCCCACGCAGGTGCTTCGGGAGATTGTTTTTGAGTGGGTGGATAAATCCAATAAACTAAAAGCGGTGTTACGAGAAAAAGTGGCAACATAAGTGGTACCATAATTTTTGCCCATGCTCCCCATGTTATGGAAATATTTGCTCCTTTTGCAATGAGATCAATAGCAAGAAGATTTGGAGCAAGTGCCGTTAAAAACATTGAACTGGTCACACAAGTTGCGCTCATCGCTATCCATGTGATATAAGCACCCATTTTACGAGGCTCATGCTCAGGCGTCGAATTGAAAATAATAGGGATATTAATCGCGATAGGAAAAATTGTTCCACCACCTCTTGCCGTGTTTGAAGGCATAAAAGGTGCCAATACAAGGTCAGCAAACGCTACCGCATAGCCAAGACCAAGGGAACTTTTACCCATGTAGCGAATCATGATAAGCGATATTCTCTTCCCTAACCCTGTTTTTTGGTAGCCCATCGCAAACATGAATGCTGCAAAAATCAGCCAAATGGTCGAATTTGAAAAACCTGAAAGTGCCCATTGGACATTGGCTGTGGGTGTTTTGCCAGCAAGCCCAGATAAAGCCATAATTGAAACACCTATTAATCCCACCAAAGCCGCAGGAACAGGCTCAATGACAAGACCAACAATGACAGCTAAAAAAACTGCCATATAGTGCCACGCCACAGGAGTCAAACCATTAGGAACTGGAGAAAACCAGACCACACATAAAACCAAAACTGGAATCAGCATCAAAATCAATTTTTTCGACATCATCAAACCTCCATTTGGATAAATTTTCAACTAAAATTCAGTGCTAGCGTGACGGAAAAGTAAAACGTATCATTATGAACGACCTCTGTTATGTGACACTTAGATTGTCAACATGGCAGTTTAGAAAAAGGTTTGTCGCTATATTTGTGATATTTTATCACATATCACAAATTGATAAATTGTAGGTTTAATGCCCTTAAAAATATATTAATGTATCGTCTTGAAAAAAATTTAATTCTGATTATCTGTCAAAATTTCCCTATCTATTAACAGAGGATTTAAACTATTAACCTATAATTACATTAAAATTCTCCACGAAAGAATCTCAATTTATGTCTAAGTCCCTTACAGAGCGTCAAATTGTTTTAACGCTCGCGTCCTTATCGGCAATTACCCCTCTGGCGATTGATATGTATTTACCTTCATTCCCAGCGATTGCGACGGACCTTCAAACCTCTATTCCCAATGTCGAATTCAGCCTCAGTCTCTACTTTTTTGGCATGGCGATGGGACAACTCTTTGGCGGTCCCATCTCGGATGCGTACGGTAGACGTCCGATGGTGATTATAGGATTGATACTTTTTGGGCTAAGCAGTTTTCTCATCTCTATCACGCATCAAATAGAAGCTTTTTGGATTCTTCGTGCACTTCAATCTTTTGGGGGAGGCATCGCTACGGTCAATGTCTCAGCCACTGTTAAAGATATGTTTAGTGGGAAAGAGAGTGCACGCATCTTTTCACTTATCGCCATGGTAATGCTCATGGCACCGCTGATTGCGCCAACACTTGGTTCTTTTGTTTTGAAGTTTTTTGAATGGGAAATGATCTTTTTATTTTTAGGGTTTTACACTCTTTTTGCGTTAGCTTTTTATCTCTTTCGCTTTCCCGCTGTTAAACAAGAACGGACTAAAATCACGCCTATTCAAAACTATAAAACGGTATTAACCAATAAACTTGCAATGCTTTTTATTATCTCTCAGATTCTCTGCACCTCTGGTATGTACACATTTATTACCTCTTCTTCATTCATCTACATGGAGCACTTTAACGTCACTCCTAGTAAATTTGCACTCTTTTTTGGTGCTAATGTCTTGATGATGATGTTTTTTGGACGCCTCAATGCATGGGTCGTTAAAAAGAAAGAACCGCTAGCATTACTTCGTTTTGGTGTGAGCGCGCAAGCTATTTTTGGTATTTTGCTCTTTCTATTTCAAAATAGCAATGTCTATGTACTTTTCCCCTTGATTGGACTCTACATTGGAATGCTTGGCTTTATTTTTTCAAACTCTGTTTCATTGACACTGGAATTTTTTCCAACCATCAGTGCTTCGGCCAATGCCATCATCGGGGTTTTACAATACAGTGTGGGCGCACTTATGGGCTTTGTTGCAAGTTCCTTGCACGATGGTACACTTTTCCCAATAACGAGCGTTATGATGGTAGTAAGTCTTCTAGGAGCTGTGCTTTTACTGCTAGGAAGTAGGGGATATATTCCCCATCATGGCAGGCAGTCGTAATATTTTTTTATCGACGGTGGAAAGCGCAAGCTTTGCAATTTGATCATCCGTGAAATAACCATCTACGTTTACATGTAAATCTTTACATATAACCGCTTCAAGCTCAAGTTTAAAATGGCTATAGGTGTGAGTGACTTTCCCTAAACTTTCTGCATTACCAGGTCGTACATCGACTTGCATAAAGCCCCAAAGCCCATGAAGTAACCGCTCTTTGCGTTGAATAAGTCCTAATTTTCCCTCTTTGAGAATGACTAAAGCGACCCGTTGTTTCGTAGGCACTTTAACCTTTTTAACGGGTAATGGATAATTTTCAGGCGCCTCTTTACCTTTACATGTAAAGCTTAGCGGGCACTCCAAACAGTTTGGATTTTTAGGCGTACAGATCATTGCGCCGATGTCCATCATTGCCTGATTGTGCTCGTAGGGATGTTTTACATGTAAAAGTTCCCATGCCTTTTCCCAAAGCACTTTTTCATCCTTTACGCTTAGTGCAAAGTAGCGGCACAAAACACGTTTGACATTGGCATCTAAGATGGGAAGTGCTTCATGATGAGCAAACGTACAAATAGCGTGTGCCGTGCTTTTTCCAATGCCTTTTAATCCTCCAAGTTCTTCGGGATGACGAGGTAAAATTCCGTTACATGTAATGGCAGTGTGATGAAGGTTTTTTGCTCTGGTGTAGTAACCCAAGCCTTCCCACATTTTTAAAACAGCATCAAGAGGCGCTTCAGCCACACTTTTTAGGGTTGGAAAACGCTCTAAAAAAGGAAAATAAAAACGCTCCAACACAGTCTTAACTTGCGTTTGTTGAAGCATGATTTCGCTGAGGTAAATGTGATAAGCTTCCTCAGTTTGTCGCCAGGGGAGATCGTGACGACCATTTTTTTGATACCACGCATAAATAGCCTGTTTTACATTCAAGCCAAACACCACTCAATAGGCTTTTTACCGTTACATGTAAGATATTCGTTACTCTTTGAAAAAGGCTTAGAGCCAAAAAATCCACGGTACGAAGAGAGAGGGGAGGGATGAGGAGCACGTAAAATGAGGTGCTTTTTACCATCAATGAGGCTTGCTTTTGCACCTGCGGGACTTCCCCAAAGGATGAAAACCAAATGCTCTTTTTGAGTGCTTAAAAGCTTAATAACGGCGTCCGTGAAGGTTTCCCAACCCTGTCCGCGGTGTGAATTAGCTTCACTGGCACGTACGGTTAAAACCGTGTTGAGTAAAAAGACCCCTTGTTTTGCCCATGCCGTTAGATTGCCACTTTGAGGAATGACACAGCCAAGATCGTCACGCAACTCTTTAAAGATATTTTGAAGAGACGGCGGATGCTGTATGCCATCTTGTACCGAAAATGAGAGTCCGTGTGCCTGATTGGCTCCATGATAGGGATCTTGCCCTAAAATGACCACTTCAACGTTCTCAAATGGCGTGTTATCAAACGCCGCGAAGATATTGGCACCACTTGGATAAACCGTATGACTTTTTTTCTCTTTAACCAAAAAGTGCTTCAATGTTTCAAAATAAGGCTTTTGAAACTCCTCTCGTAAAACATTTTTCCAACTCTCTTCAATCTTTGGATCAACCATTTTTAGCCTTTAATAACCTCTAGTCTATTTTTTAAGAATTTTTGGATAAAATACGCTTCGCCTTCTTCTAGACCTGTGCAATGTCTTTTAAGAGTAACGCTTCAGGGTGGGAACACAGCAGAGCGCTTTTTTTAGGTGTGTGCCGCAGTCATCTGGGAGAGGGTTTTTACATTACGCCCTAAACTCCCAAATACTTTTCAATTTCCAACGCTAATTTATAAAAATCAACATTTCCTATTTTCCCTTTTTCTTTCAGCTTACCACGAATATGCTCTTTGCCTTGTATAAGCTCTTTGGACTTCACACCATGCGATATAGAAAGTGTCGCTTCGATAAATGCTGCTAGATTATCGCAATTTTTCAGTGCTTTTCCATCAATCGCATTAAATTTTTCTTCATTGTAAACCGAAACATCCTCAACCATTGTGATTTCATGTTCATTGATACGGTTCATAAACTCATCTTTTTGATTGTCGCCATAAAGTCCAAGAAGGTATTTAAACTCTTTAATAAGTCCCTCGGGAAGGTATGGGAGTATCTCTTCTTCAATCATTTTGATCTCAAACTCGCTAATAATATCATCCAATCCACTAACAGAGTACTTAACGGGAGAGATGATGTCACGAGTAAGCGCTTCTGGAAAATCATGGAAAAGTGCGCAAAAAAAGTTATTGACCAGTCTTTGATTACACGCTTTAGAGGAAAGAGAGTAGAAATAACCCAAAATGGCAACGATAAGCATATGCCCCAATACTGAAGTTTCAGGGATACGAGGCGTTTGTGCCCAACGCTTTTGAAAACGAAGTCGTCCACTTAAATCAACAATTTTAGAGATTTTTTTATTCATTGCCATTTTGCGAACACTAATGAGCTCGTAATAATCCTCAATTTCCTCTTCAACAGCATCTTTAACACGATCAATATTATTTAAAAATTGGCTGGTTTGATAGACAATGGAAAATTCCCAACGTGTTGCCATGTACGAAGCTGCTTTGAGGATGAAACGCTCTTTTTTGTACATAGTACTATCACTCAGGTAGGTTTTAAAACGCTCATAAAAAGCACCCTCTTCAATGTCACTCAGTGAGTCATAAAGTTGCTCTAAAACCCATGTATTGATCTCTTTTTCTTTTTTTTGAAGTGCTTTACGAAAGACATCGGGACGAATGTCGGTGACAACCACACGACGTAAAAATTCAAAAATACCCGCTTCAATTAAAGAGCGCATATCAATGCTCTCTTTTGGTTCCATTTTTGCAATAAAATAGGCAATAATGAACTTATGCGCTTGTTTATCAAGCTCCACCAATTCTACCATGCGCGGATAATCATTCCAGCGCTGAATAGAAGCAGCTCCAAAGAACTGCTCTACAAGTTTAGGGTTTAACATGAACTCTCGTTTCGCACTTGTTTCGAGTCGATTTCGATCACTGTGTGTACATTCCCTCTTGGATTAAAATCAGCAACGACTTTGAGCCATTTTGGCTTGAGCTTAGAATCTAGAAGGTCATAAATTTCATTCGCACTGTTTTCGTGACTAACATTGCGGTTCATAAAACTGTTGATGTAAAGTTTGATCGCTTTCAGCTCAACCACAAATTCATTAGGAATATAGTCAATATAAATCGTTGCAAAATCAGGGTAGCCACTGCGTGGGCATAGACAACAAAACTCTGGTAATGTAAGCTTAATCACATAATTCTTTTTGTGTTGATTTGGCCAAATTTCTAAGTCTTTTTCAACATCAAATTCTTTAATAATTTGTTCACCGTATTTCATAAAATATCTCCTACTATTTGTTCTAAATTTTTTGGTTTTGAAATACAAAACCCTTGTATAAAATCAGGTTTAATCTCTTTCATTTTTTTGAAATGTACCTCTTTATCCACGAATTTTACCATACTTTGAATGTGAAGCGTTTGGATGAGCTGGATGTAGTGCAAAAGAAGCTTTTGATACTTAGCATCATCGATTTTTTTGGTAAATTCTATATCGAATTTTACAAGATCAATTGGCAGATGTTTGAGGTACTCAAAACCACAATTATTGCCTCCAAAATTTCCTAGTGCTATTTTAAAACCAGCCTCTTGATAACTCTCGATAATTTCTTTAAAACGATGTATATTTTCATGGCTTTTCTGTTCTGTAATTTCAAGAATAAACTGGTGTGGATCAATTTTTTCTTGCTCAAAAAGGTTTATAAGGTACCGTTTAAAACTAAGATTTCGCAAAGTTACGGGTGAAATTTCGACACTAAAGAGCATCTCTTTTTTCATTAAAGGTTTTATCTCTTTTACTAAAAGTTCAAAAACCTTTTCATCAAAAACTTTTTCATAACCTGTATGGTTTACAATGCGTTGTATTTGCTGTTTACAGAGCGATCCATAGGTTTGTGACTCCATACGTGTTAAAACCTCTAACATTTCAATTTGCCCTGTTTTAAGTGACAAAGAGGGTTGGTATTTGAAAACGAGTTTATCATGATCTATTATTTCATGAATGATAGATGTAAACTGATCAATTTTAATGTTAGGCGTCGTTTCCTGACTCTTTTTTTGCTCTTCAATAAGCATTAAAAGCCTCTCTATCAGGTTGTTGGTATTGCTATCATATACTGCACTTAAAAGTGAAAAATCCACTTTAACTTCAATATTTGCAATGCCAACATTTTGAACACTTTTTGTAAAAATGGTTATCAGATGACGAAGTTCACGACTTGGATGTTTTAGATAAAACAAAAAACCATCACTACTGTATCTTCCAATAGCGCTGTTTTTAAAATGGTGTTCACGCAAAAAAAACTCAAGTTTTTGAATAAATCTGATTAATACCAAGTCACCATTATTAATTCCATAGCGCTCATTGATATCGCTCAAATTGTTTACATGTAAAAAAATAATGTTCGTATTTTCTCGATCTTTTATCTTCTTAATTTTAGAAATAATTTCAGCTCTGGTAAATGTCTTGGTGATAGGATCAATCAGTGTTGTTTGAAAACCATGGTAAATAAGGTAAACCGTATAGTAAACATAAACTGGAATTAATACCGTAAGAAGAATGAAATCAATGGAGGTTAATGAAAAAAGCTGGGATGAATGAAAAAAAATGCCTATAAGAAGAAGGAGGGGAAAAGCGATTTTCAGAGCAATGATAAATCGATTTTCTCTCTCCTTAATCTCAGAATAGAGCATTAAACGTCCAAGTGTTTTACATCTTTGGCATGATCTTGAATATACTGACGGCGAGGTTCAACTTCATCGCCCATAAAGAGGGTAAAGGTGTCACTGGCAGCTTCTGCATCATCAACTTTAACTTGCAAAAGGCGTCTGTTTTCAGGATTCATCGTGGTTTCCCAAAGTTGTTCTGGGTTCATTTCACCAAGACCTTTGTAACGTTGAATGTAAGCACCTTTTTTAGCACTTTTTTCGATTTCATCCAAAACTTCTACGGGATCTTTACCATCAAAAACATCAAAGTCACGTTCTTGTATTTTAGTGTAAATATAACGTGCCTCTTCGTAAAGTGGATTTGTATAGAACGTCTCATCTAAGAGTAACTCTTCCAAACCATCTTTAGTTTGAATAAAGAGATGAATACTCTCATCATTGACATAGTGGTTCAGAATATTGTAACCAAGGGCTGTTACAAATTTTTCAATCTCTTTGAAAAGTTCTGCAGATGGTAATGCAATTAAATCTGGATTTTCAATCAAATAACGCACCACTTCAATCATTGAGAAGCGTTTTTCGAGCTCTTTTAAAATGCCTCTATAGGCAGAAATAATTTTAAAGAAATCCACTAAATCAGGTGTACCAACACCTTCAATGGCAATGCTATCCATACCTGATTCAATTAAAAAGGCATTCATTTCAGCATCATCTTTAAGATAAATCTCTTTTTTACCTTTTTTATAACGATACAATGGTGGTTGAGCCAAATAAATATAACCATTGTCAACAACAGGGCGTAAGAAACGGAAAAGGAATGTTAAAAGTAGGGTTTGAATATGACTACCATCAACGTCCGCATCGGTCATGATGATAAGCTTGTGATAGCGAAGTTTCTCTTCATTAAATTCATCGCCAATACCGCATCCAAGAGCAGTAATCATATTTTTGATCTCATCAGATTTCAAAATTTTATCTAAACGGCTTTTTTCGACGTTAAGAATTTTACCTTTAAGTGGCAAAATTGCTTGGAAAACACGATCCCTTCCTTGTTTGGCTGAACCACCCGCACTATCGCCCTCTACAAGGTAGAGTTCACAAATAGAAGGGTCTTTACTTTGGCAATCCGCCAATTTTCCAGGTAGTGTTCCAATGCTCATTGCATCTTTACGTCTGGTTAAATCTCTTGCGTTTTTTGCTGCTTCACGACCTCTTGCTGCTGCAAGCGCTTTATTCATAATCGCTTTAGCTTCAATTGGGTTTTCTTCAAAATATTTAACGAGTTGCTCATAAACCAATTTTTGAACAATTGGTTTAACGTAAGAACTTCCGAGTTTTCCTTTAGTTTGACCTTCAAATTGAGGTTCAGGAACTTTAACACTGACAATCGCGATCAAACCCTCACGAACATCATCACCCGTAATTTTGACGTCTTTTTCTCTTACGCCTGCATTAAGACTAATATAACTAGTAATGGCACGTGTTAAACCAGCCCTAAAACCACTTTCATGGGTTCCACCATCAATCGTTTTAATATTATTAACAAACGAATAGAGAATTTCATTGTAGGTTGAGTTATACATCATTGCAACATCAACTTCAACATCTTCAACACTTGCAGTGTAATGAACAGCTTCAGCTACTTTTTCTTTCTTATTAAGATCTAAAACAAACTGTTTGATACCACCTTCAAAATGGTAAACTTCAGCACGTCCATCTCTTTGATCTTTCAGTTCAATGGTAATTTTTGGATTAAGATAGGCAAGTTCTTTAAAACGTGTTGCTAAAATTTCAAATTGAAACTCTACGGTTTCAAAAATGCTTCCATCAGGCCAAAATTCAATCATTGTACCTGTACGATTGGTTGTCTTGACAACATCAAGTGGTGTTTGTGGAATACCACAAGCAAACTCTTGGCGATGTTCATTGCCTTCTCGTTTGATCGTAGCAACCAATTTGGATGAAAGTGCATTTACAACTGAAACACCAACACCGTGTAAACCTCCACTCACTTTATAGGTATCTTTATCAAACTTTCCACCCGCATGAAGTACTGTTAAAACAACCGTTGCTGCTGACATGTTTTCACCCTCATGCCAACCAACAGGAATACCACGACCATTATCAACAACAATACATGAGCCCTCACGAGTCAGTTCAACTTTAATCAAATCACAATAGCCTGCCATTGCCTCATCAATAGAGTTGTCAACCACTTCATAAATAAGATGATGAAGACCATTGATGTTGGTATCACCGATATACATACCAGGACGTTTTCGAACTGCTTCAAGGCCTTTTAGAACTTTAATATTGTCTGCACCGTAAGTACTCATATTTTCTCCACTTCTTAATTATCTTTTTTGTATTTGGTTTCTTAGATCATAATTGGCATAACAATGGTTGTAAAATTATCACTTTCTAATGTGAAAGGAAGACCACTGTCATTGAAACCTAAGGTAAAGTTACTATTTTCGATGTTAGATAAAAAATCTAAAATATAACGACTGTTAACTGCAAGGTAGATATCACTATCAAGTCCTGTTTTAAAATCAATTTCTGTTTTTGCTTCAATGTTATCATCGTTTAAACTTTCAAAAACAATTTTTTCAGGTTTAAAGGTGATTTTAATTTCAGGAGAGATGATTGAAATTTGTTTAATAGCATCAACCATAGATTCACGATTCAGTAAAATTCTGTAGTTTTTATTTTTAGGAATGATGCGTTGGTAATCAGGGAATTTTCCGTTGATAAGTTTGGTATAAAATGTAAAATGAGCTGAACTTGCAATCAGTGTATTTTCATCGTAAAAAATTTCTATATTATCAAAAAAGAGTTTTTGAATTTCGCTAATTGCTTTTTTAGGAATAATAAGCGAGAAGTTATGTTCAGTTGGTTGTTCAATCTGCATAATAGCCAAACGTTTAGTATCGGTTGCTACAAGATTGATTGTGTTATCTTTAATATCAATCAAAGAGCCATTAAGTTCAAATTTTGGATTGTTACTATCAATGGCAGGAGCTATTTTTTTGATAGAACGAACAAGGGTATTGCTATTGATGTCAAATTTAGGCTTAGCGTCAATTTGAGGGAAAGGTGGGAAATCACTAGGGCTTAACATTGGAAGTTTAAATTTGGAGCTATTCTGTTTGATATAGAGGTAATCATTGATCGTTTCCAAAACAACTTCGTCATCTTTTAAACCTTTGATAATATCCAAAAGTTTTTTTCCATTAGCGGTTGCATTACCTTCTGTAATGATTTTGATCTCTGGTGTATGGTAACTAAGACCAATTTCATAATCGGTTGCTTTGAGTATAAATTGACTCTCTTCGGTTATGAGTAAAACATGTGATGTAATTTGACTTAAATCTTTTTTTTCTAAATAGGGTTGAATGTTCAATAACATGTTTTCTAAAATGCTTTTTTTAATCGAAACTTTCATTGAGTCTCCTTTTTATTATTTAATTTAAAGATAGATGAAGTAGTAGAATGGGATGAATTTGTGAAAACATCAATATTATACCTCAAACTAGGGATTATTTGCGTGAAAGATTTGTTGTGAGTTTTTCACATCTCATCACACTTGTTATCAAAACTTTTTACATTTGCTTCGTTAAAATTTTATTTTTAAGATCTTCAACCTTGAGTTTAAAAGATTCATTGGTTTCAATAAGTTCGTTAATTTTTTTAATATTGTGTGAAACGGCTGTATGATCTTTCATTCCAAAATAAGTTGCTAAAGATGGCATTGAGTTTGGTGTGAGTGTTCGTGCCAAATAGATACCAATACGCCTTGCTTCTACGATATTTTTACTACGTTTCGTTGATTTGATTTCACTTGGTTTAATATTCAAATCTTTGGCAATAATTTGAATAATATCTTCAAGGCTAATATTTTCACGACGCTCTTTAATCTGTTCACGCATAACATTTTTAGCAAAATCAAGGGTAATTTCTTGACGCATCAGCGATGCATACGCATTGAGGTTGATAATAGCACTTTCGATTTCACGGATGTTATCGCCCATATTGGCAGCAATATAATTGACAATATCGCTGTTAAGATTAATACCATCAAGTTCACACTTCTTTTTAATAATGGCAATTTTTGTTTCTAATTCTGGTAAGCCAATATCTGCAATTAAACCCCATTCAAAGCGACTTTTTAAGCGATCTTCAAGCCCATTAATCATCTTTGGTGGTTTATCAGACGTTAAAACAATCTGTTTACCTGCAGAGTGAAGTTCATTGAATGTATGAAAGAACTCTTCTTGTGTTTGAATTTTATTAGATAAAAATTGAGTATCATCAATAAGCAAAACATCGCAGTTACGGTATTTTTCTCTAAATCTGTCCATAGACTGGTTGCGAAGATTATAGGTAAAGTCATTCATAAACTGCTCAATCGTCGCATAAATAACGATTTTACCTTTACCTTGAGCGTAATTACCAATAGCGTGAATAAGGTGTGTTTTTCCAAGTCCCGTAGGACCATAAATAAAGACAGGATTGTACATAACACCTGGTTTTTCTGCAATGGATTTAGCAGCCGTGTAAGCGTATTGATTTGAGCTTCCTACAACAAAGCTGTTAAACGTATACGATGGGTTTAAAATAGTGTTTTTAGTGCTTTTAATAGCATCGATCATCTCAACAGGTGTTGATTTCGCTTTTGTGGTTTTAAGATGCTCTTTAAGGACAATTTTCACTTCAGGTTTTTTACCCGTTTTAAGTTCAAAGAGATGGGCAATTTTATCGGCGTATTTGGTTCTAACCCAATTAGCGATTAAAATATTAGGGGCAAGAAAGACCATTTGATCCGAATTAGAGGCTTTTTCGTGAAATTTTAGTTGTTTAATATAGCGATCATATTCTTGTGAAGAGATCTCCTCTTTTAAAAGTTCTATGACATTATCTGCTAACAAACACACTCCTTAAAAAAGTCTTCACCCTGTGAATATCATGTGAATAAGTTTGTTTTATTTTATCTAAACTATTATTAGTTATATGTTAAAGCGTGTATAGGTATAATGTGAAAAAAGTTATTCACCCTGTGAACAACCCTGTGAATAAAGGACAAAAAATTGGTTATTTTAGGTATTGATCCAGGAACGCGTAACTGTGGATATTCTATTTTAAAAAAAGAAAAAAACAGTGTTATTTTGATTGAAGCAGGGCTTATAAAAATTAAAGAAAAGATACTTCAACATCAAATTATGGAGTTGGTTGAAGGACTTGATACCATCTTTAAACAGCATTCCATTGATGAAGTAGCTATCGAAGATATTTTTTACGCATATAATCCTCAAACGGTGATAAAACTAGCACAGTTTCGAGGTGCGCTCAGTTTAAAAATTTTACAAATGATTGGTAATTTTAGTGAATATACCGCTCTTCAAGTTAAAAAAGCCGTAACAGGTAATGGTAAAGCGACTAAAGAGCAAGTAGCCTTTATGGTGAAGAAAATTTTGGGCATAAAACAAGAGATAAAACCTCTGGACATTACCGACGCTATTGCCATAGCCATCACGCATGCCCAAAGGGTTAAAGTAAGTTAAACAGGTTCTTTGATATTAAAAAGATATTTATGATCTTCTGGTAGTGCATCGTAAAGTGTGTGGGCTAGATTTTGAATTTCCCAAAGCGCACTTTTATCACTGCGCAGAGATAAAAAGTTTTGAAGACTTCTAGCGTTGATCGTCCATGTGAGTTCGGTCTTGTAGCTCTCAGGAAGGCAGTATTTCGCCTTATCGTTGCTAATGCCTTCCACAAGCACTAAACGAAGGTTTTCAAGTGCCTTGATGCTCATTTCATCCACCATCTCAATATCTGTTAAAACCAAGTACTTTGAAGCACGCTCAAAATCTTTACATGTAAAGCTCTCTTCGTTCTTTAACTCTTTAAGAGTGTAGCGTGTTGATTTAACCGAAAGTGAAGCCATACGGTGACGTGCAAGCTCTTGAAGCAGAGCACGGGAAACTCCTTCGATGTAAAAGTTATAGACAAGATGCTCTAAGGTTGATGCATGTTTAAATTTATTGCCAACACGATCGATGAGTTCTTTATCTTTTTCGCCACCTTCGTCACTTTTGTCAAAACTTTGCCAGCATGTACGAATAGCATCGGCACAAATGAGTAGGGGTGTGTAGTGGTTGAGTGTGATTTTCATGTGTTGAGTCCCAAGTTTTTTTGGGACTCATTGTATTACATGTAAGCTAAAAAATTGTTATTTGAGTTGTAGAAGAGTGTTTAACATTTCATCGGCGGTTGTGATCGTTTTTGAGTTCGCTTGATAACCCCTTTGGATAACAATCAACTGTGTTAAGGAGCGTGAAAGGTCAACGTTACTCATCTCAAGGGAGCTTGCCTGAATACTACCTTTACCACCCGAACTTGCCTGTCCAACGATAGGATCACCTGAGTTTGAGGTTTGAATAAAACAGTTACCACCATCACTCTCTAGACCTTGGTTGTTGGTAAACGTTGACATAGCAATTTGAGCTAACCCAAAACTTCGCCCATTCGTAAAGCTACCGATGATCGTTCCTGTTTCATCAACACTAAGACCATTAAGGTCACCACCTGCATAACCATCTTGGCTAATACCTGAAGTGTTAGAGTCTTTATCAAAACTGGTCATACCATCGAATTGAGTACTCGTACCAAAATTAAGCTCAATATTTTGGTTAGGTGTTGAACCGTTATTTGCAGTGTATGTTATATTTGTTGGTGAAAATGTTGATAATGAACCATCAGAGTTAAAACTAATGGTTCCTGTAATAATATTTTCAGGCTGTTTTGTTGATCCAGCCGAGTTGATTTTACCAGGGGAAGGAACACTAACTTGAACAGACCACTCTGTTCCACCGCTATCTGTAAAACCTGTTTTAGTAAACTCAAAGCGTACCGTATGTTTTGAACCCAGTGAGTCATACACATCAATACTTGAAGCATGACTGGCTGCATAAATACCTTGAGAAGTTCTATAAGAAGTACCTGTAGTAATTGCTCCTCCAAGACCTTCCATTGCAGAATTAAATTTTGTATTTACGCCTATTCCTGTACTAGCATTTGTAAGTCCAGTAATAGAGAGATACATATCTTGTTTTTGATCAACGGTATCGATATTAATATTATTGACAAATGTAGTTCCAATAGGGAGTGTAACTGGATTAAGTAAAGTAAAAGGTGTTACTAACGTGCCACCAACAGGGATAGTAATATTGGCACCAGTACTATTATCTGCTGCAAGAATAGTAATCGCAGCACCTGAATTATTGATAAAATCACCAGCTACAAAAGCAATACCTGCAGGGATGCTTCTTGCTGCTGATAAAGTTGTCCCTGCAAAAATATCACCATCATCTGTATTAACAGCATCACCCACAGGGTTGTTTATCTGGAATTGTCCTTGATTATTCATAATGACAGCTACACCATCATTTTTATTGGCTAAAGCGGTTGCTCCAGTCCACGCACCTATCGTAGCAACTGTACTTGCTTGATAGTTGACGTTTAATCGTGCATCTGTTTGCATAAAATTACGTAAATCTTCAGTTGTTGTAAATTGTCTTACTGTATTATCATTATAATTAGGAGTAGTAGCACTAAATGAACTACTGTAAGCATACTGATAGGCTGTATTAACAACGGTATTAGCCAAACCATTTACAGCATTACCTGCATTAACGGTCAACTTAATGTTCTTCATACTCTCTTCAGTACCATTTCTATTGGTATTAATTAATGTTATTTGATCGGTACCAGTAAGTTTTGCTGTAATCCCTGTAACACTTGATTTATCACTAATTGCATTAATAATATCGCCAATGCTAGTAACAGGTCCAGAAATAGTTGTACCATTTAAAGTAATATCTAATTGACCAAAAGTTGTAACAGAAGCAGAAGTCCATTTTGCTTCGGCATAACTTACCCATACGCCTTGACCATTACGCAAGCTAAAGGCATCGCCTGTTGAATTAAAGAGAGCACCCATATCTAAACCACGTTCAACAAGTTTGTCACTGGTGTTGTAATAGTTATCAAATGCATCATTTTCATTGTGTACTTCAGAAGCGCCAGTTCCAGCCGCGGTGTCTCTAACGCCATCGGTATTTTTATCGTACCAGCCGCTGTATTGATCAAGTTGATAGGCAGGTGATATTTTTGTACCTACACTAATGCCTGAATCTAAGTTTGCTTTAACAGAAATGAAGCTTGTATCATTTGCAGGTGTAGTGAGTCCTGGAGGAATGGTAATATTTCCTATCGGTGAAGTAGAATCAATATTGTTAGTTATTTTATCTCTAACCCATCCTTGAGCAATGTATCCATTGGTATCAACAAAGTTACCATCGGCATCAAAGGTAAAGTCGCCACTTCTCGTGTATTTGTAGGTACTTCCGCCATCAGGAGAGACAACGAAAAATCCATCGCCTTGAATCGCAAGGTCGGTGGTTTTGTCAGTGGTTTCGATGGAGCCTTGTTTAAAGATTTTTGTAACTGTGCTGATTTGTGTTCCAAGTCCAATTTGCATGGCATTTTTACCACCGAGTTCACCTTGGGGCGCTGTCGCAATTTTGGCGGTTTGACTTAATAGATCCGAAAAATTTGCACGAGAGTATTTAAAGCCTGTGGTATTAACGTTTGCGATGTTATTACCTTCAACGTCCATTGCGATCTGGTGTGCCTGCAATCCGGTAACGCCGGCCCAAAGTGATCTCATCATAGCGTATCCTTTTAAAGTTACTTTTTATTTTTATAAATTTGTATCAAAATGAAAGCAATTTTTATTCCATGAAAATGTGATTTTCGTTTATCTTTTCATGTTAATAGCATTTTGAAGTAATTCATCACTTGTCGTGATGCTTTTTGAACTAGCATCGAACGCTTTTTGAACAATAATAAGCTCGGTTAACGCCGTAGCCATGTTAATGTTACTGCCTTCTAGCTTGTTGCTAAAAATGGTAGAACCTAGAAAACTCTTACCGTTTTTATCGGTATAAAAAATGGGTTCACCGCTATTGTCAGACTTTTCAAAAAGTGTTGCAGAGTCTTGCATAAGACCTTGATCATTTTGAAAATGATAAATGGCAACTTTGGCAATGGCAGAGCTTTTACCATTACTAAATCCTGCAACAATGTTACCGTTACCATCCATTGCGTAGCCTGTTAAAAAGCCTTCGACTGTACCATTGGAAGTTACAACATTGGATTTTTTGATCGTGGTGCTCGAAATAAGTCCATCATAACCACCAACCGTTCCAAGGTTAAGCTCTAAAGGTGTTCCTCCGTTGGAGAGCGCGGGGAGTGAGTTTGATAAAAGTTGTCCTGCTCCACCAAAGGTGAGTACCCCTGTTTGGGCATCGACAATGTCATAGACTTTATTGGCTGATGTATCGACATAATATTTTGTAGGATCATAAATTTTTGTAACAGTTCCTTTTGTGAGATCAACGTTATATACTAAAGGATCGTATGTTTTTGTAGCATCATAATTTTCGACAACATAATCTTCAAGGTAACTTAGCACCTTAACATTCGCATTCCATGTACTGCCTGATGAACCTTGAGGTACTTGTTTGGTAAAGGTCATATCAATGATATCTTTTGTTCCATCAGGGGCAATAATACCCGTAGTATAATGCTCTGTATTGACAACTTCTTGTGTGGAGGTAACCGAAACACTTGTGGTTAAATCAGAATTGGTGTTTAAGCTACTGACATCTGCATTTGTGATACTCCAGTTAAGAGAGGCATCAAGCGTTGTTGAAATATTTTGTTTTTTTCCATTGATATCGGTAAATGTAATCGTAACGGTGTCACCTTCTTTGGGATTTTGAAGGGCCGTTGTATTGCTAACAGTTCCATTTAAGCTCACTTTCCCTAAAGCAGTTGGTGTTACTGCTGCGGTGTAATCAGCCGCATTAAGAGGTATAGTAGCTGCAGGGGAGGTCACCGATACACTTGCGGTAAAATTAGAAGTGATATTTAAGCTACTCACATCTGCATTTGTAATACTCCAGTTAAGAGAGGAATCTAGTGTTGTTAAAATAGTTTGAGTTTTGCCATCAATGTCTGTGAGGGTAATGGTAACTTGGTCGCCTGCTTTAGGATTTTGAAGGGCAGGTGTATTGCTAACTGTTCCACTTAAACTTGCTTTTCCTAACGGCGTTGGAGTCACGGTTGAGACATAATCAGCCGCATTAAGCGGTGCAACAACGGTTGGGTAGGAAACTGACACGCTTGCGGTTACGTTGGAGGTGGTGTTTAAACCACTAATGTCTGTATTTAAAATACTCCAGTTAAGAGAGGCATCCAGTGTTGTTGAAATATTTTGTGTTTTTCCATCAATGTCTGTGAGGGTAATGGTAACAGCGTCTCCAGCTTGTGGATTTAGAAGGGCAGTTGTATTGCTGATGGTTCCACTTAAGCTTGCTAGCACCGATGGAGTTACGGTTGCCGTGTAATCGGCTGCGTTAAGAGGAACAACAACGGCGCCCGTAGTAATTTTAGGGTCAAGATTAGCACCGTAAGAAACTTTGGATGTTGCAACAGGTGGATAATAAAGAATGTCAGGCAATGTTACTTTTGTTTGCCCTCCAACAGTTCCTAGCGGAATATCGGTCATCGGTGTAATGGCATAAGGTGTGACAGGGCTGGTGGAAGTTGATTTGTAATACGTTCCAAATTTAGCAAGCGTTGCAGCATCAAGCGATGCAGGTGTCATATTATTACCCGATGTTGCCATAAGGTAATAACCATCAGCATTGACTAAAGAGCCTTTCCCATCCAGTGAAAAAGAGCCTGCCCGTGTGTAATATGTTTTGGCTGCATTTTGCCCTTTGACACCAAACCAACCCTCGCCTTGAATAGCAAGATCAAAAGGGCTGTCAGTATTTTCAAGAACACCTTGTCCCATATTAAGAGCCGTAGTTTGGCTTTGGGCTCCAAGCCCTCTATCGTTAGCATAAGAAGCATAAGCACCTGTTAATGCTGTTGAGAAAAGAGATGAAATTTCTGGGCTACTGTATTTGTACCCATTGGTATTAGCATTTGCAATATTATTGGCTTGGACATCCATCGCAAATTGTTGTGATTTGATACCAGAAACACCATTATAAAAAGAGCTATTCATGGGAGTTTCCTTTATGGTTGGTAATACTCGACAACATCACTTATTGGATAATAAGTGGAGCCAAGTTTGACATAGGAAGCTCCATTTTCATAGCGAATGGATTCGACAGGGTAAACGCCAAATTGTGTTGTTTTTTGATCATTATTTTTATCTAGATACGCTGCGGTAACACTATAGTAACCATCTTTAAGCTGTGCACCATTTTTATCCTTACCATCCCAAGTAAAAGAGATAACACCACTCTTCCCTACCGCATCTTTAAGATCGATAGTTTGTACAACATTTTTATCTTTATCTGTGATGGTGAGTGTTCCGCTTTTAATTTCTGTTGGAAAATAAACTTCATAGGTTGATTTACTATCGGCAAGTGTAATAGCGTTATAGCCTAAACTTCCCATTTTACCGATTAAGTTTGTTGCGTTGGAGCTGACACTCTCTTTGAGTTGTGTTGACAAATTGTCTAACGCAGTGTTTGTTTTAGTTGCAGACTCTAACGTAGCAAGCTGAGAGGTTTGGGTTAAAATTTTATCTGAATCCATAGGACTAGTAGGGTCTTGGTGCTGGAGCTCTGTAAGCAGAAGCTTTAAAAAGTCATCTTTTCCTAATGTATCTGAACTTCCTGTTGCTGCTGCAGCTGTTGTTGTCGTTGAACTTGTTGCACCTGGGGTGATAAGGCTTTCATAACCTTTTGTATTTACTGTTGCCATAATGTATCCTTTTTTATAATCTATACATATTGAGGAATGACGATCTCTAAAAGAGCGGTCTCTTCTTCATTAAACTCTTCAAAGTTACCATTGTTTTGTTTTTGATTGTTTTGTTGTGGTTGTTCTTTATTGTTCTGATCGCTAAAATTCATCTCCAAATTGCTAAATCCCATATTAATCAGGGCATTTTTAACGTCATTTTGATTTTGAGTAAAGAGTGACATTGTACTGGTGTTGGATGAGATGTTTACATGTAAATTGTTGCCTCGTGTTAACAAGGTAACATCAACTTCTCCCAAATTTTTAGGACTCAATGAGAGCTCTACTTTCATAATAGGAGGTTTATACGTTTCAATCTTTTCTTTAAGATCACTTGCAAATTGATTTAAACTCTCTTTTACGGGTGTATTTTTAACCGTTGTGTCTTGTTTGGTTGTTTTGATGTCATTTTTAACATCTGTTATAGGTTGACTCTCTTCAGATGAGCTTTGTGTTGTTTCATTTTCTTCGTTTTTGACAATTTTTTGCACGGGCACTACTTCTTCGGTATCGCTGATGGTTTTCTCTGATTTAAGAGGTTTTAAGAGTGTATCGGGCGTATCATTTTCTTCTGTTTTTACTAGAGGTTCTTTTTTAATGTCATTCGTACGTGTTGAAGCTATCTGTACAGTTTCTTCTTGAGGGATGACGTCTGTTGTTGGTGTTGTTGGTGTCGCTTTTTTTACTTCGTTGTTTTTAACAATTACTTTTTGTGTGGTTGTTTCAACAGGTATGGTTGTCGCTTGAACACTCTCTTCTTGAGGTGTTTGAAGCGCCTGAGCCAAAACATTTTGTTGCTTTTCATTTACTATAACAGGTTCTTGAACAACGGGTGTATTCAATGGTGTAGTATCATCTACTGGAATATTCTGTTCGGATGGCTTATTTATAAGGGTACTCAATATGGATGAAACAGGCGTTGTTTCTGTTTTGGGAGGCTCTTTACCTAAAAGGCTCATAATATTGGTGGTCTCCGCTTTGGGTGTTTCACTATTTTGGGTACTTTGTGCCGTATTGAGTGCTGTTTGTAGGTCATCAAAAAAATTGTTTTGGGTAAGTTTTGGAAATTTTGTTTGAAGGCTCTCTAAACTCTCTTGAGAGATCGAAAGCTTTTCTAATCCAAGATTATATTTTTTCGATAAATCCATCAAATCGCTTACGTTTTTAACATTTGCAAAATCTTGGCGTGCTGTTTCGCTTCCAAGAATTTTTTCTAATGTAGAAGAAGGGTTAAGTGTAGGAAAAACGGTTGTTTGTGAATTTTGTTGAAGAGCATTTACCACACTAAGAAGATCATCTAAGAGGTGCTCATCGACACTTTTAGCTTCTTGATCCGCTGTATTAAGCTCAAGGTTTGGTGTTGTTGGAAGCTCTTGATTAAGTTCGATTAGAGGTGTTTGCACACTTTCTTCTGCAAATTGTCCAAGAATAATAGAAAAGAAACTCTCTGAAAAAGAGCCATCACTACTCTGGTTGTTCATCGTGTTAGGTGTAGAAGGCGCAAGAGTTTTAGGACTTGTAACCTGAACAAAAGAGAGAATATCTTGCATTGCCGTTGCCTTAGTGTTAATTTTAGAGATAATTCCACTCTTTTAACAAGCAATACTCATTCCAATTTTGATTTAAGCAGCTCTCAATCGTTTTACATGTAAGGATATTTTAATTTTAGTAAGAACGTGGTATAATGAAGCATATTACTTCATCAAACTACACCAATCCCGTACGTTTTATATGAGATGTAAAAGTTATTTTCGAGGAGAATTTTTTGCAAGATTTTAGAAATATTGCCGTGATCGCGCACGTTGATCATGGGAAAACAACCTTAGTCGATGAGCTGTTGAAACAATCAGGAACATATACAGCACACCAAAAAGTAGAAGAAAGAGCAATGGATAGTAACGATCTTGAAAAAGAGCGTGGTATTACTATTCTTTCTAAAAATACAGCTATTCGTTACAAAGACACAAAAATTAACATTATCGATACTCCAGGCCATGCTGACTTCGGTGGTGAGGTTGAGCGTGTTTTAAAAATGGTTGATGGTGTTTTACTTCTTGTTGATGCACAAGAAGGCGTTATGCCACAAACCAAGTTTGTTGTTAAAAAAGCACTTAGTCTTGGTCTTTGCCCAATCGTTGTTGTCAATAAAATCGACAAACCAGCAGCTGATGCTGAGCGTGTTGTCGATGAGGTATTTGACCTTTTAGTAGCACTTGGTGCTAATGAAGCGCAACTTGAATTCCCTATCATTTATGCTGCTGCACGTGATGGTTTTGCTAAATACAATATGAGCGATGAAAGTAAAAATCTTGAGCCTTTATTTGAGACTATTATTAAGCATGTTCCCGCTCCTACTGGTTCAGCAGAGAATCCACTACAACTCCAAGTTTTCACACTTGATTATGACAACTATGTAGGAAAAATTGGTATTGCACGTATCTTTAACGGAAGAATTAAAAAGAACGAGACTGTAATGCTAGCAAAAGCTGATGGTGAGCAATTACGCGGACGTGTTTCCAAATTGATTGGTTTCCATGGACTCGATAGAATTGATATTACGGAAGCAGAAAGTGGCGACATCGTTGCGATTGCTGGTTTTGAAACACTTGACGTGGGTGATAGTATTGTTGATCCAAATAATCCAATGCCACTTGATCCATTGCATATCGAAGAGCCAACTCTTTCTGTTGTTTTTGGTGTTAATGATTCTCCTTTTGCAGGACTTGACGGCAAATACGTCACATCAAACAAAATCAATGAGCGTTTAGAGTCTGAGATGAAAACAAATATCGCGATGCGATATGAGAATGCAGGCGAAGGTAAATTTAAAGTAAGCGGACGTGGTGAGCTTCAAATCACGATTTTGGCTGAAAATATGAGAAGAGAAGGCTTTGAGTTTTCACTTGCGCGTCCTGAAGTTATTATCAAAGAAGAGAATGGCGTCAAAATGGAGCCATATGAGCACTTAGTTGTTGATGTACCTGATGAATTTACCGGAACGGTTATTGAAAAATTAGGTCGTAAAAAAGCTGAAATGAAAGCGATGAACCCAACAGGTGATGGTCAAACACGTATTGAGTTTGAAATTCCTGCTCGTGGTTTGATCGGCTTCCGTGGACAATTTTTGACAGACACTAAAGGTGAGGGTGTTATGAACCACTCATTCTTAGATTTTAGACCGTTAAGTGGCGAAGTTGAACACCGTAAAAATGGTGCGCTTATCTCTATGGAAAGTGGTACAGCAATGGGTTACTCACTCTTTAGTTTACAAGAGAGAGGTACACTTTTCATTGATGTACAAGTTAAAGTTTACGCGGGTATGATTATTGGTGAGCATTCACGTCCAAATGACTTGGATGTTAACCCGATTAAAGGTAAGCCACAAAGTAACGTCAGAAGTAGTGGTGCTGATGAAGCGATTAAACTCGTTCCACCACGCAAAATGAACCTTGAGCTTGCGCTTGAGTGGATTGAAAACGATGAGTTGGTTGAAGTAACACCAATCGGAATTCGTATTCGTAAAAAATACTTAGATCCAAATCAACGTAAACGTATGAGCCGCTAAGAAGTTTTTACATGTAAAGATTTTGCCAACATTCTGTTGGCAAAATCGTATAATGTCTGAACAATAAAGGAGGTTTACAATGGAAACGTTTTTAATTGTTGCAGGTGTCATTTTTCTTATCATTGTGTTTATGTATAACACACTTATCTCCAAAAAAAATCAAGTCGAAAATATCTTTGCAGGACTTGATGCTATCCTCAAAAAACGTTACGATCTTCTTCCAAATCTTATTGCCAGTGTTCAAGAGTATATGGTGCATGAGCAGATCACGCTTGAAAAAATGACCGAACTTCGTTCCAAAGCGGTTACAAGTACACTTGATAATCGTGAGACAATAGCACTTGATAAACAAATTACTTCAATGCTCGGCAATTTAATGGTTTCGGTAGAGAACTATCCAACGCTTAAGGCCAATGAAAATTTTTTACATCTTCAAGGTACATTGGGTGAATTAGAAGAGCAAATATCGGCAGCACGTCGGGCTTACAATCAAAGTGTGACAGATTATAATAATGCTATAGAGATGTTTCCGACAAACTTTATGGCAAAAGTGATGAAATTAGGGCGCAAAGAGGTCTTCAGTGTACCTGCAAGTGAGCGTCAAAATGTTGATGTGAAAAACCTTTTTCAAAAATAGGTAAACCTTGAAACCAACTCTTGCATTCTTTCTGGATTATTACAATGAGTCAATGTATCCAACACTTAAAATTTTGGAAGAGAAGCGCCTAAAGGCTCTTGGTACGCTTAAAAAGACAGTGATTGTTCTTTTTTGTAGCATCACGTTACTTAGTTTTATACTCATTCATAATGCTTATTTAAGTCCACTGCATACCTCTCTCATTCTTGGAATAGCTGGACTGATTATTTTTGCGGTCATCTATCACTATGTGAAGGTAGGCTATACTTCGCTTTTTAAAGATCATGTGATAGGAAAGATCATCCATTTCATAGACCCTTCTTTGATTTACACCAAAACAGGCTCCATTGATGAGCACGAGTACCAACACAGTGAGCTTTTTCTTGAACCTTATGATCGATTCTTTGGTCAAGACCTTGTGAGTGGTTCTATTGATAGCGTGAATGTACGTTTTTGTGATTTACATGTAGAGAAAAAAGTGCATGATAAAGATGATAAAGAAGTGTGGCAAGACATTTTTCAAGGACTCTTTTTTAGAGCAGATTTTAATAAAACATTTCATTCAAAAGTCGTGGTTCTTCCTGATATTGCTGAACACTCTTTTGGTATTTTGGGCTCATGGATGCAGGGAATGAATAGGCAACGAGGCGAGCTTATTAAACTAGATCACGTGGAATTTGAAAAACTTTTTGTAGTGTATGGAAGTGATCAGATCGAGAGTCGCTATATTCTCTCACACGCATTGATGGAAAAAATTGTCCAATTTCGCACAAAAATAGATAAACCACTTTACCTATCATTTGTCGATTCTAGTATGTTTTTAGCCTTGCATTACACCAAACCGCTCTTTGAGCCGATATTATTACGTTCGCTATTAGATTTTGACTCTATCAAAGACTATTTTGAACGCTTGTCGATGATTATTGGCATCGTCAATGAATTTAAACTCAATGAAAAACTATGGAGCAAACATTAAATGTTTAATGAAAAACTACTCAAAATCTCTTTAGGCTTTATTGCCTTGTTAATTATCATTGGTTTTATTACGATCAATTATATGCTCAAAGAGGATAACGCTCAGCCATCATACGAGACGACAACAGTAAAACGCGCTACGAATGTTAGCACGGATGCTAAAGAGGTAAATCTTGATACCATTTATATCAATATAAAATCTCAAAAATACAAGATATTAAAAGCAGACATTGCCTTAGTCATGAAAAGTAAAACAAGCAAAAAGGCGATTCAAGGCAATATGGATAGTGTTCGAAATGCCGTTTTACAATACCTTAACACGATGGATGCCAACGGGCTAGAAACCGTTAGTGGAAAAGATCGCCTCAAAGAAGAGCTAAGCGATATGATAGAAAGCACATTTGGGTATCAGGTGGAGACGATTTATATTAAAAATTTTATTCTTTCACCTTGAAAAGCATTAAGCTTCCAAGCGAGAGCAATGCAATGAAACTCGCATACATGTAAAGATACTCACCGTAAAAATAACCTGCAAGCAATGCTCCTACGAAACCCCCTAGTCCAAATGAAAAACCATAGTAAAATTGTGCTGCTAGTTTTTTATGTGCATAAAGTGTGTACAAAAGGCTAAGTGCTGCGGTGTGATGCAGTGCAAAACTAAAAGCATGTAAAGACTGCGAAGCATAAGAAATAAAGAGTGATGATGGGAATAAAAAGAGCAAAAACCAGCGAACAGCGGTTGCAAAAACACCCAATTTCACGAGTGATAAAAGGCTAAAGCGTTTCAACAATGGCGCTTGAAAATAGAATAAAACAATCTCACAAATAACACCGAAAGCCCATAAATAACTTGTGACTTCAAGACTAATACCATGCGCTGTCTCATAAATGGTAAAAAAGTTATAAAATCCTCCGAAGCTTACTTGCATGAGAAAAAGACTAAGCCACAAATACTTTACATGTAAAAAGTTAAAAGGCTCTGTAGTATTGACAGTTGCGGTTGTGAAGTGCGCATTATTTTGTGTGAGCCAGTAGGCAAAAAAAGCGGTTAAACTAATCGCTAAGAGCAGATAATGCAAGCCATTGGTGTAGTCTTCTAGGTGGCGTGCTAAAACAATGCCTATCAGCATAAAACCAATAGAGCCAAACAGACGTGATCGTCCAAAACGCTCTTTTTGCAGATGTTCCATCGCAAAGGTTTCAATATAGGGCAATATCATTCCAAGGCATGCGCCCAAAAGCATATTTGGCAACATAAAAAGATAAAAATGATGAATGGTCGGGTAAAAGAGCATAATGGCGATCAGTGCGCCACCTAGGGCTGTATAAAAGACCTTTTGTGTCAGCTCAAAATGTTTAAGAAAGAAAAAGGGTACAAAAAAGCGCATCAAAGGAGCTAGTGCAAAGATGGCACCAATTTGAGGTGCGCTGTAGCCTAACATCTGTAAAATTTTAGGCATAAAGATAACATAAACACCTGTGACGACAAAGTAAAAAAAGAAAAAACCTGAGATTTTAAAAAAGATCATGGATGCTCACTTGCAAATAGGAGCACTGCGACTTCCAAGATCATAAAGCGAAAGCTTATCTTTACGCATCAGTGGCGCAAAAAGTCCTATAAGTGTGATGGCGGTCAAAAGCATTAAAACATAGCGTACAAGAAGTTGTGACAAAGAAGCACTTTGCTCTGTTTTAAGATCAATGAGTGTCAGATCATACGCTTTATAGCCAGGGGTTTGCCCATTTCGTTTGAGAAAAACAAGGGTGATAATGCCATAAGGAATAAGAATAAGGAGCCAGCCTTGAAACATATGGTCTGCAAATCCTTCGCGTGAGCCATAAATGAGGTAAAAGACAATATAGAGAATAGGCATTAGAAGCATAAAAGAGTCAATCACAAAGGCTTTTAGACGTCTGGAAAAAGGTGCGATGGTGTAAGGAAGCAAAGAGGCTTTGCTCTCCTTTGGATGAAGTGCTTTTTTAGCAGTTCGCCATCGCATAAACGCTTAGTTTCCTCTGCTGCCTGGTTTAATTGCCACGCTTCCCTCTTTACACAAAGGACACTCACTTGGTTCGTAAATGTCAAATTCAAAATCAGCCAGAGCGAAAAAGGGCGCATCGTTTGGAAGTTTACAGGTAGGCTTACCCACAAGATCGCTTCCCACACGCTTGCAAAAACCGCGGTTCGCAAGTGCTGCAAATCCAACAATGACACCGCCCATAGTTTCTGCAATTCTTGCAGCTTCTAGGGCAGATCCACCGGTGGTGATGATGTCTTCACAAACAAGGATTTTCTCACCTTTTTTCACTTCAAAGCCTCTACGAATGGTCATTTCACCATTCACTCGCTCTGCAAAGATAAAACGTTTTCCAAGGGCGCGTGCAAGCTCATAACCCGCTAAAACGCCACCAAGTGCTGGTGAGCAGATGGTATCAATCTCAAGATGTGAAGCATTAATCATTTTTGCCAACTCAACCGCTAATTGCTCCGCAACTTTTGGATCTTCCAAGACTTTTGCACTTTGAAGATAGTAACGTGAGTGTTTTCCACTGCTGAGTAAAAAGTGTCCCTCTAAAAGGGCGTTGGCGTCTTTATAAATTTTTTCAACTTGCATAGGTGTCCTTAAATTTTTAGGAGTTCGGATTCTTTTTCTCTCACGAGCTCATCGACTTTAGAAACCGTTGCATCGGTGATTTTTTGCACTTCATCTTGTCCTTTTTTAGAACCATCTTCCGTGATAAGTTTATCTTTTTCGAGTTTTTTTACTTGGTCATTCGAGTCTTTACGGACATTGCGAATTGCAATTTTGGCTTTATCACCCATTGTTTTAGCCTGTTTTGCACCCTCTTTGCGTTGGTCAGTTGTCATTGGAGGGAAGAAAAGCTTAATGGTTTCACCATCGTTATTTGGATTGACACCGATGTTTGCTTGCATAATCGCTTTTTCGATTTCTCTGAGCATCTTTTTCTCCCACGGAGAAATCGTAATCGTTGTTGCATCGGTTGCTAAAACAGTCGCTACTTGGCTAAGTCCTGTTGGTGTTCCGTAGTAATCAACATGAATGTTGTCTAAAATGGTAGTTGAGACTTTACCACTACGAATGGTCATAAAGTCACGTTTAAGTGCCGCAATACATTTTTCCATATGCTCTTTTTGTTCAGCATAGATTTTACTGAGTTCCATATTTATCCTTTACAAGTAGTTTCGTTGAAATTTTGTTGCCCACGGAGACGATAATCCGTGTGCGATCTTTGGTCAATATTTTATTGATTTGAGCTTCAAAAACGCCATCACTTAAGCTCACCTCGGAATAACCATGTTCGCTGATGTAAATACCACCTTTGGAAGCACTTGTTTGCACTTTTACATGTAAAGAGGTCAGTTTGCCATCATTCAGTAAAACAGTAGGTTCTATCCACGTAGCTTCAAGGGCTTTATACTTTAAAAATCCACCTAAGTCACTTTTACCGACAAGGGCTGAACGGTCTAGGTCCATAGGATCACTAAAGCTGGCTACTGCGCCCATTGTTTGGTTTAAAATGGCTTCAAAACCATAGCGAGTTGCCATTGCTTTGACACGAGGACTAAATTCACCAAAAGGGTATGAAAAATAACGAGGTTTGATACCAAGACGCTTTTCAAATAAGCTCAAGCCTTCATCAAAATCTTTTTTAAGTGCTTCATCACTCAGTTCAGTCATATGCGGATGATTCAGTGAATGAAACTCTAAAGAGCCATATTTGGCTATCTCTTTAAGCTGTTCCCAACTCATAAAATCGCCATACTTTTGCTCCGTTGCTCCAACATAGACAAACATTGTGAATGGATAGTTGTACTCTTTAAAAAGTGCTAAACCATGTTCATAAAAACTTTTGTAATTATCATCAATGGTGAGTACAATCCAATTATCGGGGATGGTTTCTTTGTTGTGAAGGGCAGTGACAAGTTTTTCAAGAGGAATGACTTCGTAGCCATTTTTCTTAAAGTAGTCAAACTCTTTTCGAAGCTCTTCGAGCGTTGTGTTGGTAGTGGGATATCTGGAATCGTTAAAACGATGGTAGATGAAGATATGGGCGTCTGCCCATACCATCACACTCAAACACAACACAAGCCAAAAAGATTTCATAACGGATTATTTAGATGCTGGAGCTTCAGGAGCTGCTGGAGCAGTTGTCAGTGGAGCTGGAACACTTGGTACAACGCTTTTTTCGATTTTGATATCTTCAGCAATCGATACTTTTTTAGTTTGGTTGTAAAAATAACCCAAAGCGAGTGTATTTACAATGAAAAGTGTTGCAATGATAAAAGTAAATTTTGCCATAAAACCCGCTGGTCCTTTTGCACCAAAAAGGGATTCATTGCTTCCACTGTAAGCACCAAGGCCGATAGATGAGCTTTTTTGTAGAAGTACAGAAACAGTTAAAATAGCGGTTAATACAAATTGTAAAACCAATAAAACGGTGGTCATAAGGGATGTCCTTTGTTTTCAAAATAATGTAGAACTAAGGATTATATCCAAAACGTGTTAAAGAATCGTTAAACATGAAAAAATTACTTTAAAATGAGGTAAAAAACAGCACAACCTAGAGTGTACTAAAATCCACCGTGACAGTGTCTATACTCTGTTCGGGGAGTGCCTCTTTGGCATACTGTAAATACAGCCCAGAATCATAAAAGAATTTCACAAGCTTAGAATCTAACTCATCATCTTTTGCCATAAAGTAAAGTATTTTCATGGCTGTCGAAAGAGGCATGCCTGCTTTATATGGCCTATCGCTGGCTGTCAAGGCTTCAAAGATGTCAGCAATAGCTAAGATACGTGCTTCAAAGCTGATTTCATCGCCCTTCAGTCCTTGCGGATAACCTTTTCCATTGATTTTTTCATGGTGATTGCCTGAAATTTGAGGAATTTGTTGGTATTTTTTAGGGAAGGGAAGGCGGTTTAAAATGTCGACACTAAGTTTTGCATGATCGTTGATAATGGTACGCTCTTCTTGAGTGAGAGTTCCTTTTTGGGTGCTCAGATGATACGCTTCATTTTCTGTGAGAATCCTATACGTTTCATCTCCAATGAGCCATGACTGTTTTGCAAGCGCTTGGATTTTGGAAGCATTATCATCGTTTAGAAAGGAGTCGCCTTTATTGCTGGATTGAATCAATACAAACGCTTCACGTAGAGTTTCTATCTGTTGATGGTAGCTTGCTTCTAAAGCGTGAATGTCACCTTGTTGCTTGCCTTCTAAAAGAGCTATTTTATCTTCCAACAGTTTTACATGTAAAGCTTTTTCAACTGTTTTGATGCGGCATTCAATCATATGAATACGATCAAATATGGCTTCTAATTTAGTGGCTTTATCGACGACTTGTTCAGGCGTTGCAAGTTTACCAATGTCATGCATGAGTGCAGCAAAGTTGATCTGTTTGATCTCTTCAGCACTAAAGTGTTTATCGGCATATAAAGAGGTGTCTTGATTGATTGCTTCAGCGATCATGACGCTTAGTTTGACCATGCGCTCAATATGCCCAGCCGTATAAGGTGATTTTTTACTGATAGCAAAAATAATACTTTTGAGGAAAGATTCTAAAAGATTTTCAAGTCCTTGAATAAGTGACGTATTGGTAATAGCAATCGCTGCTTGTGATGCAAGCGAGAGTGTGATCTTTTCATCTTCATCATTAAAAGCACTCACTTCATGGGTATGTTCATCTATTTTGTTGAGAAGTTGCAACACACCAATAATCTCATGTTCATGATTTTTCATAGGAATAACCAGCATGGATTTTGAGCGATAACCTGTGCCTTGATCGAATTTCTTCGTTCCCTCAAATGAAAATCCTACAGCTTCATAGACATCGGGAATATTCACTAAGCGATCTTCTAACGCACACGTTGCGGCTACCATCTTTTTATTGGGAGTGTCATCTTCGAGGTAAAGTGGAAGTGGTGGCCATGTGATTTTGCCACTGGTTCCTCCCATTTTGATGCTTAATGAGTCGGTTTGAATGACCTGAAAACGAAGTTCATCTTTTTCAAGCAGATAGAGTGTTCCACCATCCGCACCCGTGAGATTTTTAGCTTCGGTAACGATCATCTCCAAAAGAGCATCAAGGTTTTCATTTGCAGAGAGGGCTGTTCCAATCTCGGTGAGCTTTTGAACGCGCTCATCGATGCTGCGAGGGATGCTTGGCTCTAAATACCCCGTCGCAAGGTTTATACTTTCGCCATCGTGCAAAATAGCTTCTTTCGTAATACCAATAGCATGAAGTTCATTCTTAATCTGCTCCGCATAAAAAGGTTTAAGATGGTTGATATAAATATGCAGATCATTTCGCTTGAGTTGTTGCATCTCTTCTGCTAGAAAATGCGGTGTTAGATGCTTACTCTCCGTTGCAATTTTCTTAAAATGATTAGGAAACGAGACATCGATGATCAGTGCTTTGATTTCAGGTTTTTCATTCAGTAGATTCCAAAGCGCTTCATTGCGAAAGGTATCTGCCGAGAAGAGGAGGGCACTTTTATTTTGCTCAATGATGTAACCACAGCAGGGCACGGTATGATTGGCTAAGAAAGGGGTAAGTGTTATGCCTTCTTCAATCGCATAACTTTGATTGGGCTCAAGGGTAACATAGGTGATGGCGGGTGTTGTACTATTGATAAGGAAGAGTTTACTAAAATTGGGCCATACCACATCATTGAAAAGATGTTTTTGTAAGGCTTCAATTGTCGCTGGAAGTCCGTAAAGTGTGAGTGATGTTGTACGTTTGGCAAAAAAATTGTCAATCATAAACGCAGTATCGATGATATGATCTAGGTGTGCATGAGAGAAAAAAATACGGTTTACATGTAAAGCTTCATCGCCAAGGGCATGCATAATATTACCCGCATCTATGAGCGTGTTTTTGGTGACTTGAATACAGGTGGTAAAGGACTCTTTAGCTCTGCTTCCTTGGGCGCCTAAAATACGAATATAACTCATGCTTATCCTTTGGTAGTGTGCACAAAAACACCCTTAAATGCACTCGGTGGAAACGTGATATAGTGTGAACAACGCTCACAATAAATAGTATAAATTGCGTGATTGGTTTTTGTCTCTCTTTGTTGCAACGCTTCAAAACAAGCAAGTGCTTCTTCAAAACGTGCCTCTTTATAGAGTGTAATAGCCTCATGATGGAGTCTCAGTTCTTCTTGAAGCATTTCATAACTCACTGAATAGAGTGGCTCTTTTTGAGGGGCATCAAAATCATGGATTTGCCAGACTTCAATAGGCTCACTTTTACCCTTAACCGTCACTAAATCCAAAAAGCGAAAGATATAAGCACCTTCTAGTTTGGCTTTGGTAAAGTTAGAGATGGTAAGGTGTGAGTTGTAGTATTTGCACAATGATTCAAGGCGCGATCCAAGATTGATAGGATCGCCAATGACGGTATAGTCACTACGGCTACTGGTTCCCATCTCACCTACAATGGCAACACCGGTGTTAATACCAATGCCAATGTCAATGATAGGCATGCCTTTTGCCTCTGCCATAGCAACGACTTTGGAAAATTCAGGGTTGGCTTTGAGTTCGGCATTTAACGATTTGAGGTGGTGTAGTTGTTCAAGGGCGGCAGAAACAGCTTTATCCGCATGATCTTCCATGCTAATAGGGGCATTCCAATATGCCATAATGGCATCGCCGATAAATTTATCGACTGTACCGCCTGAGCGAATAATGATTTGACTCATCGGATCCATATAGGCGTTCATAAGATGAATCAGCGATTTTGCATCACCTGCAGCTTCGGAGATGGCGGTAAAATTTCGTACATCGGAAAAAAAGATGGTAATCTCTTTCTCTATTCCTTGCAAAACATCATCTTCACTTGCAAGAATATTGTTCATAACCGCGGGGCTTACTTTGCTCGCAAATTTGTGTTTGATGAGCTCTTTTTGCCTAATTTCAAGAAAATAGTTGATAGCTTGTCCTACGATAAAGAGAAGATTGATTGCGACAAGTGGCAAAATGGTGTTAAATAAAGTTCCTTGGTAAATCATGCTGTAATAGTGTGCAAGAATCACCATAAGGTTGAGTGTTACAAGGGCACTAAAACTAAAAAAGGCACTTGGAAGGAGTAAGATAACAAGGGTAATGGCACAGAGGGCTACGATGCTAAGAAGATCAACACCGCGTGTCCAAATGGGTTTCGCAAGGTACTCTTGGTGCAAGATGTTATCAATAGCATTGGCATGCACTTCCACACCGGCATAGACACTCTCAAAAGGGGTACTTCTAAGATCAAGCAAACCCGCGGCAGAGGTGCCTACAAGAGCGATTTTATCTTTTACATGTAAAGGATTGACGCGATTAGTGTAAACATCAATGGCTGAGATATAGTCATAGCTATGTTGACGTCCACGGTAATTGACCATCAAGCGACCAAAAAAGTCGGTGGGGATGATATGTTCTCCAATTTCGATCTGTCTTAGCCCATTCTCATCGTAAACAATGTTGATCTTTTTTTCATTCAGTGCGATGCGCACCATCTCAAGGCTCAAAGAAGGATAAAGAATACCATCATACTCCATAATCAGAGGAATACTGCGTACAATACCATCGCTATCGGGAATAGTATTGAAATAACCGCTCGAATACGCTTGCTTTTGAATTTGTGGAATGTTGAGAATAGCACGATACGGTTTGATCAATGAGGAGTGAGGAGGGCGGTTTTGCTCTACGATGATGGCAGCAGATTTAGGATTTCCTTCAGGCTCTATGGCATCAGGCGTAAGCGCAAAAACATAGCCGACAATCGTTGGCGTCTCACTGATGGTTTGTGCAAAAATAGCATCAAAATCAGGTACTCCTTGGTGGGGGAGTCCTAGTTGCTTTAAAACTTTTTGCGGAGAGCTACTATCAGCTTCGGCAAAAACGACATCAAGCCCTATAATCGCAACACCAAGATCCGAGAGATTTTGCAATAATTTAGCGATTTTATCTCTGCTCCATGGCCATTGCCCCAGTGCTTTGAGGCTCTTCTCATCAATATCGATGATGACAATATTTTCATCACCTTTAATCTCGCCTCTGCTTTGGAGCATGATATCTTTGATCTTGTACTCAAAAGGTTGCCAAAAAGAGCTGTAATAGAGATAACCCACGATAGAGCTTCCCATGATAATCAGAGAAAAAAGGAGCTGTGTTAAGCTTTTTCGCATAGGTTAAAAGGAGTAAATGTACGAAAGTGCCGTAACATTTTTTTTATAGGTATAAAGTGCATTGTTCGAAGCATGATCGCTGTAGGCGTAGCTTAACATAACGGAAGATTGTTTCGTAAGCATGTACGAAAGTGAAGTTGAATAGTAATCCTCTGTATCGCTTCGTTTGAGATTGAAAAGTGCATCAAACTCTTTGTAATTAGTGTCTTTATAGGTGTAGCCAATAGTAGCTCTAAAATCTTTAAAAATCTCTTTTGAAAGCTCTAAACGGTAACTCCACTCATCCAGTGAGACGCCATATTGTGCAGCGGCTTTATCACGTTCGTTTTCATCTTTGTACGAGATATATGCAGCAATAATCCAAGGATCTTGAGGGTTGAGTGCATAACGTACACCCATCGTATAAAGTGTTGCATCGGAATCGGTCGTATTGCTACTTTGCGTATGAAGGTTACGCTTTTGAGTGATGTCAGTTTCTAGCATTAACTCAGGGGTTAAAATAGCCTTGAGATTGAGTGAAAAGTGGGTTATATTCATGTAGTCATCGGATTCTAAACGTACTTTGTCATAACCTGCTTGAAGCGAAAGTTTATAGATATCATACGTATAGCTTGGACCCGTCGAAAGAGAAAAGAACATCAAATCTTTATCGGAGTATTGGGTAAGATTTTTATTGTAGGCGATAAAAGCAGTATCCCAAGCAAAACCTCCCTTTTCTCCCATATCGTAACTGTGGTTTAAAACCAATGTTTGAGCAAGTCCAGCACTTTTACGTTGGTTATTGCCAGGAAGATCAATGATGCTGAGCACGTTTTGAGTCACACCTCTGCCCACATCATTGCCAATATTGGTATCGTAATCCCATGCTAAAATGAGTGCACCACCAAAGGTGTGTTTTGCTCTTTGCTGATCGATAGCACTTTTAAGAGCGACGACATTTTCTTGAACTGTCAATGGCAATTGCTCTTGTAAAACACCATCAAGAAGCGATTGTGCAGTATCGTATTGTTGAATTTCAAAATAGAGACGTGCCAATTCTAATTTGGTTCGGACATGCGATGGATTGAGAATAAGCACACGATCAAAGGCACTCACAGCATCGTCATAGTGTTTAAGCTCTAGGGAAGAGCGTCCAAGATAAAAATTGACTTCGACATTTTCGGGAGCAACTTCGCTTAGCGCATAAAATTGAATAGAAGCATTTTGAAAATCACCACTATTATAGAGTTTGAGTGCTTGATCGTAGTCACTTTTAAAGGTCTCTAAAGAACTGGCTAAGAGTGAAGAGATAATACAACAGATGATTAAAATTTTTTTCATTCTACCAACCCTTATTTGATTGCTTTAAATGAGCCGGAAGCTATATCATCAGAAATTTTTGACAGGCTAAAACTACCTGCAACGGCGTTCGCTGTTGGTCCGTAGAAATTACCCTTTAAGCTTCCGTAAGAGTTTGCACTTGAAAGATTCGCTGCAAAGCTAGATGTACTAGCTGTTAAAGCACTGGTAGTAACAGTACTGCTCCATGAACCATTGTTACTGGTATTAAAGGCGATAGTGCCTGTTATAGGATTTACGTTGGCAAAGTTGATTGAAAGATTAATCAGATTGCTACCATCATTTTTGATAGATCCCCACGTGCCACCTTCACGAGCTGCACCAATAACAGCACCATTGTAAGTATACGATGCAGAGTTTGTTACAAGATTTTGTATGACACTAGTATCTGTTTTGACGCCGGCAACCCATGTGCTAAAAGGTGAAGTGTCTGTTTCTATTTGATTAGTATTATTAAGAGTGCTTTTACCCCAATATCCCCATGAAACATAATCATCTTGTGTTTCCATTGGAATCGCAATAAGATAGCTTGTGAGTGCGGGTGTTGTATGATCATAGGTATCTAGGGTTATAGCAGCAAAGTAGTCATCATGAATGTATGCTGATTTACTAGATGCGCCCGTCCCATCAATCGATAATAAAGAGGATGCAACACTCACCACACCTGTGTTTTTATTTAACTGAATGGTTAAATCACTATTGCCTAAGGCATTTGTAATCAATCCATCTAACGTTTGTACAGCATTATATCTTTGCGATGCTGTGGGTGTAGAAGATGTCGTTTGTACGGCTATACCTGTTGTCGTTCCATAACTAGAGATATAGTCACCATCAAAATTATAGGTAGTTTTTATGCCATTGACGCCAATTGCTTGATTGGTGCTACCATAAACAGCTCCCGATAAACTCGTATAACTCCAGTTACGAATATAATCTGCGTCGTTTGAAGTTGTAAGTGAATAATCTTTGAGTGATAGGCTGTTATGGCTATCAAGACTTCCAATGGTAATAATAATTTTATTAGTGCTTCCATCTACTGAAAAACCAAGTGCATTACGGTTGGTTGTGTTAATTGCTAAAGCATTGTTAGATCCTGTTAATTCAGGATAAATGGTTGGTGAAATAGAATCAAATGGATCTGCGTAATAAAGAATGGTTGAATCTGGGATAGACGAAGACTGTTGCCCAATAATGAATTTTTGGGTATATCCAATGTCATTATTATTCAAAGAAGCAATAAAGAGTTCTTCATTTGCATCTTGTAACAAACTATAACTTGATAATGTTATATCACTGTTATTGAGTGAGAGTGTTACGGGATTATTTGAGCTATTTAATGTTTTTGTCAGATATTTAAAGCCTGTTACAGTGTTATTGATAGTATTTAAATCAGCCCAACCATTTGTATCCATGAGTGGAATATTTTCAAGAAGTAATGTTGTATAGGAATGTGCATGTGCATATTCTCCTGTGTCTGGATCAATGTTGTACGGTCGATAATTTAAACCAAACGTTAAAGTAGAATCTATACCTTGTATGTAATAACTAATAGAACTTTTAAATGGTTCATAATCCAAAATGCCACCTGTTAATCCAATGCTAGGATAAAAAATAGATTGATTTTTTGCGGTATTTGCCGTGTTTGTGACACTATTTTGTGTTGACTCTTGCAAGGTATTATTTGCAACTTCATTAACGTTATTGTTTGTTGATGTTACGGAAGAGGCGAGTATAACGTTGCCATTTTGCGAAGATTGTGTAGAACTTGTAGTTGTTAATGGTGTTGTGCTAAGAGGTTGAGGTGCGGTAGGTGCTTGATTTGGTGTGACTGTTGTCGCGAATCCAGCGCCTATTTCAACTGAGCCCATAGGGGTTACAACGACAATTTTACCAGAGGAGCATCCTATGATATCGGGTTGTTCACGTCCATTTTGAGGTGGCATATTTGTCTGCCCTAAAACGGTTGTTCCTCGAATACCAATCGTAGCCGTTTTAGTTTCTAAGTTAAAGTTTTCAGGTGCTTTTTTACCAATATTGCCTGTAATGCTTTTGAATGTCCCTTGGTTAAATTTAAATTTTGCCTTAGGTTCTTGAGCATCATTGAGATATTGATTGATGTCTAAAATACTCTCACTGCCTAGCGTGATGACTGTTTTATCTTCAAACGTAAGTTGAATTTGGCTGTTAGCTCGTGTTGAAATAAGATCATGTTCTTCAAGCGTTGTGCCATTGGCAAGCGCAATGGTTTGATTATCACGATTTGCGATGGCTTCGCCTTTTAAAAGCGAGACTTTTCCGATGGATGCCCATAGTTGTGTGCTTAAAATAAGACACATCAAAATTCCTAAACGCCCCCATTTAGACATTTTTGACCCCTTATTATGAGTATTATTAGATATTTTATGAAAAAAACTCTTAAATTATGATTGTCTTTTCTGATTAAACATCATAGGCAAAGGTTAAACAGTGATTTTTTAGTCAGAGCAGAGTATACTTTTTGGAAAAAAAGTGGACATCCTAATACACATGATCGCAAAACATATTAATGAATTTTCCAAAAATGCACATAGTTACGATGACTATACTTCCTTGCAACGTGAAGTTGCACATTATTTGATTTCTCGAATTGACTCACAGCCTAAAAAAATCTTAGATTTAGGGTGTGGAAGTGGAGCTGTTTTTAAAAATATTACATGGGAGATAGAACATTTTACAGGGGTTGATAATGCTCTTAAAATGTGTGAATTACATCCTACATGTAAAGATGTGGAAATTATCTGCGAGGATTTTGAAGAGCCTACATTGTTTGAAACATTAAACCCACCGTACGACCTTCTCATCTCCTCTTCCGCTTTGCAATGGGCACGGGACATTGAAGCATTAATTTCTCAGCTGGCGCTTACATGTAAAGAGGGCGCCTTTGCTATTTTTACCGACAAAACATTTGAAACGATCTATGCTATGAGTGGACAATCTACCTTTTTACCGAATGCTACAGCATTAATAAAACTGTTTGAAAACTATTTTACATGTAAACATGAAACCAAAATATTTCGTCTCTTTTTTGAAGACAATCTCTCTAAATTTCGTTATATTAAAAAAAGTGGCGTCAGTGGTGGAGAAAAACGTTTGAGTATCGCACAAACGAAGGCGATCATCCAAAATTATCCGCACGATTACCTTGAATTTGAAGTCCTTTTTGTGTGGGGAGTGTCAAAGATGTTTCAAAAGGTTAATAAAATATAACTAAAATTTATAAATTCTCTCAAAATAGGCTTTAAAACTTAAAATAAATGATCTGTTTTTAGAACTATTTTGAGTCAAAATTTATAAATTCCCTCAAAAAAGTTCATTATAATTTACCTTTTTTATCACTTTTTTTACAAAAACAACATCTTTTTTGTATTGATAAATCGCCTATTTCTAGGGATTTAATTCATGGCCTCTCATATTTGTATATTTTTTTTTACCTTTTGTAAGTTTTTTCTAAGATTTAACCTTTACAATGGATAGAACAAGACGTACTTTTAAACCTCGTTTGAACGTACGAACCTTAAAGGCAAAAGATTACAAGGAGACGCGATGAAAGTAGAGATCTCAAGAAGGAGATTTCTTCAAGGGAGTGTAGCGATGTCAATAGCAGGCGGAGTGAGCCTTAGTTCCTCTTCCGTTATAGCGAGCGTTACAACACCAGCCAAAAAAGTTGGCAATGAAGATAATAAGAAAATAGCAACACTCTGTGAGATGTGTGTTAATAAATGCGCAGCGATTGCGCATGTACGCAATGGTGTTATTGAAAAACTTGATCCAAATCCACTTTTTCCAAAATCACGCAATATGCTCTGTCCTCGTGGTAATTCTGGTATACAAGCGGTCTATGATCCCGATCGTCTTAAATATCCGTTGATTCGTGATGGCGAAAAAGGTAGTGGTAAGTTTAAGCGTGTCAGTTGGGACGAAGCTTATGCGTATATTAATGAAAAACTCACCAAAATCTTGGAAGAAGAGAAAGACAATCGCTCAACTGTAGCGTTTTGTGCGGGGGAGGGCATGGCAGAACATACCTTTAAAAGTTTTTTCACCATGTTTGGCTCTTCCCACTTCTTAAACCATGCAAGTCTCTGTTTAGCAACAACCGTTTCAGGGTATACACTTACGATTGGTGGTTACGGTCAAGCGGATTTGGACAATGCCAAATACGTCATTATGGCAGGAGCAAACCGTGCTGAAGCAATTGTCACCCCCGATACCATGGATATGTTTAAGCGCACCAATGGAAGAGGTGCAAAGCTGATTACTGTTGATCCTCGTTTTACCAATACGGCTGCCAAAAGTGATAAATGGCTTGCGATCAATGTAGGAACAGACTTAGCCTTTGTTTTAGCACTCACCTATGTTGCGATCAAAGAAGAGCGCTACAATAAAGCCTTTGTTACAAATTACTTTAATGGTTTTGAGGATTACAAAAACCACATTTTAAATAGTAACTATACTCCTGAATGGGCAGAGAAAATCACCGGCATTAAAGCAGCCGATATTTATCAAGTATCTCGTGATTTTATGGCAAATGCTCCTCAAGCGATCTATTACCAAGGAAGACGTACCACGTGGTCTAAAAATGACTTCCAATTACGCCGTGCTCAAGCGCTTTTTTCAGCACTTGGCGGGGGTGTTGATGTTAAAGGTGGTATCTGCTTTGGTAAAAGCTTGCCACTTGTTGAACATGATGCTGTTGCACCGATGTACGCGCAAGCAAAACCTCGTATTGAAAAAGATGAAGCAGCGGTTGTGGGTGGTTCTGGCTCATGGGTTGCATTTCGAAATATGGTTTTAGAAAACAGAAGTCCCTATCCGATTCGCGCCCTATTTAACTACAAACATAATCCTATGCAAAATATGCCAAATAATGCAAAAACGGCGGCATTTTTGAAAAAATTGGATCTTGTCGTCACCATTGATACGATGCCAAGTGATACCGTAATGCTCAGTGATGTTATTTTGCCAGAGTGTACTTACTTGGAGCGAACCGATCCAGTAGTCTCTTTTGGTGGTATTGAGCCTTCTATCGCACAACGTAATAAAGTGATTGACCCTATGTTTGAGAGTAAGCCTATTATGGAAATTATGCGTGGACTCAGCGCTAAGCTCACCAAACCACTTTTTGAAATCACTAAAAAATACGATGAAGATGTTCAGAGCACAATCGAAGAGGATGGTGAAGAAAAAGTCTATGCAGATTTTGATCTTACTAAACCATTTGCACACGATCAAGAAGAGCTCAATACTCAAGCAGTTGCTAAGTATGAAGGTGCATCAGAAATTCTCAAAGAAAAAGGCGTTTTTTACCCCAATATGAATGAGTATTTCAAAAAAATGGGTGTGAATGACTATGAGTACTATCCTGAAACGAAACGTGCTTATTCGGTGAAAAATAACAAGTTCTCAACGCCATCAGGCAAAATAGAGTGTTCCGTTCCAGCGCTTGCTAAAAAAGGGATTGATGCTATGCCTGTATGGAAAAGTGAATATGAAATGGCAATTCCAGCAGGTAAATTTAGATTTATCACAGGGCGTCATGCACAATTTACCCAATCAGGAACAGCAAATAACCGAATGCTCCTTAACCTCGTACCTCAAAACTACGCATGGATCAACAGACGCGTAGCCGAAAAACTAGGCATTAAGTTTGGCGATAAACTCGAAGTTTCTAGCAAGGTAGGCAAAACAACGATTAAAGCGTATCCAACAGAGAAAATTGGACCAGATACACTCTTCTTTGTCCATGGTTTTGGCGTTTACTCAAAAGCTCTGAGCCTTGGATACAACAATGGCGGTAATGACGCTGCTATTATTGAAGATGGCATTGAACCGATGCACGGATCAACCTGTCTTCACGACACAATTGTAGAAATTAGAAAGGTTTAATCATGGCACGTTATGGAATGGCACTAAACTACAAAAATTGTATTAATTGTAGAGCATGTGAAAGTGCATGTAAAGAAGAAAATGGCGTTTTGCTCCTTCAAGATCATTACCGAATTTGGGTGGGAGTTAAAGAGGCGGAGGGTCAGTTCCCAAACATCTCTATTGCTTCCCAAACCTATCATCCTAGCCAATGTCAACATTGTGACAATGCCCCATGCCAGCAAGTATGCCCTACCAATGCAACGTATTATGGTGAAGGCGGTATGGTGATGGTTGATCCTACGAAATGTATCTTGTGTACTTATTGTATCAACGCCTGTCCGTATGATGCACGTTATGTGGATACTCGAACTAATACGGTCGATAAATGTACCTTCTGTTCAGATACAAGACTGGCTAATGGTGAAACAACCACAGCATGTCAAGCAACCTGCCCAACAAAAGTGAGGGTGTTTGGTGATTTGGACGATCCAAACAGCGAGATTTCTGTATTGCTTGCTAACAAAGAGTACCGTCAAGTGAAAGAACACTTGGGTACTAAACCAAAACTATTTTATATATTGTAGGAGTTTATAATGCAAACACTTTCTTTGAAAAAACTCTTTAATTTTGAAAAAACACCCCTTAATGTAGTGATGGCATTTACAACCGTTGCACTTCTTGCAGCTTTTATGGCAGGTGCGGTTGCATATATCTTACACGGGCACCATGTTTACAATGTAACACGACAACATCCATGGGGTTTACTCATTGCGATGTATGTCTTCTTTGTTGTATCCAGCACAGGTCTTTGTATTATCTCTTCTATCGGTCATGTTTTTGGAATCCCAGAGTTTCAACAAATCGGTAAACGTGCCATTGCCGGCGCAATTATTACGATCAGTTCAGGTTTCGCGGTTATTGGTTTAGAGATAGGCCATCCAATGACTATGCTCATTTACAACGTCTTAACGCCAGGACTTAGCTCTGCTATTTGGTGGATGGGAACGTTGTATGGTCTTTATCTCACCTTTATTTGTTTGGAATTTTTCTTTCTAGCCATTAAGGTTAATCATACATTCTCAAAGATCTTTGGTATTTGTGGATTGTTGGTTGGTCTTGCAGCACACTCTAACCTTGGAGCCGTTTTTGGCTTTTTGGTCTCACGTCCTTCAGCAAACGGTGTTTTTTATCCTGTTTATTTTATCCTCTCCGCGATGATTACAGGATGTTACTTGGTTTTCTTAATGTATGGCTTTAGGTACAAAATGAACTTCCCTGAAAAAATTGTTATAATGCTTGTCAAGCTTTCGAAGGTTTTGGGGATGCTTTTAGCCGTTCTTATTTTCTTTGAAGCGTGGAAAATTTTAACAGCATTGTATGGTGATATGCCAGAGCGTGCTGCAACAATTTTACACGCAATCAAACACCCTAATTTTTGGTTTGGTGAGTTGATTTTAGGTATGTTAATACCGTTTGTCATTATTTTAGCGAGCAATGCAAAGGCGATTAAAGCAACCGTTTATGCCTCTATTACAGGTATGGTGGGTATTTTCTTTATGCGTTATGACTTAGTGCATGACACATTGCTTTATCCTATGACAACGCTCAAACGTGCAGAATATCAAGTAGCTCCAACATTTGTGGAGTATTTCCCCTCCGCAGCTGAGTTTGCAATAGGATTTGGTGGCATCGGACTTGCTCTCTTTTTGTATTATATTGCGGATAAAGTTTTTAATTTGGATGAATCAAGTAATCATTAAAGTATCAAAATCCCTAAAGGAGAAAAGATGAAATTAAAAGTTTTTGCAAGTAGTATCGTTGTTGCTGGATTGTTACTGAGTGGTTGTACCACACAACCAGAAGCAAGTGCAACACCAAGTGCTAAAGTGTTAACAGAGCCAACAGCGCATGTTAAGAGCTTGATGGAAAAGTTTAAATTAGAGAATGTGGATTATGCCTATGTTAAAGCGGCGATCGGCAATGGAACGAGAGAGGGGGCAAAAGCACTCTTAATTGATGCTCGCCCTAATCCAAAATATTTAGCCAGTACGATTCCTTCGAGTATCAATATTCCTGATACACAAATTGATAAATTTATCGGTCAGCTTGATAAGGTGGCAAAAGATAAAGAGATTATCGTTTTCTGCGGTGGTTGGGACTGTGAAAAAAGCCCTATTGTTGCAGACCATCTTAAAAGTAAAGGCTTTACGAACGTAAAACTTTACCAGGCGGGTGAACCAGAGTGGATCAGCAAAAACTATCCAGAAATTGGTCTTCCTGTTGTACAAAATATTTTCAAAAACAATAGTGCTGTGTTGATGGATGCAAGACCGTATGCTAAGTATATGGCTGGAACTATTCCGGGTGCGCTCTACATGAGTGATGAAGAAGTCGATAAACTTAAAGGTCGTTTGCCTGCTGATAAAATGACTCCTATTGTGGCATTTTGTGAGGGGTATAGTTGTGCTAAATCGCATAATTTAGCAAAAAAATTGCAAGAGTTTGGTTACCAGAAAATGAGTGTCTACGCAGGTGGATACCCAGAGTGGAAAGAAGCAGGTCTTCAAACAACTGCGGGTGGTGTAAAGAAATCAGAAGTAGCTTCAAGTCCTAAAAAAGATGCTTTTGTAGAGGGTGTTAAACTAGGCGAAGATGAAGGAAGTGTTGATGGTGAGTGGTATAAAGCATTGATACTTAGCGATAAAATCCCTGTAAATGTAGCAGTTATAGATGTTCGAACGGCAGGGGAATTTGCAAATGGTCACATTAAAGGGGCTGTTAATATTGAAGCTGGCAAATTGAATGCAAAAGACTTAGCGGCAAAATTACCTAAAGGGAAGGTTGTTATTTTTAACTGCTCTGCAGGTGGACGTTCTATGGAAGCCTTTTTGAAACTCAAAGATGCAAAAATTGACGTGAGTAAAATTCTCTATTTTGATGCAAATATCAAATGTGAGAAGACTGGTAAGTGTGACATTAAAGTCAATGAGCCTTTAGGTTAATAACTTTACATGTAAACGAAAAAAGGGGCGCAAGGAGAAATCTCCTTGCGCCCCTTTTTTTTATGCCTAATTTAGAGCTTATTCGTCACGTGATCCAAAAATTCCAAGAATTTGAAGCAATGAAATAAAGAGATTTAAAAAATCTAAATACAATGCAATAGCTGCTTCAATAGGAGTCTCGTAAGCACCTTTGATAATGTTTTGTGTATCATAAAGAATAAATGCACTAAACAAAATGGAGCTAATACTCGCAATGGCTAATTGTAAAATCGGGCTATGGAAAAAGATATTGATGATTCCTGCAACCACGATAACAATGAGTGTAATAAACAACATTTTACCCATACCAGAAAAATCTCTTTTTGTATTCATCGCAAATACAGAAAGTCCGCCAAAAGCAACCGTCGTCAAAATAAACGCATTTGCTACAATACTTGCCCCACCTTTCATTCCAAGAATACTTGAAAGAAGAGGAGTGAGTGTTAAACCTGTTAAAAAAGTAAAACCAAAAAGAAGAACCATATTGAGTCCAGCTTTCTTTTTAGCTGCAAAAAGACCAAATAAACAGACAAACTCTAAAATAACGAGTCCCCAATACCAAGAAGCAATGGCACTTGCCATACCAATTCCAACATAAGCACCAGCACTTGCTGCAAGAAGTGAAGCTGCAAATAGCTGGTAAGTTTGTTTAATGAACGCTCCCAATGAACTCTCGTTAACCCTTGTATGCTCATAGGTATTCTCATTTGCATTTTGTTGTATGTAGTTTCTGTCATACAGTCCCATGTGATTTTCTCCTTTTAAATACGTAAAATCAAAATGCATTCTATCAAATTCAAAAGCTGGAATGCAATTTTTGAGTTCCCTATTATATGGAAAGAGAGTAAACGAAAAATTAATCGAATTAAGAGGGAGAAAAAAAGTATTCAAGTCGCCCACATC